>JAZRNY010000024.1:0-17767 GCA_045648445.1 Acutalibacteraceae bacterium
ACTCAATATTTTCGTTTTAAGGTGCTTCGCAGTTTCGTAAGAACTAAAAATTTACTGTATTTAAGCCATAAAACGCAGAAAGGCTGTCGCCTTTCGAGGCTTTTGACAACAATACAGGGAATTTTGTTCGAGAAACAAATATTTCCCTACGAGGCGTGGGCGTTTAAGCCTGATGCTTTTTTTCATTTCTTATATCAAATACTACTATTAAAATACTTGCCGCGATTACTAAAACACAACCTATAATAGAAGGTACGTTTGGTAAAACTTGGGATATTATAAGCGCGTCAATTAACACTCCCGTAATTGGTTCAAAAGTACTAAGGATAGATGACTGCTGACTGCCTATTAAAACTGCGCCTTGCTGGAAAAGGACAACGGCGCCTACGTTTACCGCCAAAGCGAAAAATGCAGAAAGCAACCAACCGGAAGTGGACTCCGGCAAAGCAAGTTTATTAAGGGATAAACATACGATAAGCAAAACTATACTGCTTGTTACCGATATATAAAAACTAAATAGAAAACCCGAAAGTTCTTTATGTTTAAAACGTGAAAGTAAAATTATATATATAGCGTACATAACGCCTGAAAGCAGCGCTAAAAGTGCGCCCTCTAAATTAAGAGGGTCTTTGGGGTTGTAAAAAAGGCATATACCTACAATACATAAAGAAACGCTGAATAGGTTTTCTATTTTTAGTTTACGGTTAATTATTATGTTAATAACAAGTACTACGGCAGGATAAACAAAGTGTAAAACCGTTGCTATTCCCGAAGGTATGTAGTTATATGATGCAAAAAGCATAAGCGGGGTAAAACAACAACCGGCAAGACCTATTACCGCTATAGATGGTAAAGCCTTTACAGGAACCTTTAAAGTCCTTTTGGTGGCTAAAGCCATAATTGCAAGCATTGGCATTGAAAGCAAATTGCGTAAAAAAACAAGACTTAAAGAATTAACACCGTCAGCATAAATATGTATAGCCATAAGTGGCATACAGCCGAATATTATCGCGCTGAGTATTACAAAAATATAACCTTTTATTTTTAATGAATTCATTATTAATAAGCCTCTTCAAATAAATATATTAAATTATACATTAGAGGGCAGAGTTTGTCAAACTAATTGGTGCATATATTTTTTCTTGCAAAATATTCCTGTTTATAGTATAATAAGTGTAAATAATTTTTTGGAGGAAATAATAATGAAAAAGTTAATTGCCCTATTACTTACATTAGTTCTAGTATTCTCACTTGCTGCTTGTGGTGGCAGTGGTAGTACAATGATGACCATGGGTACAGGCGGTACTGCAGGTACTTACTATGGTTACGGCGGTATTTTAGGTAATCAAATTAAAACCTCTACCGGTATAACCGTAAACGTAGTTTCTACCGATGGTAGTAAAGCAAACATCCTTGGTATCGACGTTGGTAACTATCAACTTGGTACCGTTCAGTCTGACGTTATGGCTTATGCATGGGAAGGTTCCCGTTCCTTTGAAAAAGAAGGCAAAATCGAATCCTTCCGTGTAATCGGCGGTCTTTATGCTGAAGCAGTTCAACTTGTTACTATGGACCCTGCAATTAAATCTGTTGCTGACCTTCGCGGTAAAAAGGTATCTATAGGCGCTGCAGGTTCCGGTGTTTACTTCAATGCCGTTGATATTCTTGCTGCTGCAGGTATGACCGAAAATGATATCATTCCTCAGTACCAGTCTTTTGCTGATTCTGCCGACGCTTTAAAGGATGGCAAAATCGACGCCGCATTTATCGTTGCAGGCGCTCCCACTCCCGCTATTCAGGAACTTTGCACATCTGCTTCCGCTTATCTCGTTCCTATTGACGGCGATATTGCTAAAAAGCTTATGGAGGGTTCTTCCTTCTATACCGAATATAAGATTCCCGCTGAAACCTATAAGGGACAGACCACTGACGTTACTACCGTAACCGTTAAGGCTACTCTTATCGTAAGCGCAAATGCGAGTGAAGACGACGTTTATAACATCACAAAGGCAATCTTTGATAACGTTGATGCTATCACCGCTGCTCACGCAAAGGGCGCAGAACTTTCCCTTGAAAATGCAACAAGCGGTATGGCTGCTCCTTTCCACGCAGGTGCTGCTAAATACTTTAAAGAAAAAGGAATTACTGTTGAAACAAAATAATTAAATATTCTTGTTTTTCAACGTTTGGTTGCAGTGAAATATCTGCAACCAAATTCTTGTTTTATTTGGAGGAAACTATGGCACTGTTTAAGAAGAAAACCGTACCCGTAACCGATGGTCCGGTTGATTTTGACGATGTTATGAAGAAGTTTGACAGGGAATCAAACACAAGGGTTTGGGAAGGCGCACCAAAATGGATTGTAAGTTCTTTTTTAGCGTTGTTTTCTATATTTTGCATTTATGTAACCTTGTTTGCAACCTGGCTTGATGAGGTAAGACTCACCTCCTTTATGGCATTTATTATTTTTATCGGTTTTCTTGTTTTCCCTGCAAAAAAGGGAAAACAAAAGGTTAATTTTATGCCTTGGTATGACGTTGTGATAATGTTGCTCGGTACGTCTGCTTTCCTTTATTTTTGCATTAACGCTACCGAAATTGTTGCCAGATATAAAATTAATGATATTGAAGTAGTTATCGGTATAGTGGGTATTTTATGTCTTGCAGAACTTTGCAGACGAAGCGTAGGACTTCCTATTTTAATAGTTGCTGCTGCACTACTTTGTTATGCGCTTATTTGGGGCTCAACAAACCCTGATATGTTTGCCCGTGTTACCGAAAACGTACGTGTTCTTTTTTATTCAAAAGAGGGTATTTTATCTACTCCCGTTAACGTATGTTCAAAATATATTGCGCTGTTTATAATTTTTGGCGCATTTCTTGAAAGAACCGGAATTGCCGACTTCTTTATTAAAATCTCTAACGCACTTGTTGGCAGATTTTCCGGCGGTCCTGCAAAGGTTGCAGTTGTCGCTTCTGCTCTTGAAGGTATGGTATCGGGTTCATCGGTAGCCAATACCGTAGGTTCGGGTGCTGTTACAATTCCGCTTATGAAGCGTACCGGTTATAAACCCGAATTTGCCGCTGCAGCCGAAGCATCTGCTTCTACGGGCGGACAAATAATGCCTCCTATTATGGGCGCTGCAGCGTTCCTTATGGCAGAAACAGTTGGTGTTCCTTATTCAAATATAGTTGTACGCGCAATTCTTCCTGCGGTTCTTTATTTTGCAGGTGTATTTATTACCGTTCATCTTGAGGCAAAAAAAGAAGGTCTTAGAGGTCTTACAAAAGAGGAACTACCAAGAATTAAACCTCTTTTAAAGCAACTTTATTTGCTTTTACCTTTAATTCTTCTTATTTATCTTGTTGCTACAAGTAAGCGTTCTATTGCTTACGCTGCTGCTATTGCAATAGTTGTTGCTATAGTTGTCAGTATGTTTAAAAAGGAAACAAGAATGACACCAAAACGTCTTTTAGAGGCTCTTGCTGCAGGTGGACAGGGTATGATTACCGTTGCCGCCGCTTGCGGTGTTGCAGGTATTATTTCAGGTGTTATCGGTTCTACCGGTCTTGCGTATATGCTCTTTAATGGTATAGTTACCCTTGCAGGTGGAAAGGTTATAATTGCGCTTTTCCTTACTATGCTTTGTTGTATAGTACTTGGTATGGGCGTTCCTACCACTGCGAATTATTGTATTATGGCTGCAACCTGCGCTCCTATTTTGGTGCAGATGGGCGTTCCAATGATTGCCGCTCACTTCTTTGTGTTCTATTTCGGTATTGTTGCCGACCTTACTCCTCCGGTAGCATTGGCTGCTTATGCAGGCGCCGCTATTGCGGGGGCTAACCCAATGAAGACTGCATTTACTTCAACAAAACTTGCTATTGGCGCCTTTATAGTTCCTTATGTATTTGCGCTAAGTCCGGCAATGTTGTTTATTGATACAACCATTTGGGAGGTTGTACTGATTTGTATTACTTCTCTTGTGGGAATGTTTGCCGTATCGGCATCTCTTGAAGGTTTCTTTAAACGTAAAATGTTATGGTTTGAAAGAATACTTAGCGCGGCAGGTGGTTTGCTTTTAATCTATCCGGGCTTAGTTACCGATAGTATAGGATTTGTTTTTGTGGCTATTATAATTGTTCTTCAGTTTATTATAAAACCCAAAAAACTTATAGCATAATATTCAAAATCAGCAATTTGCATTTGCGCAAACTGCTGATTTTTTATTTTTGCAAATATTTTGTCACATTTTATCGTATTTTTAGATATATTTTTGATATTTATAAAATATCAAGGAATAAAAACAGTGGAAAAAAGTTTATTTATTTCCTTGTTAATTTTTAACCTTTGTGTTAAAATTAAAATGTATTTAAGTGTGTTTTTTCTATGGAGGAAAAGGTATGCAAAAAAACGAAGTTTGCGTTACTGTTCAGCCCAGTGAAAAAGATTTTTTCTGGATAAACAACATACTCAACGGTATGCTTAAAATGGCTACCCGTCAAGAGTGTGTGTTAAAATATATCAATGAATCCGATTTAAATAAAACCGATAATGGCTCACCGGTCCTTATAGTAGGTTATACTTACCGTTGGGTTAAAAATATGGCAGAGGCTGTTATTAAAAACGGCGGAAAGCCGATTGTTGTCGGCGCTTGTTTGCATCCTGATTTAAAGGAAAATTGTAACGGCGTTGATTTTGAAATTACCGAAATTGTTCGTGACGTTATATTTTATCTTGAACAGGCAGGGTGTAAAAGAATTGCGCTGCTTGGCGTTAACAGAAGTTCAATTGCCGACAGGGAAAAGGAAAAAACTATTCTTTCACTGAATAAGGATAACTGTGATATATTTGTTTGTGAAAAATCACTTTCTCTTTGCGTTGAAGAATTTATTGAAAGTTATAAGAAAAATCATTATAACGGTGTTCTTTGTGTAAATGATACGGTGGCAATATTTCTTATAAATAAATTGCGTACTGTAGGCATACGCGTCCCAGAAGACATTATGGTAGTTGGTATTGGTAATTCAAACCTTGGACAGCGACACGATATACCTATTACTTCGGTTAATTTTGACTATACCGAAATGGGAAAACAGGCAATAAGGGTATGGCGATTTGTTCGAAAAAATAACGTATCCGCAAGACTGACGTTATCTCTGCCTTGCGAACTTATTATCAGAGGTTCAACCGCTAATTTTAATTTGCTGAATTCTGCCCCCGAACCTGATTATGACTTTGGTGATGGTAACGAGGCATATTATTATGACCCTGACGTTCAAAGTATAATACGTATTGAGGCGTTTTTGGAAAATTGTGACGATATAGACAGAGATATACTTTACTGTCTTACCGAAAATCTTACTTATACCGAAATGGCTGAAAAACTTAAGCTTACTGATAGAGCCATTAAATATAGGGTTGCAAAAATGATAAAAAATTTTGGAGCAGGTAAGAGAGAAGATTTATCTGATATAATGAAATCTCTACTTAATTCAGAATTTAAATAAAGGAGAAGTTTTATGATTAGATTTGAAAAATACATTATCAGAAGCGCCAATTTAGGCGTGGAAAATCCATTGCCGGATATAAAAAACGTGTCTTATATCCATGCAGGGTTTGATGTTACCGAAAGAGTAACCGAAGAAGAAAGAGCAGGTCTTGGTAAAGGTAAAATTAATACTCTTCTTCCTTATACTAACCAAGATAACTATGACAGAAACCGTAATGACAGAGCATTCAATGCGGCAATACTTGAAAACAAATACATAAAGGCCGTTTTTTTACCGGAACTCGGCGGACGTTTGTGGTCACTTGAAGATAAAACAACCGGCAAAGAAATTCTTTATAAAAACTGCGTATATCAGCCTTGTAACCTTGCACTTCGTAACGCTTGGTTTTCTGGCGGTGTTGAATTTAACGTAGGTATAAAGGGTCATAATCCTTTAACCTGTTCTTCGCTTTTTGCTAAAAAACTTACTTATAAGGGCGGAGAAGAAGTTTTATGTATGTATGAATATGAGCGTATCAGAGAGGTTGTTTACTCTATAAACGCTTATCTTCCCGAAGACAGCAAAGTTCTTTATATAAAAAATAGAATCGAAAATACCAGTGACGACGATAAATATATGTATTGGTGGTCCAACATTGCCGTTACCGAAGAAAAGGGTATCAGAGTTATTGTTCCTACCGATGAATCATTCCTTTGTTTTTACGACGAAGGCAGATATCTTCTTGACAAAGTTACACTTCCTGAATGTATGGGATTTGAGGCTACTTATCCTGAAAATTCTCATCGTTGTTTTGACTTCTTCTATAAAATACCAAAAGCAGAAAACAAGTGGATAGCATCTGCAAATGCCGACGGAAGCGGACTTCTTCATTTTTCAACAAACGAATTTATAGGAAGAAAAATGTTCCTTTGGGGTCAGGCTAACGGTGGTAGAAACTGGAATAGTTGGCTTACCGAAGACGATCGTCCTTATATTGAAATTCAGGCAGGTCTTGCTCATACCCAACTTGAGCATATTCCTATGAAAGCAAAGGAAACTTGGCAGTTTATTGAAGCGTATACTCCTTTAAACTGTGCTCCTGAAGATTTGCATGGTGATTGGCACAAAGCACAAGATGCCGTTAAAGCACAACTTTCTACTCTTGTTGATACTTCCGATATTGATAAAGCAATGTACGGTTTGTTCCCCGAAGGCGAAATTGTTAAAGACGAACAACTTTGGTACGGTTCCGGATGGGGCGAAGTTGAAAACAAGATAAGAGAACTTACCGGCAAGGCTCCTATTAGTAATATTATTAGTAACTGGGAAAATACAGATAGCGATCAGGCTCCTTGGAAGTATCTTCTTGAAAACGGCGAATTCCCCGCATATAGTGTTGATACCCGTCCTCATTCCTATGTTTCTCACTCTTACTGGCGCGACCTTCTTATAAAGGCTACTAAAGGCAGTGCTGATCAGCGTTGGTACGCATATAACCAACTTGGTGTTCACTACTATATTGCTGAAGAAATTGACAATGCTGAAGAAGCCTTTAGAAAGTCTATTGAAGCAACACCTAATGCTTGGGCATACAGAAACCTTGGTATGCTTTTATATAAAGAGAAAAATCGCCTTGAAGACGGTATTCCTTATATGCTTAAATCAATCGAACTTTATAAGGATTTCAGAGGTCTTTACGTTGAAGTTGCTCAAATGCTTCAGGCAGCAGGCAGACATACCGAATGGCTCGAAATTTTCGAAAATATGAATAGTATTCTTAAGGAAGACGGAAGACTTAACCTACTTAAAATACTTTCTTTAATAAACATTGGCGAACTTGATAAGGCTGCTGCTATGCTAACACCTGATTTCAAGATGGCAGATATTAAAGAAGGTGAACTTTCAGTTTCTCAAATTTGGTTTGACCTTTATAAACTTATTATTAAGCGTGATATGGGCATTACCGATGAAGAAGAAGTTCAAAAGATTTTATTGGAAAAATATCCGTTACCTAAAACTCTTGACTTCCGTATGCACGGTTAATAAAACAAAGCCAAGTTGCTCTGCAACTTGGCTTTTGAGTTTTTTGCTTACTTTTTACATTATTTTTGGGTTTTGGTTTAATGCTCTTGACTTATATATTATAAAAGGTTTAAAATAAGCGTAAGGACTTAGAAAAGATGGTGTGAATATATAATGCTTTTATTAGGATTTGATATTGGCGGTACAAAATGTGCCGTTAGTGTTGGTACATACGAAAACGGAGAAATCACTATTGAGGATAAAGTAAGTTATCCAACTGACTTTTTAATAGCTCCAAAAGAAATGTGTTTAAAAATGGTTGATAGCGCCATTACTCTTTTAAAGGGCAGAAAGTGTGATTCGGCAGGTATTTCTTGCGGTGGCCCTCTCGATTCTAAAAGAGGTTTAATTATGTCACCACCAAATCTTCCCGGTTGGGACAATATCGAAGTAATAAAAATAATCAGAGAACACCTTGATTGTCCCGTTTTTTTAGAAAATGATGCTAACGCCTGCGCACTTGCAGAGTGGAAATTCGGCGCAGGAAAAGGTTCAAGCAATATGGCTTTTATGACGTTTGGCACAGGACTTGGCGCAGGTCTTATCCTTGACGGTAGACTTTATAGAGGTATTACCGATATGGCAGGTGAAGTGGGACATATTCGTTTGGCAAAAAACGGTCCCGTAGGTTACGGTAAAAGCGGTTCTTTTGAAGGTTTTTGCAGTGGTAACGGTCTGGCGCAACTAGGCGATATTGTTGCTAAAGAATATTTAAATAAAGGTATCACGCCGTCTTATTATGAAGAAGGAAAGGTTGCTTCTGCTAAAGATATAGCCATTGCGGCGCGAAATGACGACCAAGCGGCAAAAGAAGTGTTTAATATTTGCGGAACAAAACTTGGTGAAGGCCTTTCTGTGATGATTGATATTTTAAACCTTGAACGCGTTGTTATAGGTAGTATTTTTACACGCTGTCAGGATTTATTAATACCGGCAATGGAAACAGTAATAAAAAGAGAAGCATTGCCTCAGGCAGCGGATTTTTGCAAGATTTTGCCTGCCCAACTTGGAGAAATGATAGGCGACTATGCCGCTATAGCAATTGCTTTTGCAAATTTGGAGGAAAAATAATGGACCATATTAATTTACTTACTCAAAGATATGAAAATCTTAAATGCGTTGAAGATGACGTACGTGATGTTGTAAATGTTATAATCAGCGCCTTTGAAAAGGGAAATAAACTTCTAATATGCGGTAACGGCGGAAGTTGCGCTGATGCTTCTCATATTGCAGGGGAACTTATGAAAGGTTTTTTGAAAAAGCGTCCTTTAAGTGTTGAAGAAAAGAATAACTTAAAAGAAAAATCACCGCAAATAAGCGATGATACTTTAAACAAACTGCAAAAAGGACTTCCCACAATAGTTCTTAGCGATTTAGCAGCCCTTAATACCGCTTTTTCAAACGACGTTGACCCCAATCTTATATATGCTCAACAACTTTTTGGATTAGGTAAAGAAGGGGACGTACTTCTTGGTATAAGTACTTCGGGCAATGCCAAAAATGTTGCCGAAAGCGTAAAACTTGCAAAGGCTATGGGTGTTATCACCGTTGGCCTTACCGGCGGTACCGGTGGATTTTTAAAGGAATTTTGCGATTATAGCATCGTCGTTCCTGAAAAAGAAACTTTTAAGGTACAGGAACTTCATCTTCCTGTATATCACGCTGTTTGCGCCGAATGTGAAGAACACTTTTTCAAAGAGTAATAGTTTAAAATAAGCAAATAAAAAAGACAGAAAAAGCAATTGCTTTTTCTGTCTTTAATTATTTTATTAAATTAGTCTTGCTTTTGGGGAAGTTGTGCTTTAAGTGCAGCTCTGGTTTTTCTTACTTCGCCGAGGTTAGCGGTAAGATTTTCGTCTGCTTTGCGCATAATGTCGTCAACAAAGTCCTGAGCAGCTTTACGCATTTCACGGCTTTTTGCCTGAGCACTGGCGATAATTTCTTGTGCTTTTTCTTGAGCGTAACGAACAATTTCCTGTTCAGCAACCTTTGCTTTAGCCTGTTCTTCTGCTGCACGAAGAAGATTGTCTGCTTCCTGTTTTGCGCTGCTAATGATGTTTGCTCTATCGGTAACAATACCGCGAGCCTGTTTGATTTCGTTTGGGATGTTTAAACGGATGTCGTCAACAACTGCTCTTAATTTTTCGATGTCAACAAGGGCCTTTTTGCCGGGCATTTTAAGACCGCTGTCAAGCGCTTCGTCAAACTGTTCAAGTAATTCTTCAAGATTCATAAGTAACCTATCCTTTCAATCTTTTAATTATTTCATTGTGAATGATATCAGGGACGAAGCCGCTGATGTCACCGCCCATAGAAGCGATTTGCCTTACCATACTTGAACTTAAATACATATTTTCTGCTCTTGTAGTAAGGAAAAGCGTTTCAACGTCGGGGTTTAATTTGCTGTTGGTTAGTGCCATCTGGAATTCGTACTCGAAATCAGAAAGTGCGCGAAGTCCTTTTATAATAGCGCAAGCGCCTTTTTCCTTTGCATAGTCGGCAAGTAATCCGTCGGAAAATTCAACAATTACGTTGCTTAGGTCTTTGGTGCTTTGCTTTATAAGTTCAACACGCTCGCTGGGGGAGAAGGAGCATTGTTTTTTTGGATTAACCATTACTACCACTATAAGTTTGCCAAAAAGTTTAGAGGCGCGGTGAATTATATCAAGATGACCGATTGTAATAGGGTCGAAACTGCCCGGATAAATTGCAACGTCATTTTTCATTTTCGGGCACCTCCAAAACATATTTAGTGACTATAATCTTTGAGAAACGGTAGTCCTTGATTTTTTTTAAGTTTCCAAAGTTATCGGGTAATTTGACACTATCGGGATGTTCGCATAAAACCTTGCCACCGTTTTTAATAACGCCACTTAAAAGACTTAATGCTTTGTCATAATGTCCTTCATAATATGGAGGGTCAAGAAAACAAAAATCAAATTTATCGGTAGTTGTTGTAAGAAAAACCGAAAAATCGCTTTTAATAACCTTGGCTTCGTTTAAAAACTTGCAGTTTTTAAGGTTTTCGTTAATAATGTCGACCGAGTCTTTAGAATTGTCACAAAAGACTGCAGAAGCGGCGCCTCGGCTTAATGCTTCGATGCCCATCTGTCCGCAACCTGCAAAAAGGTCCAGAACACAGCTGTTTTCAAGTTCAAAATGAATTGCGCTGAAAATAGCCTCTTTTACCTTTTCGGTGGTAGGACGTACGTCGTTTCCCGGCAGAGTGCGAAGTCTGACACCTCTGGCACTTCCGGTTATAACACGCATAACAAAACTCCTATATATACTTATATATATTATATTATCACACTAAACCTATAGTTTTGTCAATAGAAAGTTGCAAAAAAGTGCAAAAAAATAACCATTGAGACAAAATACTCAATGGTTATTTTGGTTTAAACTGTAATCTTTGCTACACGTACAACGTAACTTTCGCCGTATTTATAGGGTTTAGCCTGTATGTTAACCGTGTTGCCTTCTTGAGTGAAACTTAATGGTTCACCGCTGTCAAGCCAACAAACAGACTTAACAGTTTGGTCAAGAGAGAAAATATTATTGGGATTTGTATCGTGATTAAAGGTAACGTTAGCATCACCGCTTGTGCTTAAATCAGAGAAGAAGAGATAGTAGTTGTTGCCGTCTTTTAAGAAGAAATTGTTGGGTTTGTCCTTAACGGTAATGTCAATGGGAGCAGCGTTATGTATTGCTTCACTGTTAAGACTGTACCAATCTCCGATAATTTCAAGACAGGCTTTATCAATGGTACGTAAAGTGCCGTCACCCTTAGGACCAACGTTAAGAAGGAAGTTTGAACGGTATCTACGGCAAATAGCAAAACTTTGAATTAAATTACCTGTAGACTTAAAGTTAAAGTCGTTTTGAGCATAGCCCCAATGGTCAGCGAGTGTTTCGCACATTTCACTTGCAATATACTTTGGAGAATCCTCAAGATTTATAGGTTGAGGTCTGCCACGTTCAAAGGTAACGCTGTCAAGTTCGATATGACCGAGAGCGCCACGTTGGCTAAGACCCGTATTGTTAATAATCATAGCGTCGGGTTGATAACTTCTTATAAGTGAATATAAAGCATCTTCTTCCCAGTCGTCATTAGGTTTGTTCCATTTTCCGTCAAACCATATGCCGCCGATTTTGCCGTAATTTGAGCAAATAATTTCAACACTTTTTCTTAAATATTTAAGATATTCTTTAAAGTCTTCTGTATAACTTTTTTCGTGCCAATCAAGAAGTGTATGATAAAAGAAAGGAATTATATCATATTTTCTGCAGGCGTCAACAAATTCTTTAATTAAGTCTCTGCCACAAACGTGAACGGCATCATAGTCGTTAAGACCTTTTGTATCGTAAAGAGAAAAACCGTCGTGATGGCGGGTGGTAAGAGTGATATATTTACATCCTGCATTTTTTGCATTTAAAACTAACTCGTCTGCCCAATCTTCTTTAGGATTAAATTGTTCAAGCGTTTTTAAATATTCTTCCCACGGAATACCTAAATTGTATTTTGCCCATTCACCTTTTCCGAGAACACTGTAAATACCGAAATGAACGAACATACCAAAACCTAGTTTTTCAAATTCTTTTACGCGTTTTTCAATAATCATAAAAAAATCTCCTTATACTGTGACATAAAATATTATACAGTATAAGGAAAAATTTTAAAATAGATAAAGCAATATATTTTATGTGTTTTTTTACATAACTGGTATGTTTCGCTTTATGAAAAATGATTTTGCGGTTTCGATTTCTTCATCGGTGGGCAAACGTGTGGGTAAAGTGTTTTTAATACCAAGTGAATCGTATTTCGAAGCGGCATAGTTATGATAGGGAAGAACCTTTACTTTTGTCACACTTTTAAAGTCCTTTAAAAATTTGGCAATTTTTTCGGCTTCACCATCGTTAAAATCAGGAACAAAAGGATAACGTACCTCAATATTTGCGTTAATCGAATCAAGATATTTTATATTTTCTAAAATAAACTCGTTAGAACTTCCCGTACATTTTTTATGTATATCATTATCTATCGCCTTTATGTCGTAAAGGAAAGTGTCGGTGTAGGGCGCTATTTTTTTGAAAACTTCACGGGAAATAAGACCGCAAGTATCAACGGCGGTATTAATTCCGTTTTCTTTTAGTTTTTTTAGTAATTCACAGGCAAAATTCCACTGACTTAAACATTCTCCGCCTGAAAGAGTGACACCTCCGCCACTGACTTCATAAAAATCTTTATCCTCTAAAAGCAGAGGTATAAGTTCTTCAACCGTATATTCTTTTCCGTAAAATATAAGCGCGTCGCCTAAACAAATTTTTGCGCATTTGCCGCAACCAATACATAAATCACGGTTAAATACGTGACGGTTATCAATGATTTTATGCGCGTTGGTGGGGCAAATATTAATACATTCGCCACAATTAATACATTTATGTTCGTAAAAAGCGATTTGCGGTTTAAAAGAAATTCCTTCCGGATTATGACACCATATACATTTTAAAGGACAACCTTTAAAGAACACGGTGGTTCTTACTCCGTCGCCGTCGTGAACGGCAAATCGTTTTATATCAGAGATGTATGCTTTCATTTTTTAGCCTCTACTTTATTGCCTAAAATTATACCTAACGATATAAGCAAGAATGCCAAAAGGTACTGGATTTTTAAAATGTTTTCGCCTAGCAAAAACGCGCTGAATATACAAGCGAATAACGGCTCGGCAAATTTAATTATAAACATATTTGATAAGTCGCTTGTCTTTAAAATATGGTTCCATAAAATATAAGCGATTGAGGAAGCGGTACACATGTAAATAAAAATTAAAGTTGCCCCCGTTGATAAGTGCAATATTGTTCCACCCATTATAAAGCCTATTATAAGCAATGCTATTCCGCCAAAGGTTTGGGAAACGCCAACAATCCAAAATGGAGAATTTGTTGAAATGCATTTTGTGATTATGTTCGAAACAACTAAAGCAAAAGAAGCGATAATAATCAAAAGGTCGCCCTTTGAAAAGGTTATGCCCGTTCCTGTGTAGTTAATGGCTACTATGCCTAAAAAACCAATAACAGCGCCTATAATTTTTAAAATATTGAATTTTTCGTTTTTAAAAAATAGGAAAGAAAAGCAAACGTAAATAAGAGAACCAAGTTGTTTAATAGGTGCGGTCTTTGAACTGTCGGTAGTAGAAATTGCTATGTAAACACAAGAGTAGTGTATGACAATGGCAAAAAGACCGATTAAAAGCATTGATGAAATGTTTTTAAACTTAGGTGAGCAGATTTGCTCTTTTTTTATAAGCGAAATTATAATTACTGCAAAACCGCATACCAAAAACCGCATACCTGCCAAAACTATTATACCGGGGATATCAGTGGAAGATATTCCGAACTCGCAGTAAGCAATCTTTATGGAAGGGAAGAGAGAACCCCAAAGAGCCATAACGATAAGCGATAAAAGTATTGATTTCAGATTGTTTTTCATTGTGACATCCTTTAGATGAATGTTGTTTGAGCCTGTTTAATAAAACAGTCTTGTTCTGCTTTTTTTAGATTTACAAAATATGCGTTCCAACCGCATACTCTGACCTGTAAGTTTTTATACTTTTCGGGGTATTTTTGCGCATTTATTAGGTCTTCGGGATTAAATACGTTTCCGTGAAGCGCTAAACCACCTTTTAGAAAATAGGTTTTTAAAAGGGTGTAAAAAGCGTTTAATCCGTCGTTGCCGTTAACGGCGGATGGGTGAAGAACAATATCTAATACCGTTCCGTTTGAAAATAGTGTGTGGTCAATTTGCGTGGCCGAATTAATTAGCGCAGTAACGCCATTTTCTTCTATCCATTCTGTGTTTTTGAACTGATTTATTAAGTTTTGATTATTTTTATCAAAGATTTTCATAAAAATACCTTACCCAAATAAATAGGGCACTCTTCCTTTTATGCAAGAATCGTATATATAGGTTTTGCCTGCATTTATATCTTCTTTCAAATTTGCCCCGTGAGTGGCGGTAGTAATTACTAATTTATCCATATTTTCACCTGCAAAGCAGCAACTTACGGGGATTTTTACAGGAACACTTATATATTCTTTAACCTGCATATCAAAAGTATCTACCACTGCGATATGACGTTTGCCCCAACATGCAACGTACAAAAAGTCGTTTTGTGCTATTGTGAAGCCATCAACACCGGGTACTGATATTTGTCTATTGGTAAAAGTGATATTACCACTTTGTTTATCAAAGTTGTATTCCTTTATTATGCCGGTGTCGCTATCGGTGTGGTAAAAACGTTTTTCATCCATAGACCAATCAAATCCATTTGAAAGCAGAAGACCGTCAAGTAGAATTTTTACGTTGCCGTTTTTATCAATACTGTATAGTTTTCCGTCGATTTCTTCTCCTATACCTTTTGTTTTTCTGCTCATAGTACCAATGTAAAGTTTGCCGTCGGGACCGACCTTGGCATCGTTACCGTATTTTATGTTATATTTGTTTGTATCGTAAATCGGGGTTGTGGTATTATCGTCATTTAGTATAAAAGCGCCGTCTTGAAAAGAAATAAGCATTTTACCTTCTTTTGAAAAGGCAAAAGCACTAACTCCAAAGGGTAGCATACGAGAAGTGACCTCTTTAGTTGATATATCGATTTTTAAAATTTCGTTGGTAAATCCGTTTGTTTGGTATAGTTTTTGGTCAAATTCGTTCCAAATCGGACCTTCTCCGATAATGCACTGTTTGTGTGATAAAATTTCCATAGCGTTTATATAAGCTCCTCAGCCTGACGGATAAAGCCGTCTTGTTCTACTTTTGTTATATTGTTAAAGAGTACGTTCCAACCGCAAACCCTTATTTGTAAATCCTTATATTTTTCGGGTTCTTTTTGAGCAGCACGTAAGGTATCGGCATCAAAAACGTTTATATGCATAGCGTGACCTCCACGTTTCATAAAGGTCATAAGCAACGAGTACATAGCATTTAAACCATCTTCACCCTTCACAGCAGAGGGGAGAAGCCCTAAATCAAGACAAGCATCGCTTGTAAAGCGTGTAGCGTCAATTTTGGTGGCAGAAAGTATTGCCGCCGTTGCACCCTCTTTGTTCATACCCATAGAAGCAGAAATATTTTTGGCAAGTTCCTGACCTTTTAATCTGCCGTTAGGTGAGGAAGCGGTTTTTGGCGCTTGCATATATGACATACGAGCAACGTGCATACCAAAGTTCCATTTGCCGCCTCTTAAACTGCTGTTTGGTCTGTTGCAAACCTTTTGACACAAAAAATTTACTATGTCGGTAGCAAAATAATCGGGCAGGTCTTTGTTATTTCCCCATTTGTCATGGTCATTAAGTAAAGTAAGTCTTAATTTTTCGTTACCGTTAAAATCATTATCTAAAATATCTCTGAGTTCATTAAGGGTTAATAACTTTTGGTCAAACACGTATTTTTTTATATTTGTAAGGGAATCAACTGTATCAGCAATAAAACCAAACATAAGACAAGAATCGTTGGTTGTACCACCACCACATAAAGCGTCTTTACCTGTATTTAAAGCACTTTCGTATGTTGCATTTAGCATATTCATTGGGTTTATTGTACTTAAATAACCCTCGAAATCGTTTACTATTTCAATGGCTAAATCAATAGTGGCAGACAGTTGATTTTTGTATTCAATATAAAAATCATCAAAATCGGTATATTCTTCTGCTTTTTTGCAGTCTCTGAGTTTAAACTGTTTTTTTACGGCATCATATCCCTCGTGCATGGCAAATTCAAGTGGCTTTAATAAATTAAAGTAATTCATACCTATGTTCATAGCGCTTTGGGGAGAATATTCGTAACACCCCTTTACGTCGGCAAGACGCGCGTCTTCTTTAGAAATACCTACGTTCATCATAGCCTTTCTTATGGTGTCATCGTTTACAAATACAATGCTGTTGTGACCGCGTCTTATCATATCAAGGGCTTTTAATATAAAATCCTTTGGTGTGCTGTCAGCAATCTTGATTTGAATTTTGGGGTTAAGGATATTAAGTTTATCATAAACTTCGAGGAACAAATAGGAAAGTTCGTTAATTTCGGTTGATTCATCCTCTTTACAACCGCCTAAAAATACAGGCTGACCCCAATAACTTCCAATAGCGGAGAACTGCAAAAGGAAATAAGCAAGGTCACTTTTGATTTCATCTTTCGTAACACCGGTTTTTATATCGTTTAAATAGTATTTATATAACAGTCGGTCGAAGTTGCAAAGACTTCTTACCTGAAGCCCCTCGATATGTTCACTTATCATAAAGTAAATATAATCAAAAAGCAAAACTTCGTAAAAGGTTGAGGGCGGATTATTTCTTAAATTTGAAAGCGCAACAAAAAGACGCTCGTTATCATCAATTTTAGATCTGCTTATAAGGCGGTCAATAAAGTGAAGTATAGATTCATAGGTGATTTTTATTCCGTCAAAAAAGTGGGTTTGTTCGGGTGCTAACAACTCGAAGCGTGAACGTTGTTTTTCAGCATTTTCTAAAAGACCTTTAAAGCCGAGTTTAAATGCTAAATCAAAGTTTGGCACAGAATGGTCGTAATCGGGCCAAGTAGTACAAACACCAAAACTATCCAATTGGGATTTTTTTGGAGCGAGTTCCTTTGAAAAGCAGGTACTTCGAATTTGTTTGTTAAGAGTGTTTATAACGGTTTGGTTAAGAGGACGGTCGATGGCGTTTATGGCAGGGAAGATGTCGCGCTTATCACAACTAATGCGCGTGTTGTTTAAGACGAATTCGACAGCCTTCGCTTTGCGAATTGGGGAAGGAAAATCTTTTAAAGTGTTTTCATCAAGTGTTGTTAGTTCACTGACAATATCGTCGCAATTCATACCACTGTTTTTATCAAAAATAACGTCATTTCTTATATAGACGTTAAAAGAATCAAAGGGTTCATTTTGCAAATGATATTTATTCATTACGTAGTTATAATTGGTTTCGGACATAAATTTCATAAAAACACCTCTTAGGTTTTATTATAATGGCTTCAGTTACTGTTTCGATAAACTGTAATCATTATAATGACTATGTTGATGTCGAAACATGGCAAAGCCTTATTTCGACTGCGAATTCTTTGAATTCGCAAACAATTACCAAGGGTAATTGAACATATTCATTGCAATGATATCGAAGTTGCAAAATAACGTTTT
>JAZRNY010000025.1:0-2600 GCA_045648445.1 Acutalibacteraceae bacterium
ACAAGGCCGATAACCATTACCGATGTTGCCGACGAACTTTGAACAATTGCCGTTACACCCGCGCCAATTCCGACACCAGAAAAACGATTATTACTGATTTTTTCAAGCAAGCGCTTCATTCCCGAACCTGCGCTCTTTTCCAAGGCGTCTCCCATAAAATTCATACCAACTATGAATACACCAACACCTGCCAATAGCCAGATAAGGCTCTCAATCAACTGCATAACTTCTCCTGAAGATACCATAATTTTTCTCCTTTTCATTTCTTACGAGGTTAATTATACCAATTGACTTTTAATAAGTAAAATAGTATAATATTATAAAGTTCATACAATTTTAGTTATGATAATTATTATAAGGGAGTTTACTATGACTATACGGCATCTTAAGATTTTTATTTGCGTTTGTAAGCACAGCAATATGACAAAGGCTGCCGAAGAACTTTTTATTGCACAGCCTGCCGTCAGTAATGCTATTGCCGAAATTGAGAAAAATTACAATGTGAAATTGTTTGAGCGTATAAATAAACGCCTGTTTTTAACCGACGAAGGCAAAAGCCTGCTTATAAAAGCGCAAGAAGTTATTTCGGCTTTCAACGAATTTGAAGAGCAAGCGATTAATTCTTCAAAAAAGCCGCTTTTAAAAATAGGCTCGTCACTTACTATAGGTAAGCAAAAGTTACCTTGGCTTTTGCGAAATCTTAAAGAAAACTTTCCCGATATAGATTTTCAGATTTCTATTAACCAAACCTCGATAATAGAGAATAAAATTTTAAACGGCACCCTTGACTTTGCCTTTATCCAAGGCAAGCCATCCGACCAAAATATAAAATCCCGCCTTGTTGACTGCAACACTTTAATTGCGGTATGCGGCAAAAAATATAATATGCCCGACACCGTAACACTAAAAAAGCTTTGCGAATACGACCTACTGCTCCGTGAAGACGAAAGTGTATCGCGCGAGTTTTTAGACCATATTTTTGCTCTTGAAAATATAGTTGTAACTCCTGTTATGGAATCTATAAGTAACCAAGCGCTAATCTCTGCCGCCGCGCAAAATTTGGGTGTTACTATCATGCCCGAAGCGTTACTCACCCGTCAGCTAAGTAATGGCGCGCTTCGCAAAATAACCGTTTCAGATTACGAATTCACACGAAACTCCTACCTTATCCACCACAAAGACAAATACTTCGGCACTGTTAAAAAAGACATTTTTGATTTTTGCTATAAAAACTATAAGCGTAACTAAAAGGCGCACTCCATAAGGAAGTGTGATTCAGTTATATTGTCTGTGACAAAAGAAATGGGGAAATACTTCTTTACCCAAGGCGGTGTTTTTATTTGACTTTTGGGAATATATAATATAAAATGTTTACGCGAAGGGGGATTTTATGAACGAATTTGAACTTAAAATTCTTGATTTTATTCAAAACACTTTTAAATGCGAATTTTTTGATAGGTTTATGCCCATTATTACCCGACTTGCTAATAGCGGAGTTTTCTGGATAGCCCTTGCTATTCTCTTCCTTCTAATTAAACGCACCAGAAAAACGGGACTCTCTATGGCGGTGGCATTAATCCTCGGATTTATTATAGGAAATATAGTGCTTAAAAACGTCATAGGAAGAATAAGGCCTTATGATGTTAATACGGATTTTGCTCTGCTCATACACACCCTTAAAGATTACTCCTTCCCATCAGGTCACACCCTTTGCTCCTTTGAAGGCGCAGTTTGCATATTCCTTAGAAATAAAAAATGGGGCGTTGCCGCTCTCATTTTAGCATCCCTCATAGCATTTTCACGACTTTATCTATATGTCCACTACCCCACTGATGTTCTGGCGGGAATAATTCTCGGCACACTTTTCGCATTTGCGGGAACATATTTTGCCGATAAATTCTTCGAGAAAATAGAAACCATAAAACAAAAAAGAAACACCGAATCATAAGATTGAACTTGTCAAGTAAAAGTAGACAGTGAAAACCACCAATTATTCAAACCCTTGTTCGATTCTATATTGAACAGGGGTTTTGTAATTAAGTTTGTATGACAATCTTTCGTTATTGAAGTAATGCACATACTTTTCAATAAACGAGGGTATACCCTCGACGGATTTCAAATCGAAATCTATTCTCATTTCTTCTTTTATCCAACCGTTTAAGGATTCAATAATTGGGTTGTCTGTTGGAGTTCCTGCTCTTGACATAGAGCGTATTATATTAGTATAATCTTTATGGGTTTGGTAAAAACCTGCTGATGAGTAGACACTACCTTGGTCGGTGTGAAGGGTGACTGGGTAGGTCTGCTCTTTCTTTTTCTCTATTAAGTATTCTAAACAATGATAATATGGCAAACTACTACCAACCTTGTTTGTTACAGAACTTGCAATAATCTCGTTATTAAACACATCTAATAGATAGGTCCACTCCCATCTAATTCCTTTATGTTTAATACAGGTCATATCTGATACAACAATTTCTAAAGGTTTAGTTGCATTCCAATTACCTTTAATGATATTGGGAAATTTAATATTTTCTCTACCTGCAATTTTTCTACCTCTTTTAGTTTTAGATCGTATGCCAGCTAATTTACAACATTTA
>JAZRNY010000026.1:0-15806 GCA_045648445.1 Acutalibacteraceae bacterium
AATTTTCAAAGAAAATTTGTCATTACCCATTGCAATAAGTGTCGTGCAAAATTAAATTCCACTATTTAATTTTGCCAAAGCCACTTGAAAAGTGGCTTGTCGAAGCGCTTTCCAGCGTTTCGACAAACAACAATCATTATAATGAAAAAAATAAATTTTAGGAGTAAAATAATGAAAATTAAAGATAACATTTATTACGTTGGTGTAAACGATAAGGAAATAGATTTGTTTGAGGGTCAATACATTGTACCAAACGGTATGGCGTATAATTCCTATGTTTTAATGGATGACAAAATTGCAGTTATGGATTCTGTTGACGGCAGATTCGGAAACGCGTGGATAGAAAACATAAAAAATACTTTGGGCGATAAAACACCCGACTATATAATTGTTCAACATATGGAGCCCGACCATTCATCAAGTCTTATGCTTTTTGCCGAGACCTATAAAAATGCTACTTTTGTTGCATCAAGCAAAGCGTTTACCATGATGAAAAATTTTTACGGCAACGATTTTGCTGACAGACGAATAGTTGTGAAGGATGGGGATACACTAAATCTCGGAAGCCTTACGCTTAACTTTGTTGCCGCTCCAATGGTACATTGGCCTGAGGTCATGATGACCTATGAAAGCGCCACCAAAACTCTTTTTTCTGCCGACGGCTTCGGAAAATTCGGTGCGCATGACGCTGACGAGGACTGGGCTTGCGAAGCAAGAAGATATTATTTCGGTATTGTAGGCAAATACGGTATTCAGGTGCAAATGGTGCTTAAAAGGGTTGCTGATATTGAAATTGAAACCATCTGCCCCTTGCACGGACCTATTTTAAGTGAAAATTTAGGCTATTATCTTGACCTTTATAACACTTGGTCTTCTTATGGAACCGAAAGCGAAGGCGTAGTTATTGCCTATACCTCGGTTTACGGAAATACTAAAAAAGCGGTTGAACTTTTAGCAGAAGAACTTAAAATTAACGGTCACGAAAAGGTAGTTGTCAACGATCTTGCAAGAAGTGATATGGCAGAATGTGTTGAGGATGCCTTCCGTTACGGTAAAATAGTTCTTGCTACAACTACCTATAATAATGACATTTTCCCCTTTATGAAGGAATTTATAAATCATTTGACCGAACGTAATTTCCAAAATAAAAAAATCGGTATCATTGAAAACGGCACTTGGGGACCCAATGCTTCAAGAGTTATGAAGGGAATGCTTGAAAATTGCAAAAACCTTACCTTCTGCGAAAACGAAGTTAAGATTTTATCGGCTGTTAACGAAGAAAATATAAACGCTATAAAAGCTCTTGCAAAAGAACTTTAATATATTTATAAGGAGTAATTTTAATGAAATACGTATGCGATGCTTGCGGTTGGATTTACGACGAGGAAAAGGGCGACGCTGATTTAGGTATTGAGCCCGGCACCAAATTTGAGGATTTACCGGAAGATTTTGAATGTCCTCTCTGCGGTGTAGGTAAGGATATGTTCATCGCAGAAGAATAATTTAAAAACCGAATTGACAGAGCGTTCACTTAGGCTTTATCCCTAAATGGACGCTCCGATTTATTTAGGATTTTTTTGCTGATGTAATTTGTTGCAATATTTTTTAATTCGTTGTAATGTTTTTGGATTTTGCAGTAAAATTATTGTGTTATTGCTGCTTTTTAGTATAATTATAGTGAGGTGTTGTTATGAAAAGAATATTATCTGTTATTTTAACTTTATTGCTTTTGACTTCTGCGTTAATCATTCCCGTAAACGCGCAGAATGAGGCTTACGTTTACGAGGGTGATACATACTATAAATTCACCTTTGGTGAAAACGGCACTTCTTATAGAGGGGAATACGTTGATAAAAAGATATACACCCACAAAAACAATCAGTATTATGCCCTTTATGATAATGAAGGATATAATAAGGTGTCCCTTAGCGAAAATACCATTTACGACGTAAATTTGGGCAAAAACATTGATACAATGAGTATAAAAGCAGGCGGTACTGCGGGAAATTGGAGATGGGTACCGTTAAAAGCCGACGGAACTCCTTTTGAGGTAAAACCTAATGCCTCTTATACTGTTAACATTAAATTTTACATAAAAAATCTTGGTACCAACGACCTTAATGCGTATAACTGGAGTCCAAATGCAACTCAAAGACAGGAACTTACCGATAACTATGTAAAACTGCTTAAAGTTATAAGAAATTATAATCCCAATGCGAAAATAATTTGTCTTGCAGGCGGTATGATAGCTTCTTATAAGAATCCTTTGCAAAATGCAATAAATTCTTTGGGTGGCAACGGTGCTAATTTATATTTATATGATATTACAACACCGCTTAATTTAGGCGGCGCAGGACATCCTACCGAATATCAGCAAAGAATTATAGCAAATGAAGTTTTGGAAATTTTACAAAGAGATTTCCTTAAATAAAACAAAAAACTCGTTCAGTCAACCTGAACGAGTTTTTAATTTTTGCTGATTAAATTTCAAAATCAAGACAACTTCTTTGTGCTGTAAAGGGACGAACAAAGGTATCGGCTACAAAAACGTGGTCGGGATGAACGGCATATCCCTTTAATGCTGCTTCACTAACAAATGAAGAATCAAGCATTAAATCCGCATTAGAGGAAGCAAGACCTTCGGTATAAACTTTGATTTCGGTAAGTCCGTCGATTTTACCCATAAGTCCTTCAAGATTTTCCTTAATATTCTTTTTTATTTTTGCCTTTTCGTTTTCATCGCACTCTTTAAGAGTCCACAAAATAATATGTTTTACCATATTTATCACCTCGTAAAAAGTATAACATATTTAATGAAAAATGCAAATACTATATTTTAAGATTTGTAAATATTTTTTTGATTTTTTGATAAAAAAATATTGAAAATTTATTGCTTATTTAGTATAATAAATTGTTGTAAAGGGCAAGGTATAGAAATCTACCTCCCAACCGGAAAGGAAAATTTTTATGAACACAAAAGAACGCAGAGTAGGTACCGTTTCCCGCGGTATTCGTTGTCCTATTATAAGAGAGGGCGACGATCTTGCAAAAATAGTTGCAGACAGCGTACTTGAAGCAGCAGAATTTGAAGGCTTTGAACTTAGAGATCGTGACGTAATTTCTATGACTGAATCTATAGTTGCTCGTGCTCAGGGTAACTATGCCCACGTAAACGATATTGCTGCTGACATTAAAGCAAAATTCGGGGATGAAACCGTAGGTGTTATTTTCCCAATACTTTCCCGTAACCGTTTTTCTATTTGTCTTAAAGGTATAGCAAGAGGCGCTAAAAAAATTGTTCTTATGCTTAGTTACCCCTCTGACGAAGTTGGTAACTCTCTTGCCACCTATGACCTTATTGATGCAGCAGGTATCAATCCTTATTCCGACGTTTTATCACTCGAACGCTATCGTGAAGTGTTCGGTGTACAAAAACTTGAATTTACCGGTGTTGACTACGTTCAGTATTACGGTGATTTAATTAAAGCAGAAGGCTGTGAGGTTGAAATTATTTTTGCTAATCAGCCCAAGGCAATTCTTGACTATACAAAATACGTTCTTACCTGTGATATTCATACCAGAGTCAGAACTAAGAGAATCTTAAAAGAAGGCGGAGCAGTTAAGGTATTCGGCCTTGACGAAATTCTTAATGCGCCCGTTAACGGAAGCGGTTGCAATGAAAAGTATGGTCTTTTAGGTTCGAATAAATCTACTGAAGAAAAGATTAAACTTTTCCCAAGAGAATGTAAGGATTTGGTTCTTGACGTACAAAAGCGCATTAAGGATGCAACAGGCAAAACCGTTGAAGTTATGGTTTACGGTGACGGCGCATTTAAGGATCCTCAGGGTAAAATCTGGGAACTTGCCGACCCCGTTGTATCTCCTGCATTTACCGACGGCCTTATCGGTACTCCGAATGAATTAAAACTTAAATATCTTGCAGATAACGATTTTAAAGATCTTTCGGGTGAAGCACTTAAAAAGGCTATTTCCGATAGCATTAAAGCTAAGGACGGCAGCAGTCTTGTAGGTAATATGGCTGCTCAGGGTACAACTCCCAGACAGTTGACCGACCTTATCGGTTCTCTTTGCGACCTTACCAGTGGTTCCGGTGATAAGGGTACTCCCGTAGTTCTCGTTCAGGGCTATTTTGATAACTATACCAACTAAGTTAAGAGGTTAAAATATATGGAAAATAATGTAAGACCCGAATCAATGGCTCGTATTACCACTAAAGAACTTGCCGACGCTTTTATTGAAGAACAGATTAAAGAGGTTCGCGCTCAGGTAGGCGACAAAAAAGTTCTTCTCGCGCTTTCCGGCGGTGTAGATTCTTCAGTTGTTGCAGCCCTTCTTATTAAAGCAATCGGAAAACAACTTGTATGTGTTCACGTTAACCACGGTCTTATGCGTAAGGGTGAAAGCCAAGCAGTTATTGATATGTTCAGAGGCGAACTTGATGCTAACCTTATTTACGTTGACGCAACCGACCGCTTTTTAGATTTACTTGCAGGTGTAAGCGAACCCGAAAAGAAGAGAAAGATTATCGGCGCAGAATTTATCAACGTATTTGCTGATGAAGCAAGAAAACTTGAAGGTATCGAATATCTTGCTCAGGGTACCATTTACCCCGATATTTTAGAGAGTATCAAACAGGCAGAGGGTAAAAAGGCTGTTAAGTCTCACCATAACGTTGGCGGACTTCCCGAAGACCTCAACTTTAGCCTTGTTGAGCCTATTAAACTTCTCTTTAAGGACGAAGTAAGAGTTGTTGGTGAAGCATTAGGTCTTCCTCACGCAATGGTTTACCGTCAGCCGTTCCCAGGCCCCGGTCTTGGCGTAAGATGTCTTGGCGCGATCACCCGTGACAGACTTCACGCTTTAAGAGAAGCAGACGCAATTTTAAGAGACGAATTTGATAAATGCGGTCTTAGCGAAAAGGTATGGCAGTATTTCGTTGTTATCCCTGATATTAAGAGTGTTGGCGTTAAGGACGAAAGCCGTTACGAAGGCTGGCCTGCAATTATCCGCGCCGTAAATACTAAAGACGCTATGAGCGCAACTATTGAAGAAATTCCCTATAGCGTTCTCCATAAAATCACCGCTCGTATCACAAGCGAAGTTGATGGCATCAACCGCGTCCTTATGGACCTCACCCCCAAACCCGTCGGCACAATCGAGTGGGAATAATTCATTTCCTTTTTAATTTTACAATTTTGTCAACACCTTTTCGTTTTTGCGAAAGGGTGTTGCTTTTTCTACTGTTTGTGGAGTTTGGTTAGGCTTTTCTTTTTATTCTGGAGTTGTCTTTTGAAAGTTTTTTGTTATAATTATTATATATACAAACAATGAGGTGGTTTTTATGGCTAAAAGTTACGTAAAAAAAATAAACGGTACCGTAAAACTTTTTGTAAATGATGAAATCGCGCCTTCCTGTGCATATACTACATATTTTCACGAAAGAAATTGCTATAAGGAATTTGCTGATGCGGGGTATCAGCTTTACTCTGTTACAATTGCTTTTGCTACAGGTTCTATGAATTCATTTAAGGGATATACCCCTCACGAAGCAGGTATATTTGATAAAGAGGGTAATCCCGATTTTGCTATTGTTGATGAAGCAATCCAAAAAGTTATTCGTGCAAATCCTAATGCCTATATCTTCCCTCGCGTATTTATGACTATGCCTGAGTGGTGGTGTGAGCAGCATCCGGAGGAAACAATTGTTGACCCTTGCGGTAAAAACCGCGAAATGCTTTTTTCAGACGCCTACAGAAAAGATGGCGGCGAAATGCTGAAACAACTTATAAAGCATATACAGAGCAAGCCTTATGCTGAAAATATTATTGGTTATCATTTGGCAGGCGGTTGTACTGAAGAATGGTTCCATTATGACAGAAACGGTTCTGTTTGCGATAATACAAAAAAATATTTCTTCCGCTTTTTAGACGAAAAGTACCCTGAAGAAAAACTTCCGCGCGAACTCCCGAATTTGCAAAATCTTAAGGTGATGGGCGAAATACAGGACAGACTTCTTGTGCGCTATTTGGAATTCAGTAATACTGCCGTAGCCGATAGTATAATGCATTTTGCTAAAATAGTGAAAGAAGCCACAAATTACGAGCAAACCGTTGGTGTATTTTACGGCTATCTTAATGAGGTTGGTAACCCACTTAACGGAGATTTAGCGCTTAATTATATAATAGATTGCGACGATATCGATTTTTACTGTTCTCCTAATTCTTATATAAATACTCGCGGTTTGGGAATTGACTGGGGCGATATGATGCCTTTTTCATCCCTTAAAGAGCATAATAAAATATATTTTTCAGAGTGTGATATTCGTACTTCTTTAACCGACTACATAAACAATTGTCGCCCCGGCGCAGATAAAAACAATCAATACTATGACCCTATTTATTTAGGTCCAAAATCTATTTTTAAGTCGGTTGCAGCAATGCGTAAAGCATTTTCACATCAAATAACCCGTGGCAACAGTCTGTGGTGGTTTGATATGTGGGGCAGATGGTACAGCCATCCAAAATATATGGCGGAAATAAAGCGCTGTAAAAAACTTTATGATACACACGATGAAACGCAGTATAGCTATAAATCCGAAATAGCTGTGTTTATTGACGGAAGCCTTTACTACCGTCACGGAATGGGACATCAGTCTGTTTGGTCGCAAAACAGCATCAGAAACAGCCTTGGCAACAGCGGTCTTTCTTACGATATGTATTTGCTTGACGATTTTAAGGCTAACTATAAAAAGTATAAGGCGATTATTTTACCTGCTACCTTGCATACCGATGAACTTCTTAAAGCTAAAAAAATGTGTGATGAGGCAGGCATATCGGTTCTTTTAGGCAGTGTGGAAAAATATAAGTTTACACCGGAAGAGCTTCGCGATTTTGCTCGGTCGGCTAATGCTCACGTTTTTTGTGACTCAGACGATGTGATTTGCTATGGTAACAGTTTATTATCAATTCATACGGCTTCGGCAGGCGAAAAGAAGATAAAACTTCCCAAAACCGCAACTGTCAAAAACGTATGCTCAAATAAGGCGCCCTTTAGAACAGATGAAATAACCGTAAAAATGAAAAAACACGAAACCCTTATTTTTACTTTAAAAGATTAAATGAAACTCGGAATCTTTTTGAAAAGATTCCGAGTTTTTTGTACCCAAAAAGAAAAAGTTGTGTTATAATAGTCGTAGTTTGTCGAAACGTGTTGTTTATGACTTTTGGTATATATTATTTAATACGGAGGTAAATTTATGACAGAAACTTTGGCTATGGCGTACGTTAATATGTACGGTGTATTGGGAACGCTGGAAAATTTATGTCAGTTGGATATCCCTTCACAAGAGATTATTGCAAAACTTAAAAAACCGGTTTCTCTTTGTTTTAGTGTGAAAAATGGGCCTTGTTGTACCTTTCATTTTAGTAAAGAGGGTTGCAGAATGACCGAAGGGGAGAAAGGTTGCACATGTAAAATGTCCTTTTCTTCACCCGAAGCGTTTAATAATCTTATTGACAAATCAAAACCGGGTATGCCCACTAAAAATCCCATACAGGTTCTTTCTTTCCTGTTAGGGCCATTTACAAAGCTCACCGACCGCTTGAATGAAATTTTACGTCCTTCTGAAGAAGCTATGCAGGACAGAGCATTTTTTGAAAAGAACACTACTCTTACTCTTTATACTATCGCAGGCGCTATTTCTGCTTTGGCAAATAACGATTCTATTTCTAAAATCTCTGCAGATTATACCGTAGACGGTGATATTTCTTTGGGAATAAAAGATACCGCCTATATCACGGTTAACGTAAAGGACAAGCATTTTACCACCATTAAGAGTAAGTGCGAAAATCCTCGCGCCATTATGGAATTTGCCGATTTGGATTTGGCGGCAGGCTTGTTTGCAGGCAAGGTATCTACTATAAACGAAATGTGCAAGGGTACAATTCGTCTTAGCGGTATGATATCAATGCTTGATAACGTAAATCGTATTTTGGACCGCGTGTCCGTGTACTTAGGTTAAGGAGGAAAATAAGATGAGCAAATATCCTGAATATTCTCACGAAAAAAGTCGCGCTTGGTTTGATAGAGCGCTTAACGTAATTCCCTCCGGTGTTTACGGACATTTAGGACCCAGTGAAGGTTTGTTTTTGCCGTTAGAAAAGTGGCCTTTAATTTCTTCAAAGGCTGAGGGTACCTATTTTTGGGATATGGACGGCAACCGTTATTTAGACTTTATGTGCGCTTATGGCCCAAACGTTTTGGGTTACGGTGACCCCGACGTAGATAAGGCGGCAATGGAACAGTTAAAGGTAGGAAATTGTACTACTGCGCCTTCCTTTAAAATGGTGGAATGCGCTGAACTTTTAGTAGATACGGTTGCTTGCGCCGATTGGGCGTTCTTTATGAAAAACGGCACCGATGCTACTACCTTTGCTAATTTGACTGCCCGTGCCGCTACAGGAAGAAAGAAAACTATTTTCCTTCGCGGATATTATCACGGAAATCAGCCTTGGGCTATGAAGGCTGACTATCCCGGTATATTGCCCGAAGAAGTTGCTAACAACATAGTTGTACCTTGGTTTGATATTCCTGCTTTAGAAAAAGCCTGGGATTTTGCTAAAGGTGACGTGGCTGCGCTGATTGCTCAACCCTATGACCATGGTAATTTCTATGATAACCGCCCTGCTACCAAGGAATATTGGGCTGCTGTACGCGAATTTTGTACTAAGCATGGAATAGTGCTTATTATTGACGACGTACGAGCAGGATTTCGATTGGATTTAAAGGGTAGCGACCACTATTATGGCTTTAAGGCAGATATCATTTGTTTTTGTAAAGCCTTGGCAAACGGCTATAATATGTCTGCTGCTTGCGGTATCGAAAGTCTTCGTTCTGCTGCATCAAGTTTAAGTTATACAGGTTCTTACTGGATGAGCGCAGAACCTTTTGCCGCTTGTATTGCTACCGTTGAAAAAATGAAAAGGTTAGATACTCCAAAGTTGTTCCGTCAACTTGGTACCGAACTTACCGACGGTTTTGTGGCGGCAGGTAAGGCTCACGGATTTGATCTAAAGGTATCGGGCGAACCTGCATTATTCTATTTGCGAATTACTAATGATGACAGTTTGATGCTTCATCAGGAATGGGTGGCAGAGTGTGTTAGCCGAGGTCTATTTATTACAAGCCATCATAATCACTTTATAAACGCAGCCCTTACCGACGAGGATATCGCTCTTGCGGTAGATATTGCAGACGATGCATTCTCGGTAGTAGCCTCCCGTCATGAAGATTTAGGTTTTACCCGATAATTTCTATATTGATTACTTAATATAAAACTTAAAAAAAGTAATGTGTAAAAATGTCAGTTTTTTCAAAAAGCAGAGGAGTAATTTGTAAACCCGAAACTTATATTTAAAAACTTGAAATTATGATAGGTTGCGTTGAAAAAATTGCAGATTATATAATTTCGTATAAAGTTCTCAAAAATTAAACGGCTTGGAGTTATCCAAGCCGTTTTTTATATGAATTTTTTAAGATATACCATATCTTTTAGTTGCACTCCGTCTTCGAAAATGGGGTGGTCGTAGTTATCGGTGAAAAAATTCGGTATTGTGTGTGAACGGACAAATCCGCATTTTTCGTAAAAGGGTATGGTTAATGGGCTGTCGCCCGTGCCTACCTGTAACACCGAAAATTTTTCACGGTACTCTTTAATAATAAAATCAATTAATGCTTTTGCGTAACCTTTGCGTTGAAATTCGGGATAGGTGGCAATGTTTTTAATTTCAAGTATTCCGTTTCCTTCGTCGGTTACTACACATTCACTTTTAACGGTTTTATCATATAAAAGATACATTTTACCCCTTTTTAGATATCGGTCGATCATATCTTCTTGTTCGTCTGCTAGTAAAAGCAGGTCTAGATATTCTTTTTTATTTTTTGTAACTTCAATAATTTTCATAATGTTTTTTAATTTTCAGTTTAGTTTATCACGTAAATTTAAAGCGTCTTTAAAAACAAAATTTTTGTTTAAAAATGTATTTATACTGCCTATTAGCCAACCGTTGATTACGGCGCAAACTATTGTGCCCCACTGTATGCCTATAAAATATCCAAATAACGTTAGGGTTAATATAACCGCTAAAACACAACTGCTAAGGTCGTAAAATGTTTTTGTTTTTGCAATTGGGAGTTTGGTTTTAATCGAAAGTTCTTTAACAAATAATTCGTATGCAGCAGGGGGAAGATAGGTGTTAAAAAACAGCGCTACTCCAAGTGAACAAATGGGCAAACCGAGTATATAAAATATAATTCTGCAAACAAGTCCCTCAAGTGTGACAAAACTTGAAAGATAAAGTATACCGTCAAGAATTAATCCGTAAATGAAAGCGGTAATAAAAGAAAGAATATAACTTTTTTTAACCCTTCCCATAATTACGGATAGTAGAATGAGTAAAAATGCCTGAAAAACATATTCGGACATTCCGAAACTGTAAAAGGGAAGAAACTGAGAAATTTTAAGGTGTAAAATATAGGTAGGCGCTACTATCATTGACATACCGAAATTTGCCTTTTCCATTAACGCGGTGCCCAAAGCCAGTATGATAATCCCTAAAAAATATGCCGTCTCACAGTAAAAAATTCTTTTTCCTTTCATAATTAAACCTCCAAACATTAAACACCGTTTGATACAGAAACGGAAAAAGATATATTTTTAAAACCGCTGCGCATAGCCGCATTTTTTGCAAAGTTCTTCGACACCTTTGCGGTTATTAAAGCCTTCTACTATTTTTTTGGCGCGTTGGCTGTTTAGAATGTCGTTAATATCATCGGTAAAAATATTTCCTAAATTTATAGTGCCTTCGCTGTCAAGACAGCAGGGAACAACCGTGCCGTCGCATAAAATACCAAAATGGTCTTTTAGTCCATAGCAAAACACCTTTTCGCTTATGACATCAACGTCCTTGTCTGGCCAGACAAAGCGGTCTCCGTACTCTAAAAACAGTTTATCGCGAATACGTATGCCTTTTGTGTTAGGTGTCCAGTCACCGCTTATTTCACTCTTTAAAAATTCTATGGCATCACTGTTTTTGCCGTAGTCACAGCCGTTGTTCCAAAGCCTTAGCACAACTATAATTCCGTTTTGACTTGCGCTTTTGGCAAAATCGGCTACTTCGCGTAAATATTTTAAATGATTATTTTTATCATTTTCTTCAAAACTATGTAGGGAAATACTTACTTTGTGTACCTTTTGATTTATAAGAATATGTCCTTTTTCTTTAAGCAGCGTTCCGTTGGTGGTGATAATAGATTTAAAACATAAAGAATTAGCAAGAATTATAAAATCTTCTAAATCGGGATGGGTTAGCGGTTCGCCTAAAAGATGATAATAAATATAATTTGTGTGAGGCTTTATTTTATTTAATACCGTGTCGAATTCGGTTATGTTCATTCTTTTGGGAGGTCTTTTTGTTCTGTGACAAAAGGAACAGTTCATATTGCAGGTATTTGTAATTTCAACGTAAACCTTTTTATACACGTCTTCGCCCCCTCAAGTTACATATTGTATCATATTTTCTTAATAAATGCAAAACAAAAAGTTGTATCTTGACAAAACACATACTTCGTGATATGATGTATTATGTGAGAGGAGGTATGGTATGGATATTCAGTTAAAGCGAGGACTTTTAGACGTATGTGTTCTTGCCGCCATAAAGGACGAGGAATCCTACGGTTATAAAATAATAAAAGACGTAAAGCCTTACGTTGTTCTTTCCGAATCAACCCTTTATACTATTTTAAAGCGATTGGAAAATGCGAATATGCTGACCGTTCGTACAGCCGAACACGATGGCAGACTTCGTAAATATTATCATATTACACAAGAGGGAATTAAACGAATAGAAGAGTTTAAGAACGATTGGGAAGAAATAGTGTTAATATATAAATTTGTAACTAAGGAGGGAACTAAGAATGGATAAGTTTGATTTTTTACTAAAACTTGAAGAAGCCTTATCGGGATTGCCTAAAGACGAACTTGACGAGCGTATAAGCTTTTACGCCGAAATGATAGATGATAAAATAGAAGACGGAAAATCCGAGGAGCAAGCAATAGCGGAAATCGGAAGCGTTGACGAAATAGCCGAGCAGATTTTAAAGGATATTCCTCTTACTAAAATAGTAAAGCAAAAAATAAAGCCTAAGAAAAAACTTAGTGCGGTGGCAATTACCCTTATATGCGCCGGCTTTCCCGTGTGGTTTCCTATACTTATTTCGGTTTTTGCAGTTGTTTTTTCGCTTTACGTTTGCCTTTGGGTTATAGTTATTTGTCTTTATGCAGTTTCTGTTTCTTGCTTTGGCTCTGCAGTCGGTTCACTTTTTATGGCAGTAGGTGAAATTACCAATGGAAAGGTTTTCGAAGGAATTGCGCTTATAGGCGCTGCTCTTTTACTAATCGGACTTGGCATACTTTTGTTTATTTTTTCAAATCTTGCGGCTAAGAGTGTATTAATACTAACTAAAAAAATGACTTTAGGCATTAAAAAATTGCTTATAAAAAAGGAGGAAGCAAAATGAAAACTAAAACTAAAATTAGTCTTATAATAGGCGCTTCTCTTTTTATTCTCGGAGCAGTTATATTTACGGGAGTAATGTCTATGCTAAACTGGAATTTTTTAAGACTTTCAACCACTGAATACGAAATGAATACTTATGAAATAAACGAACAATTCAGCGATATCTCCATTATTACCGATACCGCCGATATCACCTTTATAAGTTCTGATGACGGCAAAACGAAAATAGTGTGTGAGGAATCAACTAACGAAAAGCACAACGTTTACGTTTCAGACTCTACTTTAAAAATCGAACTTAACGACCAAAGAAAATGGTATCATCATATAGGTATAAACTTTAAAACTCCTAAGCTGACCGTTTATTTGGGTGAAAATCAGTTGGGAAATTTAATTATTAAAGAAGATACGGGGGATATTAAAATCCCCGCACGGTTTAGTTTTTTAAGTATTGATATAAAACTTTCTACAGGCGACGTGGAAAATTACGCTTCTGCTTCGGCTGATATAAAAATAGAAACTACAACCGGTCATATTAAGACCGAAAATATAACCGCTCAAAACGTCAGCCTTAATACATCTACCGGTAATATAAAGGTGTCCGATCTTAAGGCAGACGGTAACTTGAACCTAACGGTTAGTACCGGTAAGACCGCTTTGAATAATATAACCTGCAAAAACATAACTTCAAGCGGAAGTACGGGAGATTTAACGGCGATAAATACCGTAGCGGAAGGAAAATTCAATGTAAAAAGAAGTACGGGTGATGTCGGGTTAGAAAAATGTGATGCAGGTGAAATAGAAATAGTAACCGATACGGGTGACGTTTCGGGAACACTTTTAAGCGAAAAGATTTTTATAACCAAAACCGATACGGGAAGCGTTAAAGTACCTGAAACATTAAACGGTGGGAAATGTAAAATTACTACAGATACAGGGGATATTAAAATCACTTTGGGAAAGTAAAAAAAGGAAATGTATATGTAAAAAATGAAAAAGTTTAAAAAAATATACCATAAATTGCATTTATGTGTTGCAAAATCAGCATTAAAAGGTATAATGGAATTATAGTAAAAACTATTGAGAAGGTGTATTTATGAAACAATTAACTGAACTTAAATTTGAGGAATTAACCCTTGACCAAAAACTTGGTATGGTACACGCCGCAATGATAAACGGTAACGCTAAAGAGGAAGAAATCGAGTACGTTTTTGAAAGAATCAAGAACCGTGCTCTCGGCGCTATATGGATTCAGTACGGTCTGAAGGACTGGCAAGAATTCTTAAAAAGAGTTCACGAAACTGCCGATTATCCTATTCTTATAATCACCGATTGCGAAAACGGAATTGACGAATATCAGGTTGGACGTCATAATCCTATTGCTTGTACTGGGGATGAAAAATACGCTTACGCCTTCGGAAAAGCAGTAGGCTTTACCGCTAAAAATTACGGTTATAACGTTGTTTGTAATCCTGTTTTGGATATTGATAATAACGGTTTTGTAAGATGCTTCGGTAAGGATAAAAACGTTATTGCAAAAATGGGCTCTGCAGAGGCTCGCGGTATGCACGATGCAGGCGTTTTGACCGTTGGTAAGCACTATCCCAGCGGAAGAAATGAAATGAATATAGATGCTCATATGGCAGAAAGCGTTTCGAGTCAGACAAGAGAACAACTTCTTGACGACAGCCTTTTTGCTTATGTTGAAATGATGAAAGCGGGGCTCCTCGACGGTGTTATGACCTCTCATCAGAAGTTTTCAAATATTGATGATAAATATCCTGCAAGTCTTTCTAAAAAGGTTATTGACGTAATAAGAGATGAGGGCTTTAACGGATTTTGTATTACCGATGCTCTCGGTATGATGGGTATTCGCGCCAAATTTGGCGATGCTGAAAGCAAGGGATTGGCTATTGCCGCAGGTAACGATTTAGCACTTACATATACCAATAAACCCCGTTTCGATCAGGAAGCGATTAATACTGCTTACGAAAACGGAGTTATCAGTGATGAACAACTTAATGAATGTGTAAAGCGTATTCTTTTGGCTCAGCATAAGGTGATGGTTTTAGACGAAAACAGATGCAAAGAACTTACTGATGAAGAAATTGCGCTTTGTAAAGATATTCCCAAGGTTTCTGTTTACGCTCAGGCAGACGAGGGACTCACTCCCGCTATTTCAAGGGACGGCAAACACCTTTTTGCAGTTATGGTAAGAAACGAAATGGAACTCGGAAAGGTTGAGGTTGATACCTTTAGTAATGGTTGGCTTTTCCCTGATAAAATCACTAAAAAAATAACGGAACTTTTCCCGAATTCTAAGGTGAGACTTTTCCACGAGTTCCCAACACAACACCATAATCAAGGTATTTTCCAGGATTCCGTTACTCACGACGACGTAATATTCTTAACCTTCTCAGAGTCGCTGGCTTATGCAGGAAAAGAAGCTTTAACCTCTAGAGTTGTAAGCCTTATTGAATGTTTGCAGTTTACAAACAGAGTTTCTGCTCTTCTTCACTTTGGTAACCCTTGTATTTTGGGTGATTTACCACACATTCCAAGAGTGATTTTAGGCGGTCTTAATAACGAAAGTGTTAACGCTTCTCTCGAAATACTTGCAGGTGAAAGAAAAGCAACGGGTGTAACTACCTTTGATATCAAATTAAATTAAGTGGGTACCTTTAGTGAGGTTAAGCAAACACGAATAATCCGAACTTGATTTTAAAGGCTCAATTTTCGTCTTTGCATTGTTAAAATACTCGTTAATCCGTCAGGATTAACTGCGTTTTGCGCCTCGCACAGCCAAAAATTCAACTCTTTAAAATTCTGCGACCTAAAACGGACAGAATTTCGAGTGATTTTTGGTGCGGAAGAATCCGTCAGGCTAACGCCTACGGGTGATGACAAACCGAAAAGTGCCGAAAGAATGCCGTTTTAGGCAGGTTCGGATTATTCGTGTTTGCTTATTCCCGCCGATATTTACAGAAAGTTCTATAACCCTTTACTAAAATTAAACTCCTGCTGTGTTTTGAACGGCAGGAGTTTTTTACTAAGCTTTTTAAAAATATTTCCGTTTCGGGAGTTGTTCTTAGGGACAAATAGGTTTTTCAGATAAATTTGTACGCTTTCTTGTTTTGAAAACTTGTAAGACACAAAGTATTACTGCGTTTTCGCAACTTCAAAATCGAAACAAATTTATTCTTACAAAACTGC
>JAZRNY010000027.1:0-17905 GCA_045648445.1 Acutalibacteraceae bacterium
AAAGTATTACTGCGTTTTCGCAACTTCAAAATCGAAACAAATTTATTCTTACAAAACTGCTTGCACCTAAAAAAGATAAATTTTTAGTGGAATAAAAGGCGAAAAGCCGTGGTAATGCTGACGCATACCACGGCTTTTTAATACATTAGAACGCAAAAATTTGCTTTTTTAGGCATTTTATCCCTAAGAACAACTCCCGTTATCTGGGCTTTGTTTTACCCGGCAGTACGCCTATATATTTTTTATAGGTTGCCGAAAAGTACGACAGATTTTTAAAGCCGCAGCTTTCACAGGCTTCGGTAACCGATGAGCCGTTTTTTAGCATTGCAGATGCCGCTTTGCAACGTAGGTGATTAATATACTGAAAAACGCTTTTGCCTGTTGCGGCTTTAAATTCGCGAGATAACTGGTATTTATTTATGTTTGCTACAGCTGCAAGCTGATTTAGGGTGAGTTCACGGGAAAAATTGCTTTCTATATAAGACATTACGTTTTTTGTTCGTTTATAGGCTTTTGGATTATACGATGAATAAGCGTTATCGGTGCTGTGGTTTTCAAATAATAAAATCAGTAGTTTTAAAAGTAATATTTTAATCTTGGCGGTTTTTAAACAATCATCACTATTGTAAGTTGCGCACAGTTCATCAAAAATTTCAAGGAACTTTTGGTCGCATTCAATAAATTCGGTGAGAAGAGTATTTCTCGCATTTTCGAAATTCACCTTGATAAAAGAACTGTCTATATGCATACAGTAAAAGCCTGCGTTTTCAACACCTTTAAATGAATGGATTACGTTGGGATTAACGATTATTATGTTGTTTTTTGTAAAAGAATATTTTCGGTCGTCTAAAGTAATGGTGGCATTTCCTTTTTTGCAAATTAGAATTTCTATGTGTTCGTGCCAGTTTGGAGAAAACTTTTTATCCGCATAATTTTCGGCATATCCTAAAGACAAAAAATTACTTTCCGAAAAGTAATCGTGATTTTCAAATATAATAGATGGCATAGCCTTCTCCTTTGTCAATATAATGTTAAAATATATCAATTTAAACTATTGAATTATATCTATATTGATTATACAATAATAAATGTAAATGTCAATTTGAAAACTTGCAATTTTAATATTGCGTTTTTATAAAAATCAATAATTTAACGTGGGGGCTATTTATGAAAGAAATTAAAGAACTTAAATTTGAAGAATTAACCATTGACCAAAAACTTGGTATGGTACATACGGCTATGGTTAACGGCAATATGAAGCCTGAGGAAGTTGATTTCGTTTTCGAGTGCATTGAAAAACATTCTCTCGGCGCGATATGGATTCAGTACGATCAGCCTAAAGCGGCAGAACTTTTGCAACGTGTCAAGGAAACCGCTGATTATCCCATACTTGTATTTACCGATGCCGAAAACGGAATAGGAGAATATATTGTAGGTCGCCATAATGCAATTGCTTGTACGGGTGACGAAAAATATGCCTATGCTTTCGGTAAAACCATAGGCTATACTGCCAAACAGATGGGCTATAACGTAGTATGCTGTCCTTTGATGGATATCAATGACGAAGGCAGTGTGCGTTCCTTCGGCTCAGATAAAAACGTAATTGCAAGAATGGCTGCCGCAGAAGCTCGCGGTATGCACGATGCAGGTGTTTTAACCGTAGGTAAGCATTACCCAAGCGGTAGAGAATGTCTTGGCGTTGACTCTCATATGGCAGAAAGTCTTTCGATGCAAACAAAGGAAGAATTACTTGAAGACAGCCTTTACGCTTATATGGAATTAATAAAAGAGGACCTTTTAGACGGTCTTATGTCTTCACATATGCGTCTGCCCAAAATTGATGAAGAATACCCCGCAAGTCTTTCTAAAAAGGTTACGGGCTTTATCAGAGAGCAGGGCTTTAAAGGTTTCTTTATTACCGACGCGCTCGATATGATGGGAATAAGAGCAAAATTCGGCAATCTTGACAGCAAGGGAATGGCAGTAAGAGCAAACGATTTAATACTTCCTTTTTCTCACCAACCTACTTTTGACAGAAGCGCTATTGTAGAATGCTATGAAAAAGGTGTATTTACCGAAGAAGAATTAAACGATGCAGTTAAGCGCGTTCTCGAAAATCACCACAAGGCTTTGGAAATGGATAAAAAGGCTTGTAAAGAACTCGCCGAAGAAGAAATTTATCTTTCCAGAAATATTTCAAGAGCTTCGGTATATGCGCGTGTTGACGAAGGACTTACTTCTGCTATCTCAAGGGACGGAAAACATCTTTTCGCAATTATGGTAAGAAATGAAATGGCGCTCGGTAAGGTTGACGTTGATACCTTTAGTAACGGTTGGCTTTTCCCTGAAAAGATTAAAAGCCAAATCTTAAAACTGTTTCCCAATTCCAGTGTAAGATTTTTCCACGAATTCCCGACTCAGTTCCATAACTTCGGAATTTGTCAGGATTCAGTTAAGCACGACGACGTAATATTCCTTACTTTCTCCGAGCCTCTCGCTTATGCAGGCGAGGAAGCCCTTACTTCTCGTGTTGTAAGCCTTATTAAAGCATTACAGTACACCAACCGTGTTTCTGCTTTAATGCATTTTGGCAACCCCTGTATTCTTTCGGCGCTTCCTCATATTCCGAGAGTTATTTTAGGCGGAATATGCGACGAAAGTGTAGAAGCATGTATCGACGTATTGGCAGGAGATTTAGAGGCAACAGGTGTAACAACCTACGATATTAATTTAAAATAGTTTGTGGGAATTTTTATGAAAGAGATTAAAGTACTTAAATTAGAAGAATTAAGCGTTGACCAAAAACTCGGTATGATTCATTCGGCAGTAGTTAACTACTTGCCCGGCAGTGAGCATCAAAACGAATTTTTATACGATCGTATCAAAAATCACGCTTTAGGCGCAATATGGATTCCGAGTAATGCGCCCTATACCGAGGATTTTATTAAAAAGGTAAAGGAAATCGCCGATTATCCTATACTTATTATGACCGATGCCGAAAGAGGTTTTGGTGAATATCAAATAGGTCCCCGTAACAGCGTGGGACGTACAAACGACGTGGAAAATGCCTACGTTTTTGGTAAAAGCGTAGGTGTTGCCGCAAAGAAACTTGGTTACGACGTTGTTTGCAGTCCTATTCTTGACGTTCTCCGTGACGGTAGCCCCCGTTCCTACGGTCCCGATAAGGAATTTGTCGCAAAAATGGCGGCGGCAGAGGCAAGAGGTATGCAGGATGCAGGACTTATGGCTGTCGGTAAGCATTACCCCGGCGCAGAAGAAAGCTTACCTATAGACTCTCATATGGCAGAAGCCATTTCCTTTGAAACAAAGGAAGAGCTTGTTGATAACGGTTTATACGTTTATAAAAAACTTATTGATGAGGGCGTACTCAGCGGAATTATGACCTCTCACCATAAAACCGAGAAGGTTGACCCGGTATATCCTGCAAGTCTTTCTAAAATTACTCTTGATATGATTAAAAACGAGGGCTTTAACGGTTTCTTTATTACCGATGCTATCGATATGATGGGAATTTGCGCAAAGTTCGGCAGAATCGAAAGCAAGGGTATGGCTGTTCAGGCAGGTAACGACTTTGTTTTGACATATTCTCTTGACCCTATCGGTGACCAACAAAAAATAACAGAATGTTATGAAAAGGGTATAATCACCGACGAAAGACTTGACGAAGCGGTTAAAAAGGTTCTTGAAATGCAGCATAAGTCTTTGGAAATGGAAAAGACTATGATAACCGAACTGAGTGACGAAGAGTATGAGCGCCTTAGAAATATAGAGAAAAATGCTGTATGCGCCAAGGTTGACGAAGGTCTTTCTACCTCTATAAGCAAAGACGGTAAGCACCTTTTCGTTGTGATGCTCAGAAACGAGATGAATCCTGCCGACGTTGCGGTTGATACCTTTAAGAGTAACTGGCTTTTCCCCGATAAAATTGAAAAGCGTATTTTAGAACTTTTTCCCAATTCTAAGGTGCATTTTATTCACCAGATGCCCACAGCCCGTCAAAATCAGTTGGCGCTTATTTACGCAACTCAAAATGAGGACGTAGTATTTTTGACCTTTTCCGAAACTATTGCATACGTTGGTCAGGATGAAATTACTAAGCGTGTAAGAACTCTTATGGAGGCTATGCAATATACCGATAAGATTTCTGCCGTTGTTCATTTCGGCGACCCGACTACGTTAAGCGGTCTTCCTCATATACCGCGTTATATAATGGGCGACACCTATGAGGGTAGCGTTGACGCCTGCCTGGACGTACTTGCAGGTAAACTTGAAGCAAAAGGTAAACCTGTTTACAAATACACTTTGAATTAATCAATAAAAAAATCAGAGAGTAAAAAAACTCTCTGATTTTTGTTTATTTTATGGTTTTTACTGTTTTTAATACCGCTTCTAATTCTTTGGGCTTAATTATATCGGCAGGTTTGTTATCTTTTACGCAGTTAAAGAAGTATCGAAGTTCATCTTCATAGCCGTTGGTTGAGGGGAGTCCGATATCACCTGTGTTTGCTTAAGTTGACAAATGTAAAGAAAATGTGGTATAATCCTTAAAACTTATCTGATTTGGAAGATAAATGAAAAGAGGTGCTTATACAGTGGCTAAAATAAAAGGGTATCTAAGTTCCCAACTTAAAGAACTAAAGATGCTTCGTTGGCAAAACTTCGTCGCATTGTTTGTGGCAGGCTGTATAAACGCTTTTGGTGTAACGGTCTTTATTGCTCCCGTAAATCTCTACGACAGCGGTATATCGGGAACTTCGATTTTCCTTTCTCAGATAACCCCCGAGAAATTTTCACTTTCTCTTTTTCTGCTTATACTTAACGTACCTTTGTTTTTGTTTGGTTTAAGACGTCAGGGCGCGCTCTTTACGGTTTATTCAATATTTACCGTTGCGGTTTATTCGGGCGCATCGTGGCTTATAACCGACGTTCTGCCCATTGACGTAAGCATTGCTTCACCTCTTGCAGGAGAAGATTTACTTTTATGTGCGCTTTTCGGCGGTATGATATCGGGTGTGGGAAGCGGTCTTACAATTCGTTACGGCGGAGCAATAGACGGCGTCGAGGTTATGGCGGTTATATTTGCTAAAAAACTTAACCTTACCGTTGGCTCGTTTGTAATGATATATAACGTAATACTTTATATAGTTTGCGGAATTGCCATAAACAGTTGGATTTTACCGCTTTATTCTATAGTTACCTATGCGGCAGGACTTAAAACCGTTGACTTTGTTGTTGAAGGCTTCGATAGAAGCAAATCGGTATTTATCGTTACCGATAAGGCGGAAGAAATAAGCAAAGCGTTAAGCGACGAATTTGGTTGCGGAACGACAAAGATTAATGCCGTAGGCGGTTATTCAAATGCCGAAAAAACAGTGGTCTATTTCGTGGTAAACCGTTTCCAAATAGCAAAAATGAGAAATATAATCCATTCAATAGACCCAAAAGCCTTTGTAACCATAAGCGAGGTTGCAGACGTATTTAAAAGTAACGATTAAAAAAACACGGCATATGAGTCGTACTCTAAAGGATAGAAAAAAGGCCCCCTTGTAAAGGGGGCTGTCGAACGCGAAGCGGTTGACTGGGGGATTTTTTGTTTATTCAAATCTAAAATCCCTCCGTCAAAACTTTGTTTTGCCACCTCCCTTTACAAGGGAGGCTTTTTTATTTTGTCGCATACCGTAACAAGCAGGGAAAATGTACATCACATTTTCCGCTTTTTTAGGAGAACTTAAGACACTTAACCATTCCAAAAACAGGTAAAATATCTTTACAATTCAAAACATTTATGTTATAATGTGTTCACCACACAAAACTTAATATTACGCTTTCGACAAGTATGTATTTTTATTTTGGTAAAAATGCATGCTCTTTTCGCGTACTTGTTGTAAGCGTTAAGTTTTGTGTGGTAGCAAACTGGAGTTGTGCATTTTTCGGTGTGTGTGACTTCGGTTGCACACACTTTTTTTGATTTTAAGGAGAGAATGTTATGAAAAATCTAGTAAACAAAAATCTTTTAATTATTGCTTGTAGTGTACTATTTATTGTAGGGGTTATACTATTCGTGTTGTTTCAAACACATATTTTATGTATTCATAAGTGGAGTGCTGCTACTTGCACTAAAGCTAAAGTATGTACTGTATGTGGTGATAATGAAGGAGAACCATTAGGTCATGATAGCACTAATTGGAAAATATTAAAAGAACCTACTTGTACAGAATTAGGTCTTAAAGAATCTACATGTAATATATGTAATGCTATTGTTAAAAAAGAAATAGATAAATCGCCACATATAGATGGCTCTTGGGTTGTTACAAAAGATTATATTGTTAATAAGGAGGCTACCGTAACACCTGGTGTTGAGTCTTTATGTTGTGCAGTATGCGGAGAAAAATTTAAAACACGTGAATACACAATAGAACTAACAAACGGTCAAAGAAACGCATTAATTAAAGCTCATCGATTATTAAGCCTTCATCCATCGTATGATTTTTTAGCAACAAACTTATTAACCACATGTGAAGGCTTTTCTATAGAAGATGCAAAGTTTGCTGCTGATCATTGCGGTGCGGATTGGGACGAACAAGCGTTATTACATGCTCAAGACTTAATGAACGAAGGCAAATCGAAAAAAGGTATAATTGACGACTTGCGTTTTTATGAATTTACCGAAGCTCAAATTAACAGGGCTATGGAACAACTCGATTATTAAAAATACTACTTGTAATAGATTATAAAATTTGGAGGTAAAAATATGGCCGAAACTTGTGTTTGTCCATATGGGTGTGGCGTTGAGTTGGTGTATGAAGGAGATCGCCAGTGGGTATGTCCTGACTGCGGAGCTGTTATGGATCTTGAAGGAGTAGATGCTCCGGATGATGAACAACTACCCGAAGGATGTGCAGCGTGTGGTGGACCATACCCCAGTTGCAAGAGCAGTTGTAACCTTTTTGATGATTAATACCAACTAATTGCTATTTTACAACTACTGACGATAATGCGGTTCAAGCTTCGAAGATATAGAAAACACCACGGATATAACTCCGTGGTGTTTTAGTTTTTTGTGATGGGATGTGCAAATCTCCCTGTTCTATAGAGTACGACTCTTAAGCCGTGTTTTTTTAGCGTTTAATAAAGTATTCTTCGTACCAGACGAGGAAGGTGTAGATTGTCCAGACCTTTCTCCAGTTGTCACTGTTGCCACCGATATATTCGTCGAAGATTGCGTTGATTTCTTTTACGTTAAAGAATTTTTCAGCAATTTCGCTGTTGAATTTTGCTTTGACGTCTGAGTTGTATCTTTCGTCTGCCATCCACATTCTGATAGGTACCACAAATCCGAGTTTCTTTCTGAAGGCTATTTCGTCGGGGAGAACCTTGGAAGCGGCGGTGCGAAGCGCCACCTTGTTTTGTTCTTCGTTGACCTTAAGTTCAGCAGGGATACGGGATGCAATATCAAAAATTCTCAGGTCGGTAAGGGGCATTCTCACTTCAAGACCGGCGGCGCGACTCATTTTATCTACGTTAAGATAAATATCACCTTCAAGCCATACCTGAATATCTACGTCGGTCATTTTTGAAAGCGGGTCGAGATGCTCGTTTTCAGTGTAAATATCCTTGACTAAATCAATAGGCAGAAAATCTTCATAATATTTTTTAAGGATAACCTTTTTTTCGTCCTCCTTCATAATGTTGGTGTTGCCAACGTAGAAGGTTTTAAGATTATCGCCGTAACGCTCGGCGTTTCTATACATATTGTAGCCGCCGAAAAATTCGTCTGCGCCTTCACCTGAATAACAGATTTTGGTTCCTTTTGCGGTGCCTATGCAACCAAGCGCAAAAGCAACTGCAGAAGCGTCGCCTAAGGGTTGCTCCATATTATACATAACGTAGGGAACAATGCTGAAATAGGCTTCGGGTGTAATTAGACAGCGGTTGAAGTTGCGTTTTAAAATATCGGCAGTTTCTTTAGCAAGACCTGATTCGTCAAGACGGCTGTCGTCATATCCGCAGGAATTAGCAAATTTTGCGTCGGACATAGCAAGTACGTAGGAGGAATCAACACCGCCCGATAAAAAGCTTTCAACGTATTCGTCCTCGTCCTTTACTTCAGTCATAATAGTTTTTAAGGTGGAGTGAATTTCGTCAGCCCACTCTTCGAGAGATTTGCTGTAATCGGGTTTAAACTCGGGACGCCAATAACGTGTAATATTGATTTCACCATTTTTATAGGTCATAATTCTGCCGGGAAGAAGTTTTTTAACACCCTCAAAAAAGGTTTCGTCACCGGTAGTATATGTCATGGTAAGATAAATTTGCAAAAGTTTGTCGTTTAATACCTTTTTAAATCCGTCTTGCACCATAATTTCACGTATGGTTGTGCCGAAAAGAATACCATTTTCGGTAAGATAATAGTAAAAAGGCTTTGCGCCAAAGGGGTCACGCATAAAAATGAAACTGTCGTCTTCATCATTATATAAAGCGAAAGAAAACATTCCGTAAATCTTTGTTCCCATTTCACTGCCCCATTTTTTATAGGCTTTGATTATTATTTCTTCTTCTCTTTTTTCTCTGGACAGACCTTTTTCTATCGAAAGTTCATCACAGAGCGCTTTATGATTTCTTATGTGTCCGCTGTAACTTTTTAAATGTAACATAACCGACTTCCTTTAATTTTTTATAATGACATTTTATCACATATTTCGCTACCTTTCAACAATTAAGTTATAAAACTTATCATAATATATTTTTAACAAATTTAAGCAAAGATACGCTTAAATTATTGAAAGGAGGAAAAAATAGGTGTATAATGCTAAAAAGGTGATAAATATGCTTATAGATTTTCATACACACTGTTTTCCCGATAAAATATCGCAAAAAGCAGTGGGAAAACTTTCCTTCGCTTCGGGAGGACTTAACCCTTATACCGACGGCACCGTTTCGGGACTTCGCTTACTTATGGAAAAAAGCGGTGTTGATAAAAGCGTCGTACTAAATATTGCTACAAATGCCCGCCAGCAAAGGGCGGTTAATGATTTTGCCGCATATATAAACAGCGATGACGTTATTGCTTTCGGTTCGGTATTTCCCTATAGCGAGGATGCTTTAGAAGAACTTGAAAGAATTAAAGAACTTGGTCTTAAGGGGATAAAACTTCATCCCGATTATCAGGGCTTTAACGTTGACGATATTAAACTTAAGCCGCTTTATAAAAAGATTAGCGAACTCGGTCTTATTACCGTTTTTCACGCAGGTAACGATTACGGCTATGCGCCTCCCTATGGCGCTACTCCCGAAAAAATGGAAAGGGCGCTTGATTGGTTTACTTCTCCCGTTGTTGCGGCGCATTGGGGCGGCGTAGGTTGCGGAGAAGGGGTGTTAAAGCATCTTGCGGGCAAAAACATTTATTTTGATACTTCTTATGCTTACGGCACTCAGCCCAAGTTTTATTTTGCAAAGATTTTGGAAATGCACGGCGCAGATAGACTTCTTTTCGGCACCGATACCCCGTGGCATACTGCCGATATGGAATTAAGGCTTTTAAAATCCCTTGATATAGGGGAAAAGGATTTTGAAAAAATCACCCATAGGAATGCGGAAAAACTTTTGAATATATAAATTGTTAATTTTAAAACAAAGTTCTTGAAGAAAACTTAAAGATGTAGTATAATGTAAAAAAATAACCGAAAGGAAGTTATTAAAATGAATAGATTTGTACTAAACGAAACATCCTATCATGGCGCAGGCGCAGTAGCAGCTGTTGCTGATGAAATTATTGCAAGAGGCTTTAAAAAAGCTTTTGTTGCATCCGACCCCGACCTTATTAAGTTCGGCGTTACCAAAAAGGTTACCGACGTTCTTGATAATGCCAAAATCGATTACGCGCTTTTCTCTGATATCAAACCCAATCCTACTATTGAAAATGTTCAGGCAGGCGTAGAGGCTTATAAGGCAAGCGGTGCTGACTGTATCGTAGCTATCGGCGGCGGTTCTTCTATGGATACCGCTAAGGCTATCGGTATTATTATCAATAATCCGGAATTTGAAGACGTTCGTTCTCTTGAAGGCGTTGCTCCTACAAAGAATAAGTGCGTTCCCATTATCGCTGTTCCCACTACCGCAGGTACCGCTGCTGAGGTTACCATTAACTACGTAATTACCGACGTACAGAACAACAGAAAGATGGTTTGCGTTGACGTTCACGATATTCCCGTTGTTGCAGTTGTTGACCCCGATATGATGGCTACTATGCCTAAGGGTCTTACCGCCGCTACCGGTATGGATGCTCTTACCCACGCTATCGAAGGCTACATCACCAAGGGCGCTTGGGAACTTTCCGATATGTTCCATATTAAAGCTATCGAAATTATCGCTCGTTCTCTCCGCGCAGCAGTAAACGGCGAGGCTGACGGCAGAGACGGTATGGCTCTCGGTCAGTATGTTGCAGGTATGGGCTTTTCTAACGTAGGTCTTGGTATCGTTCACTCTATGGCTCATCCTCTCGGTGCTTTATATGATACTCCTCACGGCGTTGCCAATGCTATTATTCTTCCTACCGTTATGGAATATAATGCGCAGGCAACAGGTGATAAGTACAAATATATTGCCGCTGCTATGGGCGTAAAGGGAACAGAAAATATGTCTGTTGCTGAATATAGAAAGGCTGCTATTGATGCCGTTAAACAACTTTCTATCGACGTTGGCATTCCTGCCGACCTTAAAGAAATCGTAAAGAAGGAAGACGTTGCATTCCTTGCTCAGTCCGCATTCGACGATGCTTGTCGTCCCGGTAACCCGAGAGATACAAGCGTTGAAGACATCACCGCTCTTTACAATAGTCTTCTTTAATGATGGAGCACCTCACAGTTGTGAGGTGCTTTTTTACTTATGTGATAAAGAAAAATCTTAATTTTTCCACGATTGAAAATCTTTATCAAAAAAATTAAATGTGGCTTTCTTATAGTTGCTTTTTAGCCTTTTATAGTATATAATTCCTTTAGAATTACCTAGGTGTGAGGTGACTTAAATGAGACTTTATGAAAAATTTGAAAAAACAAGCGAAAACCGTCTTCCCCAGCGCGCGTTTTATATTCCCGAGGGTGAAGCAGTTTACACTCTTTTAAACGGAGAATGGCGTTTTAATTATTATGCTAACAGCGATGCTGTGGACGTTAATGCTAAAATAAATAAATGGGACAAGGTAAAGGTGCCTTCAACCTGGCAGAATACAGGTTATGAAAATCCTAACTACTGTAATATTAACTATCCTTTTCCTATTGACCCACCATACGTTCCAAACGTTAATCCTTGCGGTATTTACGAAAAGGACTTTAATGTTATAGATGCAAATAAAAAAATCTATTTTGTTATGGAAGGTGTTGCTACCTGCGCAAGTGTGTTTGTAAACGGCAACTACGTAGGCTTTACACAAGGCAGTCACTTGCAGGCAGAATTTGATATAAGCGAATTTGTAAACACAGGTAAAAACATTGTTAGAGTTGTTGTGTATAAATGGTGTGTTGGCGCTTATCTTGAAGATCAGGACTTCTTCAGATGCAACGGCATTTTCAGAGACGTTTATATTTTAGAACGCCCCGTTGGTCATATTGTTGATTTTTCTCTTGAAAGTGAAAATAACGATACCGTTATTATTAAAACCGATGCAGGCGTTGACGTTACCCTTTACGATAAGGGCGAGGTTATAGGCGCTACTGTTACCGATGAAAACGGAAATGCTCAAATAAAAATTGATAATCCTATTTTATGGAATGCAGAAAAGCCCTATCTTTATGAGGTTGAACTTAAAAAGGCAGGGGAGGTCATTCTTGAAAATATAGGTCTTCGTACCTTCGCTATAAATGAAAATAACGAATTTTTGGTAAACGGTGTTTCGGTAAAACTTAAGGGTGTAAACCACCACGATTCACACCCTGAAAACGGTTGGGTTATGAGTGATGAGGATATTATAAAAGACCTTACTCTTATGAAGGAACTGAACATTAACTGTATTAGAACTTCACACTATCCGCCTACTCCAAGATTTTTAAACTTCTGCGATAAAATGGGCTTCTACGTTGTGCTTGAAACCGACATCGAAACCCACGGCTTTGTAAGACGTTATTCCAACGTTCCTTACGGATATGACGTTGAAACGGGCGAATGGCCTTGCTCAATGGAGGTTTGGAAGGACGAACACGTTGAGCGTATGGCAAGAGCATATCATAGAGATAAAAACCATACCTCTATCTTTATGTGGTCAACAGGTAACGAAAGCGGTCACGGCCCCAACCATATTGCAATGCTTGAGTGGCTAAAAACCGTTGAAACCAAACGTCTTTACCACGCAGAAGATGCTTCCCGCGCATTCCACCGTTGGGATTCGGCTTACAATAAGGCAAAAGAAAATCTCGAACTTGCCGAAAAGAGAAACGAAAACGTAGAGGAAGCAAAAGAAAAGTTTGAAAAGGCTATAAAGGACAGAGAAAAGGCTGTTACCGATATGAGAAGATCGCACTTCCATTCGGGAATGTATATCAATCTTCGCGAACTTGACAGATGGACTGCTACAAATCTTGTTGACCAGCCTATTTTCCTTTGTGAATATGCACACGCTATGGGTAACGGCCCCGGTGACGTTTTTGATTACGTTGAAAAATTCTACAGCCATCCCTCTCTTGTGGGTGGATGTATCTGGGAATGGTGCGACCATACCGTTATAGTTGACGGCGTACAAAAATACGGCGGTGACTTCAAGGGCGAAATTACCCACGACGGTAACTTCTGTTGCGACGGTTTAGTATTTGCTGACAGAAGTTTTAAAGCAGGTTCTCTTGAGGCTAAAACTGCTTACGCGCCTTTCCGTTTTGAATATAAAGACGGCAAAATCACCGTTGAAAACCGCTTCGACTTTACTAATCTTAAGGAATGTAAACTTACCTACGTTTTGGCTTGTGACGGAGAAGTGCTTGAGGAAAATACCGTAGTGTTAGACGTTGCTCCTCACCAAAAGGGCGTAATCGACACCGCCGCTTGCTTCCCCGAAAGTTGTAAATATGCCTGCACCGTAACCGCTACTCTTTATCAAGGTGATAAAGAACTTGGTACTTTACAGCAGGAAATCGAAAGTAAAAAGGAAAGTATCCTTGAAGAAGTTGTAGGTTCTGCAAAGATTTACGAGGAAGGCATCTTTATCTATGCCGAGGGTAAAAACTTTAAATACGGCTTTAATAAACAAAGCGGCAATATTGAAAGTATGATAATTAGCGGCAAGGAACAGTTATACGCTCCTACCAATCTTTCTCTCTATCGTCCTTGGACCGATAACGAGCGCAACGTTAAACACCGCCTTATTAAGATAGATATATGGTCGGGTGAAAATCTTGACTATACCTGGTACAACGTAAGAGAAAGCAAAATAGAAGGCAACAAGATTACCTTTAACGTGGCTATTGCTCCCGTTTCCCGTGCTCCTCTCTTTAAGTATGACATTTCTTATACTATCGGTGAAAACGGCACTATTAAGGTTGACCTTGACGGAAAGATAAGAGAATTCGGAATGTGGCTGCAAAGACTTGGCTTTGAGTTTGCCTTTAAGAATAAGAATATGGCGTTTGAATACTTTGGTATGGGCCCCGAAGAAAACTACTGCGACCTTTACCATAACTGTTCTCTTGATTTCTACGTTTCTAAGGCAGAAAACGAATACGTAAATTATATCCGTCCCCAAGAGCACGGAAATCATACAAAGGTAAGAGAACTTACTTTAGAGGACAAAATTACCTTTAAAGCAGAAAACGTTTTTGAAACTTCCGTTTCTCAGTACAGTATTGATCAGATAATGAAGGCAGAGCATACCGACGAAATCGGTGAAAGCAAGGCTACCTACGTTAGAGTAGACTATAAGTCTTCGGGTATTGGTAGTAACTCTTGCGGTCCTGCACTAAATCCTTTGTATCAGATGAACGACAGAGACATTCACTTTACCTTTACAATCAATATTTAATAATAAAAACTCTCGATTTTTTATAAATCGGGAGTTTTTTTATGTAAAAAAATAAAAATCGCAAGTGAGCAAATAAGAGAAAAACGAAGAAAAACAAAGAAAACGAGAGATAATGAATTTTAAATTAAATTTTAGAAAAATAAGTGTTGACAAAGTTTCGTTAATGTGGTAACATACTCAAGGTAAAAAAATTATTTGGAGGAAGTATTATGTCTACATTTATGGCAAAACCCGCTGAAGTACAGCGCAAATGGTACATTGTAGATGCTGCAGGTAAGCCCCTTGGCCGTACCGCAGTTAAGGTTGCTGACTTACTTCGTGGTAAGGGCAAACCCGAATTTACACCTAATGTTGACTGTGGTGACTTCGTTATCGTTATCAACGCTGAAAAGGCAGTTCTTACCGGTAAAAAGTTACAGCAGAAATACTATCGTCGTCATACCGGTTGGATCGGTCATCTTAAAGAGGTTAAATACGACACTCTTATGAACACCCGTCCTGAATTGGCAATGGAACTCGCAATCAAGGGAATGGTTCCCGATACCACTATCGGAAGAAAAGCTTTGACCCGCTTGCATGTATATCAGGGTGCTGAATACAAGCAGGTTGCTCAGAAGCCTGAACTCGTTGACTAATAAGAAGGGAGCAAAAGAATATGTTTGAAAGTAAACCTTATTTCTACGGTACTGGTAGAAGAAAAAGTTCTGTAGCTCGCGTTCGTCTTTACAACGGCACAGGCAAAATCACTATCAATGACAGAGATATCGACGATTATTTCGGTCTTGAAACCTTAAAACTTATCGTACGTCAGCCCCTCGCTCTTACCGAAACTGCTGAAAAGTACGACATCGTATGTCGCGTAACAGGCGGCGGTGTTACCGGTCAGGCAGGCGCTATCCGTCACGGTATCGCTCGTGCATTACTTCAGAGTGATGCTGAACTTCGTGCAGAACTTAAGAAAGCCGGATTCCTTACTCGTGATCCTCGTATGAAGGAAAGAAAGAAGTACGGACTCAAAAAGGCCAGAAGAGCCTCCCAGTTCTCAAAGAGATAGTCTTTACTGCTTCTCAGCACGTCTCTGGACGTTGTTTAGCAGGAATTTCAATGGGTTTGGAGTTTTGAAATTTCCTGAAAAGCGCTTTGTTTTTTTCCGTAAGGCACAGGCAAGGCACATACAGGAAACAGAATTGCAAGTGAATAAGAACATTTTTAAGCAGGAGATCGTTCCGCAGGGAGCGTTTCTCCTGCTTTTTTTGCAATTATTGTAACGAAATGCAGATCGATGGTATTAATATATAGAACAACAGACTGAGGCGGCGCATGATGAAGAAAGCGGATACATTGCCCTGTGAGTGGAGCTGCCATTTTTCTTTCACGGAGAAATGTGGAATACCTTGTGAAAGCTGGTGAGAGATGGACAACTTTGAACAAATCTATGAAAAAAATGCCGGGATTGTCTACCGCTATCTGTTTTCATTGACCCAGGACAGCGATCTGTCAGAAGAACTGACCCAGGAAACCTTTTACCAGGCGGTAAAAAGCATAAACCGATTTGATCATTCCTGTAAAAACAGTACCTGGCTTTGCGCGATCGCGAAAAAACAACTGATGAAGTATCAGAGAAAAGAAAAAAATTTCAGTCTGGCAAGAGATGGAAACGAAGTGGAGGGAATGCCGGAGCAATTTTTGGAGGCTGTCGGAGAGACGATCAGTGCGGAGAATCAGTTTTTAGCCAACGATAATCTTGTAGAAATCCTGCGCAGGATACACAAGATCCCGGAACCAGGCCGCGAGGTATTGTATTTACGGGTCTTTGGATGTCTGTCTTTTCGGGATATCGGGGACGTGATGGGAAAAAGCGAAAACTGGGCCAGGGTAACCTATTATCGCGTAAAGTTAAGACTCAGGGAGGTAATGAAAAATGAGGAATATGGAAACTCTGCCCTGTGAAATAGTCAGGGATCTGCTCCCGTTGTATCTGGAAGACCTGACGGGGGCAGAAACCAGAGAAATGGTTGATCTCCATTTACAGAATTGTCAGGAGTGCTCTGAATACCTGTCTTTTTTAAGGAAGGGGGAGCCTTCTTTCATGGAGCAGGAAGAGACAGAGCAGATCGATTACCTGAAAAAGATTCGCAGGCAGTCCCGCAGGAAATATTTCGGTTTATTACTCAGTTTTTTTCTGGTTTTTCTGGTAGGATCACTCTATTTTATAGCAAGCCCGTCAGAAACAAACAAGATGCAGAAAGCTTTGATTCATGCTGAAAGTATCTCTACAGAAGAAATGATGGACGTTGCTAATGAATTGACGGGATCGAATGGAGCGTTCCTGTCTTCTGAAGAGAGAAACAAAAAAGTCAATTCATTTTATGAAAAGGCTGATCATTATCTGGCAGGGCAGCTTAATGCTGTAACAAAAGATACCTTCCGCAATATGCTGAGCAGAGAAAATCCGGATATCCCGCTGGATTTTGTGATTGCACGTCAGATGAAATTGGATAAGTTTTCCTTTGCCTGTTATGAAGGAGGCAGAAACTGCGCAATTTTAACCACACGCCATCAGGTAATGGAATTGGCCGTTTCCTATGATTGTATGGATTCTGACGAAAACGGTGGGATAGTTGGATGTTATAGAGTCCGGTTTATCTGTTGTCATGTAAAGAAACATACCCGAATGGTCAGGGATGATGGGAATTGGAAAGTTCTTTATTATGATAACGAGCCGATGGAAATCGAATCGACGGAACAGTATCAGATCCGGCTTCTTGGAAAAGAAACCGTTTCTCAGATTCGTCAGTCTGTACAGAAACAGTTCGATACTTTTGAAGCTGCCAGAGCTGAAGCTGAAGAATTGCAGAAACTGATCTTCACCGATAATGAAATGTAAGTCTGAGGAAATATGCTGAAGGAACAGGAATGAGGGGGGGCGTGCTATAGGTGGCAGCGCAGCTGGTTCGCCGAAGGCTCGTCATCTCTGTTATCCGTGCTCTGATTTCGTGATTTCCCTGACACAGAAAGGGAAACGTGGAGTATAATAGATCCATATATATCAATGTGACGGAATGTTCAATGAAATGAATGGAAAGGAAACAATATGAACCTTGAAGCAGCAAAAGAGAAATTTGCAGCGCTGGCAGAACAGCAGCTCGAACGAATCGCCGAGATGAAAAAACAGGGCGGTTTTGTGGATTATAAAAATAAAGAACATATTATCATCGGCGTCTGCGGAGGCGATGGCATCGGACCGGCGATTACGGCCCAGGCTGAGAGGATCCTCCGTTATCTGCTGAAGGACGATATCGAAAGCGGACGCATCGAGATCCGTGAGATCGATGGACTGACGATTGAGCGCAGAGCAGCCGAAATGGCGGCGATTCCTCCTGCCGTCCTGGAAGAACTGAAAAAATGTGACGTCATCCTGAAGGGCCCGACTACGACGCCTCGCAAAGGGGATGAATGGCCAAATGTCGAATCCGCGAATGTCGCCATGAGAAAATCACTGGACCTCTTTGCCAATGTCCGTCCGGTCAAGATCCCGGAACTGGGCATTGACTGGGTTTTCTACAGAGAGAATACAGAGGGCGGTTACGCGATCGGCAAAGAAGGCGTGACGATTGACGAAGATCTCGGGATTGATTTTACGATCGCCACTTCACCAGGTTGTGAAAGAATCATCCGGGCTGCTTTTGAAAACGCGAAAGCAAACGGCCGCACGAGGGTTACTGCAGTTACAAAGGCCAATATTATCAAGACCACGGACGGGAAATTCCTCGACACATTCTATGAAATCGCAAAGGAATATCCGGACATTCAGGCGGACGACTGGTATATCGATATCATGACGGCCAAGCTCTTGGATGAGCAGCGCAGAAGAGATTTCCAGGT
>JAZRNY010000028.1:0-58846 GCA_045648445.1 Acutalibacteraceae bacterium
ACAAAAAACGGGTAGCGAGTATATAATATTCCTGTACGACGAAAACGGTACCGCCTACGGTATGCTGATTAACGAAAACGGCGTTGAAAACTACTATTATTACCTTTTCAACCTGCAGGGCGATATTGTAGGCATAATGGATAGTTCGGGCAATACCGTAGCAGAATATACCTATGATGCATGGGGCACTTTGCTGACAACAACGGGAACACTTGCTTCTACTATAGGCGAAAAGAACCCACTCAGATACAGAGGATACTATTACGATTCTGAGACCGGATTTTACTACCTAAAATCCCGTTACTATGATCCATACGTGCAAAGATTTATTAATGCGGATTCAACTCTTTATCAAGATTCATTGGGATATAATTTATTTGCATATTGCTATAATAACCCGATTGTATATTATGATCCAAGCGGCGAATTTGGAGAGCAAGCGTTAGCATGGTGGTCTTCAACTATGTGGTGGCTACCTTTTGCTGATACAGTATTACCGTTAGGGGATGTAATCTATTTTGGCGTTGTAGCCATTATAGGAATTGGTTTTATTTGTGAGGCAGCTACTAGTGCTTCGGCACCCGATACGAACACCTCTAAACCATCTAACAATACTGATAAATCCGATAAAAAAACACGAAAAAAACTAATAAACCTGATGTGAAATATCCCGGAGACGATCCAACAATTCCTCCTGGTGATGGATATGAATGGCGTGGCAAGCAACCTGTAGGTGGAGATAAAGGATCTTGGGTAAACAAAAATACGGGTGAACAATTGCATCCCGATTTAAATCATCCAGCGCCTAAAGGTCCACACTGGGATTATACTGATCCAAGTGGTACAAAATGGTACATTAAGCCAACCGGTGAAATTGATATATGGTGAGGTAATTTATGGAAAACGATTGGAGATTAACAAATCAAACTAGTTATTTATATAAAAAAAGGTTAGTTAAAAAACTTTTCATAAGTTCTGATATGCGCGACCATGAGCACTGCTCTTTTTGTTGGTATAAGTTTTACGAACCTAACGTTTATGGGTATTGCACTCTTGATGGGCAACACTGGATTTGTGAAGAATGTTTTGGAGATTTTAAAGAAGTTTTTAAATGGGAAATAGAGAACACAAGGGACGGTTCGAAACCACTGAAAAAGTCGAGCAAAGATGGTAAAAATATGGTATAATAGAAGTATCAAGAAAAAGGTGTGGTAAAGATGCTTCGAGAAAACCAAGAACGACACAGGGGACGGTCCTATGTGTCGGTTTTGAGTAGGGGCGGATGCCCTTCATCCGCCCAAAGTAACTGCGGGATGTCGAGGTTATTCCCCTAATAGGGGAAATGTCGAAAGCGACAAAAGGGTCTGGGCGCAGCCGTACCGCCATCCCCTACAAAATACCAATCAATCTCTACTGAAACATCGTCCCTTGTGTTTTCAAAAATAAAAACGACCGTGAGGTCGTTTTTATTTACGGGTAATATTAAATTGTTGGGTAGTTATTAAAAATCTTTCGATTAATAATTTTCGTTTCTTACTTCGAAATAAGATTCGGGATGTGCGCAAACGGGGCAAACCTTGGGAGCCTTAAGACCAACTACGATGTGACCGCAGTTACGGCATTCCCAAACGGTAACGCTGCTCTTTTCGAATACAGCCTTGGTTTCAACGTTTTTAAGAAGTGCGCGATATCTTTCTTCGTGAGCCTTTTCGATAGCGGCAACGGCTCTGAACTTGAATGCAAGAGCGGTAAAGCCTTCTTCTTCAGCCTCTTTAGCGAAGGTGTCGTACATATCGGTCCACTCATAGTTTTCGCCTTCGGCAGCAGCCAAAAGGTTAGCAGCGGTATCACCAAGTCCGCCAAGCTCTTTAAACCACATTTTAGCGTGTTCTTTTTCGTTTTCAGCAGTCTTTAAGAAGAGAGCGGCAATCTGCTCGTAACCTTCTTTTTTAGCAACAGATGCAAAGTAGGTGTATTTGTTTCTTGCCTGAGATTCGCCTGCGAAAGCTGCCTGTAAGTTTTTTTCGGTTTTAGTTCCTTTGAGTTCCATAAAATTATCTCCTTTTATTAAAAAAATTATTTGTTTATATTTTAACCGATTTCTCGGTATTTAGCAATAGTTTATTTGCAACTGCTACATAAATAATCAAGATTTAAATTATATGAAATTATATCTTCACCTAAATTTTCTTTTAAATGCTCTAAAAAATCGGGAATAACCACATCTTTTACCGATTTGCAGTTTTTACAAATCAAATGGTCGTGAAGAACAGGGGAGCGGTCGAATAAATCAGCCGCATCGGGAATTTTTACCTTTCCTATCATTCCGCCCAGATATAAAGCGTTAAGATTATTATAAACGGTGGCAAGCGCTATACCGGGCATCTTATCACGGGCAAGTATATAAATTTCATCAGCCGATAAATGTCCGTCCATATTCTTTACAATATCCAGAATAAGACTTCGCTGTTTAGTGAGTAACATGGCTACCTCCTTTTTTGCGAATTTAAGAATTAGAATTATTCTAAATCTAATTATACATAAAAAGTCAAGTTTGTCAACAGTTTTTTAAAAAATATTGAAAAACTTTTTGAAAAAATGTATAATCTGTTAAAAGAAGGGATGAAGTCAATGTTTTACGATAAGAAAGTTTATATACCCACCGAGTATTGCGACTATACTATAAGACTTGGTTACTGTCAGTCGTTTTTTCTTTTGCAAAACGCTATGATAGACGGTTTTGAGGTTTATGACTGCGGAAATAAGGGACTTGGTGAAAGGTGCAACGCCTATTGGGCAGTTACCAGAACTAAATTACATATTAATAAACGTGCTTTTTGGGGCGAAACGGTTGACGTTAAATCTGACTATATAAACGACGGTAAACTGCGTGTTAACGTTAAAACAAATGCATTTAATAGTAATGGCGAACCGCTTTTTAATGGTACTCAGGAGCTTTGCGTTTTGGATAAAGAAAGCCACCGAGTAAAAAGACTTAGTGATACCTGTCTTCCGAAACCTGAAAAACAGGAGCCTATGGCTGAATTTGAGAAATTTAAAATTTCCGAAAATTCTTGCGCTTCATACGAACTTACCGTAAGGAGTCAGCATATCGATATGTCACGCCACGTTAATAATATAGAATATATACGAATGGCGCTTGATTTATTCTCTGTGGATGAACTTATTGAAAATGATATAACCGATATTGAGGTTCATTATATCGGCGAATGCAGAGAAGGGGAAACTCTTTTACTCAAGCGCTTTGACGAGGGTAATATAAGTTTCGTAACCATCAGTAAAGAAAATAAAAAATGCTTTGAAATGAAAATAATCCGTCGTTGACGGATTATTTTTTATGCTTTTCACGGTATTGCTTCGGGGAAATGCCCTTATGGTGTTTAAAGGCTTTTGAAAATGCGGCTAAATCGCTGTATCCTGCTTTCTCGGCAACTTCGCTTAAAAGCAAATCCGACTGCTTTAAAATTTCACAAGAAGCGGAAATTCTATAGTTGTCGATATATTCCTTCGGTGAAACGCCTACCTCTTTTTTAAATAAATCGCAAAAATAACTGCGGTTTAAATTAAGAGTTTCAGCAATACTGTTTACCGTTATTTTTTGAATGTAATGTCTGTGAATAATTTTTAATGCTTCGCTTATATAACGGCTATAGTATTTTGGTGTAGGCATATCGGTATCTAAAATTGAAATTATTTTCCAGATAAGACTGGTCGCATATGCGTTCTGTCCATGCGTCATATCCTTTATTTTGGCAAATTTCAAAATAAAGGTGTATACACAAACGAAAATATAGGTACCTTTGATTATACTGATATAACCGGTAAAATTGTGGTTTATAACTTCGGTCATACTCATATCGAACTTGTTCATTACGATAAAGATATTGATTTGTGGCAGATTTCTACAGCCTGCGCAAATCTGAATTCTTATACCAATAAAGGTAATATAACACAGTCTAACAGTGAATTGTCGGCTTCAAGTGTTATGAATACAAAGAGTTACGCTTGGACGTGGCACTATAGAGCCCTTGGCAGTCCCAGTGAAAACTGTTTCGACGTTATCAGCGCCGACGAAAATAAAGTAATGAAATTTGCCTTTGGCGGAAGCGGAAGCAACAAAACAGTTTACTATAAAAAATAATTTTAAGACCTCCGAATAAACCGGAGGTCTTTACTCTTGTTAAAAATAAAAATATGTAGTATAATACTAAAAAACAGAAAGGACGGGTTTTATGGAAAACTATATTCGCGCATTTTTTACCATAGTAAGATATCTTTTACCTATATTCTCCGTCATACTTGTTTTTTGTTGCGCAAGCGGACTTCTTTCTAAAAAGAAAAAATGCTATAAGGTTGTGCTTTTAACCGACGATATGGTTGAAACCGAGATAGGGGACGGCGAATATATCGTTGGTAGCGGTGATGACTGCGATATAAAATTAGATAAAACCGATGAACAGCACATGGTAATATCGGTTTCGGGAAAAAACTTTTCTTTAAGACCGCTTTTTAAAAATAAAGTGGCAATAAATAAACATTCCGTTAAAGAGGAAACTATTTTTGCGCCCGACGATATTTTAAACGCAAATGAAAGACAGTTCTCTTTAAGGGTTAAAAATAATAGAGGCAGAAATTTATTTGACGGTAAATTATACAAGGCGGCGTCATTGTGCAGTCTTACCCTTATTCAGTTTTTTATAGCACTTTCGCTTTGTTTTTCTTTTTATAATAATTTGCTTATTATAGGCGTTGTTTTTGGCGCGTTGATATTTTTAGAGTGGATATATTTTGCCTTTACTAAATTTAGGGGCGCTTTTGTTGAAATTCCTGTTCTTTTTTTGGTAACCATAGGGCTCAGCGTGGCTTCGCACCGAGGAACTAACGCTCTTATTAAACAGTTTATATGCCTTATAGTAGGTGTTTTTGGCGCGTTAATTATCGGCAAAATAATAATTTCTTCAAAACGCGCTATTAATCTTCGGTTTATTGCATTTATGCTTGGCGGAATACTTTTCGGGATAAATTTGTTTTTTGGCGTGATTTATAACGGCGCACAAAACTGGCTTAATATAGGTGGCATTTCGGTTCAACCGTCTGAGTTTATAAAGGTTGCCCTTATATTTATAAGCGGCGCTTCGGTTGAAAAACTAAGCAGTATAAAGGATATAACTCTTTTTGGTGTATTTTCGATTTTTTGTCTTGGTTCACTTTTTTATTTGAGTGATTTTGGTACTGCACTTATTTATGCAGTAGTGTTTTTTGCAGTAATTTCTATACGCCTTTGCAGTGTAAAAATTATTGCTGTTTTATCTGCTTTGGCGGTACTTTGCGGCGGTGCGGTTACTATTTTGTTTCCTTACGTTGCAAAACGAGTTTTTTCTTTCGGAAAGGCTTTCGAAAACGCATACGACAGCGGTTATCAGCAAACGAGAGCAATGATAGCCACTGCTTCGGGAGGACTTTTTGGGGTTGGAGCGGGAAAGGGTACTCTTATAAAGGTTGCCGCTGCAGATACCGATATAGTTTTTGGGCTTATAAGTGAAGAATTCGGGCTTATAATATCTCTTTGCGTTTTAAGTGTATTTGTGATTTTTGTGCTTTATTCAATACGGGTTTTAACCACCTCTAAAAGCACCTATTATTCCGTTACTGCCAGTGCTACTGCGGTGTTGCTTCTTATGCAGACTGCCCTTAACGTTTTTGGCACACTGGACATGTTGCCGTTTACGGGGGTTACTTTGCCATTTATCAGTAACGGCGGTTCGTCTTTGCTTTCTTGTCTTGTTTTAACGGCATTTTTAAGGACTCCTTTAATAGTTTCTAACGGAGGTGGCGCAAAATGATAAGAACAAAATTTAGAGCAAATGTTATTCGCGTAATACTTCTTTTGTTTTTGGTTTTGTGCGGTATCTTCATTTTTAAGTATACTTCTTCGGCTAAAAATTGGGCGTTTTTTGAAACTAACAGTCACGTTTATACAAGCGGTAAACTAACGCAACCGGGCGAAATTACCGACCGACAGGGAAGACTTCTTTCAAAAACTGAAGACGGTCAAAGGGTATATAACAAAAATAAAGATATAAGAAAAGCCACCATTCATACGGTTGGCGACCACGACGGTTTTATTAGTACGGGCGTAACCAACGCGCTTAAAGACAGATTGGTTGGCTATTCCCTTATAAACGGTATTTACACCTATTCGGGAAAAGGCAATAATGCAAATCTTACAATAGATTCAAATATAAGTGTAGCCGCAATGAAAGCCTTGGGTAACAGTGCGGGTTGTGTAGGGGTTTGTAACTATAAAACAGGTGAAGTGCTGTGTATGGTAAGTACGCCCACTTATGACATTGAAGACGTAAAAGAATACGAAAAGGCAAAAAACGGTGAACTTGGCAGTGTGTTTATGAACAGATTTATTTCATCTGCCTATACACCGGGTTCTACCTTTAAAATAGTTACTTCTGCCGCCGCTATTGAAACGTTAGGCGATGCGGCATACAGTAAAAATTTTATGTGTGACTATGGAACGGTTATTGAAGGCGAACAACTTAACTGTCTTGGTAAACATAAATCGGTTACCCTTAAAAGAGCGTTTTCACATTCTTGCAATGCGTTTTTCTCAAATATGGCGTTAACCCTTGGAAAAACGACAATGACGAAGTATGCCGAAAAATTCGGTTTTAATAAAACCTTTGAAATAGATGGTATTAAATGTGCTCAAACCGGTTATTCGGTTAAGGGTGCGAAAAATATTGATTTTGGTTGGTCGGGAATAGGTCAGCATAAAAATCTTTGTAATCCGGTGCAGTATCTTTGTATGGTAAGTGCTATTGCAAACGGCGGAGAATATAAAGAACCGTTTATTGTGCATAGCATTACTGCATCCAACGGCAAATTGCTTTACGAGGCAAATCCTAAAACCGTTCTTATGATAAAAAGAGATACAGCGGAAAAACTTGCAGAACTTATGGACTTTGCGGCTGAGGATAATTACGGAAAATCAACCTTCGGTACCCTTGATGTATGCGGAAAAACGGGAACTGCCGAAGTTGGCAATAAAATGGAAAATTCACTTTTTATCGGCTTTTGTAAGGATGAAAATTTACCTCTCGCTTTCGTGGTTATAGCCGAGGGCGATGAAAACGGCAGAAAAAGTGCTATGAGTATTGCAAATAAAACCTTACAAGCCGCCAAAAAACAACTTATAAAATAACACTTCCCCCGAACTTAGTTTTTAGGTTCGGGGTTGCTTTTTATATAAAATTATTGTTTTTCGATAATAAATTGTTGACAAACAATAAAAAGTGGTATATAATACAGGCAGAAAATGGAAGAAAGAGGTAATCTTTATGTGGAACAGTAATAAATCAATAACGCTTTCTTTAGTGGTATGTTTTGCGGTTGCTCTGATGCTGATTTTGGGAGTTACTTTTTTGCCCATATTACTGAAAATGTATTTTGGCGACTATCAACTAAGCACTGACCACAGACTTTTCCTTATGCACAGGTCGGTTCTTATTTGTTATTACGTTTGTCTGCTTCCTGCCTTTATTGCGCTTTACTCTCTTGTCAGAATGTTGTTTTCTATAAAAAGGGAAGAAATATTTACCGATGCCAACATAAAACGGTTAAGAATTCTTTCGTGGTGCTGTTTTTTTGTTGCATTTGTTACGGTTATCGGCTTTATATTCTACCGTCCGCTTATGGTGGTTTCAATAGCGGCAGGCTTTATCGGACTTATAATACGGGTTATTAAAAACGTTATGTGTTCCGCTAAAATTTTAAGAGAAGAAAACGATTTGACAATATAGGAGTAAAAAATGATTACTGTAAATCTTGACGTTATTCTTGCAAAAAGAAAAATCAGTTCTGCGGTACTAGCTGAAAAAATCGGTATAACTCAGGCAAATCTTTCTATATTAAAAACGGGAAAGGCAAAGGCTATCCGATTTTCCACACTCGAAAGTATTTGCAGAGAACTAAACTGTCAACCCGGAGAAATTCTTTCATTTGAGGAGGATTAGTATGTATAGTGAAAATAATATTTACGAAACCGGTAGTAAGCCAAAGGTATATAACGGTTTTCCGATGTTTATAAAGGATAAAACGTTTACTTGGTTGGTTGCTATGCTGACCGTTCCTTTCGTGGTGCTTACCCTTTGGGGCGGCTTTAACAGCGGTTATACGCTGAGTACGGTAGGCTTTATAACTATTTTTACGGTTTATCTTGCAAATAAAAATATAAAATTTAAACTTTTCCCCTATATCTGCCTTATATTATCGCTGTTTTCGGCGGTGACCTTTACCTATTCTTCCGACTTTGCCGTAAGGTTTTTCCTGTTTTTTATGCTGATGCTTTCAATGTTTGTTTGGTTTTCTTATCTCGGCGGATATGATTTGAGTGATGATTACACTTTTGTTTCGGCTTTGCTTAAGGGCATTTTCGGCTCTGCTTTCGGAAGTATGGCTAAAAGCCTTGGAAGTGCATTTTACAGCGAAAACAAAAAGAAAAAAGGCACAGGTAAAATAATTGCGGGTGTTGTCTGCGCTATCCCTGCTATGTTTATTATTGTGCTTTTACTTCGTTCTTCAGATGCGGCATTTGACGGATTGCTTTCAAAAATAGGCTCTGCATCTGGCAATTTCGGAAGTTTACTCTTTAAAATTAACGTAGGACTTTTGTTCTTCCCCTTTATACTTTCCTTAGGGCTTGGTCTTGCAAAAAATAAAAGAGAACAAAGAAAATGGCAAATAGACGGGAAAATGGATAAGGCGTTCACAATATCGTTTTTGTCTGCTATATCGCTTGTTTACGTAACCTATCTTTTTTCTCAACTTGCATATTTCTTTAATGCGTTTAAGGGTCTTTTACCAAACGGAATCACCTACGCTTCCTATGCAAGACGCGGTTTTTTCGAAATGAGCGTAATTGCCGCTATAAACTTTATACTTATAAGTCTTGCCTGTTTGCTGACAAAGAAAAAGGAAAATGGAAAAAGAAGCGCGTTGCTTAATTCAATTACGGTTTTTATCGGCGTATTCACGCTTTTACTTATTGCTACCGCACTTTCCAAAATGATTCTTTATATAAAAAGCTTTGGTATGACAAGGCTGAGAATTTTAACAAGCGCCTTTATGGTATTTTTAGCAATACTTTTTATAGCCGTTATTTTACGCGTGTTCATAAAGAAAATTCACGTTTTGAAAACGGGGGTTATTGCCGCAACCGTAATTCTTCTTATCTTGGGATTTGCAGACGTTGATAAAACGGTGGCAGAGTATAACCTTTACGCTTATGAACAAAAATATACCGAAAACCTTGACGTAGAGGCTATAGGGAATTTGGGCTATGGCGCGGTGCCGACACTTTACGAAATATTCGAGGGTGAGCAGTACGATACCTCCCTTCGCTTTGCCGCAAGGGAAGAGCTTTATAGAAAAGCCGAAGGTATTTACGATATAAATAACGTCAACGGTCAGACGGAGTATAGCGTCAAGAAAAATGTGGGCAGTTTTAACGTTAATGAATATAAAGCAAAGAAAATTCTTGATGATTTTTTAAATAATTAAGTGATATTGTGAAACGGTCTTACATCGATATTTTCTTTTGAAAAAAGAAAGTGATATTAAAACGTATAGTTTCAGTGATATTATATTCGCCTTTAAAACTGTCCAAAGGAGAATATAACGATGCGTAGCATCATATAACTGTGAAGCAAAAAAACTTGCCGCCCGCGAATATAACTGAGGCGCATTTCCTTACGGAATGCGCCTCTACTTCCTCTTTTTATATAATAATTCGACTTATAGTTTGTTTATTTTATATAAAACGATAAATTAATAAGGCTTGCCTATTGACAAAAAAGATGGCAAATGTTAAAATACTTACTATTAAAAGGGTAGTTAAAGAGAGGAATTATTATGAAGGCTTTAGAAGAAAAAATACTTGCCGAAGGACAGGTTTTTCCCGGAAATATTCTCAAGGTTTCCTCTTTCTTAAATCATCAGTTGGACGTGGATTTTCTTATGCTTATGGGCGAGGAAATAGCGCGTCTTTATAAAGACACTAAAATTGATAAAATCCTTACAATCGAAGCATCCGGTATTGCTATAGCGGTGGCTGCTGCCGCCCATATGCACTTACCGGTTGTTTTTGCTAAAAAAAATAAAACCACGAATATTCTTTCTGACGTTTATTCGTCAAAGGTTATTTCCTATACACATAATACCGAGTATCAGGTAGTGGTAAGTAAAGAACATCTTAAAGATGGTGAAAACATACTTATTATTGATGATTTTTTGGCTATTGGAAATGCCCTTAACGGTCTTATGGACATAGTTTCTCAGGCAGGCGGTAAAACTGCTGGTGTTGCCATTGCTATAGAAAAAGGTTTTCAGGGTGGCGGCGATAAATTAAGAAGTCAAGGCGTTAGGGTTGAGTCTCTTGCAATCGTTGACGAAATGACCGATGATTCTGTTAAATTCCGTCCACAATAAATAGGACGGCTTTTATAAAAATTTGCCTATAAAGGCGAGGAGGAAAAACAAAATGAAAAAGTTATTTGCACTTCTTCTTGCAGTTGCAATGGTATTCAGCCTTGCAGCATGCGCAGGCGGAGATTCCGCTGACTTCAAAGTAGGTTTTATCTGTCTTCATGATGAAAAATCTACTTACGACTTAAACTTCCTCAACGGTGTTGATGAAGTTAAGGCTTCTCTTGGTCTTAAAGACGATCAGGTTATCGTTATGACCAACATTCCTGAAGGCGATGAATGCTATCAGGCTGCTGCTGACCTTGTTGACCAGGGTTGCGATGTTATTTTCGCTAACTCTTTCGGTCATGAAGATTTTATGATCAAGGCTGCTAAAGAATTCACCGACGTTCAGTTCTGCCATGCTACCGGTACCAAGGCTCATACTGAAGGTCTTGCTAACTACCACAATGCATTTGCTTCCATCTATCAGGGTCGTTATCTTGCTGGTATTGCTGCCGGTTTAAAACTTAACGAAATGATCAATGCAGGCACCATCAAAGCTGAAGAAGCAAAAATGGGTTACGTAGGTGCTTTCACCTATGCTGAAGTTGTTTCCGGTTATACTTCTTTCTACCTCGGAGCAAAATCGGTTTGCCCCAGCGTAACTATGGAAGTACAGTTCACCGGTTCTTGGTATGATGCTACTGAAGAAAAGAATGCTGCTGAAGCACTTATCGCTAAGAAGTGCGTTCTTATTTCTCAGCACGCTGACTCCATGGGTGCTCCTTCTGCTTGTGAAGCAGCAGGCGTTCCTAATGTTTCTTACAACGGTTCTACCGTTGCTGCTTGTCCTAACACCTTCATCATTTCTTCCAGAATCAACTGGGCTCCTTACTACAAGTATATGATCGAATGTGTTCAGAAGGGCGAAGCAATCGCTGCTGACTGGTGCGGTGGTTTGGCTGAAGGTTCCGTAGTTCTTACCGAAATCAACGAAAAGGCTGCTGCTGCAGGTACCGCTGATGCTATCAAGACTGCTACCGAAGGTTTAAAGAACGGCACTGTTAACGTATTTGATACTGCTAACTTCACCGTAGGCGGAGTTAAACTTGAAGCATACAAGGCTGACGTTGATACCGATGCTGCTTATACTGCAGATACCGAAGTAATTGAAAACGGTGTATTCTATGAATCCAAATTCCGTTCTGCTCCTTACTTCGATCTTCGTATCGATGGTATCACTCTCCTTAACGAGAAATACTAATCATAATTTTTAAACTTTAAGTATAGGCGGGGTGTATGCTCCGCCTATACGCTATTATTAAAATGCAATTTATATGCGATAAGTACAGAAGAATTTTGTATTTATGGGATATAAATTGACGATTTGGAGGTGCCGAATTGGAAAATATTAAACTTGAGTGTAAGAATATTACCAAAACCTTTGGTAAGGTTTACGCAAACAAAAATTGTAACCTTGACGTTAGAAAAGGTGAAATTCTTGCTATTCTCGGTGAAAATGGTAGCGGTAAAACCACCCTTATGAATATGGTGGCAGGTATCTATTTCCCCGATGAAGGACAAATTTTTGTTGACGGCAAGGAGGTTGTTATTAAATCTCCTAAAGATGCTTTTGAGCATAAGATAGGTATGATACATCAGCACTTTAAACTTGTAAACGTTTTTTCTGCTACCGAAAATATTGCTCTTGGTATTGATGACGGAAAGCGCTATAACCTTTCCCGTATCTCCAAAAAGGTGATCGAAATAACTCAGCGTTACGGTTTTATTATTGATCCCGACAAAAAGGTTCACGATATGTCCGTATCCGAAAAGCAGACTGTTGAAATTATTAAGGTTTTATATCGTGGCGCCGATATTCTTATATTGGACGAGCCTACGGCAGTTCTTACTCCGCAAGAAACCGAAAAACTCTTTAACGTGCTTCGCAGAATGAGAGAGGACGGAAAGTCCATCATTATAATTACCCATAAAATGCACGAGGTACTTTCTATTTCGGATAGAGTTGCCGTTCTTAGACGAGGTGAGCATATCGGTACCATTAATACTGCCGAGGCTAATGAGTCTATACTTACCGAAATGATGATGGGTGAAAAGGTAAGCCTTAATATTAATAGAAGTGAGCCTAAGGATAGTGTTGATCGTCTTATTTTAAACGGTGTTACAAGCGTAAACAGTGAAGGCAGAAAAGTTCTTGACAATATTTCTTTTACTGCAAAAAGCGGTGAAATTTTAGGTATTGCAGGTATTGCCGGCAGCGGTCAAAGAGAACTTCTTGAAGCAATTGCGGGTCTTCACCATTTAAGCCAAGGCGAAATAACTTATATTGATCCTAAAACCTTAAAGGAAGAAAATCTTAGAGATAAAAGTCCTATACAAATAAGAGATTTGGGTGTGCGTCTTTCTTTCGTTCCGGAAGACAGACTGGGTATGGGTCTTGTTGGAAATATGGATATTATTGACAACATGATGCTCAGAAGTTATTCGAAAGGTAAAACGGCATTCCTCGAAAGAAAAGAACCTAAAGATCTGGCTGAGCGCATTATAAACGATCTTCACGTAGCCACTCCGGGCGCAACAACTCCCGTCCGTCAACTTTCGGGCGGTAACGTTCAAAAGGTACTTGTTGGTCGTGAAATTGCCGCTGCTCCGTCGGTGCTTATGGCAGCTTATCCCGTTAGAGGACTTGACGTAAACGCTTCTTATACAATTTATAACCTTCTTAACGAACAGAAGGAAAGAGGCGTAGCCGTAATTTTCGTAGGCGAAGACCTTGACGTGCTTATGGAACTTTGCGACAGAATTATGGTAATAAATTCGGGCAGAGTAACGGGTATGGTTGACGGAAGAACCGCTAAGAAGGACAATATCGGTCTTTTAATGACAAAATCTGTTGAAGGAGAGGAATAATATGGCTGAAAATAAAAAAATCAAAACTCCTCTTTTTCATATTGTAAACAGAGGTAAAGACGGTGTAGCGTGGTACTACGGTGTGCTTATCCGTGCCGCTGCTATTGTTACCGCTCTTGTGGTTTCGGGCGTAATGATAATGCTTTTATCGGGCAAAAATCCGATTGCCGTTTACGCTTCAATGTTTAACGGTGTTTTTGGAACACCACGTCGTGTATGGAACTTATTGCAAAACGTTGCAATACTTCTTTGTATTTCTCTTGCAGTTACTCCTGCTTTTAAAATGAAGTTTTGGAACTGCGGTGCAGAAGGACAGGTTCTTGTAGGCGGTCTTGCTACCGTTGGCGTTATGATGTTTTTTGGTGATAAAATGCCCCTATTTGTGCTTATAATCGTAATGATTGCTGCAAGTGTTATTGCAGGTATAATTTGGGCGGTTATCCCGGCAATTTTTAAAGCGTTGTTTAATACCAACGAAACGCTATTTACACTTATGATGAACTACGTTGCAATACAACTTGTTGCTTATTTCTTAAAGGTGTTTGTAAAGGATGGTTCGGGCGTACTTACTCCAATGCCTCAGTACGGTCTTCCCGTAATCGGAAAACATCAGTTTTTGCTTAATATTATTATTGTTGCTTTACTTACAGTAGTTGCTTATATTTATTTGAAATATTCAAAACAAGGCTACGAAATTTCAGTAGTAGGTGAAAGCGAAAATACAGCCAAATATATCGGTATAGGGGTTAAAAAGGTTATTGTCCGTACTCTTATGGTATCGGGCGCTATTTGCGGTATAGCAGGTCTTTTACTCGTGGGCGGTACTAACCATACCATAAGTACAACCACCGTTGACGGCAGAGGATTTACTGCAATTATGGTATCTTGGCTTGCTAAATTTAATCCTTTTTATATGGTTCTGACTTCTTTCCTTGTTGTGTTCCTTGATAGAGGCGCAAGTCAGGTTTCTACCGATTTCAGAATTCCTCAAACAATTTCTGATATTGTAACCGGTATAATTTTACTATTTATTATCGGTTGCGAATTTTTCCTTCGTTATAAAATTGTTTTCACAAAAAGAGTAAAGGAGGAAGGCTAAATGGTAGCATTTTTAGTTAGTGCAATTCGTCTTGGTATGATGCTTCTTTTCGGCTCTACCGGTGAAACCATAACCGAAAAATCAGGTCACTTAAATCTTGGTCTTCCCGGTGTTATGTGTGTTGGTGCTTCTTGCGGTTGTTATGCCGAATATATTTATTTAAGTAAATGCGGCGATAATATAGTTCCTGTTCTTGCAGTAATTATTCCTATGTTAGCAACCTTTATAGGCGGCGCGTTTATGGGACTTATTTTTAGTTTTTTAACCGTTACTTTACGTGCCAATCAAAACGTAACAGGTCTTGCTCTTACTACTCTCGGCGTTGGTATATCCGACTATATGATTGATAAAACCGGCGATATTTATATCAAAGGCGCTTTGTATTTTAAGGCGCATCTTCCTTTGGCAGATAAACTCGGCTGGTTCGGTAAAGTATTTTTGTCACACGGCGTTTTAACCTATCTTGCTATAGTTGTGGCGCTTGTTACCGCATTCGTTTTAAATCGTACAAAGTTGGGTCTTCATCTTCGTGCAGTGGGTGAAAATCCTGCAACAGCCGATGCTGCAGGTATAAACGTTTTAAAATACCGTTATTTTGCAACCTGTATCGGTGGCGGTATAGCAGGTTTCGGCGGACTTTCTTTCGTTATGGATTACCTTAACGGTAACTGGGAATATGTAATCGACGATATCGGTTGGCTTGCCGTTGCTCTCGTTATCTTTACCGTTTGGAAGCCTAATCTTGCAATTTTCGGTTCACTTATTTTCGGCGGACTTTACGTTGCAAGCAGTTATATAACCGGTATTAGTTTTGCCGGCAAAGAACTTTTCAAAATGCTTCCCTATATTGTAACTATAGTGGTACTTATAATTACAAGTATGAGAAGCCGTAAAAAGAATCAACCCCCCGAAAGTCTTGGTATAAATTATTTCCGAGAAGAAAGATAAATAAAACGGGCTATTCGGAGCGTTCATTTAGGTGTTTTATTTCTAACTGAACGCTCCGTGCCCGTTTTTTATTGCAAAAAATATAACGTTATGCTATAATTTTAAAAACAATTTCTTAATTAAGGGAGATTTAAAATATGGAAATTGATGTTGGCAATATTTGGGTAGGCTATTCTAAGGAAGGTCTTAAAATAAAAGAAACTGACGCTAAGTTTTATAACGTAAAGGAAGAACCCTTTAAAATCTGTGGTCTATATGACCCTAAAAATTCTTATCACCGTATTCCCGATGACGTGCTTAAAAAGGCGCCGGGTATATCGGGACATCACGCTAATACTACGGGTGTTCGCGTACGTTTTTGTACCGATTCAAAATACGTTGGTATTCGTGCAAAATTTAAAAAAACCGTACTTGCAAGTCCTCATATAACAAGACTTGCCGAAACGGGCTTTGATATATACGTAGAGGAAGACGGAAAAGACGTTTACGCAGGAAGTTACTATCCCCCCAAGGATGGCTTTGACGGTTACGAGGGTATCAAAACCTTTTCTGATAATAAAATGCGTTGTTTAACCATTTATTTCCCCATAGGAAACGAGGTTTACGATTTAGAGGTCGCAGTACAAAAGACTGCAACTATAAAGGAACCTAACCCTTATAAGCACGAAAAACCCGTACTCTTTTATGGTTCGTCTATAACCCACGGTTTTGCTGCTTCCCGTCCCGGTATGACCTATTCTGCACAGGTTGGCAGAATGTTAAAGGCTGATATTATGAATTTCGGCTTTTCGGGAAATGCTAAAGGTGAACCTGCTTTGGCAGAGTTCTTTGCAACTCTTCCTATGTCGGCTTTTGTACTTGATTACGACCATAACGCGCCTACAGTTGAGCATCTTATAAATACCCATTATCCTTTTTATGAGATTATAAGAAAAGCAAACCCCGATATTCCGATTATTTTTGTCACAAAACCCGATGCTGCTAAACATACTGCCGAGTTTGACCTTGCCCGTAAAGACGTTATTATGAAAAACTATCTTACTGCAAGAGAAAACGGTGATAAAAACGTTTACTTTATTGATGGTAATGCTTTCTTTATTGAAGGTGACAGAATGGATTATACCGTTGACGGTTGTCATCCTAATGATTTGGGCGAAAGAAAAATGGCAGGCTATATCGGTAGCGTGTTATCTGAACTTCTTAATAAATAAAAAGAATAATAAAAACTCCTTTGGACAAACTAAATCCAAAGGAGTTTTTTTATGAAAATAACTGTTAAAGAATATAGCCAAATGGTAAAAGAAGCCTCCCCTAATTCTCCTCATCTTAAAAATTTTATTTGGGCTTTTTTGATAGGCGGAATTATCTGCTCTATGAGCGAAGTGTTTTTCTATATATTTCAAAAACTGGGTGTAGAGGAACAAAATGCCAGACTGCTAGCATCGGTTGCCCTAATTTTTGAAACGGCAATTTTAACCGGATTAGGATTGTTTGAAAAAATAGCAAAAAGGGCAGGTGCGGGTACACTGGTTCCAATAACAGGTTTTGCTAATGCCGTAGTATCACCCGCTATAGAATTTAAAAAAGAGGGGTTTGTTTTGGGAGTTGGTGCTAATATGTTCAAAATCGCAGGACCGGTAATCGTTTATGGTACAATTGCAAGCGTGATTTATGGGGTTATTTATTGGATAACAACCTTATTCTAACTAAAAAATGCTTGACCTATTTGGTCAAGCATTTTTTCTATTTTTCGTAAAGTTTAGCAAGTCCGCCTTCGGAGGTTTCTCTGTATAAATGAGATAAATCTTTGCCCGTCTGATACATTGTTTCTACTACGACGTCAAAGGAAACCTTACGGCTTTTAAAAAGAAAATTAGCAAGGCTTAAGGCGTTAATTGCGCGCATTGCCGCAACGGCGTTTCGCTCAATACAGGGGATTTGCACAAGACCTCTTACGGGGTCACAGGTGAGTCCCAAATGATGTTCCATAGCCACCTCTGCGGCATATTCTATCTGGTCTATTCCCATTTCGAAAAGTTCACATAAAGCACCTGCCGCCATACTGCAGGCGGTACCTACCTCTGCCTGACAACCGCATTCGGCACCGCTTATAGAGGCATTCGTAGCAACGATATTTCCTATAAGTCCCGCAACCGCAAGAGCGCGTATAATATCCTCATCGGAGAAATTGTTTTTGTCCTGCATATATTTGAGCACGGCGGGTAAAACTCCACAAGAACCGCAGGTGGGAGCAGTAACGATAATACCGCAGTCGGCATTTTGTTCGCTTACCGCAAAGGCATACGAGCAAACAAGACGGTTTTCTCGTGTCTGAGGACTTTCGTCGATATGCTTTTGACTGAATAAAAACTGCGCTTTTCGTTCTACGTTTAGTCCGCCGGGGAGGGTTCCGCTTTTGCTTAGTCCCTCGTTAATTGCATTTTGCATTGTTTTCCAGACGGTCATTAAATATCCCTTTATTTCTTCGCCCTCGTTTTCGAAAACGTAATCGCTGATACGTATATTTCTTGATTTGCAAAGGGTGGATATATCCGAAAAAGTGCTTTCTTTGTAAACTTCGTTTTCAGTAGGGGCTTCTTGACTTTCAGCGCGTATTTCACCGCCACCGATACTGTAAAAACGTTTTTTACCAATTTCTTCGCCATTTTTATAGGCAATAAAATCTATGGTGTTTGGATGAACGTCGGTTTTGGTTTCAAGGTCAAAGATGATTTCGTGCTTTATATTGTTTAAGGTTTCGCTTACGGCTCTGTCGGTGCCGTGACCCTTTCCGGTTTTGGCAAGAGAACCGTACAGTATCACCTTTATAAAGTCTGCACCGTTATAAGATTTTAAAAAACTGCTTACTGCAAAGGATGGCCCCATAGTATGCGAACTTGATGGTCCATAGCCGATTTTATATATGCTTTTAATTGATTTCATTTTTTTACCTCGTTTTAATGCCACGTTGGTTGATAATTTTTATTATTATATCATTCTTTAAAATAAATGTAAATAATTACAGCAAATTTGTTATAGAAGTGACGGTATAATTTTGATATTATAAAATAAACTTAAGGGAGGCTTTTTTATGAACGAAAAGGTAATAGACAGTAAAGCATTAGCAGAGTTTTTTATAAAAAACGGTGAAAAGGAAAATATTATTTCTTCTGTGTTTGACTTTTTTGAACTTGACTGTATAGAAAGATGTAATCTGAATCCTTCTGATTTAGATGATTTAATAAGAGATTTTATAAGTGATGACGAAAGCAATACCGATAAACTTGCTTTGGTTATAGATTTAATAAAGGAAGGCAGAGTTTTAGCCGCTGAAAAAGAAAATCAATTGGTTAAAGAAATAACCGATTATTTAAATGAACATTTTATCGAGGATAAAAGCATTGAGGAAATCGCTGAAGAACTACATATAAGTTACTATTATATGTGCCATGTGTTTAAAGAAAAAAACGGTATTTCTATAAATCATTTTAGAACTACAAAACGTCTTAAAAAGGCTATGCAAATGTTGATTAGCAGTGATGACAAAATATCCGATATAGCTACTTCATGTGGTTTTAATAATGTAAGTTATTTTACCGAAATATTTACAAAAAGCGTAGGAGTTGCTCCCTCAAACTTTCGAGAAAACAGCACTAAAGCATATTTGCACGAATTTTACACCTATAACGATATTCTTTTGTCGGCAAAAATGCCTTATATGAGCTTTATGGATGAAAACGTAAAAGAAATTGAGGCAGACGTTACCGCTTCGCTTATACATAAGCCCGATGATAAATTTGGATTTTTGCACGAAGCCGCAATTATAGAGTACAAAGGAGTTATTTATGCTTCTTGGTATAATTGTCCTAAGTGTGAATTAAAAGGTTTTACTCCAATATGCGAAAGACGTTCCTATGACAAAGGTAAAACATGGACCGATTTAAAGGTTATTTGTGAGGATAGAAGCGGAAAAATTCTTTATTGTCCTCCTGTTTACGGTATACATAATGATAAACTCTATATGTTTGTTAACCAAATGGTAGCGCCGGACCATATTCATACCTTGGATTTATACGTGCTTGGGGAAGACGGAGAATACACTCTTTTGTGGTCAAGACCGATTCCCTTTAAACTTAATACAAACGTGGTTACTTTGCCTAACGGAAAGTTTATCCTTCCGGGAAGATGCGGTGAACTTGACGGATTTCCCGTTATTCCTGCCGTGCTTATAAACGACAACGGAGATATGGAGGGAGAGTGGAGACTTGTTAAGGTTGCCCCAAATGGTATTCTTCCTGATTCTTCTAGTCTTATTCATCCCGAAACCACCCTTATTTTAAGCGGTGAAAGACTTTATATGTTTAACCGAAACGACGTACGCAGAGTACCTATAGTGTATTTTTCTGATGATTTTGGTGAAAGTTGGAGTGAGGCTTACAGCCACGATATCCCATATATTAGTTCTAAAATTTATACAGGAAATTTGAGTAACGGTAAAAAATATCTTATTGCGAATATAGATGATTTCAGCCGTTCAAGATTGGCTATATATTTTACGAATAAAAACAGTGATAAATTCAGCAGTAAAATAACCTTGTTTGATAAAAAGATTTCTGTTTTTGAGGAAGCCACCATGTGTCACTATCCTTGCGCTTATGAAACCGACGGCTACCTTTATGTAATAGCAACTCTTGGTAAAGAAAGACGCGGAGCGGTGCTCTTTAAAATTAAACTCTAAAAACAAAAAAAGACTTGACAACATCAAGTCTTTTTATTATAGGTATTTCGGTGATTTTGCGGAGAAAGTCCCGTTTTTTGTTTAAAGGCTTTTGAAAAAGAAAGTGCATCTTCAAATCCTATAGAATTTGCAATATTTTTGACCGATAAATTTGTTTCGGTTAAAAGAATTTTTGCTCGTTCGATTTTTTGATTTAATATATATTGTTTAGGTGAAATAGCATACCTTTTTTTAAATATTTTAAATAAATATGGTTGCGAAATTCCTAAAAAACGTGTTAACTCATAAACGGTAACAGGGTTTTGAATGTTAAGTTCTATATAATTAGCGGCTGCTTCAAGGTAAATATCGGCAGTTGATTTGTTGTAATTTAATAAAAAGTTTTTTTGTTGGTATTTAAAGAAACTTAAAAAAATTTCGAGCATTTCAAAACTATCGTGTTTTGTTTGATTGTTTTTTAATAAATATTCTGCAGTTTCTTTAATTTTATCCACATAATCATAGTTGAAAATGTTTGACTGCTGGTCGGCATTGTAAATATCAAAAATTTTTAATATTTTGGGGTCGTCCGATATAACCCATAAAAATTCCCAAGGGTCAACACTGTCGGGAAAATATTGTTCTTGCATATTAGGTGTAATTAAAAATCCTTGTCCTTTTAAGACCTTTCTTCCGTTAAAATAACCTTTGCCCGATATTACGTAATGAATGATGTATGAATTTCTTGCACCGGGGCCAAAACGAGTAACTGAAGCGTCGTGGGCATAGCCTATATTGGTAATATTCAAAATAGGACAAAAAGAATTTGAAAAAAAGTTGTATCGCATATAATCACTTCTTTCTTTGTTATGATTTTACCATATAGTGTTATGCAATTGCAATAGTAATTTGGTTATTAAATATATAAAATGTAATTAAGGAGTGATAATCAAGTTATGAAAAAACTATATGAAATAGGTGAATACTGTGCAGCAGGAATTATGGAAGAGCAAGAAAGAAATCTTTTTTACAGAAAATCTTTAGGAATACGAAGATATTATGAAAACTGTGAAATACCAAAATATAACGGTGAACTTTTATTTCCGTGCGGCGCCGTAACTTCTCCTGATTATATGACGGGTATGGCGGTTAATTTTAAAAAACTTGAATCGGTCGATACCGAGGTTGCCAAAAAAATAGAAAATGAATTTTTGAAATATCATTCCTACGTTCCTGCTGAACATAACGTGGCAGGCGATATGTGGACACATTCAATGCCAAACTACGAGCGCATTTTAAAGGAAGGCTTTTTGTTATATATTCCTCGAATTGAAAAAATTGAGGATAAAGATATGAAAGAGGGTTTGTTGCATTTAATAGAGGGTATTAAATGCTACGTAGAAAGAAGCGTTTCGTATTTAGAAAGTGTTAATGCAGACCCAAAACTTATTTCTGCATTAAAAAAAGTTCCTCTTTATCCTGCAGAAAACATTTATGAAGCAATAGTTGGCTGGAACTTTATTTTATATCTTGACGGATGCGATAACTTAGGTTGTCTGGCATCGGGTCTTATGCCTTATTATAACGGAGAAGATATAACCGAATTAATTTCAACTTTGTATAGTAATTTGGATAAGAATAGCGGTTATTCTATGGCATTGGGAACCGATTACAGCCCGTTGACTTTGCAGTGTCTTGAAGCATCAAAGGGAAAACGCCGTCCTATGATTGAACTGTTTGTGGATAATAATACGCCCGATGAAATTTGGAATAAGGCTTTTGAGGTAATCAGAACTTCTAACGGTCAACCTGCTTTTTATAATCCGTCGCTTTTGCTTGGCGGTTTGCAAAAAAAATTTAATATAAATGATGACGATATTAAAAAATTCTGCGGTGGCGGTTGTACCGAGTCGATGATAGCGGGAATGTCAAACGTAGGATCTATAGATGCAGGCATTAATTTGCTGTTATTACTCGAAAAAGCCATAAAAAATAACCTTGAAAATGCGAAAAGTTTTGAGGAATTTTATAAAGGTTATATTGAACTTATTAAGGAAACCGTTAATATGGTTACCGATTGTGTGAGTAGGTCGCAAACAGACAGAGCCAAGTATAATCCTGTACCAATGCGCACCTTACTTATAGATGATTGTATTGATAATCAAACGGAATATTATAATGGCGGTGCCCGTTATAAATGGAGTATTATTAATTTTGCCGGAACTATAAACGTTATTGATTCGTTACTTGTGATTAAAGATTTGGTTTTCGGCGGCAAAGTAGCACCTAATGAATTTATAAATAAATTGGCGCAAAACGACAAGGATTTCCTTAAAAAATTAAAAAATCATCCCGTTAGTTTCGGTAAGGATGATTTTGAAGCGAATGAATTATCATATAAATTTTCTGCTGAAATATTTAATATGTTAAACGATAAAAAACCTGCTATAGGTGAAGCGTTTATACCTTCTTCTATACAGTTTAAATCACAAGCGACGGCAGGTAGAAAAATTGGGGCTACTCCGGATGGCAGAGAAAGAGGAACTCCGCTTTGCGATTCTTTGGGCGCAATTTTCGGTAAAGACACAAAAGGTCCTACAGCGCTTTTAAACAGTGTAACTTTTCTTGATTTAAAAAATGCGTTGGGTGTACCCGTTTTAAATTTTAATATTAATCCCGATTTTAAAAATGAAACATTAAAGGCTCTGATTCTTGGTTATATGCAACAGGGCGGTATTCAAATACAAATCACCTGTATATCTCGCGAAATTCTTGAAAAAGCATATCAAAACCCCGAAAATTATAAAAATCTTGTGGTAAGGGTTGGCGGATACTCTGAATATTTTTATTTGTTACCCGACGAACTTAAACGTATGATAATAAACAGAACTATTCAAAATGAGGTGTAATTTTGAAAGGTAATATTATAAACGTTACTCGATTTTGTACCGATGATGGCCCCGGAATAAGAACAACGGTTTTTTTAAAGGGGTGTCCGCTTAAATGCCTTTGGTGTCATAATCCCGAATCTCAAAAATTTGATATTGAAACCTATACAAACGGCGAGGTTATAGGACGTAACGCACTAGCAGAAGAAATAGTAAAAGAAGTAACAAAAGATAAAGTGTTTTACGAAAATTCAGGCGGTGGGGTTACTGTTTCTGGTGGCGAACCTCTTGCTCAACCCGAATTTACAACCCAAATTTTAAAAGATTGTAAGGAAAATGGCATACATACTGCTATTGAAACTAGTGGATATGCTTCTGAAACTGCCTTTAAAAAGGTTTTGGAATACTGCGATTTAGTACTGTTTGATATAAAAGAAACAAATGAAAAAAATCATTTAATATATACGGGTGTTCCGTTAAATACCGTTATAAACAATTTAAAAACAGTTAATGAAAATAAAGTTCCCTTTATTATTCGGTTGCCCATAATACCAAACTATAACGATAGGCAAGAACATTTTTCTGCTGTAAAAAACTTTCCTATGAACTTGAATTTTGCCAGGGCATACAAATTATGCCGTATCATAAATTAGGAGAATATAAATACGAAAAACTTGGCAGACAGTACCTTTGTAAATCCTATGAACCAACCAAAGCACAAGTGAAAGAATGGGAAAGTTATATATAAATAAGTTACTTATAATTCAAACCTATATGTTCAGTAATTCTAAAAAATCGTAAACGTAGTAGTCGGTTGCTTCTTTGATTTCTTCAACGTATTCTTCTGAAGAAGGGTCGTAAACTCCGCAGACAACACAACCTGCTTTTTTTGCCGTTTTATCTGCATTAAGATTATCATCTAAAAATAAAACTTTATCAACCGTTGTTCCTAAACGTTTTGCAGCCATACGGTAAATTTCAGGGTCGGCTTTACTTGTACCGAAATCGTCACAGGACCAAACGTTATCAAAAAGTCCCCAAATGTTAAGCCTTTTAACACAGGCATCAAGAGTAACGTGAGGACTTGCGGTAAGTATATTAAGACTAGCGCCGTTTTCCTTTAAATTTTTTAAGGTTTCAATTACGTTTTTCTTAGCAGGAATAGTGTTAAAATAGGCTTCTTTCATATAATCTTTCATTAAATTAATGACTTCTTCTTTTGTCTTTTTTACGCCAAGTGTATTAACGTAATATTCGGCGGTACCATTTACACCCAAAGGTGTTATGGTTTTTATTACTGAACTGTCGTAAACTATATCATTTTCGTCTAAAATGCGAAGCATAGCCGAAATAAAAGTCGGCATAGAGTCAACAAGCGTTCCGTCAAAGTCAAAAAGATAAGTGAATTTCATTTATAACACCTCGCTTTTTAAGTATATCATAAAGTAAAATTAAAGTAAATAACTATTGGTTTGTGTTATTTAAAATTGTATCGAAAATGTTAAATTATATCTTTTTTCACTATTGCTAATTTTTGAGTGAATTTGTATAATGAAAGTAGTTTAAATGGTGGAGGGTGTTTTATATGAAATATACCGAATTTGTAAATAAAACCGCAATCAGTACAGGCGCTGCTTCAGGAATGGGACTTTTGTTTGCAGAAAACTGGGCAAGTCTTGGCGGAAACGTGGTTATGTGCGACGTGAACGAAGAGGTTTTAACCGAAAAGGTGAAAGAAATAAACGCTAAGGGTCAAGGAAAAGCAGTCGGTGTTATTTGCGACGTTAGAGATTACAATCAGGTTTGCGCCGCAAGAGATAAAGCAGTTGAAGCATTTGGTTCTATTGATGTTATGGCAAACTTTGCAGGTGGTTATGCTACTCGTATGCTTAAGGTCGACCAAAAAAAATATCCCGAATTCCCTGACGTTCCAATCGAAGTTATGGACTGGGGACTTGACGTTAATCTAAAAGGTCCGTTTTATTTTGCACATGCTGTATTAAAGCAAATGCGTGAACAAAACAGTGGTTTAATCTTAAATATTGGTTCTATATCGGGCGCCGAGGGTAGTGCGTACAGTATGGAATATCCCACTTCAAAGGCAGGACTTATGTATGGCCTTACTAAATCTGTTGCACAGTTCGGCGCAAAACATGGTATAAGATGCGTTTGTGTTTCTCCGGGGCCCGTACTTACCCGTGCAAATATGGCAAATATGAAAACTTTATTGGGACGAGCTGCCGAACCTCAGGAAATTATTGATTTGTGCCTTTTCATAGCTTCTGATAAAGGACAGTTTATAAACGGCGAAAATATAATGATTGACGGTGGCAGAAACGCCGCAGTAAGATTTAGCTAAAAGAAAAAACGATGGTTTATCTAATGGTAAACCATCGTTTTATTAATTTTTACCTTTCTTCTTTTGCTTTGCCAATACTTTCTCGGATAACTATTTTTGATTTTATAATAATGCTTTGATTAACCTTAAAGTATTTGTTTTTGAGTTTTTTTGAAAGAAGCTCATAAGCAATATTACAAATGTCGTCGGGGTTGGTATCGATACTCGTAAGACTTGTTTCGGTAAAGTTTGCGATTTGTATATTATCAATACCTATAACCGAAACGTCTTCGGGAACGTTAAGTCCCATTTCTTTAAGTCTTTTTATAGCGCCTAATGCTATGTTATCGTAGGCGCAGATAACGGCGGTTATGTTTTTGTTTTTGCTGAATAATTTATTGATTCCGTCAATACCCGCCTCTTCAAAACGTTTGTCGCTTTCTGCCGGATAAGAGGTTATATTACCGAAGTTTTTTATCGCGTTTTCAAAGTGCTTCTTTTTTGTATGGGTGAGATTTTCACTTATAAAGCCTATATTTTTATGTCCTAAAGAATAAAGAATGGAAACTGCATCGTATATGGCGGATTTCATATCGGTAACTACCGAATCAACGCGTGAATCAACGCTTTGGAAAATTGATACGATAGGGGTGTCATAGGCTTTTTTTAACTGCGAAGTCAGCCCTAAAACGATAATTCCGTCCACCTTTAAATATGAAACGTAATACTCAATTAATTCAGCCTGTTTTGAACTGCTGAAATTATCGGTAGAAATAACGCAGATGCCGTCATTCTTTTCAATAAGCTTCTGAAGTTTTTCAAGGAAAATAGCATAGTAACCGCCGTTAAGCTCGTGGCAGATAACGGCTATTATTTTTTTGTGGTATTTACCTTTATAAAATTTGCCGAAACAACCTTGTTCCTTTGCAATTTTAAAGATGTGTTCCTTGGTTTCACGGCTTATATCATCGGCATCGCAAAATGCTTTCGATACGGCGGAAACCGAAACGTGACAGAGAGCGGCAAGTTCCTTCATAGTCATTTTAATCACCGAAATCATCATAAAATGATTTTTCTTTTTTGTCAATATATTTCGAAAAAGTTTAGTAAGCATTTTAGTAGAAAAAAGAAACTCCTGTGTGATAGAATAGGCGCAAAGGAGAGATTATTATGTCAACTTTTTCCTCTGCTGCTGAAAAACGAGGCAGATTTATGTATATTTTAGAAGCTGCTTTTGAATTTTTTATAGCAAAGCTTTTTACAGGCTCGTATCTTGCCACCCTTACAAAAGAACTGGGCTTTTCCGACAGCCTTACGGGAATACTTTCTTCCGTTATATCTTTAGGCTGTCTTTTTCAGCTTTTTTCAATATTCCTCCGTCCTAAAAAAAACAAAGGCTTTATTATAGTGCTGAGCGTTGTTAATCAGTTTTTGTTTATGCTTCTTTACGTAATACCGCTTTTAGAAACGAAAGGCAGTATAAAAACTGTGCTTTTTGTTGTGACTATAGTTGGCGCTTATTTTGTTTATAACGTGGTTCATCCTAAAAAAATTAACTGGCTTATGTCGATGGTTGAAGATTTTAAGCGTGGGGAATTTACAGCCGTAAAGGAAATAGTATCTTTGTTTTCGGGAATGGCTTTTACCTTTACTATGGGAGCGGTTACCGACTATTTTAAAGACAGAGGCGAAATAAAAGCAGCCTTTATAGTATCGGCTGTTACCATTTTTTCTTGTATGACGTTGCACACTGTTACTATGCTTTTAACTCCGTCAAAGGATGAAAACCTGGATGAAAAGAAGAAACTTTTGGTAAATATAAAAGAAACCTTTAAAAATAAAAACTTAATGATTATTACCGGTGTTTTCGTGCTTTATTACATAGCAAAAGGCGTTTGCCTTCCGTTCTACGGTTCATACGCCATAAACGAATTGGGACTTAGCCTGAAGACTGTCTCGGCGCTCGCCATGGTTAGCAGTATTTCGAGAATAATCTCTTCGCTTTTTATGGGAAAATATGCCGATAAAAAATCTTTTGCCGCTATGATAGAGGTGTGCTTTATATTTTTGGCGATGGCATTTATTTTTGGTGCGTTGTCGGGAATAGGAACGTTTGGAAAAATAATGTTCACTTTATATTACGTTTTTCACGGAATATCGCTATCGGGCATCAATAGTGCCTTTATAAATATGGTGTTTGATTACGTGCCAAACGAAAAAGGGCAGACTCACTTGCTATTTGTCAAGCAGTTTCGGGTGTAGTGGGATTTGTAACCACACTGTTTGCGGGTGCATTATTATCTTATATTCAGGGTATTGGCAACAACGTTTTTGGTATTGATTTGTACGCTCAACAACTTATGTCTTTAATAGGCGCCGTTTTTGCCGTAATAACTATAATCTACGTCAGAAAAATTGTTATAAAAAATAAGTAGCCAAAGTAACTTTGGCTACTTTTACTATTTTATGTGTTTAAAGTTTCCGTAGGTTTCGTTAACAAGCTCATGGAAAGAAAAGGTGTTATCGTATTTTGAAATTATTTTTTGGAAATCGTTAAGCTGATGCTTGTTCACTACGCAGATTATAACGCTTTTTTCTTGGTTGGTGTATGCGCCTACTGCGTTTATTTTGGTTGCGCTGTGGCGAAGTACGTGGGTTATATCTTCTATAATTTCATCGGGATGTGTGGTTATAACGGTGAATTTGTAGGCGGTTTTGGTACCCTTTAATATAAGGTTTCCTACGAATATCGAAATAAAGCAATATGTAATGCAAAGAGCAACGGGCTTATAGTCAACCGTTCCGTCAGAATAAACGAAAAGGGAAGATACGGCAACTATAGAATTAAGAATAAACGTAACGGTAAAAAAGTTGAAATTTGGTTTTATTTTTGTTATGTGACGTGAAATTACGTCGGTACCTCCGGTGGAAGCGTTGTTTTTAAAGCATACTCCGTAAACAAATCCGCTTATAATACCACTTAATATTACAGGATAAATGGTGTCGTGTCCGTTACAACTGTACTGTATCGCCTTTATATCAATTCTTTGTAAAAACAAAAAGAAAAAGGAATAAACTACCGAAAAAATAAGGGTTTTTACAGCAAAGTTTTTGTTGGTGAAAAAATATGCAAATATAGATAAAGGAATGTTTATTATAAGTGACATATAACTTATGCTAAAACCTGTTTTGTATTGTATCATAGTAGCAATACCGTTAAGACCGGCAGGCGCAAAACTGTTTTCTATTATAAAAATATAGTAGTTAAATGCCAAAAGAATTGCTGTAAAAATAATAAAAAAGTAGGACAAAAAAGATTTTGTTTTCTTCATTATAATCACCCACACAAAGTGTAACATATCAAATATGTTTTTGCAAGGTGTGTTTTATGGAATTAAATACCATAATTTTTGCTTTGTTTATCCAAAAATAAAGGGATTTCAAAAGGGAGAAAAGTGAAAACGATTAAAACTGCTCCAAGCGTTAAAAAATAAATCAAGTAAACTTTTTTTGGAAATCTGCAGTTATTGTTTTTTTGGAGAAATTTTGTATCAAAAATAAAGGTGACCGCACCGCTTATAAAAAATATTAAAATATTAAACCAATCGGCATAAACTCCCAAGGCGCCCGTATAGGTGTAATATAAAGTCGGAATTAAAAGTAAGCCTAAAGTAATGGATTTTGCCTTTGCACACCAATAGTTTTTATATTCATTATTTAAAATTTTATTTTCGATTATACTCCAAAATAGATATGGAAAATATAAAAGCTTCATATGTTCAAAAATGGATTCGTTTACAGCGGTAAAGGGTGCAAAAATCACACTTTCGTTTGTCCACTCGTACAAAAAATGAAAAAGTGTGCCAAGAGCACTTACGAAAACGTAACCGCCAAACTTTATAAAAAACAAATTCCTCTTCATAATGCTATCTCCTTTTCGTATAGTTTGCTCTTTTTTGCTAATATTAATCACAGTATATTATGTTTAAAGGATGATTTTTATGGCTGAAAAAATAGGCAAAGGTACTTATCTTTTTGAAAAGGAAATTTACATTATTGGTTATGGCGCAGTAACCGGTAAAAAAGAGGGTCAAGGTCCTTACGGAAATTATTTTGATTTTATAGGCGAAGATATTTATTTTGGTGAAAAAACTTTTGAAAAGGCAGAAAACGTTCTTCAAAAAATGGCAATTGTTTATGCTATTGATAAATCGGGTTTAAAATTACGACAAATTGATCTTGTTTGCGGTGGTGATTTGTTAAATCAATGTGTTGGCAGTTCCTTTGCGGCAAGGGATATGAATTTGCCGTTTGTAGGAATATACGGCGCTTGTTCCACCATGGCGCTTTCTCTTGCTTTAGTTTCGTTTATGATAGAAACAGGCGCCGTCAATAATGGTATTAGTGTTGCATCGTCTCATTTTTGCGCAGCGGAAAGACAGTACCGCTTTCCTATTGAATACGGAAATCAGCGTACACCCACGTCACAGTGGACTGTAACAGGGTCGGGCGCATTTATTCTTTCAAATAAGCAAAAAGAAAATTCCCCCAAAATAACAATGGCAACATTCGGTGAAATAAAAGATATGGGCATAACCGATCAAAACAACATGGGAGCAGCAATGGCACCTGCTGCTGCATCTACCATACTGCGTTTTTTTAAGGATACCGGTACGACTGCTAAGGATTTTGATGCTATATTTACAGGAGACTTGGGAGTTATAGGCAAAAAATTGGTTATAGATCTTGCAAAAAGAGAGGGCTACGATTTGAGTAAAAACCTTTTTGATTTTGGTGAAATGATTTTTAATATAAAAGAACAGGACGTTCATGCAGGAGGTTCGGGTTGCGGTTGCAGTGCGGTTATGATGGCTTCTTACATTATGGACCAAATGAAAAGGGGAAACCTTAAAAATATTCTTTATTGCGCTACGGGAGCGCTTCTTTCTCCCACTACGGTTATGCAAGGAGAAAGTATTCCGGGGATATGCCATCTTGTTAATATAAAAATGTAATATTAATTTATAGTTGAAAACATTGACATACGGTCTTTCAATAGGTATAATTTTCTTAAAGAAAATCCTTTTGGGAGGCTGTTTTTATGCTGTCCAAAAAATTTATAAGCGCAACAAAGGAAAGAAATACTCTTTTGAAACACGTTGCGGCTCCTTTAATGAGAAAAAAATTAGAATTAAAAGAAATTCCCGATGAACTTATCATTACTGTTTGCGGACTTGGGTTTTATGATATTTTTATTAATGGCGAAAAAATCACAAAGGGTATTTTAGCGCCCTATATTTCTAATCCCGATCATATTTGCTATTACGATAAATACGATCTATTGCCTTACGTGAAAAAGGGTGAAAACGTTATCGGTTTTATTCTCGGTAACGGCTTTAAAAATAATGACGGAGGCTTTGTTTGGGAATTTGATGCGGCTGATTTCGTAGGCGCTCCTCAACTTGCCTTCTCTATTGAAGGAAAAACAGGGGAAGAAAAAATTCTTATTGAAGCCGATGAAAGTGTAAAAACTCATCCTTCTCCCATAACCTTTGACGATATTCGTTGCGGAACCTTTTATGATGCAACAAAGGAAATAGAAGACTGGTGTTCTCCTGATTTTGACGATGGTAACTGGGATAATGCTTTCTTTAGTGATACCCCCAGAGGAAAGGCGAAAATTTGCAAGGCAGAGCCTATTACCGTAAGTCAGGTGCATAAGGCTGAAACCTTCAGAAAGGCGACCCTTGACAGAAGTTATAAGCATCACCAAAAATATGACCAAAAGAACCATCCCGTTAAGGACAGAGTGTTTACCGAAAAGGATATTAACGGATATTTGTATGACTTTGGGTTTAATAGCGCAGGTATTCCTTTACTTACCCTTTATAACACAAAACCCGGTCAGGTTATTGAACTTCAGCACTGTGAATACATAAACCACAAGAACGAGCCTTCTTATACGAATCTGCTTTGCTACATTGACGGTTACGTTCAAAGAGATATTTACGTATGTAAGGGCGCCGAAAAAGAAACCTTTGCTCCGCCCTTTACCTATCACGGCTTCAGGGCAGTTTTCGTGACGGGTTTAACAGACGAACAGGCAAAAGAAGATACTGTGCAGTATCTTGAATGTTCTTCCGAGTTTAACGAGAGAGGGAATTTCTCTTCTTCCAGTGATAGCCTTAATAAACTTCAGGAAATGGTGAGAAGAAGTGACCTTTCAAACTTCTACTATTTCCCCACAGACTGTCCTCAGCGTGAAAAGAACGGTTGGACGGGAGACGTTATGGTTTCGGCTGAACATATGCTGTTAAATTTCACCTGTGAAAACAGTTTAAGGGAGTATATGTGTTCCGTTCGAGCAGCGCAAAATGACGAGGGAACTATTCCCGGTATCGTACCAACGGGCGGTTGGAGATTTGCCTGGGGTAACGGACCTATATGGGACAACGTACTTGTTGAAGTGCCCTATCAGGTTGCGCGATATACAGGAAACGACGATATTTTAAGAGAAAATGCTCACGCAATAATGAAGTATCTTGACTACGCTTCAAAAAAGAGAAACGAAAAGGGACTTCTTTGTTATGGTCTGGGCGATTGGGTGAAACCTAAAAACGGCAGAGAGGTTGCAACAAAGGAATTCGTTGACAGCGTAATGATTTATCAGTTCGCCCTTAAAGCCTCCTGTATTTTTGATAGGCTTGGTCTTACTCTTCAAAAGTCTTTTGCAGACGGCTTTGCCAAGGAATTGAGAAGTAAAATAGTTGAGGAGTATATTGACGATCAAAACGGCTTTGTTGCAAACAATGCTCAATCGGCTTACGTTCTTGCTATTATTCACGAACTGTTCAGCGAAGAAGGTAAGAAAAAAGCCGTTGAAAATCTTGTTAAGGATATTAATGATTTCGGCGGTATGCATGACTGCGGTATGATAGGTGTTCGTTATCTTTTCTACGTTCTCTCACGTAACGGACACAGCGATTTGGCTTATAAAATACTTGTGGGAACCGAGGGCACCTGCTACGGTAACTTTATTAAACGAGGTCTTAAAACCCTTCCCGAAAGTTTTACCGCCTTTGATGAAAATGGTGACCCGTACAGTTGGCAGTCAATAAATCACCATTTCCTTGGGGATATAAGCCATTACTTTATCAGCGATATAGCAGGTATCAGAGTAAACGATAACTTTAAGGATGCTAAAAATATCGATATTGTTCCTACGTTTATTGATGAACTCGATAATGCAAAGGCTTATTTTGACAGCGTTTGCGGAAGAGTAGAGGTTCAGTGGGAAAAGAAGGGAAATAAGGCTTTATTAAAGGTTGATTTGCCTGAAGGAATTTACGGTGAGATTAAGGCTGATTTTTCCGACGGAGAAAAGGTTAAAAATGCCGTTAGCGGAGTTTACGAAATAGTGATTGGTGAATAAAATGATTTATAAATTTAAAGAAAACCGAGTATGGAGAGCATACTTCGGCGGTGAAAGACTGGATGAATTTTCGGGTAAGGCCGAAAGGGTAAGGGGCAGACGTCCTGAAGAATGGGTAGCCTCTACCGTAACCGCCTTTAATGCCGACCGACCTGATGAAAAAGAGGGTGTCAGCATTACCGAAGACGGTGAAAACTTTTTAAGGCTTATTGAAAATAATCCTAAAGAAATGCTTGGAGAAGCACTTGCCAAAAAGTACGATAATAAAATGTCGATACTTGTTAAACTTCTTGATGCAGGGGAAAGACTTGTTATTCAATGTCATCCAAGTGTGCCTTTTGCTATTAAAGAATTCGGAAGTCAGTTCGGAAAAACGGAGTGTTGGTATATTCTTGAGGCTGATGCAGACGCCAACGTTTATCTCGGCTTTAAGGAAGGAATTACCAAGGAAAAATGGAAAGCCCTTTTTGAAACTCAGGACGTTGAGGGTATGCTTGACTGTCTTCATAATCATCCCGTGAAAAAAGGCGACCTTTATTTTGTTGAGGGCGGTGTACCCCACGCAATCGGCGGAGGCTGTCTTATGGTGGAACTTCAGGAACCAAGTGATTTAATGGTTATTCCCGAAAGGAAAACTCCTTCGGGCGTTACCCTTGCCGACGTTAAGCTTCACGGAGGACTTGGCTTCGATAAAATGTGGGACTGTTACCATTACGACGGCGTAAAGATTGAAGAAATAAAGGCAAAATTCTACCGTCACGTTGACCAAACGAAGGAAGGCATTATACCCGTTGTTGACAGTTCTTTAACTAATCGTTTTAAACTTGACGTACTAAGGGTAAACGGTGAATTTACCACTGATTTTGAAGGTAAATATGCCGTTTGCATAGTAACCGACGGAAGCCTTACTCTCTTTGACGGAGAAAACGAATATAATCTTAAGAAAAGCGATAAGTTTTTCGCTCCCGCATCTACTAAGAAACTTATTTGGAAGGGTAAGGGTGAGGTTGCAATAAATCTTCCCTGTGAATAAAAAATACGGAAATACCCAAATGTTTTTCATTGTAATAAAAACTTTTTTAAAGTATATTTAAGAAAATGCTTAAAAGGAGTAATCAATATGCTGAAATTTGAAAAGTACGTTGTCGGAAGCGGCGAAACCGAAGGCTATAAAGCACTTAAGGCCACTATTCCTGCAGAAGATGCTTATATGCACTTTCGTCTTGACGGCGCTTGTGTAAATGACTGTGAAGATATCTTTTTTGTGGCTCACGAAGATGGTAAGGCTCTTTGCAGAATTTGGATGTGCTATCCCCGTCACGAAAACGCAATAGCAAACTGGGGCGCAGTTTATACACTTGAAGAGTGCAGAGGTCAAGGTCTTTGTAACAAAACTCTTACTTATTGTATGGAAGAAATTGAAAAACTCGAAAATGGTCCTATCGGTCTTTTTTGTACTGCGGGAAGACAATGGCTTACAGATATGTATGCTAAATTCGGTTTTACTACCGCTATTCACGATACTACCTCAGGTCCTCTTTATCGTCCTCTTAAAGATAGTCCCAAAACCTTTAAAGAAGTTTGCGAAAAATATTATACCCCTGCCAAATCTCTTTGTGCAGTAAAGGCTACTTGGGAATGGCGTAACGAGATTGATTGTCTTCTTAAATTTGCTCTTCAAGATATCGGAATGAATTATGCTGTTAATGGCGAACGCGATTTAAATATGATTCTTATGAATACTCCCGAAAGAGACGTAAAGGCTATTTTAACCGACGAAAACAAATGCGTAGGTTGGATGATTGATGGAGATTACACTATTCATCCTTTATACCAAAACTTAAAGATAGATTAAAAAAACACCCTTTCGGGTGTTTTTTTATGGCAATTTATTTAGCCATTCTTTGTATTTATTTAGATCAAATCCCGGCATACCTGCAAGGTATGTATTATAGTATTCTTCACCGTTATCAAATGTCCATTTAATAAGGTACATTGTTTGTTTTGAATACATAACGTTTATTTTGCCGAGTTTGGTATTTTGGTTGGCACCTGCTGTAAATTCTTTTGCGAATACTTCCTTTTCGTTATCAAGGTCGATTACGGTGCATTTACCTTTAAATTCTTTAAGAGAACTGTTGCAACAAATGATATCGTAACCCCAGTTTTTCATTTCGTCAAACATAATTATAAAATCTCTGCTTGAACGTTTAATATAATGGTAAGCAAGTTTTTTATCGTAATAGTAATCAACTACAGCGTCGCTCATTTGAGGCCAACCGTCGATTAGGTTCCACCAAATAACACCGCCCATATAGTTCATCTTACTTCTTACTCTTTCGATGAAGAACTTTTTGGCTTCTGCTTGTGAAATTTGAGATGCAAGGATATAGTCTTCCGGATCAGTAGGAACTTTACCGAATAACTGAGCAACTTGATTGTGCATAAGCCATACGCGGTGGCTAGATCCGTTTTGGTCAGAGGAATGAAGTGTCCACTGAGAGTTGTTTTGGTAAGGCCATACCTTTTCGGCATCAATGAATTTTTCAATGGATTTTAAACTTGGACAACCGTGATAGCCTGTTTCACTAACAAAATATGCCTTTGAATCAGCATAGAAACTGCTCTTATAGTAATCTCTCGGTCCCCAAAGATGTTCTTCGGGATGTGAATCATAACCTGCTTTATGTGCTGCGGGAGAAATATAAGGCGAGGAAGCAACGTAAGGTCTTTTTGGATCGTGTGCAGCCAAAACCTCAGGTATATATTCACGGGTTATTTTGTTTATGGCAGGATCGGTATCCTGATTGCTGAACTGTGCATCGATTTCATTATCACCGCTCCAAAGTACTATTGAGCAGTGGTTACGATATTCTTTAACAACCCAAGCGGCTTCCTTTTTGATTTTTTCTTCAAAGTCGCGTGAGTTTGAATAAACGTTACAAGCCATAGCAAAGTCTTGCCATACCATAATGCCGTGACTGTCGCAATAATCAAAGAAAGGATGGTCTTCGTAAACGTTACCGCCCCAACAACGTAAAATGTTACAACCTATGTCGTCAGCAAGATCAAGCGCCGCTTTAAGTCTTTCATTATCACGGCTGTGGTAGGCGTCCATAGGTACCCAGTTAGAACCGTTTGCCATTATTTTTACGCCGTTAATTATAAATTCAAATGCGCCGCCCTCTTCAATAACGTCACTACGTTTAAGTTCAAGAGTTCTAAAACCTTGTTTAACGGTGATGGACATAAGTTCGTTTAATTCCATATCGGTTATGGTAACGGTTATATCGTAAAGATTAGGCTCGCCGTAGAACTTCGGCCACCAAAGTTTAAGTTCAGGCACAAAGAAATCTATTCTGCCACACTTTGATCTTCTTACTGCAGAATGTTCAAACTCGCTGTCGCCACACTTACCTTTAATGAAAATTTTGGTATCACGGAAAGCGTATTTTGTATCCATTTTAGTATCGTAACACATACGGATTTTGCCTGTCATAATGTTTTCAAGGCTGAAGTAAACGTAATCAAAACGATACTTATTGCGTTCATCTAAGGTAACGTCACGCCAAATTCCTGCGCTGACTGCACGGGGCATAATATCCCAACCGTAACCGTGAGGCGCTTTACGAACGGGCCAATGCACCGCCATCAATTGCCAGTTATAGTAAGAGTTATATAAATCACTTTCAAAGTCCATTCCCTTTATGGTAGCAGACGTTATATGTACGTGAAGGGTATTGATTTGTTCATACGCCAAAAGGTCGGTTACGTCAAATTCGTTAGCAATAAACATATTATCACTAGTGCCTATCAGTTGTCCGTTAAGATAGTATTCGGCATAGCAGTCAACAGCGCGAAAATTAAGTATCATTTCCTTATTTTCATCAGGCTTTTTGGGGGCAGTAAATTCAGTTTCGTACCACCATTCATACTGTTCATATTCTTCGGCTTTTAATATATTTTCGCCTTTGAAAAGATCTTCGGGCAGTATTCCCGCTTTGCTTAAATCGAGTTCAACGTTACCCGGTACGGTACAGGGAATAGAACTGATACCGTTTGTTTTCAGGTCGTTTACGTCTTTAATTTCGAATAGACCTTGTTTTGCGTAATATAAGGTCCATTGTCCGTTAAGATTCATAAAAATACCTCCATTACTTGTTTTTTTCAGTATATCATATTGATGTCCTTCTTTGTAGTCATTATTTTTTGGTTTTAACTTAAAAAATAACAATATTTTTAGAATTATTATTGAAAAACAAAAAATCTATGATAAAATTGCTTTGGGTGAATGATATGAGCAGCAAGATGTATAAGTATCTTTTAAGATCTCAGGCTAAAGACGGCAAAGATATTGTGGTATGCGAAAAGTTTGTTAACATACCATCTGCTTTGCATTGGCATAACTATATCGAAATAGAACTTATTATTGACGGAAACGGATATAATCTGTTAAATGGTAACCGCTACGATTTATCAAGAGGTAGTTTTTATTTGTTGCGTCTTATTGACTTTCATGAAGTTCATCCCGAACCAAATTTGCGTATAATAAATATGGGTATCGACGACAGTCTTTTGTCGGAAGAAATTTTAGGAGAATTTACAAGCGGTCAGCCTTTTGTCTATAAACTAAATGAAGAAGATACGGTTGTTATGGAACAGTTACTCCGTCTTTGTATGGACGAAAATAACCGTAAAGAACCCGACAAACGTTATATTCGCCATCTGCTTAGTTGTGTTCTTTTAAGAATTTTAAAACTTGTGCCCGATAACACCGATACTGTTCCGTTGGTTGAAAAACCGATTCAAGCGGCAATACTTTATATGCATATGCATTTCAGAGAAAATCCTAGCCTTTCGGAACTTGCTGAAATCGCCCATTATAACACAAGTCATTTTAGCACAACTTTTCACAAAGAACTGGGCGTAACCTATTGCGAATATCTTAATATGCTTAAAATTAATTACGCCAAAGAGTTGCTTTGTTCTACCGATTTAAAGATAACCGAAATTTGTTACGAATGCGGGTTTACTTCACATTCTAATTTTTTGCGTTTGTTTAAAGAAAAAACAGGTATGTCACCAATTCATTACAGAAAGAAAAAATAAACCGAGACTGTCGGTTTATTTTTTTGTTGGTAATATAGGTCATAATTGACATTATACTACATATGGTGTATAATATTTCCATATAGGCATAATATTTGTATATATAAAGGAGTTAACCTTTAATGGCAGTAAAAAAAGCAGAGTACAATAACGAAAGTATAAAGCAGTTAAAAGGTCCCGATCAGGTGCGTAAACGCCCTGCGGTTATTTTTGGTTCCGACGGACTTGACGGATGCGAACATTCGGCTTTTGAAATAATCTCTAACTCTATAGATGAAGCAAGAGAAGGTCACGGTAATAAAATTATTGTAACCCGTTTTGAAGATGGCTCTATAGAAGTACAGGACTTTGGACGAGGCGCGCCCGTTGACTATAATAAAAATGAAGAAAAGTTCAACTGGGAACTTCTTTACTGCACTCTTTACGCAGGTAGTAAGTATGATACAAACGATGGCGGAAGTTATGAATATTCTATAGGTCTTAACGGTCTTGGTCTTTGCGCTACTCAGTTTTCAAGTGAGTATATGGACGTTGAAATTAAAAGAGACGGCTATAAATACAATCTTCACTTTGAAAAGGGCTTTAATGTAGGCGGACTTAAAAAGGAAGAGTATACAGGCAAAGATACCGGTACCAAAACCAAATGGAAACCCGACATTGACGTATTTAACGACATAAAAATTCCTGCTGTATATTTTGAGGATACTATACGACGTCAGGCAATAGTAAACGACGGTCTTGTATTTATATTTAAAAATCAGGTAGGCAATAAATTTGAAACAAAAGAATTTTGTTATAAAAACGGTATCGAAGATTATCTTCACGAGGTTGTTGACGAAAAGGCGTTAACCCCCGTTCAGTTCTGGAAGTGTGAGCGAAAGGGAAGAGACCGCGACGATAAGCCTGAATACAAGGTTAAAATGAACGTGGCGGTTGCTTTTTCAAACCACAACAAAATGACCGAATACTACCATAACTCAAGTTGGCTTGAACATGGCGGTTCACCCGAAAAAGCGGTAAGGTATGCCTTTGTAACACAACTTGACACATACATTAAACAGCAAAACAAATATCAGAAAAACGAAAGTAAAATTTCCTTTTCCGACGTAGAAGAATGTCTTAACATTTGTATTTCTTCATTTTCTACACAAACTTCATACGAAAATCAGACCAAAAAGGCTATAACCAATAAATTTATTTATGAGGCAATGGCTGATTTCTTAAAGCATCAACTTGAAATTTACTTTATCGAAAATAAGGCTGAAGCCGATAAAATAATTGATCAGGTGCTTATTAATAAACGTAGCCGCGAAAAGAGTGAAAAGGAAAGAATTAACATCAAAAAAACTCTTTCAACAGGTAACACTCTTTCCGACAGAGTACAAAAATTCGTTGACTGCCGAAGCAGAGACGTGGCTGAAAGAGAACTTTATATAGTTGAGGGTGATTCTGCTCTCGGTTCCTGTAAACTTGCCCGTGACGCTGCGTTTCAGGCTATTATGCCCGTAAGAGGTAAAATATTAAACTGCCTAAAGGCTGAATACGATAAAATCTTCAAAAGCGAAATTATTACCGATCTTTTAAAGGTTATGGGTTGCGGTGTTGAAGTAAAATCCAAGGCTAATAAAAACCTTTCTACATTTGATATAAGAAATCTTCGTTGGAGTAAAATAATAATTTGTACCGATGCCGACGTTGACGGTTTCCATATAAGAACCCTTATTTTAACGATGATTTATCGACTTATGCCAACTTTAATTCACGAAGGCAGAGTGTTTATAGCCGAAACTCCGCTTTATGAAATAAACACCAAAAATATGACCTACTTTGCGTATGACGAAAACGAAAAACGCGAAATTTTAACCAAAATAGATGGCGAAAAGTATAATCTTCAGCGTTCGAAAGGACTTGGCGAAAACCAACCCGATATGATGAACCTTACTACAATGAATCCCGAAACAAGACGCCTTATAAAGATTAGCCCTACCGATGCAGAACTTACTTCACAAATGTTTGATATGTTGCTCGGTGACGATTTAAATGGCAGAAAAGATTATATCAGTGAAAACGGCTATCTCTATATGGATGACGTTGACGTTAGTTAGGAGAAAAGACAACTATGGCTCCAAGAAAAAAGAAAGAAGGGGAAGTTACCCCAAAGAAAAAGGGCGCTAATGCATATATAGCAGGTGCAGGTACAGTTATTGAACAACAGGTTACCGAAACCCTTAAATCTAACTTTATGCCCTATGCTATGAGCATTATTGTTTCCCGCGCTATTCCCGAAATAGACGGTTTTAAACCCTCTCACCGAAAACTCCTTTATACAATGTATAATATGGGATTGCTTGGCGGTTCTACTATTAAATCCGCCAATATCGTTGGTAGAACAATGCAGTTAAACCCTCACGGTGATGCCGCTATTTACGAAACAATGGTGCGTCTTAGCGAAGGTTATGAGGCATTGCTTCACCCATTTGTTGCTTCAAAGGGTTCTTTCGGTAAGGCTTATTCTCGTGATATGGCTTACGCCGCTTCCCGTTATACCGAAGCAAAACTTGCTCCGATTTCAAGCGAACTTTTTGCAGATATTGATAAAGATACCGTTGATTTTGTAGATAACTACGATGCTACAATGAAAGAACCGGTACTTTTCCCCGTAACATTTCCAACGGTGCTGGTTAACTCAAATATGGGTATTGCCGCAGGTATGGCAAGTTCTATTTGTTCCTTTAATTTAAAGGAAGTTTGTGAAACTACCATTGCGCTTATAAAGGATGACGAAGTAAATATTGCAGACACTCTTTTAGCGCCCGATTTCCCCATAGGCGGTGAACTTCTTTATAACCGAGATGAAATCGAAAAGATTTACGAAACTGGTAAGGGTGGCTTTAAGGTTAGGGGCGTTTATACCTTTGATAAAAAGAATAACTGTATTGATATTACCGAAATTCCACCAACAACCACAAGTGAAGCGATTATTGAAAAGGTAATAGAACTTGTTAAACTTAAAAAAATTACCGAAATTAACGATATTCGTGACGAAACCGACCTTAACGGTCTTAAAATCACCGTAGACTTAAAGCGCGGTATAGACCCCGATAAGTTTATGAAAAAAATGTATAAATTAACGCCTTTACAGGATACTTTTTCTTGTAACTTTAATATCCTTATTGCCGCTTCTCCAAGGGTAATGGGCGTCAGAGAGATTTTAGAGGAATGGATAGCGTTCAGAACTGAATGTGTTCGAAGAAAGATTTTTTATAATTTAACCAAAGCAAAAGATAAACTTCATTTGTTAAAAGGTTTAAGCAAGATACTTCTTGATATTGATAAGGCTATAAAAATCGTAAGAGAAACTGCCGAAGAAAAAGAAGTAGTGCCAAACTTAATGATAGGTTTCGGTATTGACGAAATTCAGGCCGAATACGTTGCCGAAATCAAACTTCGTCATTTAAACCGTGAATACATTCTTAAAAGACTTGACGATATTGAAAAACTTGAAAAAGAAATCGAGGAAATGGAGGATATATTAAACTCCAAATCCAAGGTTAAAAAGATTATCGTTAATGAACTCAATGAGGTTATTAAGAAGTACGGTGTTGACCGACGCACTAAGATAATAAACGCAAACGAAATAAACGAAGCAAACGAAGACGAAAGGGAAGTGGATAATTCTCCCGTAACCTTCTTCTTTACAAAGGACGGCTACTTTAAAAAGATTACTCCGCTCTCCCTTAGAATGAGCGGTGAGCAAAAGTGTAAAGAGGGTGACTATATCACCCAAACGGTTGCATCTACAAATGCGGCTGAACTTATGTTTTTCACCAATAAGCAACAGGTTTATAAAACCTATGCAAGTGAGTTCTCCGATACTAAAGCAAGCGTACTTGGTGACTATATCCCTGCAAAACTTGACTTTGACGAGGGCGAATATCCCGTATATATGACGGTTGTGGATAAGTACGTGGGCAATATGCTCTTCGTTTACGAAAACGGCAGAATTTCAAAGGTTGCCCTTGCTTCTTACGAAACAAAAACCAATCGTAAAAAACTTATAAAGGCATATTCTGATAAATATCCGCTTTTCTGCGCCCTTTATATGCCCGAAGAAAAAGATTTGGTGCTTAAATCTTCTAACGGCAGAGTTCTTATCGTAAACAGCGCTAGTGTTCCCGTAAAGGGCGTTAAAGATAACGGCGGTATTGCGGTTATGACTCAAAAGAGAGGCCAAAAAATCGAAGAGGTTAAAATTTACGAAAAGGGTATGATAGAAAACGAAAACCGACTCAGAACCCGAACCCTTCCCGCCGCAGGCAATAAACCGCTAGGTGCAGGTCAGCAAGACGGAATGGATCTTGATTAGAAAAAAGTCCTCCTTACCTTAGGAGGACTTTCGGTTTTGCAAATATATATTTGTGTTTTCTCGGGCTGATGCCGTGTTGTAATTGGTGCGAAACACAGGGAATAGGTAATAGCCCAATCCTTACGTCACACAAGTAAACATCATGCATAAACCGATATTTTTTATTTCTTTAAAAATAAATTCCAAAATTTGACGATTCGTTTCGTTATAGATAACAAAAGGGTAACACAGAGAACCGTTCACTGTGTTTTTGGTGGTGAAAATCTTTGAAAAATAAAATATTTTTGTCGCTTGCTATAGTTTTTTATGTAATAGCTTCTATTGGATTTGTTGTTATTGGGGCACTAAAAGCGATATATATAATTGATACAGATGTATTTTATAATTATTCTTCAATATGTGTTTTGACCTTTGATATAGCTATAGCATTTTTAATTTTTTTCTTGCCTCAAAAATTAAAATGGTTAAAATTAATATTAGCAATAATTGCCATTTGGATAATTGTTTTTGGATTTATACCGTTAATAACAGGAACAGTTGGAAACTTGTTGAAAATATAGGTGACGGTTTGAAACCACTGTAAGACAGGGTAAGACAGGGGACGGTTCTTCTGTGTTATCGCGAAAATAAACTGTTACCGCCCAAAGCCTTCCCCTTTTGTTCGGAGGGGAAGGTGGGTTGCGAAGCAACTCGGATGAGGTGTAGTGATGTAGATTTCCACCTCACCACCGTCTTCGACGGAGCCTCTCCTCAAGGAGAAGCCTTTTGATTGCCCTCATTACGCACAAGGAGGGATTGAAAGACAGAGAACCGTCCCCTGTGTTTTCTGTGTTTATAAAATGTAATGGTGAAATAAGTTATGATATTCCATCGACGTATGCAAATAGATTTTTTTGCGGTTATTATTTGGGGTGATTATATGAAAAGAATACAAAAAATATTTTTAATTTCAGGAATATCACTTACAGCAATAAAATTTACTCTTATAATTGTTGCAATTATTCTTGTTTTTGTTTTTTCATCACGATATGAACATTATTTTTATACACGACCTTGTGCTCAAAAAAACACTTCATGGGTTTCAAATGATGGCGAAATTTCGTTAAGTATTAATGACTTAGGTAAAGGAACAATCTGTTTTAATAAAAATGGATCTGAGATAAGCTTATATTACTGTGATGTTCATGATTACAGCGCACATATATATGATGCTAAAGTGTTAGAAACAAAAGTTACATCTGAGGAAGATCGCTACGAAAAATGGAAGTATTTAAATGTTAAAAATGATGAATTTACTATAGTTGTAGAAAAAACCACTTTTTTTGAAGTGGGGCAAGAGATAACTTTTTATAAGACAAGAACACAAAGGGACGGTTCTCCATAACACAGTAACACAGGGGACGGTTCCCTGTGTTTTGCAAAGCCCTCCTTGTGCAAAGGAGGGGGGACCGACGCACGTCGGTGGGAGGATTGTTTTCTCTTCGGGCAACCGAGGACGTTTGCCCCTACAATGTAGCCGTAGAGATTTATTGATAATTTGTAGGGGACGATGCCCACATCGTCCCGTTTTTTTGTATTTAAAAAAGCCGCCTTAATTAAGGCGGCTGTCGAAAACTTGTGCAAACGCGAATGCTTTCGACAGTATTATATTAACCTATATTTTTCTTTTTATTCATTAAATGTTTGACAAATTTAAAATAAAGGTTTATTATAATATAGATTGATTATTTATGATACGGAGGAAACTCTTGTGGCAAAAGAATTAGCAAAACAGTATAACCCTAAAGAAGTTGAAGATAGAATATATTCTTCTTGGCTTGACGGTAAATACTTTCACGCAAAAAGAGAGGAAGGAAAGAAGACCTATACTATAGTTATTCCTCCTCCAAACATTACAGGACAACTTCATATGGGTCATGCCCTTGATAACACCTTGCAGGATAGTCTTATCCGTTTTAAAAGAATGCAAGGCTTTGATACTTTGTGGCTTCCCGGTACCGACCACGCTTCTATTGCAACCGAAGCAAAAATCGTTGCAAAAATGAAAGAAGAAGGCGTCACTAAAGAAGATTTAGGCAGAGAAGGCTTTTTAGAACGCGCTTGGGCTTGGAAAGAACAGTACGGCGGAAGAATTGTGCAACAACTTAAAAAACTTGGTTCTTCTTGTGACTGGGATAGACTTCGTTTTACTATGGACGAGGGTTGCAACAAGGCTGTTAAAGAAGTATTTGTAAACCTTTACGAAAAAGACCTTATTTATAGAGGTGAGCGTATCATTAACTGGTGCCCTCATTGTTTAACCTCTATTTCCGATGCCGAGGTTGAATACGAAGACCAAGCAGGTCATTTTTGGCATCTGCGTTATGCTTTGGCTGACGGCAGCGGTTATCTTGAACTTGCTACTACACGTCCCGAAACATTACTCGGCGATACTGCCGTTGCAGTTAATCCTAACGATGAACGCTATAAAAATCTTATTGGCAAAAACGTTATTCTTCCTCTCGTAAACAGAGAAATTCCCGTTGTTGCCGATGATTACGTTGAAATGGATTTTGGTACAGGTGTAGTTAAAATCACACCTGCACACGACCCCAACGACTTTGAAGTAGGTCTTCGTCATAACCTTCCTGTTATTAACGTAATGACCGACGATGCTAAAATTACCGACGATTATCCCGCCTATGCAGGTATGGATCGTTATGAAGCAAGAAAAGCAATCGTTAAGGATTTAGAGGCTTCGGGAAATCTTGTAAAAATTGAAGATTATAGCCATAACGTTGGTACTTGTTACCGTTGTTCGACTACAGTTGAACCAAGAGTATCAAAACAATGGTTCGTTAAAATGAAACCTCTTGCAATTCCTGCTATTGACGCAGTTAAAAACGGTGAAACAAAGTTTGTTCCTCAGCGTTTTGAAAAGGTATATTTCCATTGGCTCGAAAACATCAGAGATTGGTGTATTTCCCGACAACTTTGGTGGGGACACCGTATCCCTGCTTGGTATTGCGCAGACTGCGGTGAAATCACAGTTTCTAAAACTGATGCTTGTTGCTGTGCTAAGTGTGGCAGTAAGAATATTGAGCAAGACCCCGATACACTCGATACATGGTTTTCTTCTGCACTCTGGCCTTTCTCTACACTCGGTTGGCCGGATGATGCTGAAGACTTAAAGCACTACTATCCTACTAATACCCTTGTAACAGGCTACGATATTATTCCTTTCTGGGTAATGCGTATGATGTTCTCCGGTATTGAGCATACAGGTCAAGTACCTTTCGATACCGTACTTATCCACGGTCTTGTTAGAGACGAACAGGGAAGAAAGATGTCTAAATCTTTAGGCAACGGCGTTGACCCCCTTGAAATAATCGAAAACTACGGCGCCGATGCGCTTCGTTTCTCTCTTGTTACAGGCAACAGCCCCGGAAACGATATGCGTTATATTCCTTCACGTGTTGAATCTTGCAGAAACTTTGCTAATAAGATTTGGAATGCTGCTCGTTTCCTTCTTATGAATTTGGAAAGTGAAGAAGAAAAGCCACTTCCCGAAAGTCTTGCTCTTGAAGATAAGTGGATACTTTCAAAATACAATAAACTCGTTAAAGATATAACCGAAAATATCGAAAAGTACGAACTCGGTCTTGCCGCTCAAAAACTTTACGATTTTATTTGGGATGTATATTGCGACTGGTATATTGAAATTTGTAAGGCTAGATTAAACGGTGAAGATAGAGAAGCTGCCGATAACGCAAGAAGCGTTCTCGTTTACGTTCTTTCTAATACCCTTAAACTTCTCCATCCCTTTATGCCATTTATCACCGAAGAAATTTGGCAGTCGCTTCCTCATAGCGGTGACTCCATTATGGTAAGCGCTTGGCCTACCTATAATGATGCTCTTGACTTTAGCAAAGAGGAAGAAGATTTCGAAAAGGTAATGGATGCAATTAAGGCTATCAGAAACAGAAGAAGCGAAATGAACGTACCGCCTTCTCGTAAAGCAAAGGTTTGTATTGCTACAAACGAAAAGGATGTATTTACCGCAGGTATTTCTTTCTTTATTAGACTTGCAAGTGCAAGTGACGTTGAAATTGCCGATAACTTTGATTTGCAGGGTGCAGTTCGCGTTGTAACCGACGTTGCCAACATCTTTATTCCTATGAATGAACTTGTTGACGTAACGGCAGAACTTGCTCGTCTTGAAAAAGACTTAAAGAAAGCAAACGAAGATAAAACCTTCTTCGAAAAGAAACTTAATAATCCGGGCTTCGTTGCAAAGGCTCCTGCCGCTGTTTTAGAAGAACAAAAAGAAAAACTTAAAAAGGTAGAAGATAAAATCGCCCTTATTAATCAAAGTATTGAAGAACTTAAAAATATGTAATCAAAACGGACTCTACGGAGTCCGTTTTTTGTTTGCTGACCGCTTAGTTGCAAACTTATTGATAATATGATATAATTACTATGATTAGTTAAAAAGTTTTGTTAATATTGTTAAAAAAGGGGAAATTATTTATGAGTTTTAAAAAGTTTTTATCATTTATATTGGTATTTGCGCTCATTGTTTCAACTTTACCTATTATTTCTCTGCCTTCAAAGGCAGAAACAAGCGGGTATTATACATACAATACTTCTACAAACGGAACGGCTTATATCGTTGATGTGGATAGTTCTATTTCCGGTACAGTTACGATCCCGTCAAGTTTCGGTAACTATAGGGTCGTAGGTATAAGTAACAGTGCTTTTGCCTCTTGTAGAAACATTACTCACTTAATTATACCCGAAGGTATTACTTATGTAAGTGACAGTGCTTTTAAGAACTGTACGGGTCTTGTTAATATTACTATTCCCAAAAGTTTAAAAAGCTTTGGTACTCTGGCTTTTTCAGGATGTACTAAATTAGATAACGTTTACATTTCGGATATAGCTTCTTGGTGTAGTGCAACATTTAGCAGATATGATGAGTATCCTACGTGTCATCCAATGTATTTTGCAGAAAACTTATATGTAAACGGGACGCTCTTGTCCAAGTTAACTATTCCGTCGGGTGTTACCAATATCGGTGTTGGTTTTTCAGACAGTGAATGTATAACCGAAATAATTATTCCCAATACGGTTGAAAGCATTGCGTCAGGAGCATTTAGATTATGCACATCTCTCGAAAGTCTTACTTTGCCATTTGTTGGCGCTTCTAAAAATGCAAATGGACAGAGTGCGGTTTTAGGTTATCTTTTTGGCTCTCAAGGAATTGACGATAAAACGTATACATGCGGCTCTTATGAAATACCATATAGCCTTAAAAATATAGTTTTAAATTGCGAAAAGGTTCCGGCATCTGCTTTTTCGAGTATGCGTTTGGAAACTGTGACCTTGTCAGATGAGGTTACATATATTGGTTCAGGTGCATTTTCAAATTGCAGTAATTTGAAAAGCGTGTATATCGATGATATGTCTTCGTGGTTTAATATTGAATTTGTCTCAAGTCAGTCAAACCCACTGTATTATGCGCAAAGTTTGTATGTTGCTGGAGTAGAGACTACCGATATTGAAATACCTGACGGTGTTACCGCTATTAAAAGTTACAGTTTTGCCGGTGTTAAGTGGTTAAATAGTATTAATATACCTGAAGGTGTAACAAGTATAGACGCTTGCGCTTTTTATAATTGCTATAATTTAGTGTCTGTTAATATATCTGAAAGTGTAAAGAGTATAGGGAATTCTGCGTTTTACTCATGTAGCAAATTAAAATACGCAAATATGTCCGAGGGTGTTGAAACAATAGGGGCGTATGCGTTTTTTCAGTGCGCATCCCTTGAAAATATAGCAATTCCGAGTAGTGTGACAAGTATAGGCTCACTTGCATTTAGCGGTTGCTCATCTTTAAATAAAGTAAGCATAAAAAATATTCAGTCATGGTGTAACATTTCGTTTGCTGATTATGGCGCTAACCCTCTTTATTATGCCGAAAATCTTTATATTAATAATGAACTTATAACCGATTTGGTGATTCCCGATACCGTTACTGAAATAAAAAATAATGCTTTTTACAATTGGAAAAATTTAAGCAGTATACATATCGGAGAGAAATTGGAAACGATTTCAAATACAGCTTTTATCGGATGTGAAAAACTTGTTAATATTTCCGTTTCTGAAAACAATTCTTTTTTCACTTCTATAAATGGGGTTTTATATAATAATGAATGCACAATTCTCAGATTATATCCTGCAGGTATTGCTAATGTTTTTGAACTTCCTGTAGGGGTAGAAACTATATATTCAAATGCTTTTTATAATTGTGAAAATCTGACTAAAATCTCAATACCAAAGAGTTTGAAAGAAATACAAAGTTCTGCTTTTTACGGTTGTAAGAATCTTACTGACGTAAGGTACGAGGGAACCGTTGCCGATAAAGAAAACATGCAGATTTCTACAAGCGGAAATAGTTATTTGTTGTCTGCTACCTGGCATTATAATTCCTGTGTAAATCATAGTTATTCGGGCAACTGTGATGATACTTGTGATAATTGTGATTGGACGCGAACTGTTACCGAGTCTCACGTATTTCAGTGGGTTCTAGATAAGGCGGAAACCTGTGTAGAAGATGGTTATAAGCACGAGGAGTGTGTTGGTTGTAATTTAATACGAAATGAAAATACGGTAATTTTGGCAACAGGTGAGCATAATTATATTAATTCTTGGGATACAATTTGCAGTATTTGCGGTGCTGAACGTGTGGTTTCGGGTGTGACGGGGGATTGCACCTGGACGTTAAATGGTACTACCCTTGTTATAAGCGGTTTTGGAAGAATGAAGGATTATTATCTTGCCGAAAAGACACCTTGGGGAACGAATATAACTAAAATCGTAATAAATAAGGGCGTTACTTCCATAGGAAACAGAACGTTTTGTAATATGAACTCTTTAACAGAAGTAGAAATCGCTGATAGTGTGGAAAATATTGGTGAAGCGGCTTTTTATGACTGCACATCTTTGAAGAACATTACAATTCCCGATAGTGTTAAAACTATGGGAGATTGGGTATTTGAATGTTGCTCAGCATTGGAAATGGTGATTCTTCCAAAAGGTTTGACACATATCGGTTATGCTTCGTTTGACGAATGTACTGCGCTTAGAACTGTAGTTATCCCGGATAGTGTTACTTCTATCGATCATTGGGCATTCAATAATTGTTCAAGCCTAACTAATGTGGTTATGCCACAAAAACTTACTTCAATGGGAAATGGTTGTTTTTCGGGATGTACTTCTCTTAAAAAAATCACTATTCCTGCTGCTATTACCAAAATTCCCGCTGAAACATTTGTGGCATGTACTTCACTTACCGAAGTTATAATACAAAATAAAATAACCGAAGTATGCGAAGCTGCTTTCCTAAGTTGTAAATCGCTTAAAGATATATGGTACGTTGGTAGCGCAAGTGATAAAAACAATATTGCTATAGGTAATTATAATGATAAATTACTTTCTGCTAATTGGCATTATAACGGTTGCGTAAGCCATACTTATAGTAGTGAAAAAGATAACAAATGTGACGTATGTTCTTCTATTCGTGTTCTTTCGGGTACCACAGGAAAATGTACTTGGACGTTGATTGATACCCTTCTTTTAATCGAGGGTAAGGGATATACGGTAAACTACAGTTCTACCTCAGCTCCGTGGGGCAAAGAAATTGCCGAGGTTATTATTTGTGAAGGCGTTACAACTGTTGGTAATTATGCATTTTACAAATGCGAAAATTTAAAGAGTGTTACCTTACCCGATAGTCTGACTGAAATAGGCAGTGTTGTATTTTGGGGTTGCAGTTCTTTAACAGAAGTAAAAATACCCGATGGTGTTACATCTATTGGCTCAGGTTGCTTTGAAAGTTGTACGTCTCTTGAACGCATTAACATACCAAATGGTGTCACCGCAATTCCCCAAAATATATTTTATAATTGTATTTCATTAACGGAAATTAACATTCCTGAAAACGTTACAAAAATCGCTGGTTTTGCTTTCTATAACTGCCGTTCCTTAGCAAAAGTTAATATAGAGGGACCTATTGACTCTATCGGGGATTCTGCATTTTATGGTTGTCAGGTATTATCTGAGGTTACGGCTGACAATGGTATAAAAAGTATATCCAGATATGCGTTTTACTATTGCAAATTATTAAATAATATTAACTTAACAAGCGATGCAACGTATATAGGGGATTCCGCTTTCCGTGCTTGCGGTTCTTTGAGTTCAATTAATATTCCCGATAGTGTCACTTATATTGGCAGTGATGCATTTTTTGGTTGTAAATCCTTAACCAATGTGAATATACCCGGTGGTATTACTGCTATAAATAGCGGTGCATTCAGAGAGTGTGGCGGACTGACTGAAATTATAATTCCTCGAACGGTTACCACTATAGGAAACTGTGCATTTGAAAGTTGTGAATCGGCAACTGAAATAAAAATTTTAGGGCCTGTTACCTCTATCGGTGATTACGCTTTTTACGGTTGCAGTTCTGCTGAAAAAATAGTGCTTCCGGATACCGTTACTTCCATTGGTCAATCGGCTTTTTATGCCTGCAATTCGCTGGAAGAGTTTGTAATACCAAATGGTGTTACATCTATTGGAGACTATACGTTCTTTAACAGTCAGAAACTTAAGAAAGTTACTCTTCCAAACGATATAACGAATATTGGTGCTTTTGCATTTTATCAGTGCCGTTCTTTACAGGAGATAAATATACCACTGAGTGTGGTTGAAATAGACGAATATGCCTTTGGCAATTGTTCTACACTTGTTGACGTATGGTACCCCGGTACTCTGGCTGATAAAAATAAAATAAATATAGGTGCCAATAATACAGAACTTCATAATGCGGATTGGCATTATATTTACAGTAATGATAATTTTACATATCAGATATCCGATGGCAAGGCTACAGTTACGGGATGTGATAAGAATTTAAGCGGTAAAATAACTATCGCCGAAACTATCGACGAATTTCCTGTTACTGCAATAGGTGATAGCGCATTCAACGGTTGTTCAGCCATTACCGAAATCAACATTCCAAGCGGTATTACAAACATCGGAGAAAACGTATTTGACGGATGTACTTCTCTTAAACGTATTGAAGTGGCAGAGGACAATGAAAATTATTGTTCTTTAAGCGGTGTGCTTTATACAAAGAATAAAAAAGTCCTGATTTGCCGCCCTGCCGCACAAGTGCTTTACTTAACAGTAAATTATCTTTATTCTGATGGTGAAAAATCTTTAGATTCGGTTTTCCAAATATTGAAAGAGGGAGAAACTTATAGTATAGAATCTCCCGAAATTTTGGGATTCTCCGCGTCGCAGGAAAAGGTTGAAGGTAATATTTTAAACGAGGATTTGGTTATTGACGTTATTTATTACGAAAATGCCAAAATACTTAGCGGAAACTGCAACGATAAAGTAAGTTGGACACTTTATACTGACGGAACCCTTATTTTCAGAGGAAGTGGAAATATTCCCGATTACACAAGTGGAAATACACCTTGGAGTCAATATGCGCAAAGTGTTGAAATAGTCTATATAGATGCGCGTATAACGAGTCTAGGTGCATATGCTTTTGAAAATTGTAGTAATTTAACATATATTGATTATGGTTACAGTATAACTCGCATAGGAAGTTATGCTTTTTCGGGTTGTTCATCTCTTAAATCGTTCAGACTTCCTGAAACTGTTACAAAAATTGAAGAAGGCGCATTCTACGGCTGTACGGGACTTACTGGCGTTGTGATTTCCGACAATATAACCGACATTAAAGATAATGCTTTTTATGGATGCGAAAATCTTGACTTGGTAACGATTGGTGGTAACGTTACCGCTATTGGTAAGAATGCCTTTGTCGGTTGTAATGTACTTACTCAGATTTATTTCCGCGGTCAGCCTGCCGTGCTTGGCGCTAATGCATTAGGTACTACCGAAAATAAATACGTTTATTATTATGATAACTATAACGGTTGGAGTACGGCAATAAAGAACGGCTTATGGAACGGCTATACTGCAATTCCTTATAACGTAATAGCAAAAGAAAACTTTAACGGTACAAACGTTTACATAATTAAGGTTGTGGACAAAAACAACATACCTCTTGAAAATGCGGTAGTTACTTTGGGAGAAGAAGTACAGTCTACTAATAAGGACGGTATGGCGTACTTTATAAAACCGCTGATCAATCAGGTTCTTACGGTTTCTTGCTCTGATCATAATTCATTTACCGATACTTCTTTTAAGGCAAGTAGCACTCAGGTAATGGATATTATTGAACTTAGCGACCGTCCCAGTGTTGTTAAAGGTGTAAGTGTGGGCGGCGACTCTGTTGCAACCTCTGTTAAAGTGGTTAATTGCAGTACTAATGAAAATTTAGAAATTGCGGTAAACGGTTATTCAAAATATAAAATCTTAAAATATGAACTATATCAGGGAAATCGTTTAATATCTACTGTAAAAACGAACAATAAAAATTGTACTTTCTCGGTAAAAGCAAACTCCTTTGAAGAGGGAGAAACGGTATTTGCTAAAATGTATACGTCTGATGGAAATTTTGTTGCATCTGCCATAAATATGGATGTTATTAAGTTGGCAAACGTTTCTGAAAGTCAAATTTTAAATGAACTTGCAAATCTTGAATTTTCATTTGCTTTTGGCAGTATGGGCAATTATAAAATCCCGTTAACCTTTACTCCAACCGAGGATGAAACCTTTTATACCATTGTAAAGGATAGAACTATTCGCATAGGTATCAACCTTGATATAGGAGAGTTTTTTGAAAAGAAAGACGATAAAAAAGCATCTATGACAGCCCTTCAAAAAATGGTTGATGATGCAATGAAAACTAAAAAAGAGCCTAAAAATAAAATTGAATATAACGTATGCGGATATATAGAAATTGAGTATCTCGGCAACGGAGAATACTATGTGAAAACCAGTTATGTAAAAGTTGGTGTGGCCGCTAAGATTTCCTTTAATGCACAGGCAAGTTTTTACGGAGTTGTAGGAGTATTCTTTAAAGCCGAAGTATCCGGAGAAGCAACTTTGGACATTAAGATTAGCCGTTTTGAACCTGAACAAGGTTTTGGCGTAGAAGATTTGAACTTTTCCATGGAAGATAAACTTACACTTGAGGGTGGAGCGTATTTGCTGTGGGGAATAGGTTCGGCAAGTCTTTACGGAACCGGCAAAATCGGTTTTAGGCTTGGTATTATTCCCAATCTGGAATTTGAACATGTGTACATAAGCGGTGAATTCGGAGCAAAATGGTCGGTGATGTGGGGACTTTGGTCAGGCAAAAAGATTATTGCTTCAGGTGATATATATAATTGGTCTAAGTCTCAAACCTATATGATGAGAATGCTTTCAAAGGGAATTTACGAGGCGCAGCAAGACCCAAATTCATACACATTTAACGATAGAACTTATTTAAATAATCGAAGTCCGTGGCAAAGCGGAGATTATTTGCAGACAGGTATTTACGATAACGTTGCTCCTAAAATAGTTTCCTGCGGTGATACTACCGTTATGGTATGGCTTGACGATAACAGTCAGCGTGATGCATCTAATTTCCAAATGCTTTATTACTCGATATACGAAGACGGTGTTTGGTCTCAGCCAAAAGCCGTTGCAGATAACGGTACCTTTGACTGTGAATTTGATTTGTATTGTGATGGCGAAAAGATTTACGTTGTATATACTGAAATGGTTAATCAAAATTCAAATATTGAGACAGTTGACCTTGCTGAAGATGATATAACTTCAATGATAGGAAAGGTTGAAGCATGTGTTGCTGTATTTGACGGTTTCGAATTTAATAATCCTGTTTGCATAACAGATAACGATGTTATTGAAGTTTTGCCTACCATAAATGAAATTGACGGAAAAATAAGAATTACTTGGATAGAGTCAAGTTCCATAGGAATTGACGGAAACATTACCGATAATAATATTTGTTATTCCGATTTTGATGGTAAGCGTTGGAGTATTCCCGTAACGCAGACAAGTAATCAAAATACGGTTTCAGATGTTATCACCATTAATTTAGACGGCGTCTCTTATATGGTTTATATTGTAGATGCCGATGGAAACGGTGAAACCAAGGATGACCAAATTTTAGTACTTTGCGATCAAAGCGGTAATGCCATTGAACTTGACGGTGGCTTAATTGCTAATCCACAAGCTGTTGTAGTTAATGGTAAAAATGCTTTAACTTGGTATAACAACGGTAAAATTTATATGGTTACCAAATTGGGACAAAAACCTATAGCGTTGCTTCCTGAAAATGTTTTTGGTAGCGTAAATTATCAGGTCGTTTCGCTTGGCGCAAATAAGACTATGCTCACCTTCGTTATGAGCAATACTAACAAGGAAGGCACCAGTGATATTTACGGTGTTTATATAGACGAAATCGGATGTCTTACTTCTCCCGTGCGTCTTACTGATTCTGATGGAGCAATGGGTAATTACTCAGTTGCGTTTGAAGAAGGGGAATTGATAATTGTATTTACCGAAGTTTTTGCTCAAGTATCTGGTGAAAATATTGAAACTGTAACTAATCTAAGAAGTACTCAGGTAGAATTTTTTACCGATATTTCTGTAGAGGCGGCAGATTTTGATATTGATGTTATTAAACCTTCATCTTCGCTTAATATGGCACTTACTTTATCTAACAAGGGTACCGATAACGTAGATGCATTTACGGTTAATTTGTATGGTATAAACGATGAACTTTTATATACTTCGGAATACAACGAACAAATCAAATCGGGAGATACTAAAGTCTTTAATGTTGTTGTGTCTTTGCCGGAAATCATAGTGCAAGGTAATTATAGGCTTGAGGTGTTGCCGAAATCTCTTAATACCGACACATCTGTTTCTGACAACAGTATTGCCATTGTTTTGGGATATGCTGACTTCGAAATTGTTGCTGAGCAAAAAATTATTGGCGAAAAGAACTATATTATTTTGGCCATAACCAATAACGGTAATATTTCTTCTTCTGCACGGATAGAACTATATGCGCCTAATGTTAATGGTAGAAAACTAAGTGATATAACACTTGAAGCAATAGTTCCAAATGCTACTCAACAGTATGTTATAGAACTTGACTCTATAATGAATGAATCGGATAAAAGCGTTACGGTTGTCATAAGTTCTCAAAATGATCCTTTTATACTTAACAATACTGAAACAGTAACTCTATTTGATATAAACAATGATGTCTTCTTGTCTGACCCTGAAGAAATTATTCATAATCCCGAAATTTCGTTGAATTCTACTGAATTTGATAAATTTTACGCTAATGATATAACCTTTGAGATAATAGCCGAGGCTGAGTATTTTGCCGGAATTGATGGTTTGATTGAGGGTAGGGATTATATCGTTATAGAAAATTCCGTAACCATTACAAAAGAATATTTAAGCACTTTGAAAAATGGTGAAAATACTCTTAAAGTGTCGTTTGCGGTCGATGATGTACAGGTTATTTCCAGAACATTAACTGTGACTGTTGTCGATTCTACTCCAATAATTCTTGACGGCAGTGTTAAAATTGACGGTGAAGCGGTAGTGGGGGGGAGAGTATTTGCTGAATTAAGTGGCGTAAACTGTTCGCAAAATTCTCTTACTTATGAATGGAAGATTGATTCAACGCTTGTTAGCGTAGGAAAATTTTACGATATAAAGGTTGAGGATTATGGTAAGATATTAACACTTACGGTTAAAGGTAAGGAAGGCGTAGTTGGTGAAATAAGTGTGCAGACTGAAGTTACTAAACTATTGCCGAACGTCGCTAATGCTCCAATAATCAGCAAAATCACTCCGGATAGTATTACTGTGGTAAAAACTCAGGGCGTTGAATACAGTATGGACCTTGTTTTATGGCAGGATAGCAATGTTTTTGAAAATCTTACGCCAAATACTGAATATATAGTTTATGCTCGTATAAAAGCAACTGAAACAAATTTTGCAGGGGAAACGAGTAGTGGTACCAAAGTTACTACCATAAAATATTCTTATCCAATTCCGGATTCGCCCAAAACCGCTAATGTTACCTTTGAAAGTGTGACACTTGTTCATATTGAAGGATATGAGTATAGTATAGATGGAATAAATTGGCAGAAAGAAAGTACATTTAATAATCTTTTGCCAAACAGGCACTATACATTCTTCCAAAGAGTTGCAGAAAGTGATACCGTTTACGTAAGTTGTAGCAGTGAGCCTTTAATTGTATTAACACCTAAAACTACCGTTATGGCTCCTCAAAAGCCGACTGTTGAAAGCGTTTCATATTATAAAATTGTTTTAGTGGCAACCGAGGGTTATGAGTATAGCATAGATGGTATAAACTGGAAAAGTGAAGCAATATTTGACGGACTTGAAGAGGATACGCAGTACGTACTTTATCAGCGTGTTGCCGAAACTTATACTTCATACGTAAGTGAAAAGAGCGAGGCGTTGATAATTAAAACTCAAAAAATTCCTGAATATATCGTCGGTGACATTAACGGCAGTGGCTTTGTTGATGCAGTTGATCTTGCGATAATGAAACTTTACCTTGCCGGTCTTATGGAACTTTCTGAAGTTGGCGTCTTTGCTGCAGATGTTAATAACGACTCTTTGATTAATGCAGTAGACCTTGCAACATTAAAACTTATGTTGGTTGGTATTAAATTTTAAAAAGTAAGAACTCTCTTTCGGGAGAGTTCTACTTATATATATAACATTATTCAAAAAAAGACAAAATTCTTTAGACCTGCTTCGGCAGGTTTTTTATTTTGTCTATGCTAGAATTATAAAGAACTTTTAATTTAAGGAGGTATAAAAATGTCAGTAAAACTCAGCGTAAAAGGCGAGGTCGTTACCGCCTACCTTGGCGGCGAACTGGACCATCACAGCGCAAGAGAAATGCGTGAAGAAATTGACAATGCTATTGAAATGAATATTCCGTCACTTTTGGTGCTTGATTTTTCGGGTGTAACCTTTATGGACAGTTCGGGAATAGGACTTGTTATGGGACGCTATAGAAATCTAAGCAGAACAGGCGCAGAACTTCACATAACCGGAGCATCTCCGCAAATAGCAAAGGTTATGAAATTGGCGGGAATAAGCAGATTAGCAAAATTTGATATAGGAGGTTTTAAAGTTGAAACCAATCAATAAATTTACTCTTACTATGGATTCGTGTTCTACAAACGAATATTTTGCGCGCGCCGCAGTATCGGCGTTTGTTACACAACTTGATCCAACACTTGAAGAACTGGGTGACATAAAAACCGCCGTTTCGGAAGCCGTGACCAACTGTATTGTTCATGCCTATAAAAATACCATAGGCAAAATTTACATAACCGTAGAAATATATCCTTATTCGGTTGTGAAAATAAAAATAAAGGACAAGGGTTGCGGAATAAGTGACATAAATCAGGCTATGGAACCGTTGTTTACTACTGTTGGTGGCGAAAGGGCAGGTTTGGGATTTGCAGTTATGCAAAGTTTTACCGATGATATAAAGGTTCGCTCAAAGGTGGGAAGCGGTACTACTGTAGCACTTACAAAAAAACTGGAACTCAGGGTAAAAAATAATGCCTGACGTTGAAAAACTTATAAATGATAATTATGGACTGGTACGTGCTTGTGCGGGAAAGTTTATAGGCAGAGGAATTGAATACGACGATTTATACCAAATAGGTTGTATCGGTCTTATAAAAGCCGCAAAAGGATATGATGAAACCAGAGGACTTATGTTTTCAACCTATGCCGTGCCGACTATTATAGGAGAAATTAAAAGGGTTTTTCGGGATACCGGCGCTATAAAGGTTTCTAGGTCGCTTAAAGAATTATCTTTTAAAGTGGCAAAAGCGCGTGAAAATTTAGAAAAGCAAAACGGCAGAGAACCAACGGTCAGCGAAATTGCGGATCTGCTCGGTGTAGATAGGGAAGAAGTAAACGATGCCATTTGTGTTCTCAGACCTATAGAGTCGTTGACCTATCAAGATGATGGTGAAGGACAACACGATTTGCCGGTTGAAAGCGAAGAAGAACGAATAAATAACAGAATTTACGTCCACACTTTATTAAAGGAACTGAGTTCTGAAGAACAAACGCTGATTAAATTGCGGTACTTTATGTATAGAACACAAAGCGAAACTGCTAAAATTCTTAATATGTCTCAGGTACAAGTATCGCGTAATGAAAAGCGAATTTTAGCAAAACTTAGGGGATTGGAGGAGTATGATGAAAAAACTTTAAAAAATTTTTCAAAAAAGTGTTGACAAGAAAGGATAAATGTAGTATAACAATATGGCTGTCGCAAAACGGCAGTAAAAAATACCGCGAAAAAACTTAAAAAAAGATAAAAAAGTTCTTGACATTAAGTTTTGGTTGTGGTAATATATATAAGCTGTCCACCGAAAACGGTGAGCAGAACGGACCTTGAAAATTAAACAACGACAAACAAAAAAGGACCCGACGATTCTTATTGAAATTAAGTAATCA
>JAZRNY010000029.1:0-24213 GCA_045648445.1 Acutalibacteraceae bacterium
TTTAATACCGATATAGCAACACTTCCATCTTCCGAATTGTAAAGGTTACCGACTCCATCAGTTCTGTTCTTCAATTTCATATCAACATATGAGTCGAAATCTTGCCCCAGTAAAATGAAGTGCCATTTTGTTGATGCTTTATCAAACATTGAATTCGTCGAAACCTTCATAGCATAATCTTCTATTTGATCAAGTTCCCTCTTGGTAAGTGTTAAAGTCGGTCTCTTTAGCTCTATTACCAAATGTTCAAATTGTTCGTATCCTGGACAAATTTGTTGGAAAAGGCATATATCTGGGATTCTTGTTAAATCTTCTGTTGCCTCAGGCGGAATATCTGGAATCATCTCATCACGACCAAGACACTGGATATGCGCATAGAGCAAGTTCCGCAGTGATTGGTCTGATGTTCCCAACGCATATTTCTCGCCAAACACCCAGAGTTCTTTGAGCAATATTTTGTGAAATTGCGAGCGTTCCTTAATCGGTTTACCAACAGCATCATTGTATACCATTTGTTCGAGTAAATATATAAATGTAAGCCTATCTCCAACAGTCTTTGCTACATCAATTATTTCCGGAAGATGAGTATGAGTCAAAAGTTCTGCCAAATCATCTTGCTGTTTTTGAGTTAAATTAAAAACTTCACTTAGAATAGTTTTGATGCTAGAAGGATTTGTTTTAATCGCTTCTTTCACTAATCTATATGTTAATTTCTTTGTATCTTTATGAGAAGTTTTCAACTGAGGAACAGCGCGATTAATTTGAACCGCAAAAACGTCAAAAACACTTCTCTCGGCCTTGTTTACTTCATCTTCTGGCTCACCTTCATATGGATACAATCCCTCTTCTTTTAATCGAAGTATTTCATCTGCAGCAATAGCTGACTCTTGTTCTTGTGCGAGTTCTTTGGCGAATTTTTTTGCTTCATCAATGAAACATGCATATGCCGGATCTGCCAAGCCAAAACCAAGAGTGTTTTCGCGATGCATATTTTCAAAATGATCGCTCATTATATACACAGAAATTGCAGCTTTTTTTAGTGGAGAATATTCTTCCTCTGCATACACCACACCCGAGCTTCCACAGATGTAAAGTTTGCTAAACTGAGATTGTTTCCACTGAATCGCTACTACTCTAGCTTTTATTTCTGGCTTACCTTCTTCTTGATAAGAAAGTTCCTTTTCCACCTGTGTTTTAATTTGTTGAGTTGGATCAACAACAACTCCATTGTATTTTATAGTTACATCACTGTAAGCCATCAAATATGGGGCAAATGTCGATAAAAGTTCGGGAATAATATCGTTGTTTTCCGCTAATTTTGTTACAGAATGTACTTGTTCCTCTGGCACACCATGAATATGTACCGTAGTTCCCGTAACACAATCGGTAACCTTCTTTGGTGAATCGCTTATACTTATATCCATTCTAGAGCCGGAATTAATTTGAATTTGATATGTATAAAGGTTCTTGTCCTCCGATACAAAAACCGTTTCCCAGTCCACAAAATTTCCCGCAGCCAAACTTTTATAACGCCCTTGACCAAGCTTTCCGTGATATACACGTCCATTAGGACTTTTATCAGCATATGTTTTTTGTGAACGACCATATTTGCCAAAATACTCTTCAGCCCGATCATATGCGATGCCATGACCATCATCTTTGATATAGATATCCGATACCATTTCTGCACCGAACAAGCCATCGAAAACGAAAGATACATCAATGTTTTTTGCATCAGCATCACATGCATTCCACAATAACTCTTTAATTGCTTCTCTAGGTGAACCTTTAATAGCACGTTCAAAATGCTCTTTTGTTAATTCGACATTTATTGATTTAAAACCCATAACTAAACCTCCACCTGATAATAAAACTATAATAATTCCAAGAATTAAACCGATTTGTTCTACACTTTATGAAAAATCATAGTTCAAACGATCATACATTAAATGTCAGCTATTTCAATCTGATATAACAAGTTGACTTTCCTTTGCCCTCACGTTTCAGTTCGCCGAATGCTACCATTTTACGTAGAGCACCTTCTACAGAACTAAGGCTAAGCGTCGGGCACAGTTCACGTATATCTTGCTTATTAAAGCGTCCGATTTTATTCATAGTGGCTTTGCGAACCATCTCAACGGCAGGGAGTTTCTCCTCGACAATAGCAAATCGATCTCCAAAGTCTTTGTATGCTGCAAGAATAGTTCCGAGCAAATACTTTATAAACGGAACAGTATCTTCAGTTCCTTCATGCCATCCATGCTGTGAACGACCGAGTGCATCGTAATATAAATCTTTATTCTTGGCAATCTTTGCTTCTAAGGAAATATACTTACCTACATAAAATCCACTTCTGTATAAGAGTAAAGTTGTGAGCAAACGGCTCATTCTTCCGTTACCATCATTAAAGGGGTGAATACAAAGAAAGTCGTGAATAAAAATTGGAATCGCAATTAAAGGCTCCAATTCCATATTCCCGATAACACGATTGTATTCATCGCAGATTTTATCTAATGCTTCCGGTGTTTCAAACGGAGCAAGAGGCGTAAACAAAACCTCTGTATGTCCGTCAGGGTAAGTTGCACTAATATAATTCTGTACATTCTTTGTTTGCCCTGCCATAGGGTTGTTCATATGGCTATACATGATCTTGTGAAGCTGAAGTATATAATTACGGGACAAAGATATCGCATCAAAACTTTCATGAATAATCGAAAGCACATCACGATAGCCGGCTATTTCCTGCTCATCACGGTTTTTAGGTATGGTTTTTTCTTCCACCAATTGCTTAATACGAGTATTAGTGGTAACGATACCCTCAATCGCATTGGATGCTTCGGTACTTTGAATTTTTGCAATATCAACCAACTTTTCTAATTCTTCCGGACGTTGTTTGAGATAAAGCTCTTGCTTTCCTGCCTCTTTATATATTGCAGCGATAAGTCCTAAAATCTCAGAATCCCATTTCTGATTCTTAATAACAGAGTAATTAAAAGATCGCATTCCCTTTGCCTCCTTTTCTTTCCCTTATATTATATCCACTTATAAGGGAATAGTCAACAATTAATTAAAATTATTCCCTTAAATATTTTGAGCTTTTAAGGGAACTGCTGTTTGATTAAGGGATATTATACTCCGGATATTATATTTTAGTTATAAAAAGCCGGATGAACATTATTGTTCATCCGGCATCACAATATGTAAGCTACACCTCGCTTTTTGATCGAAAAACCGATTAAAACGGGATTTTTTGCAAATTGAAATGGAGAAAAATTAGCGAAAACCCAGTATTTATGCGGTTTTATAGGCCTTGGTGTTATTATAACACCAGCATCTATTCTACGAACTATTCCTGTTGCTTTCATATATACATCTCTCCTTAAATTACAAATTGTGTTGTTATTATCTGTAATTTGAGGATATTTATACTGTATAGTTTTTGAATTTGTGCTTGCACTAAATACATTGACAGTTGTTCTTTAGTATGATATCATAAAAAATGTAATTAATAATGAAAAAAACTTTCATCTTTTATTCTTATAGTAGTTTTCATGCTTGTTCTTACGCCCTGTAATAGTGGTGTTGCTACACAAATAAAACAATATCGTATCTGTGAAAGGACTTGATAAATATGCAAAAGAAGGTCGGCATCTTAACATTTTCTTATTCTTGTAACGGCGGATCCGTATTGCAAGCCTGGGCCCTTCAAAAAACCATTTCCTCTTTTGAGGGGTATGAAGCGTCTATTATCAATTATACCAAAACACGCTACGGCAAACCGCTCGTCGGCAAAGACGTGTTTACCAAACCGATTCGCGGCTGGACGCCCAAAAAGCTCATTAAATGGACCGCCGCTATTGTAGCGCACCCTTTTAAGATGAGAAAGTTTGAGGAATTCTTTAAAACATACTATCGGGACTTTGCCTCACACCCCTACTTAAAAGAAGCATTACCCGCTTTAAACGAAGTATATGACAAATTTGTTGTGGGCAGCGATCAAGTATGGAATTTTGGCAGCCCTCAAGTGGACGATACATACTTCCTTGATTTTGTGAAAGATAACTCGAAAAAAATTGCGTATGCTGCAAGTTTCGGCCAAAAAAGTGTACCAGAAGATAAGCGTGAAAAGATCGGCGAGCTCATTTCACAGTTTTCTGCTGTATCGGTCCGTGAACCCAACGGCGTAGACATCGTGGCCGAACTCACAAACAAAATACCGATTTGGGTATTGGATCCTTCACTCTTGTTATCAAAGGAAGAATATCACGCATTAAGTGAAGCACCCAAGACAAAAGGATACGTGTACGTATACCTGAGACAAGAGTGCAAACGATTAGATGACTTTGCCCAGAAACTGGCAAAAAAACGCGGCCTTAAAATAATCAAAGTACTGAACAACTGGGTTTGTGCCAAAAACGGCAAACGCCGTTATCCGATCGGGCCTCACGAATGGTTGGGATATATCGAACATGCCGATTATGTTGTTACCAACAGTTTCCACGGCATTTGTTTCTCTACTATATTTGAAAAAGAATTTTATATCGACTACTTGGAAAATAGCGCCACCTCTACCAACTCTCGCTTGACAGGTATGTTACAGCAATTCAATCTTTCCGATCGCTGTATTATCGATATTCAAGATATGAACACCTTACCCCACATTGACTACGATGCCGTAAACCATTTCAAGCAATTGAGAATCAAGGAGTCATTGGATTATCTCAAAAATGCACTTGAAGGGAGCGGAGCCGTATGACTATATACTCGAATAACGATAAAGCCAATTGCTGTGGCTGCGGGGCGTGCACAAATGTGTGTCCGCGAGATGCCATCTTGATGCAGGCAGATGAATACGGATTTTCCTATCCTAATATCGATCCCTCGGTCTGCATCGAGTGCAACCTATGCCTAAAGGTGTGTCAACAAGTCAACACAAACGAAAGTGATGCGCCGCTGAAAGCTTTTGCCGCCTCTCATCGAAACAAACAAATCGCGTACAAAAGCAGTTCGGGCGGTGTGTTTTCTGCGTTGGCACACTATTTTTTGGAAAATGGCGGTGCCGTGTGCGGTTGTGTTTGGGATGGCAATTTAAACGCTGTCCATATATGCACAGACAAAGAAGAAGCCGTTTTGAAAATTCGCAAATCGAAATATTTGCAAAGCGATGTAGGGCTTATCTACCGCGACGTCAAGAAACGATTGGCAAACGGACAAGCTGTACTCTTCACGGGTACGCCATGCCAAGTAGCCGCATTGTATGCGGTCGTCGGGAGCCGTCACGAAAAGCTAACGACTATGGACTTAATTTGCCACGGTGTTCCCAGCCAACGGTTATTTGATCAGTTTATCCATTACTTAGAAAAACGGTATAAGACCACCATTGTCGAGTTTGATTTTAGAAGCAAAAAACACGGTTGGCCACGATTTACGATGGCGTTTACCGACAGTCGTGGCCGTACCGTGAACATTGGTAAATCACAAGAATTTTATATGCCTGCTTTTACGGGTGGAAACATCATCCGCGAAAGTTGTTTGTCATGTCAATACGCTTGTTCGAATCGTATCGGCGATATCACCATCGGCGATTTATGGGGATATGAAAAATTAAATCTTCACTTTAATACTGTCAATGGCACGTCTGTGTTCACCATTAACACACCCACTGCTGAAAAATGGCTTGATGTGCTGACTGATGTGATGGATTGCGAAGAAATCGATTATGCCGCGGCCGTGAAAGGTAATCTCTGCTTGCGCATGCCTACTTCCAAAGGCGAAAAACGAGAACAGTATATGGAAGCGATAAAAAACGGCAATATCGAAATAATGGCAAAGAAATATGTGCAAAGTAGGCGAAAACAGATTATGAGAGAAAAACTCAAGTTGCTCGTTCCAGCTCCAATTTTCGATTTTATTAAAAGAGCAAAACACCGATAATACCGCACCAGCAAAAATTCCGTTTTGACACTAATGCATTCAGTGGGGCAAACCAGTGAAACCCCTAGTGATTATGCGGGTTTTAGGCGGTTTGCCCTATTATAACGCATTCCTCTATTCTACGAACTATTCCAGTTGCTTTCATATATAAATTTCTCCTTAATTTCAAATTGTGTGGTTGTTATCTGTATTTATGGGAGAAATATACCGCAAGATTTACTTTTGAAATGAAATATGTTATAATAAATTAAAGGCGGTTATTTTATGAAAAAAATCTTTTTTAAACTCAAACCTGTTGTAGTGTTATTACTATCTTTTATTATGCTGTTTTTAACATCTTGCGGTATTTTGAAAACAAAAGAAGTACACGGAAAAGAATTAAAAAAGCTTTCTGATGATGCACTTTTTGAAACGGTCTATTTACAAACACTTGATGTTGTTGATTCTTTTCCAGACGAAGAAACAGCTTTTTCAAAAATCAGCATTGAACAAAAAACGGTTTATATTTTGAGCATTTACGATATGGAAATTCAAAATGGCGGTTTGTGCCAATTTTTTGTGAATTCTTCTCGTTCTTTAGCTCCTTACATAGAAGATAATCTTAATAAGATTGGTGCTACAGAGCATGAAAAAATATTTACCGAATTTATTGAAAATAATAATATTGATGTAAATAATCTTGACTCTTTTATTATCTCTGATGTAGAAGAGTACGAAGCACAAACAAAACGTTATGATTTTGATTCTTTTGATAATAAATATATAGAATTGCCTACTTTGCAAAGTTATATTACAGAGTATATCAAAACTAATATTGAAAAATTTTAAAAAATTGCGGAGTGAATTTCACTCCGCTTTCTCTTTATGCCTATTCACCACACTATGTATCGCAAAGCAAAACTTGTCGATTGGTGTCAATGTTGTCAGCAGAGGCTCACCCTCACGGATTCGCATAGTGCGGCGGATTTCTTTCGGAATGACAACACGACCAAGGTCATCGATTCTTCTAACAATTCCAGTTGCTTTCATATATAAAAACTCCTTTGTTGATTTGATAACATTTCTATTATCTGTCAACAAAGGAGTTTTATACTGACTTGTAAATATGTTTTGCTAAATATCTATTAGATTACCATAATGTCAACATTTTTATTGGAATACGCATTATTAATCGTTCAACACATCTGAGATAACACCTTAGTAGAATAATAATCGTTATTAGTATTTTAACGAATTAATCATTGCCCGTGCAGTATTTATATACTTGTTATAAACTTCTGTGTTCGCAAAAACAAAATACCCAGAATAAACTTTATCATCAATTTTTGATGTAAATACGATTAAATAAATATTATCTGAAGTTTTGCATTCACGATAGTAAGCAATTTTCTCATTTTCTAATTGAACTGGCATTTCTACTATATTTTCTAAGGATATACTAGAACCATCCTCGCTTAAGAGTTGATTGGCTTTTACTATATCAGCAGCACTTTTATCCGATGTGTACGGGGCATTTATTACAAAATTGAATTCACTTTCATCGCCTGTTTCAATACTTTTCATATCGCTAAACATCAAAAAATTATCAGAATCCCATTCACTAACAAGTCCCAATTCAGGTGTACAGGAGAAGTCAATTCCAAAAGGGGTCCCTCGTGAATCGCTAATGTCCACAATACCTTCGATCATATCGTTAAGCCTTTCTATTTTTGAATATTCAATCGTTTCCTCTTCGGCGTCAGTATCATTAGATTTAGTAATGCTTACAATAGCTTTTTGATCTAACAATTGAATATTGCCTTCAACTCCTTCTTCAGTTTTAAAATAAGCTTTGCCATCACTTTTTATATTTGCTACAACTCTTTCTGCTCCCCATAATCGATAATAAAACAAATCAAAAACAATTATTTCATCGGTTACGTTATAGATGGTTAATTCTTTTTCAAAAGCCCCACCATAGTCCGCACCATTAACGAACATAGTTTTACTGTAATTTTTTTCAGTGTTTAAAACCTCCTCAGATACAACAGTCTCCGATTGCGAAGTTTTGTTCTCAACATCTACAGCATCTTTTTTTAGAACTACAAGCAAAATAATTAACACTATTGTTAATGTTAATGCTGTAGAAACAATTGAAACAACTGTTTTCTTTGTTATATTGGGCTTCTTTTTGTCATAAGGTTCAATTTTATGCTGAAAACTTAATCCTTCTTTTTGGAGTTTATTTATTTCTTCAGCATCAAATACAACCCCACACGTTTTGCATTGATAGTTACCTTCACTATCGATTTCAATTGTGAAATTTTCACAAATGCTACATTTAATTTCCATTTGTTTACCTCTAGTATAATGTAAAATGATAATTTTCTGATGAAATAGAATAAATGACTTTTTTAGTGTCAGAACTCATTTGTGTGTATATTTCTTCGTTATCTAAATCGAATTGCATATCTGTTGGATATCTGGCAAAAATATAGTACTCTACATCCATGATGACTTCACCAATTATTCCACCGCTAGCAAAAGCATCATAGTTTTCATCTTTAGTAAGGATTATGTCAAAAAGCCAACCGTCGCCAGTTCGAATGTATCCGCTCTTTTCATAAACCGAAACTGTGTACTCGAATTCATTTGTTAATGTATCATATCCAGAACCGGCGGTCATCTCAACATGATAATTATCCACCCAAGAATCAGGGACAGTCATATTGAAATATTTTGTCTGTATTATATTTTCGCTTACTGAAGGAGCCGACGATGATGAATCTATCACTTCCGCATCATTGCCTCTAAATAGAGTCAAAACAGAAACACCAATAGTTAATATAACTATTAAGCCAACGACAATCAATGTCCATTTGTTTTTCAATAGATCCATTACCGTTGTTGAGGCAGAAGTTTGAACTGTTTTTTTGTTTTCTTCAGAAGGTTTTATAATTTTTTTAATTCCGCGAATCATATCTTGCAGGAATCCGATTTTTGACATATCTTGCGATTGTAGGTATGCAAATTCACTTGGAAGACTATAAGCGTCCATGTCTTTATATGCCGGAATAAGAACCTTATCTTCACCTTTTTTAATTAAATCAAGATAACGACTCCATTCATTCCTTACCCATACAGCATTAAAGTATTCGGGCTTTGTTCCAATAGCCACCATTACTTTTGCACTGTTAAGAGCGGCAAATATATACGGTTCATAAGCAGAGCCAAGCTTATCTTCAAGTGTTATTCTTGCAAAAAACACCTTGAAACCTTCTGTGGTCAACTGATGATATAGATCATTTGCAATAACACTGTCTTGTGTTCTGCTGCCGTTTTCATCTGTTTCTTTATAACAAATAAATACATCAAACGGTTCTTCATTTTGAGAAATTGCGAGTATGTTTTTTTGTATGTCATCAATTGCTTTCGCCTCGGTGGCATAAACTACTTTTTGTTCTTTGCTTGCAAATTCTATTGCTTTTTTATAGTCTTCGTCGGCAAAAACAGAAGAGTACTGCGTTCTATGTACTGTAGGCACCTGTTTTTTTGTTGCAGGGTCTTCAACATATTCAATACCATAACGGCAAAGCACTAAAGACCAATACGCTTCTGAATCGGTATTATCTTCATTAAGTATTTGTTCAAAAATACCAATAGCTTTATCAAACTCATTACTTCTGCGGTAATGGTTTGCCCTTTCATATAAAGTGGCCATCCTTTCATCTTGAAGTTTCGGCAAGGTCTGTTTTGTTCCGCAATACGGACATTCCGCAATACCGGATCCCTTTTGAAAGTCCATTTCTCCAGCACACATTTTACATTTAAAAACCATTTTTATATCCCCTTATTCAAGACTTATCCAAATTGAAGGACGAACGCCCTTATCCCTAACAACCTGATCACCTTCGGCTTTTACCCATCCTGTAGGTGATGTATACATAATACCGTCATCAGTAGCGGTACGTGTCCACCATTCTTCCGACGTTTTAAACGTAACTATTTTCGCTAATTCGTCCATTTCATCAACACTGAGCAAAAATACTTTATCAGATGTGTCGCCTGTACCGGTGAATAATATCTGATTTTGCTGTTCCGCAGAGAAATTTGTTATAAATTCCTCATTGAGCCATGTTCTTAAAGACGAAGTTTCCCATGTAACTTTTCTGATTGCATCATTAAAAGGCTTCTGAGCAATCGGTTTTTCAGTTATTAAAAGCATTTTGTCCGATTCTGTTTTTAATATTTTCCAAGCAATCGGAGAATTGTTATATGTACCGAAATAAATTATATCACCATCAGATAGGCGGTTATATATCTGTTCTATACGAAGCTTGCTATCTTTAAAATCACCTAAAGAAGAATATATATTGATAGCTTCAGAGTATTTGCCCTCATTAAAGTATTTTTCGGCAACATCATAATTGTTTTGCTTAATAATGTTTTCAGCCTCTTTGATTTTATCTGCACTGTCTTTATATTCGCTTATCTCTGTAAATGCAGTAATGGCCTGCTCGTATTTTTCGTTTTCCAACAGCGCTATTGCAGTATCATATTTTTGTTGCAAAATAGCGTTTTGGGCTACTTCTATTTGCATTTCGCTATCTCTGTAATCACCCAAAGATTCAAATGCAACAATTGCTTCTGAATATTTTTCTAAATCCAGTAAGGTTTTGGCTGCATTGTACTTTTGTGTAGGAATTATAACAAAACATACTACTAATACTATGGTTGCTATACCAGCTAAAATGCCAAAAGCCGTTCCTACATATTTTACACCCGAATTATCCGATGCAACTTCAACATCTTTTACGCCTTTAAGAGTTTTGCACTGCATTGCTCTTTCTTTAAGCTGTTTTTCAATTTTGTCTAATAATTCTTCGGCTTCTTCCTTAATTCCTACGCATTTTTCAAGCAAAGAAACATTTTGTAAAATTTCCTCTTCAAGCTCAAAAAGTCGCGAATGGCTCATAGGGTCACTAAATCTTATGGTTTCAGCTAAATCTTTTAATCTTTTTGAAATATCAGATTCATTCGATGTAATTAAGGTTACTTTGTTTTGCAGTTCTCGTATAAATAAAACCTTTTGTGCTGTTTTTTGTTCTTTTTTATCTATAGTTTGTGTTTCTGCATGTACTGCTAAAATAATTATTAAAAATACTGCGGTAACGATACAGTCTAAAATCAATGCTAAAAAATAACCTTGAGAATAGAAAAACATTTGCCATATAGACAAAACTATCTGAATCACAAAATAAACCCAAGTCAGTTTTACATGCGCCAATTTAAAAAACTGCTCTTCGTTATCCTTGCTATCAAACAAAAAGACAAACATTGCAGATAACAAAATTGTAGCAAAAACCGCAAAACTATATCCCAACCAAAAAATCAAATTGTGTTGTATCGGCGCAAGAAAAGCAATTACGCTGAAAACAACCAATAAAACCATTGCCGCAACTACACTTACGCCCTTATTTTTATTAAAAGTCATTTCAATAAACCCCTTATTTTAAATTAAAGATTTTTAAGAAGTGCAGTTTTTTCTGCAGCAAACTCTTCTTCTGACAATATACCCATTTCCTTCATCATCATTAATTTTTCAAGTTTTTGTTTAAATACAGCCATTGGATCGTTCGGTTGTTGCGCAGGTGTAGATTGTACCGGTACGTTTATGCTTTGAGTCACATCATTCATCATACCACCGACCATACCGCCAACAGCACCGCCAACACCAGCCATAGTCCCAAATCCTACGCCCATATTCGTAAATTCTCCCACAGCTTCATTCTCTGCAACCTTTTCAGCAACTTTAAATGCCTGTTCTTGTTGGTAGGTATATCCTTCTTGAGCTCGTTTAGTCGCCATTGCCTGAGATTCAATAACTGTTTTTTGGGCTTCGGTTTGAGCATAAATGATATCCGTCTGCTGTCTAAGCTTTGCTTCTGCAACATCAGAATATTGCCTAATATGTAAATCCTTGAACTTCTGATATGCTGGTTCGTCTTCAGGTTTTGCTATGTTCGTAATAAAGAACTTTTCAAGTGAAATACCATATTCACTGAAATCAGGTAACAATTTTACCTTTAACGCATCAGACAATTCTTCCATATGAGAATCGGCCTCAAAAATAGAAAAACTTGCTGTTTGCATAGTGCCGGCAATATACGGTTTAACCTTAGACATAAGGAAAGAGCGGAACTTTTGCATAAGCCCGGATTGCGTTAAAACGGTTTCCGTTCCTACTATTTTAACAAGAAGTTTTCTGGAATCCTCAACCGACAAGACCATTTCGCCGGATGCACCGATTTGCAACGGAAAATTATAGGTAGGTTCCATATACTGAACCTGACTGTCGGTCCCCCACTTTATTGCCATCTGGTGAGATTTATTAATAAAATATACTTCACAGTGGAAAGGTGATTTTCCTCCTGTAGGAAGGTTTATCAACCTTTTTAAAATGGGAATATTAGATGTATCAAGCGTATATCTACCGGAAGAAAATAAATCCAAAGCCTGACCATTCTTAAAAAGGACCGCTTCTTGATTTTCATGAACAATTAATTGAGATAATGTGTTAAAATCCTCCTTAGGATATTTCCACACAAAGGTTTCGTTATCGCCTTCATATTTAATAACATTTGCAAGTGCCATTTATTTATCCTCCTTGATTTCGAGATTATCAACAGCAAACTCCAGACACAACTGAATAATCTCATTCCTGGTTCGTCCGGTCTTCTCTGCGATCTTATCAAGTTCTTCAACTAATTCATTTGTTAGTCGTGATGATACTACCATAGTTTCGCCCCTGTACTTTTTCGAAGTAATAATTAATTTTTTATCCATTTACTTCACCTTTCTGTACACCATTGTACTACAATTGTATTTTAATGTCAACACCTTTGTGATTAAAGTGTCGAAAAATGGTTCATTACCACGAATTAATTATAAACTACAATTGTAAAAATTACAAGTGTAATCTCTATATCGTATAGAATTAAGAAAGGAGCAGATTTCTCTGCTCCTAGAAATATATATAAAACCGCCCAAAACCATAAAAATAGGGGCTTGTGTTCAATAGGGCAAACCAGCGAAAACCCAGTGTTTATAAGGGGTTATAGCACTTTTGTGTTATTATAACACGAGCCGCTATTCTTCTCACCTTTCCTCTTGCGGTGCCCGACTCTGCGCTCACTCCTATCGTGGCGCAATCGTCGACCGCGGCGCTTCCTTACGCTCGCTGCATCTCACACCGTGAGCGCTCGCGACGTCACCTGTTGCTTTCATATATACATTTCTCCTTAAATTACAAATTGTGTTGTTGTTATCTATAATTAAGGAGATTCATACTGTATGAGTTTACTTTTTGAGTTGTTTTTCCATCAACTGCATACATTTAGAGAGCATTCTCATAACGTGAAAAGGGCCTTTATAAGTATGGCCTTTGCAGGCAGGTTCTGTAGGCAATCCGTCACGGCGTAAGTACCCAAACCATTCGCCGTATTTGTGATCGGAAAAATGTTCAAAGGCATAATTTGATACTTCAGTGAAGATTTTCTTATACTTTTGTTCTCCTGTGTTAATATACAGCATAAGCGATGCTATAATTGCCTCGTTGTGCGGCCACCAAAGTTTCATATCATGCTCATACGCTTCAACGGGGAAGCCTAAGACGTCTTTGAAATATAAAATTCCACCGTATTCTTTGTCCCAACCCAGTTCAAAAGCGTTATCAAAAACTTCTTTTGCAAATCCAAGAAGTTCATTATCGTTTCTTTTTATAGCCTCTTCCAAAAGGAACCTGCCCCTGTACCTTAGGAAGCTCGTCCCAAGTTTCGTATCTGTACCACCCTGCAAAAAGATCGCCTTCCTTTATGAGCAAAGGCATTTCCTCTGTTGTATATTTAAAAATAGTCGCCTGTCTGATGCTTGGAGAAAGCTCGCTTAGCTCGTCGTGATATTTATTTTTTATATAGTCGATAACTCTGTAATACATAGTCAAACTCTTTCAAAGTATTAATTTTAATTTATTGTATCATATCATATCAAATTTAATAAATCAATAAGATATAAAATATAAAAGAATAAAGATATTGAAGAATATATAACTCTATTCTATGTGGGAGTTTATTCTACAATATTTACTTTTAAAATCAAGTGTGATAAAATAAAGTGGAGGCGGTGATTGTATGAGTATTAAGGGGAACGGGGTTAGAGATTACTCTATAGATAACATTCGTTTTATTTTAATTTTTTTGGTGGTATTCGCGCATTTGTTAGAGGTATTTCGCGCATTTGACGGCAGCGGATATATTTATCAGTTTATTTATACCTTTCATATGCCGGCATTTATTTTTCTGTTTGGCTACAACGTTAAATTTTCACCTAAAAAAATTATTTTCTTTTGGTGCATACCATACGTAGTTTTTCAAAGTTTATATATACTTTTTGCAAATTTTATACTTAAAACAAAAACGGCGTTTACATTTACTACGCCGTACTGGTTGTTGTGGTATATGGTTGCCTGTATATTTTATCAACTTATTTTACCACTTTTTGATACCAATAATAAAGTAAAGCAAATTATAGTTTTAATACTGCTTTTTGCTGTTTCTTTGGTTATAGGATTTGATAATACCGTTGGATATTATATGTCGCTATCCCGCTTTTTTGTCTTTCTGCCGTGGTTTGTTTTAGGTTTTTACTTTAAAAAGAATGTTATGTTAGAAAAAATAACCGCTTACAAGGGGATTAGAATAACCCTTTCCGTTGTTTTACCGTTAATCATAGGCGCATATTTGATGTTTTTAAGGTTTTTAAAATTTCCTAACGGACTTTTGTATGGGGCTTTGCCTTATGAAAAATGCGGCGGAACTGTAGGTATGAGAACCTTAATTTTATTTATGGCGCTTTGCTTTGTTTTGTTTTTGTTTATTGTTATAAAACCGATTTTAAACAAAAAGATATTTTTAATAACAAAAATCGGTCAAAATACCTTGCCTGTGTTTTTGTTACACGGTTTTGTGGTAAAGGCGCTGCCTGTGTATTTTCCGCAAATACTGCAGTATCCTATTATAACTGTAGCGCTTACCTGTTTGTTGCTTTTGATTTTTGGCAATAAATTATTAAATAAAGCGGTTTATTATATTGGATTTTCGTGGTTAAAAAAGGAGTGAAAAACGGAGCGTTCACTTAGTGATAAAATGCCTAAAAAAGTGAATTTTTGCTGTCTAATGTGTTAAAAATACACGGTATGCCGTCAGCATTACCGTGTATTTTCGTTTGTTATCCCACTAAAAATTCATCTTTTTTAGGTGTGTACAGTTTTGTAACCTTAAAATTTGTTTCGTCGTAAAGTCGACAAACTGCAGTAATACTTGGTGTATTTCTAAGTTTGAGACAAAGCGATGGGGCGAATTTTAGTTCCAAAACCAATTCATCCCTAAGTGAGCGCTCCGAAATTCACTCGTTTTTGTTTTATCTATTAAGTTTATATCTTTTATACCAACGTTGCTTTAGTTTCTTCTTTGTTAAGATACATAGCGTGGTCGGCTTTTGCAAAAACGTCTTCGTAAATTTCATCTATTTCAGGATTAAAGGGGGCAACACCGCGGGCAATAGATACGGGAAGATTAGTTTCTCCTATGGTTATGTATTCTTTTGCGCAGGTTTCATCAAGTTGTGCAATTAAAGAACGGTAATTTGTGTAATCAAGATTTTGAAGAATTACTACAAATTCATCACCGCCAATACGGAAAACAGGGCTTGTCTTAAAGGTATCGCTAAGAATTTTTGCAGTACGTATAATAAGTTCATTACCAACGTCGTGTCCGTATTTATCATTGGTATTTTTAAGATTATTAATATCGGCAACCATAACGCCGAAAACAGGAGCGCTAATGTTGATTTCTTTATTGAGTTCTTTAATTGTTTCACTGTATGCGGTGTTGTTTTTTATGCCGGTTAGTGAATCTCTGTAGGCAAGTGCGTTAATGTAGGCGGTGTATTCCTGTATTTTTTCATAGGTATTTTTAAGAACTACCGAAAGGGTACCTATTTCATCTTTGGAATTAACCAAGAAAGTTTCATAATTATTGTTAGTGTTGCCATTGGAAATTTCTTTTGCGGCGGCGGTAAGTTGCTTTAACGGTTTTACAATTCTATGGGTTACTATAACAGTATAAAGTATTGCAAAAAACAGTACTACTATAAAAGCAATTACTATTTTTGAAAGCATTGGGTGAATTTCGTGCTGAATATCTTTATAATCTGCGCGAAGTTCCAAATACATACCGTTTTGCAAGGCTACCGTTGCTTTGGTGTGAGGATTACTGCTTGCTTCACCGTTTGCTTCGTTATAGGCGGTTTTACCGTCTTTAGCCAGAAGAAGAGCAGAACCGTGCTGATATACTGAAATGTTATTTATGGTATTAACCAGATAGCCAAAGTCCATATCAAAGCCTATAACACCCAGCAGTTCACCGTCTTTATATAAAGGAATGGTGTATGAAATAAGTTTTAAATCGTAACCGGGGAAGAAGTAGGGGTCAAGCCAGGTGGCTTCTCCTTTTTTTATTGACGTATAATACCATCCTACGTTTTTAACGTCGTTTTCGGGATATTTGGAAAGGTCGGTAACAGGCATTTCCCTGACGGTCAAATCGTCGTTTAAAAGATTATAGTATCCTGTGGTAGAGTCGGAAAATTTGGGATTAATGCGGAAAAAATATCCTTTAATGCCATTTGTATTAACCGCAATTTCCGAGAACATTTTTTTAGTTTTATCAAGATATGCTGTGCGGAATTCGGGGTTTTTAAGCAATTCTGAATCGGTGATTTCGCTTTTTGCATAATGTTCCATAATTTTAGCCGACTTTTTAATATCACCCAGTTTATCGTTAATAAGGGCGGCTTCCTTTAAGGTGACGTTATTTAAAATTCTGTCAGCGTCCTTATGCATTATTTCGTGGGTCATATTAACGGCGATTGCAGAAACAACGGCAGTAATAACCAAAAGTCCTGAAATAACCACCAATAATATTTTATTTTGTATGGATTTCAATTAAAAGGCCTTCTTTCTATATACCTTCAACGTTAGTGATGATTTTATGGTATCCTTCAAGCACTATCATATTATCAGAGTCTTTAACTCTTTTTCCGCTCATTCTAACCATTACGTCACCGAGTTTAGCGTGTAACCACGGAAACTCGAGCTGAACGGCTTTGTCGGAGTAGATCATTTTTCTGATTCCTTCAATTACGTAAGAGTAATAATCGGGATGAATTTTTGAAGTTATGTAATCGTAACATTCCTTAGGGGTGTATTTAACGTCAATTCCCAAGGATTTCTCCATAGTGTTATCAATATGAATTTCAAAATGATTGATATCAAGATTGATACGCATTTTCCAAAGACCTAATTCGTTTTCGCGAAGAATATCAGAGGAGTTAAAGTGAATAATGCCCATTTTTTCCTTGAAATCATAAAGCTGATTTATAAATTCAACCCTTTGACTGTATTCTTTTGATGTTTTGTCAATATAGGTCTTTTCGATAATCTCAGGTGTGTTGGGTTTGTCAAAAAGATACCCCTGAATGACGTCGGGAAGTAAAAGCTCTAAGGTCACCAGTTCTTTAGTGCTTTCAACACCCTCGCAACAGGTTCTTATAGCATTACTTTTTGCAAACTCTATAACGTTGCTTATAAGCTTATGGTTATATGTGTCATTTTCTATACCGCTTACAAATACGCGGTCAATTTTGATTTCATCAATATTAAGCTGTTTTAAGTAACCAAGATTTGAATATCCCGTTCCAAAATCGTCTATTGCAAAATTGATGTCAAAGGTTTTAAGAGTTTTTATGGTATCAATAAGCTGCTGACTGCTGTGAAGTTCGATAGATTCGGTTATTTCAACAGTTAAAGCGCTGCTGTCAATGTCAACCTTTCTTATTGTATTAATGATTTTTTCGGCAAGAAAGGTATCCTCAAACTGAATAGCGGAAAAGTTTACGCTGACTTTAAGGTCGGGTAAGGTTTCACGCCATTTTTTGCACTGTTTAAGGGCTTCGGCAAGCACCCACATTCCTACCTCGCGAATAAGACGTGACTGCTCAAGAAGTGGAATGAATTTATCGGGGAATACTCTGCCCAGTTTGGGTGAATTGTAGCGCAGAAGCGCTTCGATACCATATATCTCGTAGGTGCCCGCCTTAAGTTGAGGCTGATAATGAACCTCGAAGCCTTCGAAATTATTTTCAACACTTTGCTTTAATTCTTCAAGTAAAGCGAGGGCAGAAATTTTTTCTTTAAGGTCTTCGGGGGAGAAGAACTGAATACGATTATGTGAAATCTCTTTGGCTTTTTTGAGCGTCATATTAACCGAATCCAAAATCTGAGTTTCATCATAGAAAAGGTTTTTATCAATAGGTACTGCGCTTGCAGTAAAGGTGCATTTTTCAAGCATTTTTTGCTTTATGGTGCGGTAAACCGAAACAACCTCGTCTTCGTTTTTCGTATTTAAGGTGAGAGCAAAATAGTTGTGGTCAACGTGATAAGCGGTATTGACATTGGGGAGATTTTCGCAAACCTCGGCAACTTCCTTTAAAAGCGCGTCGCCGTATTCTCTGCCGTGAGAAAGGTTAATGGCGGCAAGACCGTCGATATCGAGGAAAAGCAAATACTTGTTGCCTATCAGTAATAATTCTTTAAGGTCGTTGCGGAGTTTGTTTTTATTCCAAAGGCTTGTTAAAGGATTAAAGAGGTGTCTTACGTTTTCTTCGCTTACGCGTCCCATCATTACGTAGGGCTGTCCGCTGTCATCTCGTATAACGTTTCCGTGACAGTTAATCCATACCTTTTCGCCTTTTCTGTTTATCCAACGGTAATCCATATTGTGAGTATCTTTTTTGCCTTCCTTTATTTCGTTAAGGCTTTTTAGGACTGCGCTTTGGTCGGCAGGATGAATAATTCGCATAAGCTCGGGAGTACTGTTAACCTGACTGCCGTCCATGCGAATATCAAAGTTCTTATCAATGTCACCGAAAAACCATCTTTTATCTTCATTAATATTCCAGATAAAAAGAAAGTCGTCGGTGGAGTGGTTAATAGACTCAATTAACTTAAGCGCCGTTTGAAATCCGTTTTCTGTTTTTAAAAAACTGTCCATAAAATCACCTTTTAAATAAAAAATTGGTGCCGGGAAAAATGTATAACAATCTAGTGTATATTATAATAAAAAAAGGTAATTTTGTCAATGTTTGTAACTTTTTATAATATAAGACAGTAATATATTAAGATTTACCGCTTAGGATTAATATAACAAAATATATAAAAGGCGGTGTTTTTTGGCCAAAAAATATCAAAAACAAAATATTGACTTTTAAATGCGAAAATTTACTGTCTTATGAATACCAACCTTAAAACTGAGATTTATGATTGCTTTAATGCAGTTTGCGAAAAACTTGATATTTTGCCTATAAAATTTGAACACATAACCAAAAACGGCGGTCATCCAAACATTCATGGAATGATTGATATAAAAAATGAAGTTTTAAAGGCGCTATAAACTACAAAACGGCGGAGTATTATTACTCTGCCGTTTTGTATTGATAGGGTGTTAGTCCGGTGTGTTTTTTAAAGGTTTTTATAAAGTGCGAACAGTCGGTAAAACCGCATTCAAAAGAAACTTCGGTAACGTTTTTGCCTTCGCTTAGCATCCTTTTTGCGTTAATAAGACGAATGTTGGTTAACTGTTCGTAAATCGTATATCCCGTATGTTTTTTAAAGACTTTAGACAAATAAGTTACCGAGCAAAAATTATTTTTGGCAAGAAGGTTTAGGGAAATTTTGTTTGAGTAATTTTCGTATAAATAGTCAAGGGTATCGGTAACGCATTTGGGAATATCGCTTTTTGCTTCATAAGAGTTTTTATGGTATTCTGAAAGCAGTAAAAGTATGTCTAAAATCCTTGAAAAAACGGTAATGCTTACGGGGTTTGCGTTATTTTTTATGATTTGGGCAATTTCTTTTGTTAGAACTAGTATTTTTCCTTTTTGGGCAGATGAGGGTGAAATAAGATTTTGGCGGTCTTTATGTTGTAATAAATCCAAAATTTCCTCTGCATTTAAATTAAGGGTATCAAAAAAATTTAATGGCACGAAAATGTTTAAAAATTTATGGGTGTCGGCATCTACTATTTTGGCAAAATGAATTTCATCGGGTCTGAAAACAAAAATATCGCCTTTTTCCGCTTTATACGCTTTGTTTTTGGTTACGGCAAACATTCCCGAAGTCAGCATAATGCTGATTTTGTATTTGTCGTAAAGGGTAATACCGGTGTTTTCGGTGGGATTAAAGGTTTGTTCGGTGTACTCTACTTCTATGCCGTTTGTATTTTCGTAAAGATTTAGTTTAAGATTTTTCTTCAAAATTATCACCTAGTTTAATATTTTACCATTTTCAAATGTTATTTTACTATTATTTAGACGAAAATGCAAGTATATTAAATGTGGGTGATAAATATGAAAAATATAGCAGATATAAAAGTAACCGACAGAATTTTAAATTTAAGGGAATATTATCTTAATAATTCTCCCATGAGTGTTAACCGAGATTTGCTTGTGCGAATAGGCGGATACAGTGACTTTTTCGTAAAAATCCCCAAGGGACTTCAGGACGAGATTATTTCCCGTACACACAATAAATTTTAAGAAGGTAAAAAAATGAAAAACAGCGGTACTATTTTTAATATTCAGCATTTTTCTCTGCACGACGGCGCAGGGATACGTACCGTTGTTTTTTTAAAGGGTTGCCCTCTTGACTGTATATGGTGTCATAATCCCGAAAGCAAAAAAAGCAAACCGGAAATTCTTTATTCTTATGATAAATGCGTTGGTTGTTTAAAATGCGCGAAAGTGTGTAACGGAGGCTCTCTTGCTAAGGCAGACGGAACACTTAATATAAACAGAAAAAACTGTATCTTTTGCGGAAAATGTGAAGAGGTATGCAGCTTTGATGCAATATCTCTTGTAGGAAAGAGTTATACCGCAGACGAGGTTTTAGATGAACTTAAAAAGGATGATATATTTTTCGGTAATGACGGCGGAGTAACATTTTCGGGCGGAGAACCCTTTGCGCAACCCGATTTTTTGCTGACCCTCCTTAAAAAATGTAAGGAAAAAGGCTATAATATTTGCGTGGAAACAAGCGGTTACGCAAACGAAGAAGCCTTTAAGGAATGTGCAGAATATATTGATACTTTCCTTTTTGATATAAAAGAAACCGATAATGAAAAGCATAAGGAATTTACCGGAAAGGGCAACGGTCTGATTTTAAAAAATCTTGAATATCTTGAAAAGATAAATGCGAACGTTGTTTTAAGATGTCCCGTAATTCCAAACTGCAACGATTCATTAGAACATTTCGAAAATATCGGAATACTTGCGCAAAAACTTTTTTGTGTAAAAAGTGTAGAACTTCTGCCGTATCACCCTTTGGGACTTAATAAACTTAAGCAGTTAGGTATTAAGCCCCAATATAACGAGCAGGAATTTTTAAATAAGGAAACGGCGGAAAGATTTGCCGATGCCGTAAGACTGAATACCATAAAATCGGTAATAGTGAACGTTTAAAAAGTAATTACAACTAATGCTTTGTAGAACACTTTTATTTTTGTAAAATAAAAAAACAGTAATATTTTGTGAATTGTACAAAATCAGCGGTTTTCTTTTGTTAAAACTGCTGATTTTTTTAATTTTCTTAAAAAAAGTTGTCCCATTTTGTTCTTTTGCGTCGTTTTATATATAGAAGATAAAAACTTCTGATATTTTAAAGGACGTGGTTTTAAGACAGGGGACGATTCCTTGTGTTGACGAAGTGATGTGCGCTTGATATAATATTCAATGGTGATAATAATGCCAAGACAGGCAAGTTTCAATATTGTGAGGAAATTCAATTAACACAGAGAACCATCCCCTGTGTTTTGCTATTTGTTTTAGAGAAGGAATATTATTATGGCAAAAAAACTAACGTTTATTTTTTCTATGATTTTAAGCGGCTTATTGACAGTTGTGATTTTAATCAATATAGGAAGCCAGATAAGATGGGATAAAATTCCCGTAATAAAGCACTTTGTTTTGCAAATTAATCTCTATCCGGCTGATTTTGATGCCCGATATTTAGACGAACCAATTAAATGGTATGAACTTGATGAAGAACCTGAAGATTTTGAAGGCAATGGATACGGTATGTGGTTTGCCATAAATCCATATACTAAAAGAATGCTTAAAAACTATATGCGCGAAAATAATTTAGGCATTGTACCTGATGAATGGTGTGATTTGGAAATAAACTCGAATTTTGAGGAATGTTTAGAAATATTTGAGTTTGTGGAATTAAGCGAAGAAGAAAGAACACCCATTAGTAGAATTTCAACACTTGAGTTTTTGTTGATTATCTTCTCGATACTTTCCATTACATCTTGGATAGTATATTTTATTTTCAGGCGGCGCTGTTAACGGAAGCACAGGAACACAGGGGAAGAAGACAGGGGACGGTTCTCTGTCTTGACAAAAAAGAGAAGTAGGGTATAATTATTGTTGGTGATGAGTTATGCCAAGAGAAGCTAGAAAAAAGAGCAAAAGCGGAGTATATCACGTTATGCTCAGAAGTGTAAACCAACAGCAGATATTTGAAGTGATTTCTGAAGACAGAGAACCGTCCCCTGTCTTCCCTACACTTCTTTGGCTTGGAGTGGTAGGCGGTAGGTGAAAATGTTATGACTATACGTTGTCTATCGAAAAGAATATTGATGTATTTTTTTATTTCAACCATCCTAATCAGTCTAGTTGGTTGCAAAGAGAGTTCATTTACTATTGAAGATTATGTTAAAGATAGTTATGGAAAAATCAATTATAATAACATATATCAGTTTTCTCATTCTTGCTTTTGGGTTAACAATGGAGCTGTTTATTATGCCAAAAGCGGTCTGTATAATGATACTTTTTATTTTACAGATAAAGATGGAAAACATAAAATTGTTTCGGACTCTCAATTCAATACACTTAATAAAGCAAACGGTAAAATCAGCGGTATTCAAGCTTATGGCGACAACATTTATTTGCTATTTATAAATGATGATAATACTGTCAGTTTTTATCTTTACAACAAAAGCGAAAAAGACTTTAAACAACTTTTCCATACGAGTGAAAATGTTAATGACTGGGCTGTTGTTAATAACTCATTAATATATTCAACTTTTTTACAGGATAAAGATATTGAGGTTAATTCGCTTTGGATTTATAATATTACCGCCGAAAAAAGCGAAAAAATAGATGCTGAAACTACTGCTTTTGGAATAGTTAATGATGATGTTTTTTATGTGAAAAAGGGAACAGACCAAAATAATTTGCTGTATAAATATAATACGAAAGAATGTATTAGTGATTTTTTATATTCTTTTAATCACAATAGTGAAACCTACAATGATTATAATTTCACCGAAAAGTATTTAACCTTTTTTGAAAATGGTTTGAATGTTTTAAACCTAGAAAACGGGCTTGTTAATACACATCAACTTCCGGGTTATGCAAAATTTATGTCGTGCTATATGGATTATGCCTTTATATGCTTAGAAAAAGGAATATATAGAATCAATCTAAGCTCCGGTGAAACAGAAATGCTTTTCAGCAATTTTGATGAATGTCATTTAATCCACGCTATAAGTGATGAATGCGCTATAATTGTTTGCTATGAAAATGTGGATTCTCTATTTGGCTCTTCAGTAAAAAATTATGCAGTAAATTCAAATGGTTCTACAAAGGAATTGTTTACTATCTAAGGTAACACAGGGGACGGTTAGCGAGGAGAAAAGACAGGGGACGTTTTATAGCAGGTTATTATTTGACATAGGAGATAAATATGAAAATTAAAGTTTCAGCAATTATTGTTTCATTGATGGTATTTCTTTGCGGATGTGACTGGCACTCTTTTCGCCACCCTTATCAGTTTGAAGATTCTGTTTGGGTATGTAGTGATCCCGAAATAACTTATTATGTCGTTGGTTCTGTAGAGGAAGAAAGCTCTTACGATTATGCCGTTACTGTTATTGATGGGCAAAATACTGTTTTGGATTTCGCATTTAGGTCTACTACTATAGCGGTTTACAAACAACGCGACGACGGAACATATTCCTCAAAAGTATTTTTGTATGGCGATTGCCGATACTCTAAAGACAAATTCATCGTGAAGATTGTAAAAGAATATGATGAGTTATTTAACGGAAAATATGAAGAACTGGA
>JAZRNY010000030.1:0-3820 GCA_045648445.1 Acutalibacteraceae bacterium
CATTTCTACAATCATGAAAGAATACAGATAAAAACAAAACTGACTCCGCTTGAAAAACGAAGTCAGTATGTCGCTTAAAATTCAATACGCACTACCATAGTGTGCCTTTTTATGCTGTCTGCACAAATTGGGGCAGTTCATCCTTTCGGAGTGTGCCTCAATTTCGTTCTTCCTTTTTTCTTTACTTAATAACCTTTTCTACTATTTGTTTGTGTTCAAATGAGCCGATTACCGACAGGTCGTAGTTTTTAGGTGCTATTAAATTCTTTTGCTTAAAGTAAAGAATTTTTTTGACGCTTTGGTCAATTCTTTCATCACTGAAATTTTCGTTAATAACCTTTAGAGCAGTATTATAGTCTTTTGGCATAAGAATTATATCTACACCTGCATCTATTGCCATTTTTACGGCTTCCTCTTCGCTGTAATTATCGGTCAGCGCCTTCATTTTAAAGGAATCGGTTATAACTATTCCGCCGTATCCCATTTCGTTTTTTAATAAATCGGTAATTATTGTTTTTGAAAGGGTGGCAGGGTTATTGTTGCCCGTTATTTGTGGTAAGGCAATATGAGCCACCATAATCATTTCAGCGCCATTTTCAATAGCATTTTCAAAGGGAATCAGTTCGGTTTTATAAAGTTCTTCCTTAGTTTTGTTGATTATAGGAAGTTTATAATGCGAATCGGTGGCGGTGTCGCCGTGACCGGGGAAATGTTTAAAGCAGGGCATTACACCCTTTTCCATTAATCCGTCGGCAACACTGTTTGCCATAACACTGACTACCCTTGGGTCTTCGCTGAAGCTTCTCTTTCCTATAACGGTATTGTCGGGGTTAGAATATACGTCAAGGCAGGGCGCAAAGGTAAGATTTATACCCAGCGCCGCCATTTCGGTTGCCATAACCTGTCCGACGTCCTTTGCAAGAACTGTATCACCCGTGCTTCCAAGCTCATACATAAAGGGAATATCGGTGGCTTTTGGACGTTTAAGAGCAGAAAGCCTTTGAACCCGTCCGCCCTCTTGGTCGGTAGAAACGATAAGAGGGATTTCGCTTTGCGTTTTTAAAGAATTTATAAGAAATTCCGTTTCTTCGGGCGTGGTAAAGTTTTCGGCAAATAAAATCACGCCTGCAGGGGCAGGAGAAGGCAAAACGCCGTCATTTTTTATTTCGGTAATTATCATCTGCGCGATTTTTTCTTCTCTTGTCATATGGCTGAGCATTTCTTCAACCTCCAAGGCTAAATAATCTATTTCTTCCTTTTCGGTTTTATTGGGCTCTTTTTTACAACCCGAGAAAGAAAAAAGCGCTAATGTGCATAAAAGTAAAACAAAAAACTTCTTAATCATTTATAAAAATCTGCGCGGAAAGAGGCATAGCAATTTCGGTTATATCGGAATCAATTTTACCGTTACCGATAATTCTTCCTATACAGTCCTTAACGGTGTAGTTTTTATTTTTAGCGCCCTTAACGGTTATATAATCCTTGCCCGAAGCGTTTATAATTACGGCGGTATCGGTATTTACCTTTGCGACAGTGTCGGTGTAAACCACGGTAACGGCTTTATCGTTTAAAGTAGAGGTTGCAAGAGTATAGTTGCTTTCGGGATGCTCTGCAGTAAGTTTTCCGCCGATTAAAACGTCCTTCCATTCTTTCCAGAAAGAAATGTAATACCTAAGCATTTCGATATGGTCTTCGGGAAGCTCTTCCATAAGCATTGAAATCTGAGGAACGGCAAAAACACTGCTTACAAACTGTAATGCGGCATTTTCAACGGGGTCGTCAAGATGCCAGAGTAGCATATCGGAATGAACTGCTGTATTGCCCGAAGTAAGTCTTAAATTTATGGAGTCGGTACGGTTTTTAAGAGAATCGTTGGGACAGTCGGTAACCCTTAACATATTGCCGTACTTTCTGATACAGGGACCTACGTAGGTCTGACGGAATTCAAGAAGAATATCGGGGTTAATTTCGTATAATCTATCATGAACTGCGCACATAAGAATATCAATAGCATCCTCTAAGGATTCGGTATCGCGACGGCTATCGGGCTCTAAGGACTTGCCTTCAAGTCTGAAACGGTCGATAAAGTCGAGCTTGAGTCCGTCTAAATCCCATTCCTTAACGGCAGTAACGTAGATATTAATAAGAAAATCGCGAACCTCTTTATAGCGGGGGTCTAATGAGAAATAGGTCTTTTTATCGCCTGTTCCGTCGAGAAGCATATCCTTAAAATGCTCGTAGTTTTTCGCGTAAATTCCCATATAGGGAACGGAATACCATATCATAACCTTCATACCGGTATCTTTAATGCGTTTAACGAAGGTTTTCATATCTCCGATTTTTTTAGGCGCAGGCTCCCAGTCACCGCAGTATGCGTAACCGCCGCTGCCGTCCTCGGTCTGCCATCCGTCGTCAACTATAACAACGTCCATACCCATATCTTTGGTGAGCGTACATTCTCTTACAATGCTTTCAATCTCTAAATTCTGATGATAACTGTACCAAAGGGAGTTAAGGGGAGTTTTAGCAAGTTCGGGAACGAATGCGGGGGTATAACCGCAGTCGGTTTCCCACCAGTTTACAGCATCATATATACTGTCGTAATAGGCAATGGCACGTGTATCCACACGTATTGTAGCAGAATAATCGGTGATAGCGGTGGTGAGATTAGTAAAGAAATATGCAGTTACTTCACTGTCTGCTTCGCTCTCTCTGACACCGCTTGTTATTCTGGTAGGGATTTTTGCATCGCTTATATTAATGCAAAAACGGTTTTCACCCGAAAGAGAGATAAGCTGTTGAAGAGGCATCCAGGAAGCAAGACGGGCATCGGTAATGCGAGGATAATAGTTTCTGTCAAGACTTCTAAGCCCTCTCATAGAAGGAGAAAAAACGGAATAAGTATCGACGGTAGAAAATTTGAAGCGTACACCGAATTCCTCAGGGGTAACGGAAGTATCGCTGTGCCATTTCACGTCAACGTAAAGTATATCGTTTTCCTTTCTTTCGCTAAGGGTAACGTTATCTTTTTTGCCTACAATCCAATATTTCATGATGAGCACCTCTCGGATTTATTTTTTGCTCCAGGTTCTTAAAGAAAAAGATAGAAGCAAAGGATATATTTCAAGTCTTCCCAGTAACATTGCGAAGGAAAGAATTGTTTTTGTGAAGCTATTGAAACAGTCGTAGTTTACGTAAGCCGCATCAAAGGCAGGGCCTATGTTATTAAAACAGGAAACGGCGGCGGTAATATTAGTTTCAAAGGAAAAACCGTTAAATGATACGATAAGGAATATGAAAAGTATGCAAATCATATAGATTGCAAAATATGCCGTTACTCCGTGACGTGTTACTGTATCAAGGGCTTTGCCTTCAAATTTTATGGTTCTGATGGAACGGGGATGAATAAGTCGCTGAAATTCCTTTTTTATGGTTTTAAAAAGAATCATAACACGGGAAAGCTTTAATCCGCCTGCGGTTGAGCCTGCACAGGCGCCCGTAAACATCAGCATAAACATTATGGCTTTTGGGAAAGCCGGCCAAACGTTAACGTCCACCGTAGTATAACCGGTAGTGGTTACAAAGGAAGAAACCTGAAAAGCAACGTGTCTTATAGTGTCGTTTACGCTGCTGAATTCGGGAAGGGCTTTAAATATGCTCAGGAAGATAGCAACAACACAGACCGCTACCATAGAAATATAAAACCACAGTTCCTCACTCTTTAAAGCCTGACGGGCGCGTTTCATTAAAATAAGATAGTAAAGATTAAAGTTTACGCCGAAAATCAGCATAAATACAGTGATTACCCACTGTGCATAGG
>JAZRNY010000031.1:0-10813 GCA_045648445.1 Acutalibacteraceae bacterium
GTCGTATCTCATTTCTTATGCTTTCAGGATATTTTTTCATTCCCTTTTTTCCAGCCATAACAAAACCTCCTATGGTAGTTCTTTAATTCTACCATAGGAGGTGCTTTTTTACTATTGTCCGTTTTTACTGGACTTGTTCAAGTTTGTATGCCGTATTTTTTATGCCTTGACAGTAAAAATAATTGTTGTATAATTATTTTATAAACTAAAAAAGGAGGAAGAAAGTTGGAATTTAAAAAGGTTACCGAAAAAGATATCCCTATAATTAAAAATATTTTAAATAGTTTCAATGAGTATTCCTGCGAATTTTCCATTATTAATTTGCTTGTATGGCAGGATTATTACGGTTTTGGTTTTTGTATAGAAGACGGCGTTTTGTATAGTAAAAATTTTATTAACGGCAAAACGTCTTTTGGTATTCCTTTTTCGAAAGATATGCCTAAAGCGATTGCTAAACTAAAGCAGTATTGTTATCAAAATAATCTTAAATTTGTTTTTTTTGGCGGTAAAGGAGAACGTTTTGACATTCTTTGCAGTCAAATGCCAAACGTTTTTAATTTTGCTCCTGTCAGGGATTCTTTCGAATATATATACAACTCTTCTGATTTAAGGGAACTTGCCGGTAAAAAATATCATTCGAAAAGAAACCATATTTCTGGCTTTAATAAAAAGTATAATTGGAGTTACGAAAAATTAAGTAAAGATAACAGCGAAGAAGTAATAAAAATGCTGTATCATTGGTACGATTGTTACACAGAAAAAAATGCATCTTCTATGGAAACCGAAAAAACAGGTATAACAAATATTTTAAGAAATTATGATATTGACGGTATAAAAGGCGGCGTTTTACGAGTAGATGGTAATATAATAGCATTTACACTTGGCTGTCAAATTTCGCCTACCGTATTTGACGTAAATTTTGAAAAGGCGCTTGTCGAATTTGACGGTGCTTATGCTATGATAAATAATCAATTTGTTATTAACGAATTAAGTGATTATATCTATATTAACCGTGAGGAAGATATGGGCATTGAAGGTCTTAGAAAAGCAAAACTTTCATATAAACCCGCTATTTTACTTGAAAAGTTTATTATGGAGGAAATAAATTGTTAAGCATTAAAGAACAGTGTAAAAATCTTTATATTAAGGCTTTTGAGGATGATTTGGAGTTTACTGAACTCCTTTTTGAAACCCTTTTTGATACTTCTTGCAGATTCCTTTTACACGAGGGATATGTAACGTCAATGTTGTTTGCTATAGACGTTAGTTTAAATGGTAGAAAAGGTAAATATGTATACGCTGTTTCAACCGACGAAAATATGCGTGGCAAAGGGTATATGAGAATTTTATTCGAAAAAATTTTTAAAGAATTTGGCGTTGATTATGATTTTTTATGCCTTAGACCTATGAATGAAGGGCTGTTTTCGTTTTATGAAAATCTAGGATTTGAGCGATGTTTTAAAAAGGGAAGAACGGTAAAAGAAATGTCAAAAAATCCCGCTGAACTAATTTTAGTAGAGGATATATCTGATATTAAAGCAATAAGAAAAATTCTTTTGAAGCATAATTACGTTGAATATAGTGATAATTTTTATAAATTGATACTATCGTATTGTAACGCTTATTGCGATGATTTAAAAAATCCTTCAGTATTTATCGTAAATGAAAGGTTAACGCACAAAGTTAAAGAGGCGCTTGGCGATTTAGAAAACTTGCCACATAGTTTTTCAGATACTGAACTTTTAACTAATGGAAACGATTTTGATTTTGCAATGATTAAAAATTTAAAAAGCGAAAAATTAAATGGGTATTTAGGATACGCTCTAGATTAAAAGACCTTGAACAATCTTGTTCAAGGTTTTTTTTAAATATCTAATTTGGTTTCGCGAGCATAATAAAATATATATTGCTGAGCAATACCTGCATATTCTTTTGCGCATTCCGGAAAATCACCATCAAATAAAACTGTCAAGGCACGTTTTATCCAAACGTCTTTAGGACAAACGTTAATATGTCCCATACCAAAAAGCAATGTGCAGTCGGCAACCTTTTCGCCAACGCCGTATATTTTGGTCAGTTCTTCACGTGCTCTGTCACTACTTAATTTTGAAATCGTATTTAAATCAATTTCACCGGAACTTACCTTTCGTGCAGCATCTAAAATGTATTTTGATCTAAATCCGCTTTTAATTGGTGCTAAATCTTCAGTCGTAAGTTTAGCAATCACGTGAGCAGAAGGAAAAGAGTAACCGTTGCTTAGTTTTTCACCAAATGATTGACACAATCGCTCGATAATACCTTTAATTCTTGGGATATTATTATTTTGTGATATTATAAACGAACAAAGCGCTTCCCAAGGTTGCTGTTTTAAAATGCGAATACCTTTTCCGTAATTTAAAGCAGTGTTTAGGATTTTATCGGCAGTAAAATTTTGATTTATCGTATTATAATCTCTGCCTAAATCAAAATAATTATACCAGAATTCTTCAAATTCATTTTTACTGACATTTTCTAAAACTATGTTGTTTTGGTCTTGCCACAAAGTTATTTCTTTATTATTTACAACTCCAAACCATTTGCCGTTTTCGTTTTTGTCAAACCTAAAACATTGACCGCAAGTAAAGGTTTTTTCCAGATCAAAAAGTTCGCAGTCGTTAATATAAACGTTGTTATTTATGTAATTAAATTGCATTATTATTTTCCTTTCGATTTATAGTTACATTTTAACATAACTTTGTCGAAAAAGAAAGAAAAATGTAAAAATGAGTTTACATAATGTCATGCAATAATAATATTTTTGTTTAAAAATCCTTGCCTTTATGGGGTTTATTATAGTTATCAACCGAGTTATTAACATTTTTATGTAAACCTGAATAATATTTTTTAAATAAGTAAAAAATAAAATTAGTAATAATAGGAGGCAAAAAATGGTCAAGGGTGTTAACAAAACAATTATAGAAATTACCAATACGGGAAACAAATTATTTAATAGAGTTATTTTGTTCGTTTCTCCCGAATTCGTAGATAAATCTGATAAAAAATTAACCGATGAAGCACAGGCTTTAATAAAAAAATTAGAAACCGCCGGTAGCGAATCTTTAAGACAAGCAGTTATGCGGGAAAGAAAAAGAAAACGAAGAATAATCATATATTTAACTGTAGGAATACTGGCAGTAATTACGGGAGCATTGATTGTTATTTTATGAATAAATTTTTAAAAAAGCAAGTAAAAGTGGTAATTACTTGCTTTTTTCTTTTTTATAATGTATAATTATACGGTAAATTTGAAAGCAGGTGCAAAATTGATACAATCAGGTTTAAAAGTTTTTACTAGATTTGCTTTAGGCACTATAATGTGCATTATCGTATTTTTTTCGTTTAACTTTGCTATTACTGCGGGTTTTAGCGATGTAATAGGACAAAAGGTATATTTTTATAACGAAGAAATAGGAAAAGAAGTTCAGGTATGTTATCATGGTGCTGACGGAACTCCCGGAGAAGATTGTAAATGCGCTGAGTATGATGCAACGAAACTTAATTCGATTCCCGATAAAAAACTATCTGACAGAATGCAACGTATTTCTAATATATTGGCTCAAATATTTTGTTTTGTTATGATGACAGGTATTCTTTGCGGCACTGTTTGGGAAATGGGAAATAAAGATATTTCTGCAGTAAAACAGGGCAGAGCGCATGAAAATAAACTTAAAGGTTTGTACATAGGTCTTGTTGCCGCTATTCCTTCAATAATTGTTTATGTGCTTCTTGTTCTTTCTCATGTAAGGGTATTTAGTCCCGTTTTCCTTGATACCTACAGATTACTTAATTCTCAGTTTCATTATATAATTACTCTGATTTATTCAGGCGCATCGGACGCAGCAGCGCTGTCTATCTGTAAATTATTATTACTTTTAGCGTTGCATTTATATTTACCGTTAATTTCGTTGATTTCTTATTATTTTGGTTATAAAGATATAAATTTAGTTGAAGAAATTACATTTAAAAAGAAGGTGTAATTATTATGGGATTATTTTATAATTATAATAAAGAAGGCCCCGGAATAAGTAAAAACGGGCCTAAAAAACGTACTTTCGTAGTATTTTTTGAAACTTTTTTCCGAAATGTTTGGAAACTTATTCCCGTAAGTTTTATGTATTGCCTTTTATTGATAATTCCCGGATTTTCAGCAGTAGGTATTACTCACGTAACGCGTAGTCTTTCTCGTGACAGACATACTTTTGGCGTATCTGATTTTTTTCTTGCTATTAAGAAAAATTGGAAACAGGCACTTGGCATGGGTCTTTTAAATCACATTATTACCGGTTTTTTGATTTTTGATATTAATCTTTTTAGATATCTTTCGTTGGAAGGTAAAGTATCGGGACTTATTGGACTTGGCATTTCATTATTCATATTAATAGTTTTCACTACTATGAAATTTTACATTTGGTTTATTGTTATCACTTTTGATATGAAGGCAAAACAAATTTATTTGAATAGTTTTAAATTTTTTGTTTTAAATATGGGTAATAACATAATAATGTTTTTGGCAATAGGACTTTATTGGGCTCTTTGGCTTTTCCTATTAACGTTTTTTGCAAGTGATGCATTGGTAGCAGGTATTCTTGCCATTGTTACTGTTTTCGTATATCCTACCTATCATTATCTGGTTGTTCAGTTTGGTGTATTTTCAAGTATTAAAAAATACATGATTGATCCATATTATGATGAACATCCTGAGGCAGATATTGATAAGCGCCGTAATTTAGGTCTTGACGTAGGCGATGAAGGCGAAAATGATTTTGAAGATATAATATAAAAATAAAACACCCGAAAATTTCGGGTGTTTTTTATATTAAAGGAGCAAAAGTCGGTAATTCTGTGGATAATGAACCATTACCGCCGACAAACAGGATATCCATAATGCGCTCCTGTTTATATTATATGCCATACCGACTTACAGTGACAGTTATTGAACCTTGTTTTTTCTAATAAACAATACGCCAAGAGTATCTTTACCGCAGTGAGCAGAAACGGTAGAACCTGCTCTTGTAAAGAATACCTCTTTAAAGGGAGCAAGGCTTTTTACAAGTTCAACACATTCTTTACAAATTTCTTCGTCACAACCTGCATGTGTAACGAATACTTTATCAAGTTCAATATCTTTCGCATCGCCAATCATATCGGTAATATATTCTTTAAGAACACTGCCGAATTTACCACGATATTTTTTAATAGCGCCCATTTTGCCATCCCTAACGGCTATACAAGGCTTTAATTTTAATAAGTTAGCGCCAAATGCTTCAAGTGAACTGCAACGTCCGCCCTTGTGAAGAAATTCAAGGTTGTCAATAACGAAAGATGCGTCAACTCTTGTTGCAAGTTCTTCACATTTTTCGGCAATTTCTTTTGCTTCAAGACCTTCTTTAACCATTTCACCTGCGGAAACAACTAAAAGGCCGCCTCCGGTAGATAGGTTTTTGGTATCTACAACGTAAACATCTTCGAATTCCATAGCGGCAAGACGACAATTGTTGTAGGTTGATGACATTTCAGAACTAATAGCGAAGTGAACTATAGCATATCCTTCGTCAACAAAAGGTTTAAAGAAATCTGCACATTCTTCAAGATTAACGGCAGAAGTTTTAGGAAGTTCGCCGGTATTTGAATAATGCTCGTAAATTTTATCGGGATTAATATCAATACCGTCACGATAAAGATTTCCGCCAAGAGTGATTCCCAAAGGAAGAATTTGTACGTTGTAGCGCTCGATAAGTTCAGCGCTAAGGTCGGTTGTACTGTCACTCGTTAAAATAACTTTTTTTGCCATAAAAGACCTCCGAAGTTTTAATTTAAATATCAGTATCTAAGAGTATAACACAAAAACACAAAAAAAACAATAAAAAATATTTACAGTAGGTTTAAGGTCTTGAAAAATTAATTGAATAATAGTATAATAATTTTATATATTATTCCGATAATAGTATTATCGGAGGATGATATTATGTCAACAAAGGAAAACAAAAACGAAAACGCTTCATACGAGCAATTGAAAAATATGGGTTCGGTTGTACTTTCAAATGACAAAAATAAAATTTTTTGTCTTACTATAATTGGTGAAATCGAGGGACATATAGTATTAAACGAACAAACAAAAACCACCAAGTATGAGCACGTTATACCGCAACTTGTTGCTATTGAAGAAGATCCGGAAATTAAAGGTCTTCTTGTAATTTTAAATACGGTGGGTGGTGACGTTGAAGCGGGACTTGCTATTGCTGAATTAATTTCCGGAATGAAAAAACCTACAGTATCTTTAGTTCTTGGCGGCGGACATTCAATAGGTGTTCCTTTGGCAGTTGCGTCTGATTATTCTTTTATTGCTGCATCGGCGACTATGACTGTTCATCCCGTTAGAATGAATGGTCTTGTTATTGGCGTTCCGCAAATGCTTAACCATTTTCAACGTATGCAGGAACGCATAACGGATTTCGTGGTTAGCAATTCTTCCGTAAGTAAAGAAAAGTTTTCCGAACTTCTTATGCATACAGGTGATATGGTTACCGATATAGGTACTGTATTAGACGGAAAAGCCGCCGTTAAATGCGGTATAATTAATTCAATAGGTTCGCTTTCAACAGCGCTTGATAAACTTTATGAAATGATAAATTTAGAGGTGTAATATGGCAACTAAAAAAAGAAAAAACACTAAACCGACAAAAAAACAAACTGCAGTAAAACAAACCGGTGTTAATCAGTTAATGGCTGTAGTGTGGTTTGCTATTGGAATTTTTATGTTTGCTCTTTCGGTTTACAAAGGTCAAAAACTGTGGGCAACGTTACATAATTTTGTTTTTTCGATGCTTGGTATTACTGCATTCATAGTGCCTCTTTACATAATCGCACTTACAGTTTGTTATTCGCTCGATAAACTTAGAGGCGCTGTAAAAGTTAAATGTATTGAGTGCGGTTTCTTGATTTACTTCGTAAGCGCCGCTGCCGATGTATTTTCCACTTCAACCATTTATAAATATGGCGAACATATAGCCAACGTATTTACTGCTTCCACATGGAAAAACGGCGGTGTTTTCGGTGGCATTTTCGGTAATGCGCTATGTCAAATGTTTGGAAAAACAGGTGCTGTTATAACTATGGTGATTTTGCTTATAGCAGCATTGATGATTATGACCGGAACAAGTGTAGCAAGGCTTTATAAAACTGCCAAAAAACCGGTAAATGCTGCTCACCAAAAAGCAAAAGAGGTTATAAACGAAGTAATTGAAGAAAAGAAAAAGAAAGGCTTTGTTGATTTGCCTGTTGACGATGCCGTTCCGGAAGAAAAAATTCCGCTTAATGAAAAGCAAAAACGTTTAGTTGAGGCTTGTGTTGATGGTTTAAATGATGAAGTTTCAGAAAAGAAAGTTACTGAAATAGAAAATGATTTTATAGATATTCCTTACGAAGAGGAACCACCCAAAGAGCCTGAGGTTGAAAAAATCAAAATGACGGCAGAAGAAACTGCTGCTGAAATCCAAAGTGTAGCAGAGGAAATAGAAGATACTATGGCTGTTACCGAAGAAGAAGGGTATCAGTATCCTCCAATTACTTTGTTAAAAGAACCGACTGCTGAAAGTGGTGTTTCTGTAAAGGCAGAACTAGAGAGTACTGCTACAAAACTGGTGGATGTTCTTAAAAGTTTCGGCGTTGAAACCAAGATTGTAGATATAAGCAGAGGTCCTACCGTAACGCGTTATGAACTACAACCTTGCGCCGGTGTAAAAATTAGTAAGATAACAAACCTTGCAGATGATATCGCTTTAAATTTAGCGGCTGCAGGTGTTAGAATTGAGGCTCCTATTCCTAATAAGGCAGCTGTTGGTATCGAAGTGCCAAATAAGGTTTGCAATACCGTTAGTGTACGTGAAATTATTGAGTCGTCAGCATTTATTAATTCAAAAAGCAAACTTACTGTTGCTATGGGTAAAGATATTGCGGGCAATCCGATAGTTACCGATATTACAAAAATGCCTCACGGTCTTATTGCAGGTCAAACGGGTTCGGGTAAATCGGTATGTATCAACTCAATAATTATGAGTATTCTTTATAAAGCGGCACCCGATGAAGTTAAAATGCTTATGATTGATCCAAAGGTTGTTGAACTTGGCATTTATAACGGTATTCCTCATCTTCTTGTTCCTGTTGTAACTGACCCAAGAAAAGCATCAGGTGCACTTGGTTGGGCTGTTACCGAAATGGAACGTCGTTACCATTTATTTGCAGATAATAACGTTCGCGATATTGTAGGATTTAACCGTTTATGCGAACTTGATTGCGATTTGCAAAAATTACCGCAAATAGTAATTATAATCGACGAACTTGCAGACCTCATGATGACTGCTCCCGGTGAAGTAGAAGATTCTATTAATAGAATTGCCGCAAAGGCTCGTGCCGCAGGTATGCACTTGCTGATTGCTACACAGCGTCCTTCTGTTGACGTTGTTACGGGTGTAATTAAAGCAAATGTTCCTACACGTATTGCGTTTGCTGTTGCATCTCAAATAGATAGCCGTACTATATTGGACATCGGCGGAGCCGAAAAACTTCTTGGTAGAGGCGATATGTTATTTAATCCGGTAGGTGCTTCTAAACCTGCAAGACTTCAGGGTTGTTATGTAAGCGATGAAGAAGTTGAAGCAGTAGTTGAATATGTTAAGGGTAACCGTTCGATTGAATACAATCAAGAAATTCAAGGTGAAATTGACCGTCTTGCCGCTGCTCAAAAGAAGGGTAAAGGCAATACGGGCGACGATGTCGACGGCGCTGACGATGATGATCCGATGATTAATGAAGCAATTAAAGTTGTTGTAGAAATAGGACAGGCATCTACTTCGCTACTTCAACGTAAACTTAAACTCGGTTATGGCAGAGCATCGCGTATAATTGACCAAATGGAAGCGCGCGGAATTATAGGTCCATACGAGGGATCAAAACCTCGTCAGGTGCTTATTTCTTCGGCTGAATGGATGGAAAGACAAGCCCGTGAAGAATAAAGTTTTAAGTACAGTTTTAAGCGTAGGTTTGGCAATTATTATAATACCTACTTTATTATCGCTTTTTGTTGAAAGTCCTTACATTCCAACTATACAGGAAATAATTGTTCATCGGTATGATACCGATGAACAAATTGATGTAGTAAGTTTTTTGGACGTAGGGCAGGGCGATGCAATACTTATAAGAAGTAATGGCAGATACGTGTTAATCGATACGGGTGACGGTGTAAGCAGTAATATCGTACGTTCTCTTAAACTAAATGGTGTAAAGGGACTGGATGCACTTATATTAACACATTGGCATAGCGACCATATTGGCGGTGCAGTTCAAGTTCTTGAAAATTTTCCTGTTCTTAACGTAATAATGCCAACTTTTCCAAACGAAGATGACGATAACTATTTTAATGCGGTTAAAATAAACGAAATGGCGAAAAAGTCAAAAGTTATGTTTGCATTGGCTAAACAGGGACTTGCCGTTAACGTAGGTGATTTTAGGTTATCTTTTCTTTTTTATGACAAAACCGAGGATGAAGAAAATAATCGCTCAAGTATTATTATGGCTAAATGCCGTGATTTTAAATTTTTACTTATGTCTGATGCTGAAATAGAAGTTGAAGATAGTTTAATTAATAGCGGTATTGACTTGAATTGCGATGTTATAAAAATTGCGCACCATGGTAGTATCACTTCTACCTGTGATGAGTTTTTAAAGGCTGTCAGCCCTGAATATGCTGTTATAAGTGTTGGCGCCAAAAATTCTTACGGTTTTCCGGAAACTGAAATTTTAACAAAACTTGAAAAACGTCAAATCGAACTTTACAGAACCGATTTACATGGTGAAATTGATGTTGAAGTTACCGATAATTCTTTAGAATTTAAAAAGTCTCATAATTAATTTTGGAAGTATTGTTTATGAATATTCCTATTCCATACCCTAAAAATATGGAGTTTTTGTGTGGATGTATTAATGCTGGATTTTCTTTTGAAGAAAATAACAAACAATTTAATATAACAAAACAATTTTTCAAAATATTTTTGTTTAGGGCGATTATATACAACCTGCCAGAGCATATGATGAAATACTACTGGAACCGAACTTATAGTTGACTGCGGAATGTCCTGTCAGCTTTATCCCGAAATACTTAACGAACTTAAACGTAAACTGATTGAAAATATGTAAAATTAAAGGCAACTTTCGGAAAACCGTTAGTTGCCTTAATTATTTAGTGTTCTGCTGATGCGTGGTCCATATCGCGATCGGCAAAACTGCGTACAAGCAGAGAGATGCACCAAACGCCTGCAAGAGCGATTACAATATAAACGATTCTGCTTAGCAGAGTGCCTGTACCGCCAAATAACCATGCTACAAGGTCAAATTGAAAGAGTCCTACAAGACCCCAGTTTAATGAACCGATAATTACTAGAGCAAGACAAATTTTATCAAACATATTTACACCTCCGTGCAAATGATATTTTTGAAAAAAGTGCCTCATCAAACTTTGAGTTTAGACAAGGCACCTTTATCTTAAAGTTTTAATAAGTCGATTACTTCATACTGTTTTCGTAAGATTCGATCATTTTCTTAACCATCTGACCGCCGATGCTACCAGCCTGACGAGATGTGAGGTCACCGTTGTAACCCTGCTTAAGGTCTACGCCTACTTCCTGAGCAGCTTCCATCTTAACCTTGTTAAGAATCTGCTTTGCATTTGCTTTGTTTTCTGCAGGCATATTGCTGTTTTTTGAAGCCATTTTCATTACAC
>JAZRNY010000032.1:0-2170 GCA_045648445.1 Acutalibacteraceae bacterium
AATAATTTCTTTTAATTTTATCAAACTTTTGAAAATCAGAAACCGACTTACATTTACAAATTTTCCAAATGATTTTTAAAGCCTCATCATCTGTCAATCTAAAATCATTATCTCTAATATCTAAGCAAATATCATCATTAAATTCATTATTGAACTCAATAAATTGTTCTTTATCAATGATACCAAGACAAAAATCGACATTAACAAGATTTGGTTTATTTATATATTCATTATAACTACTGAATTTATATCCGTCAATATTTTTACAAATTCCTGCTTTTATTGGGTTTTGGTGTATGTAGCGAATAACGGTCAAAAAGTATGCATCATCCTCAATCGGCTCACTCTTAAATCGGTCTTGAAACAAATGCCCACAACGGCGATATTTCCAATTATACCAATAAACGTAACTACCGGCAATTCTTTTTAAGACAAGAGTTAAATTTTCTTTGCCCTCTTTAAGCAGAATATGAACATGGTTACCCATTAAACAATATGCGTAAATTTCATATCCACACTGTTCTTTATATTTAGAAAGTGTTTCTAAAAAGCGAAAGCCATCTTCTTCATCTTCAAAAATTTGTTGTTGATTGATTCCACGAAGCATTATGTGATATATTCCGCTTTCACTTTTTCTGCGCGCTTGTCTTGGCATAATTCTCACCCTAATTTACTATAACATAATAAGTGAATTATGTCAATGAAAAAAGGAGACAAGAGAACCGTCCCCTTGTCTCCTGTCTCCCCTGTGTTCCTTGTGTTATTGACAAACCTACAACGAATTTAATGCGATGAAAGGAAAAGCGGTAGACTTAACGCCTACCGCCTATTTTAAAAGGAGGAAATTAAATAAAAACTACTTTTTTAAGGGATAGAATCGTTCTTTATTTTCCCTTTAACTAACGAAACTATCTGTTGGTAAAGTTTCATTTGTATTTTATACTCTTTATATAGTATAAACCCACAAAATACTGACACTAACAGCAGTTCAAATAGATTGTAAAAATCCGAATGATTTGTCGAAAAATCAATTAACAGTAATATGACTGGAGCATAAATCATACACATAAAAAATATGTCTCCAATTATGCATCCTCTAACAATCGTATCCTTTGTTGTTTGTTTAATAGTGAGAAAAAACCAGTTTTTTTGACTAACCAACCTATTAACTCGGGGATATCGTTCTCCTGTTTCATAATACCCACAAACTCTATTTTTGTCAATATATGAATGAATTCCTATCCGCGAAGAATAATAAGTTTCAAAAAAAGAAGTAAGTATATTATGAGATTCAAACTCAGATAATTTTTCAAAATTATTAAATATATCATTCGCACTTAATTTTGAATAAATACTAAAAAATCTCATAACTTTTCTCCTATACAAGTTATTATAAAAGTGCATTTGCCACTTTTGGAATAAGTGGAACTAATACAGGTGTCGCTACAGCAACAGAAGACTTAACTGCTGTTATTGCAGTACCTAAAAACGATCCTAACACGGGAATTGCTGCACATGCAATTGCTATACCAGCTATTACCCAAAGTGATATACTAAAGGTTAATGATAAGCTAAAAAATACACCGGACTTTTTAGGAGAATATCCTATCCCAAATTTTATGTACATTTCCGTCCATGTGACACCAAACGATATAGCAAAAGATACTTTGTCAGTAATTCCAAAAAAAGCAGATATTTCAATAGCGTTTTGATCTAACATCCACCCTATAACTGCATTTGCGTTTGTTTGAAAAGCATAAGCGAGCATAATTTTAACATTTATTCCCGGAATTCCATAATTGCGCTCCTTTATGCAGAAATCATTACTATATACATTCGGGATAAATTTTTCAACTAATTCTGCCAACCAAAAATCATAACGATTTTTAGTTTTTTGTGAATTACTATAATTAATAGTTCCGCCACTTCCCGAATTATTAGACACATAACTTTCATTATAAGTCGGCACATAACAGAAACCGAGATAGTCAGCATTCTTGGTCGGACAGTTTCCGCCATAAGCAAACAGGTTGCCGCCTTGGATAGATACATATTCAGGTGAATCGACATTTATGAATCTGCCTGTATTAGCATCATAGTATCTTGAATTTAGATAATAAAGGTTTGTTTCCTTATCAAGATAATATCCTCTGTAACGGAATGGGTTAAT
>JAZRNY010000033.1:0-75896 GCA_045648445.1 Acutalibacteraceae bacterium
TGCCCTCAAGCTCGTCCTTGAGTTCAGCAAGTACCTTTTCAGCCACTTCGTGTTCGTTATGATATTTCATAGTTATGACCTCTCTATGTAGTTTTTAAGTGTGTGAATATCGTCTTTGGAAAGATGTATCTTGTATGAATCACCAAAGAATTCAAAGGCAAGCGTGAATTCATCCCCACCAAAGCCTTCGCTTAAAATATCGGCAAGAAGACGAACATCAACATCGTCCCCATCGATAACTCCAAGCATTTCTATAAGAGTGTTATTTTTTATCAAATTCCAAATCTTATCGGGAGCAATCATCATTCCCGCTTTTGCAGTACGAAGGATAATCTCCAAGGGCTTTCATGCCGATCAGATTCTCCTGGTCGAGAATGTCATCGGTGAAATTGAGAAAAACGATTGGACAAACGTAGCAGATTTTGAACATCAGCTTTGCCGCTATGCGTGCTTTATGTGCTTTACCGTTTTGGCAGCCGCGGCAGAGGGAAACCACAAAGCGAGCATCAAAGCGATTCGGGAGAACATCGAGGGCTCTCGGCATAACGCTCTCATCGACTGCGCGGAGTTTGGAACCATTTCTCCCAAAAGCCGCATGGCGATTTTTTTGATGAAGAAGAAACGTTACAAAACAGCTTATTCTGTTTTGAATTTGGCAGGAAAGATTCGAACAATTTTGGGGAGAGGGTGAAAGTATGAAACCGGATGTATCGGTCATTATGAGCGTATATAACGGGGAACTGTATCTGCGCGAAGCGATCGAGAGTATCTTGCATCAAACCTTGCAGAATTGGGAACTGATCGTCATCAATGACTGTTCCACCGATTCCACCGCCGAAATCCTTGCGGAATTTGCAGAGCGGCATGAAAGAATCAAAGTGCATCCCAACGAAGTCAATCTGCGCCTTCCCACCTCGCTCAACAAGGCGGTCTCGCTTGCAAGTGGGCGATACATTGCGAGAATGGATGCAGACGATATTTCTCTTCCCACACGTTTGGAACAGCAAGTCCGCTTCATGGATGCGCACCCGGATGTGGATTTGTCCTCCTGCAGGTTTATGACCATGAAAAACGGGGTGTATGCCTCGGGGGGAGCCGGCGGACGGTGTGACGATGATGCGCTCCGCGCAATGCTCTTGGTGGCAAACCCGATTTTGCACCCGGGCGTGATCGCAAAGGCAGATGTGATGAAAGCCTTCCCGTACGATAAAAACCACACCTGTACCGAAGACTTGGAACTGTGGACACGGATGGCAATGGCGGGGAAAACACTTGCAATCTTGCCCGAGTGTCTGCTGCTGTACCGTCTGCATGACAAGCAAATCACCAGTACCACGCTGGAACGTCAGCGCACCGAGGTGCTGACCGTTCAAGACAAGTACTACGCAGCGTTTGCCGAAGTCATGGATGCGGAAACGCAAAATTTCTATATTGACGGGGTCTATTTCCGAACAAAAGCAGAGATCAAACCTTTCTTAACCTATGCAAAGTGGCTTAGAAATGTAACGAAACAAACGCTCCCAAAGAACGCGGTGAATTATGCGCTTTTGGAAGTGTTGGCGGAATACAAGCGCCATGGCGTGAAGAAAGCAGATGTGGTCAAAGCGATGTTGACGTTCCCACCGTGTTTCCTCATGCGTGAACTGCGGAGAAGAAAACGTGCAGCAAATGCGGACATTGCAAAGTGCCGTGCGGTTGCCGAGGGGCTGGGCCTCCGCCAAACCTCGGGAAGCGAGGAATATCCAATTTATGAAAGCGAATAGCAGGTGGCATCTAAATGAAATTGTTTGAGTATCCGGTTTTTGAATATCCTTATGTGATTATCACGATTCTTGTGTGTCTCATCCTTTTGATGGTGTTGATCGGGCTGTACTTTACCATGCGCTCGGTCCGGACCGCCAAAGGAACCACGGAGAAAGGCTTTTGCGGCATCGGTAAAATTGAAGCGGATTTTGAAAAAGCGGGAGAGGTGCGAAAAAACCGCTCGGTTGTCTATGTTTCGCTTCCGCTTGACGGTGTAAAACGCCTGTATTCCGAGTCTAAGGCAGCGAGAATGTACGATCAGGTCAAGAGGCTGTTGTTTCAACACTTTTGCCTCGAGGGAGACGGAGAACTCTCTCTGTATGGAAACGAGAATTTCGTTGCGCTGGTCGGTCTGGAAGATGCCGCGCTTGCACGGCGCATTGAAACATGCTTTGCGGAAATCAACGAGGTGTTTTCGGGGCACGGCGCAGTGGGTGTTTGCCGTGTAAGATTCGGTTATTTCTGTACCGCATCCACCGAGGTTTCTTTCAAAACCGCACTTTCGCGTGCAAAGCAAGCGTGCAGCATGGCAGAAGACCGAGAGGTTTTGTCTTGCTGTTGGGACAGTTTCGGCGGCAAGGAATTTGAACGGAAAGTAAAAATTGAAAACAGCATTCAGAATGAAATTGATAACAACCGTTTTTTTCTGGAATACCAGCCGATCTTAGATGCGAAAACCGGTAGCCTCATGGGTGCGGAGGTGCTCTCACGTCTCAATTCTCCCACCGAAGGGGTGATCACTCCGGGGGTGTTCCTCTCGGCGGTCAACAATGTTGGTCTCAATAAGAAGTTTGATTACTATATCTTTGAGAAAAATTGCAAATGGATCGCAAGCGACAAAGAAAAGCGGACGCAATATGTTTACACCATCAACTTTTCACGCGATACCTTGTGTGATAAGGCTTTGGCGGAGACCGTGATCGGAATTGCAGAACGCTACGGAATCGACTATTCCTGCATCGCGGTAGAAATTCTGGAAGATAAGAGCTTAAACGAAGCGGAAACTGCTGTCATGGTCGAAAACCTTTCCCGCTTAAAAGAAAAAGGAATTCTCCTCTTACTCGATGATTTCGGAAAAGGTTATACCAATTTTAGCGACCTCGCGGAGTTTACCGTTGACATTGTGAAAATCGATCAGTCCATCACTCAGAACGCAACCAACCAAACCGGATTCGTGATTTTGAAAAATATCATCCAGACCGCGCATGACTTGGGGTTCCAGACACTCTGTGAGGGGATTGAAACCGAGCAGCACAGAAAAACAGTGGTAGATGCGGGTTGTGACCTTGTGCAAGGCTTTTATTTCTACAAGCCCATGCCGGTCACGCAGCTTGAGACACTATTTGAAGCATAATTAGGTGATTTGAATGTTATCGATCATTATTCCTGCATACAACGAAGAACGCTGCATTCGGCGTGCATACGACACAATTCAAGCGTTGATGCAAGCGCATGAGATTGTGTGTGAGTTTCTTTTTGTAGATGATGGCTCTCAGGATCAGACGTTTGAAATCATAACCCAACTTGCAAGTGAGCACGACAATGTGGTGGGGCTGCACTTTTCCCGCAATTTCGGCAAAGAATCCGCAATCTCGGCGGGGCTTGGCGCGGTAAATGGAGCGTGTGCGGTTGTGATCGACTGTGACCTGCAGCATCCGCCCGAAACAATTGTCGAGATGTACCGCTTGTGGGAGCAGGGGTATGAGATCGTGGAAGGGGTCAAGCGTGACCGCGGCGCAGAGAAGAAACTGCACGGAGTAGGTGCAAAAATCTTCTACTCCCTCATCAGCCGCATGGCGGGGTTTGACATGGCCAATTCCTCCGACTTTAAGCTGTTGGATCGGAAAGTGGTGGATGTGCTCAGCCGTATGCCAGAGCGTGGGTTCTTCCGCGCCATCTCTTACTGGGTCGGCTACAAAAAGACAACCGTTGATTATGATGTGAGAGAGCGGGTTGACGGGCAGTCCAAATGGTCTACCCGAGGGCTCGTGAAATATGCGCTTTCCAACATTTCTTCCTATTCCACCGCGCCCATGCAAACGGTCACAGTCCTTGGCTGCATCATGCTGGTCATCTCGGTAATCTTCGGGGTGTGGGCGCTGATCGATAAAATTGTGGGCAGAGCGCTGGAAGGTATGACCACCGTAATCATCATTACGATCTTCATCGGTAGTATCATTATGATCAGCCTTGGCATCATCGGCTATTATATTGCACGGATCTACGAGGAAATCAAGGGCAGACCCAAGTATATTATTTCATCGACTACAAAGAGTAAACAGAAGTCCTATGCTCATTCTACAGAACAAGGGGGGAGCGAAGATGCAACGAGAAACAACTGAGCGTATTTTACAAGGGATTAAAAACCGTGAGTTTCAAATGCATCTCCAGTTTGTTGTTGATAATAAAACCAAAAAAATCGTTTCTGCAGAAGCACTGTCACGGTGGAATTGTCCGCAAAAAGGCATCATCGGGCCGGGTGCGTATATCGGGCATATGGAAGAAGCGGGTCTCATCAGTATGCACGACTTCTATATGTTCGAACTTGCATGCCATCAATTGGCGAAATGGCGCGGGACGAAGCATGAGGATTTATCCATTTCGTGCAACTTTACCCGCATCACCCTTTCGGAAGAGGATTGCATTGAAAAACTGATTGAGATTTCAAATCGGTACGACTTTGACAAGTCCAAGCTTGCCATCGAAATCACCGAGGATGCAATGGAAAAGAATCTGGAGTTCGCGCAGAGAAATGTGATGCGCTGCAAAGAGCTCGGTTTCCGTGTGTATCTGGACGATTTGGGCAACGGCTATACTTCGCTTTCGAATCTGTGCGATTATCCCATTGATGTTGTGAAAATCGACCGTGATATTCTGCTGAAAGCCGAAACCGAGCGAGGAAAAGCGCTGCTCTCCGGCATCATTGCGCTTGCACACAGTATGAACATGGGTGTGATTTGCGAAGGGGTGGAAACTGTGGAGCAAAATACACTGATTTCACAGTCGAATTGCGATTTTATCCAGGGTTGGTATTATGCAAAGGCGATGCCTGTGGATGAGTGCGAAGCGTTTATCGAACAGCATACAATGAAGTTTTTACATTGAGCGAGCAGAGAAAAACGAATCTAAAAAAGCGGAGTTCCACTCCGCTTTTTTTAGATTCGTTTATCAAACATCTTAATCCCTGTATTTTTCAGGAACCGATACAGTTCCTGCAGTCGAAACCCATCATATTCTTCGCAATCGTGGCAGTCTGAACCAATGCTGACGATAACGCCTGCGTTTCGCACAATGTCTGCCTTTTTCGGATCGCTCATAAAATCCAAAACATATTGATGTTCGTGATAGTTGTGGATGCTGTCGTAACTCACGTTCATTTCCCAGAACACATTGTTCTTGGCCATTTGGGCAAAGAACTCCTCATACGCAAACCCGTACTTGTCACAGTATTCGAACAAATCCGTGTGCGCCACGCCGCAAAGAATCCCGAGCCGTTTGCAGAATTGGAACAACTCTTTGCCGACAATGCTGTCATCGTAGGTGATGTGTTCGATCAGACAGTAGTCGTAATCCTTTATTTCGGCCGGGTCTTCTATGTCAAAGTTTTCGGGGATGGTTGCGATCTCGATCCCGCAAAGAAGCGTAATTCTGTCGCGGTACTCGTCCGCAAGTGCGCGCATCTCCTGCAGATACCGGGCTTTTCTCGCCCCGATTCCGTAACTGTGATCACAGATTCCAAGCAGAGATACTCCGTGTTCGATTGCGGTTTCGATCAAATCATGCGGATCGTCTTTCCCGCAGCCGCTGTAATAAGTGTGAGTGTGAAGATCAAATGCCGCGATTTTTTGCTCGGAGAACGTTTTGAGAGTGGTCTCATATGCACCTTGCGGTCTCATTTCAAAGATGAGAGGGGCCTTGTTGATTCTTCCGAAACTCCAATACTTGAAAAAAGACGCATAGCTGATCAAGCTTCCGTAAACATCGGTGATCGGCATGTGGTTGTTGAATGTTCCGTCGGTCAGCGTTACCTGGTGGATATGATATCCGACCACATGTTTCCCGAGTTGGGAAAGCCATGTGCTGATTTGATATGTTTGACTGAACGGTGCGTTGTTTCGGGCGTGGCCGATGTCGAAATTGATGCCGATCTTGTGTTTGCACCGATCGCCCAGCATCGTCATAAAGGTAAGACATTCTTCCGGGAGATATCCAAACCGTCTGGTGTCATCCGGCGCTTCGGCGGCGGTCATATGCATGTTCTCAACGCCGATTACCATTTCGTGCTCAACCGTGTTGAATGCTTCTGCCAAGTAGTCGCAGATGCGCTCCAAAGCGTGGGGCTCAGACTTCGTCGTGCTCACAGACACGCACGGAACATGCTGGGTGAAGCGGTCGGCATGAAGCCGGTTTGCCAGTTGCATGAACCGCTCAAGATCCTGTGTTTCCGCCACGCCGTCCCGATAGACAACATCCGGCAAATGAATGCACAGCGTTTCGCCGCCGACTTCGCGCCAGTTTGCAATATGGGCGGCAAGTTCGGACTCCTCTGCACTCAAGCAGTTCGGCCTGAGTTCCAGGTGCTTCAGCCCGTGTTTGGTGCAGAAATCAATGTGCGAAATCGTGTCATAACAGGAAATTCCGAAATACCCCTCCAAATCATTCGGAATCGGGGAGAAGTAGTATGCTTTTCGCAGGTTTTTGGTATCGGTATCGTAATAGGTGATACAAGGACATTCGCCAATCGCTTTGTCGGGATCCATTGCCTGCAAGGCGATGTTGTTTTCTTCGACCTTGGTTTCGTGCAAATGACCGTAAAACAAGCGTGTATCTTTGTGGGTTTTACGCCACTCCAACATTTTTTGGGCATACTCAGGGGCCAAGGCATCAATCGGATGATGCATAAATACAATGCTCGTTTCGTCCGCTGTTTCAATCAGTGCAAATTGTTCCTCGGATACCGTGGCATCACAGTCGTTTACCGCAAAGATTGTAACACCGCCAAAGTCATGTTTACACGCTGAGCAGATTTTTTTGATTTGATGGCAATACTCGCGGCATCGGAGATCGGAGTTTCCGGGGATGAACAAAAACGGAAGGTCGAGCCGCTGCATACTTTCAACAAACCATTGGTACGTGTCAAGGTTCCCGTCACAGGTGACATCGCCGGCATAGACAATGCAGTCCGGCTTTTTTCTGCCAATGTCTGCGATTGCCCATTCCAAAACATCGTATTGCAAGGCGTTCTGATCAAACGGCAAATGCAGATCGCACAGGAAACAGATTTTCAACAGAATCACCTCCGAAAGCACACGTTGGCATTATTATACTACAATCAAATTGGAACTGCAACTCGAGCCGGCACATGTTTTTTGTTGTTCGGTTTACAGATAAGTTGACAGATGTAAAATAATATGTTAATGTTTATAGGAATATTTTACAGCGTATGAGGTGGAAGATTGCAATGGAACAACAAATCGAGAGGTTGAAATCGGCAAAGAATGCGGTCATCCTTGCACATTACTATGCCCCCGATGAGGCACAGAAAGTTGCCGATTATGTCGGCGATTCGTTTTATCTTGCCAAGGTCGCAAAAAGCACAGCGGCCGATATCATTGTTTTCTGCGGCGTGTCTTTTATGGGAGAAAGTGCAAGAATCTTAAATCCTGATAAAAAAGTATTGATGCCTGATTTGTCAGCCGATTGTCCTATGGCGCACATGGTTCGCCCCGGGCTCATTTCGGAACTGCGCAGTCAATATGATGATCTTGCGGTTGTGTGCTATATCAATTCAACCGCGGAACTGAAATGCCAAAGTGATGTATGTGTCACATCGTCAAACGCGGTTCAAATTGTGAGATCACTGCCAAACAAAAATATTTTCTTTATTCCGGACCGCAATCTCGGCAGATTTGTTGCCGAACAGGTCCCGGAAAAGAATGTGATCATCAATGACGGGTACTGCCCGATCCATGCGGCGATTACCGAAGCGCAGTTGCTCCGTGCAAAACAACAGCACCCTGATGCCTTGGTCCTTTCGCATCCGGAATGCGAGCCGGAGATCCTTGCGTTATCCGATTACATCGGAAGTACAGCGGAGATCATTGCATATGCCAATCAGTCGGAGAAACAAGAGTTTATCATTTGCACAGAAGACGGAGTGAAATACAAACTGATGACCGATCATCCGGAAAAACACTTTTATTTTGTCGCACCGTCACCTTGCTGTACCGATATGAAACGCAATACGCTTGAAAACATCCTGTCGGTTCTTGAAAAAGAAGATCAAGTCGTTGAAGTGCCTGAGGAGACACGGTCCCGTGCCCTTGTTCCGCTTGACAAAATGCTGGAGTGTGCAAAGTGATATGAATACAGACATTCTGATTGTCGGTTGTGGTGTTGCGGGGCTTTATTGCGCACTGAATTTTCCGGAAAACCGAAATATTTTAATTGTTACAAAAAACATCGCAAGAAAGAGCGATTCTTATCTTGCGCAAGGCGGCATTTGTGTGCTGCGGGATGAAGAAGACTACAATTCTTTTTATGAAGATACCATGCGGGCGGGACATTATGAAAACAACCCGGAGTCGGTGGATGTCATGATTCGGTCTTCTCAGGGCGTGATCGAAGATCTTGTTTCCTTTGGTGTCAGATTTGAAAAAAACGGGGAAACTTTTCATTATACAAGAGAAGGGGCACACTCTGCCGCAAGAATCCTGTTTCACGAGGATGAAACGGGGAAAGAAATCACATCCCACCTGATTGAAACAGCGAGAAGCCGCAAAAACATTACACTCATTGAGAATTTCACCATGGTTGATTTGATCTGCAGTGAAAACGAATGCCAAGGAATTATCGGTCACGATGAAAACGGGAACTACAAGCCGATCACCGCAAATTACACCGTTCTTGCAACCGGCGGCATTGGCGGGCTGTTTGAACACTCGACCAATTACAGGCATCTTACGGGTGATGCGCTTGCGCTTGCAATCAAATATGGAATCAAACTGAAGAATCTGGCGTACATACAAATCCATCCCACAACGCTTTATACGAAGAAAGAGGGAAGAGAATTCCTGATTTCCGAGTCGGTTCGCGGAGAGGGTGCGATCCTGCTGAATTCCAAAGGGGAGCGGTTTGTCAACGAACTTCTGCCGCGCGATGTTGTCACCAAGGCCATCTTGGAAGAAATGAAACAAGAAGGATCGGAACACGTTTGGCTTTCGCTTGCGCCGATCCCGGAAGAAGAAATCAAGACCCACTTTCCGAACATCTATCAGCGTTGTCTCGAAGAGGGATATGACGTCACCAAAGAGCCGATTCCGGTTGTCCCGTCACAGCATTACTTTATGGGCGGTATCGATGTTGATACCTTCAGCAAAACGAGTATGGATCGGCTTTATGCAATCGGCGAAACGGCTTGCAACGGAGTTCACGGAAAAAACAGACTGGCAAGCAATTCGCTTTTAGAGAGTCTTGTTTTTGCCAAAAGAGCGGCGTCTCATATCAACTTGTGCTATCATACCGTGAAAAGCACACCCGAAATTGAGGTTGACTGCAGTCAGTACCGAAACTATCGGGAAGAATACAAACAAATGATTTTAGAATCAATCGATAAGGAGAAACAGAACGATGAATGATATCACGATGAAATTAAACGTTGATGATCAGATTTTATCTGCATTAAAAGAAGATATTACAAGTGAGGATATCACAACAAATTCGGTGATGCCCGCATACAAAGAGGGCGAAGTGGAGCTGATCTGTAAAGAAGACGGTGTCATTGCGGGACTGGGTGTGTTCAAAAGAGTGTTTGAGCTTTTGGATGCAGAGACAACCGTGGAGTTTTTCTGCCAAGACGGTGATGCTGTCAAAAACGGAGAGAAACTTGCGGTCGTTCGCGGGGATATTCGCGTTCTCCTTTCAGGGGAACGAACCGCGCTGAATTATTTGCAGCGCATGAGCGGGATCGCGACCTACACAAGAAAGATCGCGAACCTTCTGGCCGGCTCCAAAACAAAGCTTTTGGATACAAGAAAAACCACCCCCAATATGCGCGTGTTTGAAAAGTACGCGGTCAAGGTGGGCGGCGGGTATAATCATCGTTTTAATTTGAGCGATGGCATCCTCCTGAAAGACAATCACATCGGTGCGGCAGGCGGCGTGAAAGAAGCGGTAAGAATGGCAAAGGAATATGCCCCGTTTGTTCGCAAAATCGAAATTGAAGTGGAAAACCTTGCCATGCTCAAAGAAGCACTGGAGGCCGGCGCCGATATTATCATGCTCGATAATATGAGCATCGAGGATATGAAGGAAGCGGTCAGACTCACCGCGGGGAAAGCCGAAACAGAATGCAGCGGTAATGTGACAAAAGAAAATGTCGCAAGACTTGTTGATATTGGGGTAGACTACATTTCGAGCGGAGCTTTGACACACTCATCACCGATTCTTGACCTTTCGCTTAAAAATCTTCACGCTGTTTGATCAGGAGGGGTTGTATGAATGCAGAACAAAGGCGAAAAGAAATTGTTCGTATCATGATGGCTGAGCAAAAGCCGATCTCCGGCGGGCAACTCTCGGAAAAGCTCGGCGTTTCCAGACAGATCATCGTAAAAGACATTTCCGCCATCAAAGCCGCCGGATACGATATCGTATCAACACACAGCGGTTATGTTATGCAGACGAAACCGCTCAATTCCAGGGTGTTTAAGGTGATTCATTCAGACGAAGATGTTGCAAAAGAGCTGAATCTGATCGTGGACCTTGGCGGAACCGTGGAAGATGTGTTTATCTATCATAAGGTGTATCACAAAATTTCTGCCCCGATGGGGATCAAGTCAAGGTATGATGTGGAAGTGTTTCTTGATGGGATCGCCTCCGGGAAATCCAGTTTGCTGAAAAACGTCACTTCGGGATTTCACTATCACACGGTTTTGGCAGAAAAAACAGAGGTGCTTGATCTGATCGAAAAACAATTAAAGGAATGTGGATTCCTTGCGCAGCTTCAGGAATATGAGCCGGAGGAGATCACCTGTTCCTAAAACAATTTGAGTTTATATAAAAAGGCGATAGAGTTTGGAAACTGCGGAAATGGTGCGGTTGGATACAACAACAGCGAGGTGATTGTCACCTCGCTGTTTATTATTTTTTGATCAGTTTGAATTGCTTCTTTCTGTAAAAGTGATAATTTCTTCCTCCGTAATTTTGGGGGTGATAGATCGTTGCTTCGGGGCAATCTGTCAGAACGAAGCCTTGTGTGTCAAAACTTTCGCACAACACGCCGAAGAATTGATTGTTCTTAACGATGCATTTGCTTACATCGAGGGCCTCATCACTTTCTTCCGTGTAATAGTCATCGCGGCCATCGCCTGCGTCGCTGCTGCTTTCATAGTCATAGGTGAATACGGTGTGAATCGAGTACTCCGATATCTTGCGGGACAAAGCTGCTGTAAAAGCAGCGTCATATTCCAGCTCGGCAACCGTTAATTCAACGCGTTGAAAATCGGATGATTCGTCTGCCCGACAGTAACTTTTATACGTTTTTGCGCCTTCAAATGTTTCATCAACAACCGTTAAAATCAGCATTGTTATCACTACTTTCTGTTTTTGTTGTAACAATTTATATGTTAACATATCTGATTTCAAAAGTAAATATATGCGGTATAATCTCCTGCCTTTGACAGATACTAACATCGTAATTTGAAAAATAAGGAGATTTGAGATATGAAAGCAACCGGAATAGTTCGTAGAATCGATGATTTGGGTCGTGTTGTCATCCCGAAGGAAATCCGCCGCACCATGCGCATCCGTGAGGGCGACCCGCTTGAGATCTACACCGACAAGGACGGGGAAGTGATCTTCAAAAAATACTCGCCGGTGGGAGAGCTTTCGCTGTTTGCGACTCAGATTTGCGATACTCTTAACAAAACCACATCCTGCGCATGCGCGGTGTGCGACCGTGATTCGGTCATTGCAGTATCGGGCGTGCCTAAGCGCGAACTGCTCGACAAACGCATTTCCGAGGGGTTGGAGCGCGTCATCGAATCCCGTTTGATTTACCAAGTCAAGCAGGGCGAGCAGAAACTGCAGGTGCTGGAAGACTCTTCCGCATATTTCGTTTCGGTGGCAGCACCGATTTTGGCCGAGGGTGACGTCTCGGGCTGTGTGGTATTCTTGTCTCAAGACGCTTCTCCCATGGGGGAAACCGAGTATAAACTTGCACAGACGGTTGCGGGATTTCTCGGAAAACAAATGGAATCATAAAAGAAAACGCCCGCGAATCGGGCGTTTTCTTTTATGATCGGCTTACTTGCCGAGGGTCTGCTCATAGCTCATGATCATCTTCTTGACCATCTGACCGCCGATGGAACCTGCCTGCTTAGAGGTAAGGTCTCCGTTGTAACCCTGCTTAAGATTTACGCCTACTTCACTAGCTGCTTCCATCTTAAATCTGTTGAGAGCTTCTTTAGCCTCAGGTACTACGTTTTTAGCCATTTCATTTCACTCCTTTTTTTGTTTTTGCGTTTGCATTATTATTGTTTTCTTAAAACACAAAAATATAAAAGGTAAATTTTTTCTTTTTTTTTGAAATGAAGTATGAGTAATTACAAATACTTATTTTTGAAATAATTTTTCGTCTTTGTATTTGCTTGGGGAAATTCCCGTATGTTTTTTAAATACCTTGCTGAAATAGTACACGTCTGAAAAATTGCAAATCGACGATACGTCCGAAACTGAAAAACTTCCTGTAGATAGTAAGCTTTTTGCATATTCGATTTTGCGTTGAATTATATATTTATTCGGAGTGACGTTATATACTTTTCGGAATATTTCGCAAAATCTTCTGGCGCATACTCCGCTTCGCTCAACTACTTTATCAAGGCAGTCAGTGTTATTGAAATTAGCGTCAATATATTCTTTTGAGTCTATCACACGCTTGTCTTTCGGGAAATACTGTTTTTCTCGCAGACGGTTTATTTCTGAAAAGATGGCGTAGGAAAGTGAATATAATTCCAAGTAGTCGTTTGAAATATTAGCCTTTTCGGCTTTTTGTAAAAGATTAATGATTTTTGTGGAATTTGAAACAGGAAATACGAAACTTTCGGTGTTTAACGGTTCGGTAGTTGTAAAGTGTATCGAAAACGACTTGGAAGGCGCCTCTAAAATATCACAGGTATATCTATCCTTTTGATTGAAAAAATATACGCAATCTACATTTGATAAAAATTTTTTCTCTCCTAAAGTAATAACGCTTTTGCCTTTCATCATAATTCCTAAAAAATGCATATTGCGTGGTTCTACGGTAAGTGGCTTAAGATAATTTCTTTCATACTGTACTACTGCTAAGATATCTTTTATGCACATATTTTTAAAATCCAATTCTGACACACCTTTGCATATTTTTAGGTATATTATAGTATATGGTTACCGGAAAGTATATTTCTTTTTTGTTAAATTATTGAAAATTACTTCCGTATATTACAAATTTCTTTATATTACAATATTAAATCAAAAGATTTTTTGAAAAATATAATGATTTTTTTGATTAAATGTGATATAATTTTTCTAAAATAAAATCTTATACTTTCAGGAGGAAATTCTATGATTTCTGTTCGTGATTTTGGTAAAAATTTAAACGGTGAAGACGTTCAGTTATTTATACTTGATAATGGAAAAGCGTCGGTATATATTACTGATTTAGGCGCACACATCGTTTCTGTAAACGTGCCTGACAAAAACGGCGTTCTTACCGACGTTGTTTTGGGCGCTGATAATGCCGAGGCTTATGCAGGTGATATTTCTTATATGGGTTCAACGGTAGGAAGATTTGCCAATAGAATTGAAAAGGGCAAATTTATTCTTAACGGCATGGAATATACGTTGGCAACTAACAATGGACCTAATCATCTTCACGGCGGAAATGTTGGCTTTAATCATAAAATGTTTGATGCATTTGTCGAAGGAGATACTCTTAAAATGTCTTATTTTTCTCCTGACGGAGAAGAAGGTTTTCCGGGAAATTTAAAATTTGAAGTAAGTTTCACTTTAGGCGATGACAACGATTTGGCTATTGAATATAAAGCGGTTAGTGATGCAGATACTGTAGTAAATTTCACTAATCACGCATATTTTAACCTAAATGGCGCTATTACCGAAAAGACAGTTTATAACCACACTTTAAAAATTAGTGCAGATGCTTTTTGCAGAGGCGATGAAAACTGTCTTGCAGATGGTACGATTGTCCCTGTTAGAAATACCGATATGGATTTCAGAGCCGCTGTAAATTTAGGTGAAAGATTAAAAAGCGATTATTTTGATATTAAATCTACAGGTGGGCTTGATCATAATTTTGTACTTTCTATGGTTAGAGGAGAATTTAAAGAGGCTGCAGAACTTTATTGCGCTGATACCGGTATTTTATTAGAGTGTTTTACCGATCAGCCCGGTGTGCAGGTTTATACAAGTAACGGTACAAATTATAGCGAAGGTAAGGGATGCGCTCATTACGGTGTGCATTCTGCCGTTTGTCTTGAAACTCAAGGTTTCCCAAATGCAACATCATTTGATTATTTCCCAAGTCCTGTATTAAAAGCAGGTGAAGAATTTTACAGCAAGACTGTATATCGTTTCTCCGTTAAATAAAAATAACAAGACCTCCGAATTTTCGGAGGTCTTGATTTATTATTTTTCCATTTTGAAGTAATTTATACTGTTATAATAACAAATATTTTTAATAACTTCGCCAACAATTTCTTTGTCTTTGGTCATTTCACCATTTTCGATGAGTGTACCTAAGTAGTTGCAAAGTATTCTGCGGAAATAGTGATGTCTAGGATAGGAAAGAAGTGAACGGCTATCAGTAAGCATACCAACGAATGTTGCAATGTGACCTGTAGCAGTTAAATCTTCAAGATGTTTTTCCATGCCTATCTTATTATCTAAGAACCACCATGCAGGTCCATATTGCATTTTACCTTTTGCCTCGTCACTTTGGAAGCAACCGATAAGTGTCATAATTTCTGTATTCATTTTTGGATTAAGATTAAATACGATGGTAGGGGGAAGGGCGTTTTCACTGTTTAACTTATCAAACAGGCGAGACATATTTTTTATGCTATTTGTATCACTGATACTGTCAAAACCAGTGTCAAGACCGAGAGATGCTAACATATTGGCGTTATTATTTCTCATGGCGCCAACGTGCAGTTCGGTCCTTATATCGTGTTTAGCATAAAGTTTCATAAGGAAGTAGGTAAGATAACCTTTAAAAATATCTGCTTCCTCAGCGGTTATTTTTTCGCCGTTATATACCTTTTTGTAAACTTCATCAGCCTGACTTCTATCATATACGGGAAGAACACATTCTACTGCAATATCACTAGCAGTAGTGCCAACTTCTTTAAATGCTTCAAGTCTTTTTTCAATAGCAATTTCAAGTTTATCGATGTTATCGGCTATGTTTGTCTGCGCCTCAAGAAGTCCGATGAATGTTTTGTAAGCGGCAGCATCAATATTCATGATTTTATCTGCTCTAAAAGCAGGGATAACGCTGAAAGGATAATTTTTAGCCTTTATAGCCTTAAATGTTTCCATATCGTCAAATACTTCATTGGTAGTGAAAATGTGACGTACGTTAGAACCTGCAATAAGAGAAGATGGAGTTACGTTATTCTTTTTAATATATGCGTTACATTCATCCCATATTGCTTCGGCATTATTTGCATTAATTTCTTTTTCGCAACCGAAAAACTCTTTAAGTTCAACCTGAGACCAATGGTAAAGCGGATTTCCGAATGCAGTTCCTAAAACCGTACAATAAGTAATAAACTTTTCCTTGTTGGTTGCATCACCGGTAATAAATTTTTCGTTAACGCCATAGTTTCTCATTAAACGCCATTTGTAATGGTCGCCTGCAAGCCAAATTTCGAATATATCACTGAAAGGTTTGTCTTCCAAAATTTGTTTTTCAGGAAGATGACAGTGATAGTCGAAAATAGGCATATCTTTCGCATAATCGAAATAGAGTTTTTCAGCAGTTTTGTTTTTGAGTAAAAAATTGTTTTTCAAATAACTCATATTGTCCTCCTACAGTGTTACACCGTCTTTGAAAATGGCAATATCAAAGTAGCCGTTTTGCTCACCTTTAGAAAGTTTGCCATTAGCGGTATTAATACATAAATCAAAAAGTTGGTCACGTAAATTTAGTTTATCAACGTTTGCAAGGATGCTTCCGGCATCAAAATCAATCCAATGAGATTTCTTTTCAAAAAGTGAAGTATTGGTCGAAATTTTTAACGTTGGAACAACGCTGCAAAAAGGTGTACCTCTGCCTGTGGTAAACAAAATTATATGAGCACCACTGCAAGCAAGGGATGTACACGCTACTTGATCGTTGCCGGGGCCGTTTACGATATATAAACCGGTACCGTCAGCGCATTCGCCAAAATCAAGAGCACCTTTTAAGGTTACTTTACCTGCTTTTTGAACGCAACCAAGAGATTTTTCTTCAAGAGTCGAAATACCGCCTGCAATATTGCCGGGTGAAGGGTTCTCACCAATGCTTTCGTCGTGGTCCAAAAAGTATTGACGGAAAGCGTTAATCATTCCGGCGCATTTATCAAAAGTATTTTTGCTGTCGGCGCGAGAAAGTAAAATGGGTTCGGCACCAAACACTTCAGGCATTTCACTCATAAGAATTTGACCGCCAAATGAATAAAATTTATCAGCAACAAGACCTACCAAAGGATTGGCGGTTATACCGCTGTACCCATCGCTACCGCCACATTTAACACCAATTTTAAGTTTGCTGATAGGCAGTGAAGTGCGTTGGTCCTTTTCGGTAATGCTTTTTAAATCATTTATTATTTTACTTCCTTCGGTTATTTCATCGCTACAATCTTGAAGGCTTAAAAATTTAATTCGATCTTCGTCAATGTCGCCAAGCATTTCTTTCATAAGTTCAATGCGATTGTTTTCGCAACCAAGGCTTAACACTAAGACACCGCCTGCATTAGGATGCTTAATTAACCCGCACAAAAACTTTTGGGTTGTTAACAGGTCGCCGCCGAGTTGTGAACAACCGTAGGGATGTGTAAATGCTTTTACTCCGTTCTTATTTGCAAGAAGTTTAGCAGTATCGTTAATACAACCAACAGTTGGAATAATCCATATGTCGTTTCTGATACCAACATCACCGTTCTTGCGTTGATATCCCATAAATGTACCGCTGTTAAAGTCAATATTTGGCTCATTATAGGGCGTATATTCCCATTTGTCGGTACCTTTTAAGTTAGAACGTAGGTTGTCTGGACTGACTTTTTCACCTTTTTTTATGTCAAATTTAGCGTGGCCGATGGGAAAACCGTATTTAATAACGTTTTCACCTTCGTTTATATTATATAACGCATATTTGTGTCCGTCAAGGCGAATTTCTACATTATCTGAGGAATGGATTTGCATTTAATAATGCCTCCTCTAAATCCGAAAGATCTTCTCCCCAAAGGGTAGAGTTTTTAAGAATATCCTTAAGACTTGAATTTTTCATAACCTCAATAATTTCGGGAGCATCGTTTGGGGTACCGACTTTATAAAATTCAATAAGTTTAGAAAAACCGAAAACGAGATTTTTCGGATATTTACCGAAACGCTCTTTGTACACTTTAATAGATGGGAGTACGCGTACAACGAATTTGCTTACGGAGTTAAGCGCTATTGACATAAGATAGTGTTTAATATAAGGATTAGAAAAACGTACTAAAACACTTTTGGCATAACCGGTAAGTTCGTCTTTAGGGAGATCCAATGTTGGTATAATTTCTTCAAAAAGACATTTTGAAAGGAAAGATTTAACTTTTTCGTTTTCCATACAATCGCCAACTGTTTCAAGACCCAAAAGCAGAGCATAAGGCACTATTGAAGTATGTGAACCGTTTAAAATTCTCACCTTTCTGGTACGGTAACGTTCAAGAGCGTCTTTAGTAACGATTACGTTAAGACCTGCTTTGCTAAAAGGCATTTCTTTTTCTAAATCATAATCAGTTTCGATTACGAATAGATGGAAGAACTCAGAAGTGTTGAGCATTTTATCTTCATATGGTAATTCGATGATCTCATCCTTAGGATAACCGGTATTAATTCTGTCGACTAGTGTGTTGCAAAAAACGTTATCATTTTCGATAAAGGATTTAAAATCGCTTCCTAAATTCCAAAGGTTAGCGTATTGCAAAACGGTTTGCTTTAGTTTATCGCCGTTTCTATCAATCAGTTCACAGGGAAGAAGTATAAAACCATTTAAATTGTTTTTGAAACGCTCATACATTAAAACAGTTAGTTTTGCAGGGAAACTTTTAGGCAAAGTGCCATCAAATTTGTCGGTATCGTCAAATGTAATACCTGCTTCGGTTGTGTTAGAAACTATGAAACGTAAATCTTTATTTTTGGCAAGATTTAAATATGCATCATAATCTTCGTAAGGATTTATACAAGAATCAATTACGTCAATAAGTGTGGTTTCGGTACCTTCGCTACCGCGTATTATATGGGTATAAAGACCGTTTTGGCTGTTAAGAATATCGCATAAACCGTTTGCTATCGGCTGAACTACAACGACGTTTGAATTAAATTCTCCGCTATCGTTCATTTTCTTAATCATCCAGTCGATGAAGCCTCTTAAAAATCCACCTTCTCCAAATTGTAAAACTTTAACTGGACGGTTAGATTTTTTACATTCGGTTATATTAGTCATTGTTTTCTACCTCCTCTTTAAAATTTTGGAACTTTGCTTTTACAGTGTGGTAGGCAAGTTTGGGCTCGCGATAACCGCTTAACAAACCATCGTTGTTAAGGGTTGACACCCTAACAATATCTTTATCGGAAACAGAGTCGCAGAACTGTGAAATAAACGAACCTATCATATAAGGACAATCGTGGAAAACTTGTAATGCTATATCGTGAAGTTTTGCCTGATATTCTTCGGTCCATTTTACGTCTTCAAAAGTATGGTAGCCGTATGCTGCTGAGGCACCGAATGCGCTCATAATAACAGGTTTGTTTTCAAAACCTAATTCTTTGCGACGTTCATCAAATGTTTCGACAAATGTGGGCCAGTATTCTCTTGTTCTGTATTTCCAACCAAAATACTGACTTATGGAAATAACGTCACAAAATTCGTAACAAATATCGGCCTTGGGTTTGTCGCTGGCGTATGTGACAAGTCTATTACCACCGTTTTCTTTTAAGTAGTTATAGTAGAGTTTAGACATAATATATCCGTTATTTGTGTTAGTACGGATTTCGTTATGCATTCCCCAAAAAACGATGCACGGATGATTGTAGTAGTGTCTTGCCATTTCTTTAAGCATTTGCAAGCCGCGTTTAATAAGCGTTTCGTTACCAAGGTCTGTTTCAGAATAACCGTCACCTGAAATAGGAATTTCGCTCCAGAAAAGTATACCTCTTTCGTCGAGCATATCAAGGAATATTCTTGAATTTGGATAATAAGAACCACGAATTGCGTTGCAACACATATCTTCAATAATATCCAAATCGTGAGACATTATTGCAGTGGGAAGCGACATGCCGAATTCGGGGTGGTCTTCGTGACGATTAACACCTCTAAGTTCAATGTTTTTGTCGTTAAGATAGAGTTTGCAGTTTTTAACTTCAATAGTTCTAAATCCGATTTTGTCAATTAAATCGTCATTTTCCGTATCGTAAGTAACTGTATAAAGGTAAGGATTGTCAAGATCCCAAAGGTTAATGTTATTTAAAGTTATTTTATCGGTAATAATTGTTTTTACCGAACCTTTACGTAGAGCAATTTTTTCGCTATAAATTTTCTGATTGTTTAAACTTATCGAAAATTCAGTTTCTTTCTTTTTATCGTAACCGTAAAGTTCAGCGGTAAAAAAGATTTCGGCGGATTTTTTATCTTTTGATAAAGTATAATCCATTTTAGCATATGTAATGGTTACACCTGTAAGTTTTTCTACTGAAACGCTTCTTGTGATTCCACCAAAATGTAACCAATCAACTGCTTTTTGAGGGATTGACGTTTCGTTAAAAGAATTGTCGACCTTTACCACTAATTTATGTATTCCATCTTTAAGTTCAGGAACTATAAAATCAAATTGACAAAAACCGCCGTAATGATTTCCCAAGTATTCGCCGTCTAGCCAGACTTTACATTCGGTCATAACACCTTCGAAAACTATTCGTGCGTTTCCTTCAAAATAAAAGTCTTTTTGATACCAGCATACACCTTCGTACTTAAATAAGTCTAAATCACTGTTCCAAACCGAAGGAACAATAACCGTTTTGGCGTTGTTAAGTCCGTATTGATAATTTTGTTCTTCGCCAACGTTTTCAATATCTACAACAAATTTCCATGCACCGTCAAGAAACGTTACCTGTCTTTTTATATGTTCGTCAAATAGTCGTTTCATAATTTCTGCTCCTAATTCTCGTTATCTTCTTTTTTGTATTTTACATATAGATCTTTAACGGCGAAATAAGCCATTTTGGGATTTCTGTGCCTATCAATAATTCCTTTGTTATTGAAATTTTTGTATTTTGCGGTTACCATATCTGAACGGGAGTCGCAGAACTGCCAAATAAATGTTCCTATAATATAAGGACATCTGCGGAATACATCAATGGCTTTTGAAAGTAGATTTGCTTGATATTCTTCAGTCCAATGAATATTTTTAAAGGTGTGGTGACCGTAGGCAGCGGCAGCACCAAATTCACTCATAATTACAGGTTTATTTTCACAACCCGATTCGATACGTTTAGTATTAAACCTATCAGGGAAATTTTCCCATTCATCGTAGTGGAAGTTATACCAACCGTAATATGCGTTAATTCCTATAACGTCGCAGAATTCGTAACAAGTATCAGCCATATATTTGTATGTAGCGTAGATAACCAGCCGATTATTTGCGTGTTCTTTTAAGAAATTATAGTAGAGTTTGGACATTTCATAACCTTCAGGTGTTTCGGTGCTAATTTCGTTATGCATACCCCAGAATATTATACAAGGATGGTTGTAATAGTATTTAACCATTTCTCTATGCATTTCAAGACCACGTTCTAAAACTCTCTTATCTCCAAGAGTGGATGGTGAAAAACCGCATCCCCAAATAGGAATTTCACTCCAGAACATAATTCCGCGTTCATCCATCATATCAAGGAAAATTCTTGCATCGGGATAGTGAGAACCGCGAACAGCGTTACAACCTAGGTCTTCAATAATGTCTAAATCGTGAAGCATTGATTTTTCCGGAACTGCCATACCTAAACTTGCGTTATCTTCATGGCGGTTTACACCGCGGAAATTGATTTTTCTGTCGTTAAGCCATACAGCACAATCTTTTACTTCTACAGTTCTGAAACCAACTCTGTCGAATAGGTCGTCGGTATTTGTTTCAAAAGCGATATTATATAGATTGGGAGAGCCTATATCCCAAAGTTTGATATCATCAACTTTGATTTTATCACTAACTATTGTTTTTGAAGCGCCTTTTCTTAAAGAAAGATTTTCACTGTATATAACGTTGTCGTTGAGTTTAACGGTAAAAAGATTATCTTTTTTCTTATCTGCACCGTAAAGTTCTGCTGTAAAATAAACGTTGGCAGATTTTCTGTCATCGCTTAAAGTATAGTCGAATTTTCCGTATAACACGCAAAGACCGTTTAACTTTTCAACGGATACGCTTCTAGTTATACCACCGTAATGATACCAGTCTACGCAGTTTTGAGGTATAGAAATTTCGTCAAAGGAGTTGTCTACCTTTAAAACTAATTTATGTGTACCTGCCTGAAGGTCGGGAATTATAAAGTCAAACTGACAAAAACCGCCGTAGTGGTAACCAATGTATTGACCGTCGAGCCAAACCTTACATTCGGTCATTACTGCTTCAAACATTAGTCTGGCAGTTCCTTCAAAATAGAATTCTTTTTCATACCAACAAACGCCTTCGTAAGCAGCCATTCCCAAATATGTATTCCAAACAGAAGGGACAATAACGGGTTTTGCCTTATTTAGTCCGTTGTAGTAATTATTTGCTTCGCCGATGTTTTCAGGGTCTGCTAAAAATTTCCACGCACCGTCTAAATAGGTGACCTTTCTCTTTTTGTGTTCGTCAAATAATCTTTTCATATTTTACACTCCGTTCTGAGTTGTTATTTATATTATATAACATTTTAAAATAATTACAATGACATATCGTACAAATTATTGGCAAATCGTTCAAAAATTACAATATTGTTACTAATATTGACAAATAAATCCTAATATTGTATTATCTGGATAGTACAAGATTGACCGAGGTGGTTAAATGATTTGGAAATTTGAAGAGGCTGGAAGTATATCCGGACAAATAGTTTCGAAGTTACGTTCTAAGATTATTTGTGGTGAATATAAAAGCGGTGAACAGTTTCCGACAGTAAGAAGTCTTGCATCGGATTTTGCAGTTAATCCCAATACCGTTCAAAAGTCTCTTTTGATTCTTGAGCAAGAAGGATTACTGGTAAGCAGAACGACTATCGGACGTTTTGTGACAGACGATGAAACCGTTTTAAACAATTCACGTGAAGAGTATAAAAAATCGTTTATGGAAGCTGTTGTTAACAAAGCCAACGAAATTGGAATAAGCAAAAATACTTTTTTGTATTTTATTAGAGAAAGTGAGGTTTTAAAATGAGTAACCCTGTAATTTCGTGTGAAAATTTATGCAAAAGTTATAAAAAGAACGTTCCCGTTCTTGATACGCTTAATTTTAGTCTTGCTCCCGGTAAAATAATGGGATTATTAGGTCCGAACGGTTGTGGCAAATCCACTTTTTTAAAGTTGATTTCCGGCCTTTTAATAGCTGATAGCGGTGAAATAAAAATTTGCGGAATTAATAGAAGTGAAGAAACTAACAGGTTTGTTTCGTATTTGCCTGAAAGACCTTATTTTAACAGTAAAATGACCGTTGAAGAAATGATAAATTTCTTTAAAGATTTTTATGATGACTTTGATGAATTTATTGCCCGTAAAATGATAAGTGATATGTTAATTGATACTAAAGCGCAATTAAAAACACTTTCTAAAGGAACTAAAGAAAAGGTTCAACTTATTTTGGTTATGTCGAGAAGAGCAAAACTATTTTTATTGGATGAACCGATCGGCGGAGTTGATCCTGCTGCCAGAGAATATATTTTGCGAACCATTATAGGAAACTATAGCGACGATGCTTCGGTAATAATTACTACTCATTTGATTTCTGATATCGAGCCTATTCTTGATGATTTTGCATTTATGAAAGGCGGTAAAATCTTTATGTCGGGTGTTGCAGACGAAGTCAGAGAAAATACCGGTAAGAGCCTTGATGTACTTTTCAGGGAGGTATTCAGATGATTAAAAAATGTTTTAAATATGATTTTAATTACGTTATCAAAACGTGGTGGCTTGCAGCAGTAAGTCTTGTTTTAATTTCTTTTGGCGCTGGTTGGGGATTTAGAAATATTACTCTTTATTCCGCTGCTCCCAACAGGCATTTTATACTTGAATACGGACTTATAGTTGTTTATATTATAGCAGCAGGGGCACTTGGCATTTTAACTCAGGTACTATTATCCATAAGGCTTTACACGAATTTTTATAGTGATGAAGGCTATTTGACCTTCACGTTGCCCGTGAAAAGATCGACGCTGTTAAAGTCAAAAGTTTTATGCGGATTTGTTTTCGAATTGTTGACGGCCTTAACTATTATTACTTCAATAGTTATAATTCTCGCTATGGTACCGTCAGAACATAAAGAATATTTTAATTTATTGCAAGAGATAATTTGTGAATTTACTCAGTGGTTCATACTTGATATTCCAAATAGTGAAAAAATATGGTTTGTCCTTTATTTGTTTGAGATATTCTTAATTGGAATTTTGACGCTTTTGGGTATATGTATAACTTTATATATGTTAATAACGTTAGGCGCAACTTTAGTTAAAAAATTTAAAATAGGCGCTATTATAGGCTTTATAGTAGGCGCTGACTATGTATTTTCAATTATATCGGTTGCCGCAGGAATTTCTTTTACGCTATGGATAGAAGCTGCTTCCTATCTCTTCGCAGATAAGACAAACGGCACTACGGGTTTTTGGATTGTTTTATTTATGTTTTTTGCGCTGATTGTGATTTTATCAACGGTTATAACCTTGTTTGTTAATATAACACAGGGTCTTATTGACCGAAAACTTAATCTGCAATAGGGGGTATTAATATGAAAAAATCTTTGTGTTTTTTATTGTCTTTTATATTTTTAATATTCCTTATTACTCCTGTATTTTGCTTTGCCGATATGCCCGTTTGGGTTATTTCTGAAGAAGAAAAAACAATTACCGACGGACAAAAAGTTTACTCACTATATGAAATGCCTTCCGAAATTGAATTTATTCCTGAAAATGAAATTAATTTGTATAAAATTACAGACAATTCTGATGATGACTTATATAGATATGAATACGTTGCTAAAATTAACGATGACGTAGTTTATATGCATAATTCAGGTGAGGTATTTGTTACAGAAGAGGGAAAATTACAGCTCAAATCATTTCTAAGTGGAGAATATTCACGTTATCTGTATCACGTAGAACATACTAGCGTAGTGGATTTTAGTGAAGAAAATTTTGAAAAATTTATGGTTGAGGAAAATAAGACTGAAATTGATGTAACAACACTTTGGAACGACGATATTTATTATATAAGAGCATACGATAAAACGGAATGTTTTGCGCATAAATGCGGTGCGGTTTATAAGTTAGATGACGGCTATTATTACGTTTATTATGATGGTTTGGACAATTCGTATTTTGATGCTTACGGCGATTTTTCTTATAGAAGGGGTATTGTTACTGCTTATAAGTTAACGGGTGAAAACGAAAAATTTGTGATAGAAGCAGAAAAAAATAACGTGCATCGTTTTGAGGAATATATATATCCCGAGGAAGAAAATTTTATCGGTGACGATGATAAAACAAAAGCGTTAATAACTTTTATTATAATTCCTGTGATTTTTGGATTTATAATACCTGTTATCCCGTTGATATTCAGTATTAAATTTGCTAATTCTAAAAAAGCGGTAAATTCTAAACGTTGGTATTGGCTTACAATACTTTCGTTACTGTGGATTATCGTTACTTTAACGATAGTTTTGTTATTTGCATTATAATTTTAAGTGAACCGACAGGTAACTGTCGGTTCTTTAATTGACTTTTAATAAACAAAAATGTATAATAGTCAAAAATACAAAAGGGGATTAATAAATGTCTTGTAGGATTATTTTTGTCAGACACGGACAAAGTCTCGGTAATAAAGTTCGGTCATTTTTAGGCCATACCAATTTGGATTTATCGGAACTTGGTTATATGCAGGCTGAAATTACCGGAAAGTATCTTAGTAAACGAAATATTGACGTGATTTATTCAAGTGATTTAATCAGAGCGTATCATACGTCTTTACCGCTTGCAAAATTAAAAAATATTGTACCCGAAAAACGCGAGAATTTAAGAGAAATTTTTGCGGGAGAGTGGGAAAATCAACTTTTTGACGATCTCGTTGAAAAAAAGAAAGAAACCTATGGAATATGGAAAGAAAATATAGGTTTTGCGGTTCCCGACGGCGGAGAAAGCGTGTGGGATTTACGTAACAGAATTATTAAAGAAATCACTTTAATCGCTGAGGAAAACGATGGTAAAACGGTTGCTGTATTTACTCATGCAACACCTATCAGAACATTTTTTTCCTTCGTCAGAGGAATGAAAAGGGAAGAGATAAAAAATATTCCGTGGGCGTCAAATGCTTCAGTTAGTGAAGCGATTTATGAAAACGGAAAATTTACCGAAGTGTCATATAGCGTTGATGATTTTTTGGGTGAAGTGAGCAGCACCTTCCCAAAGAACGTTTAATTGACAAAAATTTCTTATTTTTTTGCAAATAACTATTTACAGTTTTATAATATTATAGTAAAATAAATAGAAATATTCATCTTGGAGGAAAGAATAATGAGTTACTCAGAAGCAAAAAAATATTATGAAGTATTTGGAATAAATACTGATGACGTTATTGAAAAACTTAGCAATGTTTCAATATCAATGCATTGTTGGCAAGGTGATGACGTTGGAGGTTTTGATAGCAAGGCATCACTTTCGGGCGGTATTCAAACTACAGGAAATTATCCCGGTAAGGCGCGTACACCTGAAGAACTTATGGCTGATATGGACAAGGCTTTATCACTTGTTCCGGGAAAACACCGTATAAATCTTCATGCTTGCTATGCTATTTTTGAAAATGGTGAATGGGCTGACAGAAATGAACTTGAACCCAAACATTTTGCTAAATGGGTTGAATATGCTAAAGAAAGAAATATGGGAATTGATTTTAATCCTACTTTCTTTTCACATCCAAAAGCCTCTGGATTGACTCTTTCAAGCAGTAATGAAGATATTCGTTCTTTCTGGGTACAGCACGCTAAATGTTGCATTAAAATTGCTGAGTACATTGCAAATGAACTTAACACATTCTGCACTCTTAATATTTGGATTCCTGATGGTATGAAAGATATTCCGGCAGATAGACTTGGACCAAGAGCAATGCTTAAAAAATCTCTTGATGAAATTTTTGAAACAAAGTTTGACAAAGAAAAAGTATTAATTACTCTTGAATCTAAAGTTTTTGGAATCGGTCTTGAGTCATACACGGTTGGTTCTGCTGAATTCTATCTTAGTTATGCTACTAAAAACGGAATAATGCCTCTTATGGATAACGGTCATTATCATCCTACTGAGTACGTTTCCGATAAGATTCCTACTATGCTTTTATTTAACGATAAAATCGCTTTACATATTACTAGACCTGTTCGTTGGGACTCCGACCACGTTGTTCTTTTTGATGATGAAACAAAAGAAATGGCTAAAGAAATAGTTAAAAACGATGCACTTGACAGAGTAATTATGGCACTCGACTATTTTGATGCTTCTATAAATAGAGTTTCTGCTTGGGTTACAGGTATGCGTAACTGGCAGAAAGCGTTGCTTAGCGCTATGCTTACTCCTTGGAAAGAGATGAAGGCGCTTCAGGATAGCGGTGATTTTTCACGTCTTATGGTTATGGGCGAAGAACTTAAAACCGCGCCTTTGGGAGACGTGTGGAATGAATTTTGCGCAAGAAACAATCAAAGCGGTGGTATGAACTGGTTTGATGAAATCGTTGCTTACGAAAAAGACGTACTTTTAAAGAGAGGTTAAGAATATGAAAATTTTAGATGCAGAATTTGTAAAAAGCTTCATAAGAATGGCTAACGACGGTTGGGAACAGGGTTGGCACGAAAGAAACGGCGGTAACCTTACCTATCGTATAAAGGCGGACGAAGTTGAAAGCGTAAAAGAAAACTTTGCTTATGACAGACCTTGGACTCCTATTGGTACAAGCGTTCCTTTCCTTGCAGGCGAATACTTTATGACTACGGGTAGTGGTAAATATTTCCGCAACGTTATTCTTGATGCCGAGGCAAATACCGGTATTGTTGAAATTGACGAAAAGGGTGAAAACTTCCGTATCGTTTGGGGACTTATTAACGGTGCAAGACCTACAAGTGAACTTCCAAGTCACTTAATGAACCATGAGGTTAAGAAGCAGGTCAGCGGTGGTAAGCATAGAGTTATTTATCATGCTCATCCTGCTAATACTATTGCTCTTACCTTTGTTCTTCCTCTTGATGATGTTACATTTACTAGAGAAATTTGGGAAATGGCAACTGAATGTCCGGTGGTTTTCCCCGACGGTATCGGTGTTGTTCCTTGGATGGTACCCGGTGGCAGAGATATTGCCGTTGCAACAAGTGAACTTATGAAACAGTATGACGTTGCTATTTGGGCTCATCACGGTATGTTCTGTTCGGGTGAAGATTTTGATTTAACCTTCGGTCTTATGCATACTGTTGAAAAGGCTGCTGAAATTCTTGTAAAGGTAAGAAGTATGGCTCCTGCTAAAAGACAGACTATTTTGCCTGATGATTTTAGAGACCTTGCACGTGATTTTGGTCTTACTCTTCCTGAAAAATTCTTGAAATAAAAGGTGAAACTTATGAATTATTACCTTGCTATTGACCTTGGAGCTTCAAGTGGCAGACATATTCTTGCTCATAGCGAGCAGGGGAAAATTGTTCTTGAAGAAATTCATCGTTTTAAGAATGGGTTTGATAATAAAAACGGAACTCTTTGTTGGGATACTAACCGTTTGTTTTCCGAAATTATTGCAGGTATGAAAAAGTGTAAAGAACTTAATAAAATACCTTCTTCCGTTGCTATTGATACTTGGGGCGTTGATTTTGTTCTTCTTGATAAGGAAGATAATATAGTAGGTGATTCCGTTTGCTACCGCGATTCACGTACTAACGGTATGGATGCTGAACTTTCAAAGATTATTAGTGAAGAAGCGCTTTATAAAAGAACGGGAATTCAAAAACAATTATTTAACACTTCATACCAACTTTTAAGTATCAAACTTGATCATCCTGAATATTTAGAAAAGGCTGAAACTTTCCTTTTTATTCCTGAATATCTTACATTTTTGCTTTCCGGCAAAAAGGCTAGTGAATATACCATTGCTTCTACCAGTCAACTTTTAAATGCTGAAAACAAGGATTGGGATTACGAACTTCTTGATATGATGGGCATTAAAAAGGATATTTTCTGTCCAATTCATCGCCCCGGTACTATAGTGGGTAATTTAAGAAAAGAAATTGCTGAGGAAGTTGGCTTTGATACGCAGGTGATTCTTACCGCCGCTCACGATACTGCTTCGGCTATTGCCGCACTTCCTACTCAGGCTGACGATACTCTTTATATCAGTTCTGGTACTTGGTCGCTTCTTGGTACCGAAAGTATGAAGCCAATTTGCACTAAGGAAAGCATGGAAGCAAACCTTACCAATGAAGGCGGTTATGATTACCGTTTCCGTTTCCTTAAAAACATTATGGGACTTTGGATGATGCAATCAGTTCGCCGTGAATGGAAAGAGGAAATCGGCTTTGGTGAAATTTCTTCTATGGCAAGAGAATGCGATATTAAATCGGTTGTTGATCCACAAAGTGACGTTTTCTTTGCACCTGAGTCTATGATAGATGCTGTTAAAAACGAATGTAAACGTACAGGACAACAAATTCCGCAAACACTTGGCGAAATCGCAAAGGTTATTTATAACAGTCTTTCAAATTGCTACGCAACCGCAATAAAGCAGATTGAAAGCATTACCGGAAAAAATTATAGTGAAATTGCAATAGTAGGCGGTGGTTCACAAGATGCTTACCTTAACGAGATGACTGCAAAGGCATCGGGCAAAAAGGTTTCTGCAGGTCCTACCGAAGCAACTGCTATGGGTAATCTTATTATTCAGATGATGGCGCTTGGCGAAATAACTGACCTTAAATCAGCAAGAAAAATTGTCGCAGATTCATTTGATATTAAATATTTTAACTAAATAAAACCGTTCGAAAGTTATGCTTTCGAACGGTTTTTGTTTTATATGAATTCTTTTGTTAGATTTTCAAGATTGGTGAGTTTTTCTTCACAACCCTCGGCAGTTTTTGCTACGGAGTTAAGATAAAATTTGATTTTTGGTTCAGTGCCCGAAGGACGTACGAGGAATGAAGAACCGTCTTGGCTGTAAAAACCTAAAACATTAGATTTTGGCAACTTGATTTCAATTTGGGTGTTATTGCTTACGTCTTTAGAAATTGATGCTGAGTAGTCGTTAATTTTAACAACATTAGAACCAAGAATTTCTTTTGGTGGGTTGGTACGAAGATTTTCCATAATTGAAGCAATTTTTTTCATACCTGTTTCGCCTTCGAAGGTGTAATTCTTTTGTGAACAGTAATAATAGCCGTGCTTGTTATAAATATTATTAAGAACGTCAATTAAGGTTTTTCCTTCACGTTTGTAGTAAGCAACCATTTCACAAATAAGCATTGAGGCAACAACTGCGTCTTTATCACGCACGTAACTGCCGGCAAGATAACCGTAACTTTCTTCAAAGCCGAAAATATAGCGGTTTTCTTCACCTGATTTTTCTAAAATTCCGATTTGTTCGCCGATAAACTTAAATCCGGTAAGAACATCTCGTAATTCGCAATCGTGCTCCTTGGCGATTTTTTGGCAAAGTTCGGTAGTGACAATTGTTTTAACTGCTATCGGATTTTTTGGTAAAGTACCGTTTGCTTTTCTGCGTAATAGAACGTATTCAAACAAAAGTGCGCCAACGTCATTACCTGTCATTAACTTAAATTCGCCATTGTGTTTAACGGCAATACCAACTCTATCGCAATCGGGGTCGGTTGCTAAAAGTAAATCGGGATTTACTTTGTCTGCAAGGCTTAGCGCTAATTCAAATGCCTGTTTGATTTCAGGGTTCGGATATGGCGCGGTAGGGAAGTTACCGTTAGGTAATTCTTGTTCGGGAACAACCGTTACATTTTTTATGCCTATTCTGTCAAGAATTGCTCTTACCGGCTTATTTCCGCTTCCGTGAAGGGGAGTATAAATTACATTAAGACCTGATAAGTCAATATCAGAAGAAACAGAACATTTTTGAACTTCATCAAGATAACTTTCGATAGCGCTTTGTTCAATATATTCGATTTTACCATCTTTTACTGCGTCTTCGAAATTAATAGATTTAACACCGTCAAAAATATCAACAGTGTTCATAATAGAAAGCACGTAATTACTTGCTTCAAGGTTAAGTTGGCACCCGTCACTACCGTATGCTTTATATCCGTTATACTTTGCGGGATTATGACTTGCAGTGATAACTACACCTGCATCACAACCGAAATATCTAACAGCGTATGATAGCATAGGAGTTGGCATTAATTCTTTATAAATATAAACTTTAATGCCGTTAGCGGCAAGAATTTCTGCTGTAGTACGTGCAAAAACGTCAGATTTAATTCTACTGTCATAAGCAATAGCAACACTTCCGTTTTTGTTAACTGAATTAACGTATTGAGCAAGACCTTGCGTTGCTTTGCCGACTGTATATACGTTCATTCGGTTGGTACCTGCACCGATTTCACCGCGAAGTCCGCCGGTACCAAATTCAAGGTCTTTATAAAAACGGTCAGATATAGCTTCTTCATTGTCGCTGATACTTTTGAGCTCATTGATTAAATCAGCGTCTTTTATTGCTTTTTCTAACCATAAGTTGTATTTTTCTTTAATCATTGGGATCACCTTTCGAAAACTATATAATTTCACAATATATTATAATACATTTATTTCCTTGCTATGTCAATAGAACAAAGAGGTAAATAATTAAAAAAATACATAACATTGCAATAAATTATTATACATTATTACTATTGACAAAAATATACACTTATGATACAATGTCCAAAGTAAAAGATAGAGGCGCGGTTAGTTATAAGTAACCTCACGTTTAACGCCCGACAGGGAAATATGTGTTGCGAAAGGAGCGGCCGCCGAAGATGTTCTCCGGTAGGGGATATTCTGGTAAAACGGAATAATATTCGTTTTACTGTCGCAGTTATCTGCGGAGTGCTATCGAAACAGGAAATTAACGTCATAGTTTGACTTGCCTGATTTTGATAGCCGATTTGTCGGCTATTTTTTATTGTACGAAATATTTTGGAGGCAATTAAAATGAAAAAAACAGTTTTTACAGGTATTGGTACTGCGCTTGTTACTCCTTTGAATGCTAACGGAATTGATTACGATGCTTTTGGAAAACTTATCGATTGGCAGATTGAAGAAGGCATCAATTCTTTGGTAGTGTGCGGTACAACAGGTGAAGGTTCAACCCTTACTGATGAAGAACATAGAGCAGCAATAGACTTTGCAGTTAAAAGAACTGCAGGTAGAGTTCCTGTTATAGCAGGTACAGGTTCAAACGATACAGCATACGCTTTGGAACTTACAAAACATGCTTGTGATTGCGGTGTAGACGGCGTTCTTGTTGTAACTCCTTATTATAATAAGGCTACTCAAAAAGGCCTTGTGAATATGTTTAGCGATATTGCAGACGTTTCAAATGCACCCGTAATTCTTTACAACGTTCCTTCAAGAACCGGTTGTAATATTGAACCTAAAACAGCCGCTATTCTTGCAGATCATCCTAATATAGTTGGTATCAAGGAAGCATCGGGTAATATTTCTCAGATTGCGGAAACAATACATCTTGTTGGCGATAAAATGGACGTGTATTCGGGTAACGATGACCAAATAGTTCCTATTCTTGCTTTGGGTGGTAAAGGTTGTATATCGGTTCTATCTAACCCCTTACCAAAGAAGACAGTAGAAATTTGCGATAGATTTTTTGCCGGCGATATTCAGGGCGCCGCAAAATTACAACTTGAACTTCTTCCTTTAATTAACGCATTGTTTAGTGAAGTTAATCCTATTCCCGTTAAATCTGCTATGGCTGCAATGGGTTATTGTGACGAATTTTTACGTTCTCCTCTTACCGTTATGGAAGATAACCATCGTGCAGTTCTTTTTGAAGAAATGAAGAAGCAGGGTATTGTTATTAAATAATAGAGGTTATTTTATGCTTAGTTATAATATTACTGTGGGTGAAAACGGTAACCTTATGTTTGCAGGTTATAATACCGTTGAACTTGCAAAAAAATACGGCACTCCTCTTTATCTTATGGATGAAACAATGATAAGAGAGCGTATGCGTATATATAAAAAAGCCTTGGCTGATTTTTTCCCTGAAGGTTCTGTTCCTGAATATGCAAGTAAAGCATTTTCTTGTAAACGCATATATGAGATAGCCGCTGAAGAGGGAATTAATGTAGACGTTGTTTCACCGGGAGAAATTTATACCGCATATAAAGCGGGATTTCCAATGGATAGATGTTTCTTTCATTCGAATAATAAAACGGACGCTGATATAGAATTTGCTATTAATCACGGTGTTGGCTGTTTTGTTGTTGATAATACCGACGAACTTATAGCGATAGATAATTTTGCTCAACATCAGGGGATTAAACAACGCGTGATACTAAGGGTTACTCCAGGTATTGACCCACATACTCATAAAAAGATTTCTACCGGGTCTGAAGAATCGAAGTTCGGTATGTCTATTAAAACCGGCGATGCAAAAAATGCAATTGGTATTGCGTTAAATCTTGATAATATTTGTCTTGAAGGTCTGCATTGTCACATCGGTTCTCAGATTTTTGAATCCGAACCTTTTGTAACTGCAGCACAAATTATGACTGAATTTATGGTGCAAATTAAGGATGAATATTCTTTTTTGATAAAGACGTTGAATCTTGGCGGCGGATTTGGTGTAAAATACGTCGAAAACGACCCTGAAATTGATTATTACGAAAGAATAAGAGAAGTTGCTGATAAAGTCAAAAACATTTGTGAGGCCAAAAAATTCCCAATGCCGAGAATTCTTATGGAACCGGGTAGGAGTTTGGTGGCAGATGCAGGTATGACCCTTTATACCGTTGGCGGTGTTAAGGAAGTTAATGGTTATAAAAATTACGTATCTATCGACGGAGGTATGACTGATAATCCAAGATATGCGCTATATGGTTCGCAGTACACCGTTTATAATGCTACTAATGCCGATAAGGAACCTGACTACGTTGCTACAATAGCAGGAAGATGTTGTGAATCGGGCGATTTAATTCAAGAAGATGTTAAAATCGTTAAACCTAAAAGGAATGATATAATAGCGGTAGCAACTACCGGCGCATACAATTATTCTATGGCATCTAATTATAACAGAGTTGCTCGTCCTCCTGTAGTTATGCTTAGCGAAAACGGCGACTATTTGGCTGTAAGACGTGAAAATCTTGATGATTTAATTGCATTAGATATATAAAAATAAATCCGATAGGATATCCTATCGGATTTTTATTTTTATTCTTTACCGTTCCAACAGTAAGTACAAAGCTTATCATTATCTAAATCAATAGCGTCAAGCATATCGTCAAGTCGTTGGTACTGTAGGGAAGTGAAATGTAATTTTTTACAAATAGAGTCAACCATATCATTGTATTTTTTGCTATCGGGATTTGCATATTCGTCAAGCATTTCCTGAGTAAAATCGGTAGTGCCTTCAAGTTCGCTTATAGTTTTTCTTGTGATAAGTTCCATTTGAGAACCGGAACGAGAAAAACCAAGATATTTACAACTATATAAAATCGGGGGACAGGCAGGACGAATGTGAACTTCTTTAGCACCGCTTTCATAAAGAAAATCGGTGGTTTCGCGCATTTGTGTTCCTCTCACAATAGAGTCGTCAATCAGCAAAAGACTTTTACCGTCAATAAGATCGTGAATCGGAATTAGTTTCATTTTTGCGATTAAATTACGTTTGCTCTGATGTGTAGGGGTAAATGAACGAGGCCAAGTGGGAGTGTATTTAACAAAAGGACGCGCATAGTGAACTCCAGATTCATTGGCGTATCCAATTGCATGAGCAACACCTGAGTCCGGAACGCCTGCTACCAAATCGGGTTTTATATTATCTCTGCGAGCAAGTGATTGACCGCATTTATAACGCATATTTTCCACGTTAATGCCTTCGTAACTTGATGCGGGGTAACCGTAATATACCCAAAGAAAAGTGCAAATTTTCATATCGTTTTGCGGCGAAACTAATGTTTTAACGCCGCTATGGTCCATTACTGTTATTTCACCGGGGCCAAGTTGTTTATAATCAGTGTAGCCTAAATTTAAGTAAGCAAAACTTTCAAAACTATAACAATAGCCGTCAGATTTTTTACCAATTGAAATGGGTGTTCTGCCAAATTTATCACGGGCAGCATAAATTCCTTTTGGAGTTAATGCAAGAATGCTGATTGAACCGTCGACTACTTCCTGCGCATACTTAATACCTTCAACAAAATTATCTTTTTGATTGATTAAAGATGCGATTAATTCGGTAGGATTAACTTCGCCGTTGTTCATTTCAAAGAAGTGCGCGTTTGTATTTGTTACCATATTTGCTAGTTCTTCGGCATTATTTATTTTGCCTACGGTAGTAATTGCAAAGGATCCGTGGTGGGAACGGATAAGTATAGGCTGTGCTTCGTAATCTGAAATACAGGCAATACCCATATTTCCTTTCATTGAAGTTGCTTCATCAGAAAATTTTGTTCTGAATGGTGCGTTTTCAATATTGTGAATAGATTTATCAAAACCGCTTTTGGTATTATAAACAGCCATACCGGCACGACGAGTGCCAAGGTGAGAATGATAGTCTACACCATAAAATAAATCAAATACACAATCTTCTTTTGATACAACTCCGAAAAAACCGCCCATAACATAAATCCTTTCAAAAAATATATTTTTATTATAACAAACTTTTTCTGTTAAATAAAGAAAAAGTTTGATTTTTAGTGTAAAAAAATTAATGCATTTTTATAGTGAATTTTGTATAAAGAGTATATTATATGTATAATAAAAAGACAGATTGTAAACCAATCTGCCTTTTTGTTATTAATATTGAGCGCCAACAGCGTTGTTGGGGTAGGTGATTTTTGTTTCACCGTCTTTTTGTCTTTCCGGCCAAGCTGTGATTAACTGAGCACCCATTTCTTCGCTTTGATAAATACGAACGTAGTCAACGAGAAGTTCGCTTAATACCGGATGTTCATCAGTTTTATAGGTAACACCGTATGTTGCACAACCCATTCTGCAACGCATAATAAAGTAGTTCATAAGACAGTGTACGGATACAGAGTTGTTATCCTCGAACTGATAGTCGAAATACTTTTTACCGTCGAATGCAAACTTGTAGCAGGTATCATCCCAATAGTAACTGAATACGTGATAATCTTCGGTAAGGTCTCCGCCGTAATCTTCGCTGTAATAAAGATTATTATTATTTTTCTTGGTTTGATACATTGCTATACCGCCGATACCGTTGTGACCGTTACCTGCAGCGCCACCGTTTTTGTCGTGCTGATTCCACCATCTGTGGATAGCGCTACCGTAATGAGTATTTCTACCGTAGTTTTCGAGAATATCAATTTCTGTCATACAGGTACGGTTCTGTCCGCCAAAGCGCTTGTCGTAATCATCGCCGCTCGTTGTAGAACCATTAACCCAAAGGGAAACAGCGGCAGGAACGTCGGCAAGATTTGCGCGGATTTCCATAATACCGTAGCGGAAGGTCATGGTCCAATAGGATGAAATCTGTGCGCCAACAAAGTCTTTATCGGTAACTCTTTGAGTAAGCATATGAAGGTTACCGTCACTCTGATAAATAAGGTCCTGAAGATTGCTGCCCTTATATAAGCATTCACCATGTACGTTTTGCCAATATCCGGTACCGCCAAGATTGGAATCATATGCTTTAGCTGTAACTTCGTTACGGTAATCGCCCCATTTATTAAGGTCGGTTACGGTGCCTTCAAATTCATCATTCCAGTTAAGAGTGTAAGCACCCTTAGCGGTAGCATCGTATTTGCCGTTTATGGTATGCCCGTCAGACCAGTTGAAAGTAACGCCTGTATCAATTGATTTTTGGATTTCATTATAAAGGTATTCAAGACCTGCTCTTGTAGCTAAATCACTACCACCCTTAACAACGAGCTTTGTTCCAACTACTTTAATAATAAAGTTGTCGCCTTCAACGCTTACACCTTGAGATTCGGGACGACTGGTGTCGCCTGCAAGAATTTCGTATTTTGTTTCTTCCTTAAAGTCGTGGTAAAGTGTCATAGGATAGTTATTATTACTGTAAAGAGTAACAATATCCTCAGCAATAATACCTGCAAGGTAAATGAAGTGGCGTGGAATAACCATATTAAAGGTACCAAGATCAACTCCGTTTACAGCATTACCGAGAGTGCTTGCGGGACATTCGTAAAGGAATTCATACTTTGATTTAAGGGTTGCCCATGTTTCAAAAGATTGACAGAAGGTTTGTGCAAACCATTCACAAGCATTTAAAAGAACGGTGTCGCTAACTGCTTGAATACAAATTTTATCATTAATAACCGTTACAATAAAGTCTTTGAGATTGTTTTTACGATTATTAACAAGTTTATTATAGGCAATAGTTGATTCTTCTCGATTGGTATGACCGATAAGGATTTCGTAGTTGTTATCGTAATCTTCGATAGCGTCGTCCTTAGCCATAGTTATCTGAACACCTAAATTTTCTTTAAGCGCGCTTCTGATTGTTCTGGCAGCATCCTGAATTTCAGGTGCTGCTTCAGAATCACCGGTACGAGTGATAGTGTAAATAAATCTGCCATCGTCGTTTAGCCCTGCGGGTACTGATTTGCCTGCGCAGGCAGAAAGGGCAATAACTAATGCGAATACTAAAACTAATGCTAAAATTCTTTTAATTTTCATAATAAATTACCGTCCTTTCTTAAGCCTTTTTCTTTTTGATAATAACGAAAACTACTGCTGCGGCTGCAATAACTAAAACTGCTGCACCTACAATAATTATCCAAAGAACAGGAGATGAACCACCTGTGAGGGATGTATCGATAATAGTACTGATATCAACACCGTCGCTCATAGTCTTAGCGCCTATTAAGTGTTCAGTAAATTCAACGGGTGTTGAAAGGGGAGTTTCGTTTGCAATAGTAAAGGTGAAGTCATCGAAGAAGAGTTCAACCTGACCGGGAGTCTGAAGGCTTACAAAGTCTTCTACAGAGTTGAACGTGTAGGAAACCTCGTGCCACTGACCGTCTGCAAGGTCAGCTATTGCAACAACGGGGTAGTAGTCACCCATAGTATCCCAAGCGTAGTTATAGGTTCGGCAGGAAACAATTTTAATTGCGCCGTCTGTGTGTTTATGAGCGCCCATTTTAACCTTAAAGTTAACGGTATAACGCTCGCCTTCGGCAATCATATTATGGCGGCTCAAAATAAGCGCATTTTCGTTGAAGTTGGTATTACCTTTTCTGCGTAAAGAGTATCTACCGCCTGTAACGTTATCCTTGCTGTTACCGTTTGCCTGGCTATCGTATATCTCATAGTCAAAGTCAAAAGCTCCATACACGTGGAAAGCTTTCAGCGTATTTGTGTAAAAATCAGTTTCAAATCCTGCGGAAACCTGTTTGTTTAAGAAACGTGCATAAATCATTAACGGTTTCTTAGCGTCGAATTTCATATCTTCACGCTTAAGTTCTACGTAACTACCGTTTTCATCCATATAGAAATAGCCTTTAAAGTATTTATCGCCAAAAGTAGGAGCTTCGGGAAGCCTTGAAGAATAACTTTGTCCGGTTTTGCCGTTTAATACTGTGGGAAGACCTTTACATCCGCCACTATCAACAACAACAATGCCGTTTCCTAAAGGAATTTGTTTAACAACAATGTTATCAAAAAGTATGATTCCGTCTCCGCCACCGGTTATTTCCATGAATAAACCTGTTGTACCTTCAGTTAATTTAGAGCCATCTACAAGCAAATATGCCTGATGCCATTTTCCAACCTCGGTATCGGTGGAAACAGTAATACGGCTACCTTTGATATAAGAGCCCCAATAGTTGTGGGGTTGTGCGGTACAAATTGCAATTGTTGTTGGGTTAGAAGGCTTTTTAGAAATATAGTAGTTGATAGTTAATACGTAAGTGTTTTTGTTATTTATGCTATATGTGCTATTGGTGTTAGCAAGAGGGAAGTAAGAAGCATAGGTCTGGTTAGGAGTTCTGTCAACCTCAATAACCTTGCTGCCCGATAGAGCTTTAGAATTAGTCTTTGCGTGAGCATCTCTTCTGATATTAACAGATGCATCCTCACCACGATGTGGTACGTTGAATTTTTCAAAAGTGAAGGTAACTTCGGTAGAATCCTTCCAGCCTGCGAAAACAGTAAGTGCTGTATCTGCAGCAAATTCAGTTAATTCGAATTTGGTAGTGCATTCAACGTCAGTGAACCAACCTGTAAAGTTTTTACCAAAGGCGGTGGGTTTTGCAGGAAGTGTGATTTTTTGTCCTGCTTCACCTTTAACGAGTTCGGTTTTTTCACCTGCAGTATAATCAAAGAAGATGTAAGGAGCATCAATTCTTTCGACCATAAAGTCATCAACGTAACCATCAACGTAGTCCTCAGGTTGAGAGGTGGTACAGTTGAATTTTAACATAAGTGAGTTAGCACTTGAAACTTCAATAACCGGTGAAATGTAATACTCAACGTATTTCCATTCTTTATCTGTTGCCTTAACGGTTGTTAAGGTGGGGGTAAGAGTTTTATAACCGGGAGCAAATACGTTAGAGGCGTTAGCGGTTGCTAATGCTACGGTGAAGTCAGACTTACTGTTTTTACCGGATTTAACATAGAACGATACTTTATATACAACGCCGTCGCTAACCTCACACATCTTAATACTGTTATCGACACCTGCTGCGCGTTCATACATGGTAGTTGGGGCAGCATCGTTTGGACGCTTATAAGTTTTGTCACCGTCGTGCAAGAAGTTAAGCGCATAGTCGTCACCGTAACCTACGCCTTTACCTTCTTTAACAGAAAGTGAATAATAAGCTCTTTCGCTTACTTTTAATTCGTAGGGGAGTTTTTCGAATACTATAGGAGCTATACTCCATTTAGCGTAAACTACTGTAACGCCCGAAGGAATTGTTGTAGCGGTGAAAGGTTCGGTACAGTCAGTGTCAAGATACCAACCTAAGAGTTCGCTCTTGCCGTTTTTAAGGTTAGGAGCAGTGAAACTGTCACCTGCAGTACCAACAACTACAGCAGGAAGAACACCACTTGCATTACCGTTAAAGTAAATAACGTCGCCACTGAGTGCTTCAACAGATAAGTCGTCTATATATACGTGTGAATATGTTTTTTCATTAAATTCAGAAGGAAGTATCTGTAAGTATAACGCAGTTGCATTAGCTACAGTAACGTTAGGAATGAAATAGATTTCTCTATATACCCAATCGGTTTCTGTTGTTTTTACTGTGATTTTTGTGTCGTTGTAGCTAACGTAACCTGCGGACCAAATATTGTCGGCTGCTGTAGAAAGGTTGATAGTAGCATCGGTATTGGAGTCGGAAGCAGCTTTTGTATAGAAAGAAATCTTATAAGGAATGCCGCTGATTATGTTTCCGATTTTTACGCTATTATCAATAGAACCTGCGCGCTTATAAAGAATTGTAGGTGCAGTATCGTTAGGACGCTGATAAGAAGCATCACCGTCAAATAAGAACTGAAGCGCATAATCGTCGCCGTTACCAAGGTTTTTACCATTCTTTGCAGAAATAGTATAATAAGCTCTATCAGCATTAGTTAACGGATAGGGAAGTTTTTCGAAAGCTTCAGGCGCAACACTCCATTTAGCGTAAACGGTAGTAAAGCCTGCAGGAATTGTGGTTGCAGTGAAGGGCTTGGTGCAGTCAGCATCAAGGTACCAACCTAAAAATTCGCATTTACCGTTTTTAAAGGTAGGAGCAGTAAAGTTATCTCCTGCTTTACCTGTAACGACTTCGGCACCAACTCCGTCAGCATTACCGTTAAAGTAAATAATGTCGCCTGTTACTTCTTCTATCAATACATTATCAACATAAACGTCAACGTAAGAATCAGCAGTTCCATCTAAAGAGTTAAAATACATATAAAGTACGTTGCTGGAAGCAATTTCAAAGTTGGGGATAAAGAATACTGTTTCCTTAACCCAATCTTTTTCGTCCGCTTTAGCAGTTACTTTAGTGTTAGGATAGAGAACTGCGCCTGAATTATATATGTTAGAAGTGTTGGAAGTCATAAAACCTATAGAATAGTCTGACTGACATTCATCACTTGCTTTTCTATAATATGTAATTTTGTAAAGAGAGCCGTTATTAACTTCACAAAGTCTTATGCAGTAATCCTGTGTAGCGTAGCGCTCATAGAAAATTTGAGGTTTTGTATCGGTAGGACGCTGATAAGAAGCATCACCATCAAATAAGAAGTTAAGCGCATAATCGTCGTTATAGCCGATACCTTTTTCATTTTTAAATGAAAGCGCATAAAATGCTCTTAAGGTGATGGAGTAAGGGTGGTTTTTAAAAGTGAGAGGAGCAGCACCCCATTTAGCATAAACGGTGATAGGTTTTCTTTCGAATTTGGTTTTATCAAATTCGGTAGTGAATTCTTCATCAGCAAAATAACCCAAAAATTCTGCATCAGCAGGATGAACGAGTTCGGGAAGTGTGAAAGTCTGACCACGGGTACCGGTAACAATTTCATCATTACCGTAACCGGTCTTGATTACAACCTGTGATTCATAAGGCTGAGAAATAGGCACTAATTTAACGTCATCAATATATACGGTTACGTCTTTGTTTTCGGTAAGATTCATAACCAAATATATATAGTCGTGGTTATCTTTAAACTCGGTGGTAAATTCAAAGCTTGCTTCGTTCCAACTTGCTTCATTTTTACATTCTATTTTACCGGTGTAATGTTTAGTACCTGTCCAAATGTTATCGTGTGACGCAGAACTTACTGAAAAATTAAAGGAAGTGTCAGCTTTTTCAACGTAATATTTAAATGTAAGTTTATATAATACGTTGTCCATTGCTCGAATAGCAAGATTAATTTTACGGTCGACGGAGCTCCATCTTCCTGCAGCATCGTAAGTACCGGCAACTTCAGGATCTTTAACCATAGTAGAATCCCAAGGAATTTTGATAGCGTTGCCGCTATTGTTATATGTAATAGCAGACTGCTTTTCAGCGCCTTCAAAGAAATTAAGTCTATTGCTTTTTTCTTTAGCGCCGGTAGAAGCGTTTGTCAATACTGTGTATGTGTCCAGTGTGTAGTTTTCGAAATCCTGTGTGTAAGAAGGATATTCGCCTAACCATTTGGCATACAAGGTAACGTCATCGTTATACAAAACTTCTGCGTATTCGGTTTTGAGTTTTAAATCGGTGAACCAACCTGCAAACCATTGTTGGTTGCTTGGGTCGAAAGGTTCATCAGGATAAACAATACTTTCGCCTTTGTTGCCCGAAATGGTTTTTTCGGTGTTGTTGAGCGCGTCAACAAAAGTAATGGTAACAGTACCCGCAGCTTTAACTGCCAAAGCTAATGGGGTGTATATTGCACCAAAAACAATTGTCAAAACGCAAAGGATACCTAAAATCTTTTTGAATTTTGTTTTTTGTGATTTTAGCATAAACAATTCTCCTTTTTAAAAATTTACGTATACATTGTATTATAAAAGTTTTTAGAAAACAATAGCAAATCGTTCAAATTATTGACATATCGTTCAAATTATGGATGATTTTTAATAAAAACGTTAAGAAAAAATTAACATATAACCCATAAAATAGGTAATTTGGCACTAAATGATATAATCCATAACTCCTTTATATCCGCAAAATGTTACGTTAGCACACCTGCGTAAAAGCGATGCGGGAACCAATGGTGTTTCATTATCATGTAGCGCGTGTTTTAAAGGGCCGACTTGCCATGGGCGGTTAAGCGCTATGTAGATTTTTTTTGATGAGAGAATTTGTTTCATACCAATGGTTATGCACCATTCGGGCATACCTTGTAAGTCGCCGCGGTTATAACCGTAAGCGTTAATTGTTTTGGTTTCTCTTGAAATGGGAAGAATGCGAGTGCCTAGCGTAGCAAATTCGTCAGCAGAAAGTTTCTCGTCTTTTTCGGGCGGTTCATTAAATGCAACGTGACCGTTAATACCCAGACCTCCAAAACACATATCAACGCCGCCTAAATTTTTAATTAATTGGTCGTATTCCTTTTCTTTTCCTGGGGTGGGGAAGTGACGCTGACTTTCGGGCATAACTAAGTCTTCGCGCACTTTGCTGTAAAAATCACGTTGCATTCTTGCGTAAAAACTTAAAGGATTGTCCGGCGTTACGGCTTCTTTTTCGTTAAGCATATATTCGTCCATATTAAAAAAATGAACGTTTTTAAGCGATACGTTAAGTCTGTTAACCATTTCGGCAAATATGTGATAATGGTCGGTAGGCCCTACGGGAACAATCATCACTGTTTTTTCGTTTCTTTCGTTATGATAGATTATTTCCTCAAGCATAGTCAGTGCCATATCAAAATATACGTCATATTCGGTTTCTACTGATTTTAGGGTAATGTTATTGGTTGTTTTAAGCATAATTATTTCTCCTTTTAAGATGTTATTTTTATAATACAATTTTTTGTTGATTTTTCCAATGTAAAAATCAGTTATTTTTTTGTATAAAATCGAAAAAATTAATATTTTGTTGTTATTTTTATTAACCTTTGATATAATTATAAATACTTAAAGCATTTAAGGTTTAGGAGTATAGTATGTTTAATTTTTTTGCTGAGTTAAATAACAAAACAGATGATGGTTACGTCATTGACGGTAAGGATTATAATCACATAAGGAACGTTTTACGTATGAAAGAAAATGATAGATTGTTGGTTTCTTATAATGGAAAAAGTGACCTATGCAAGATAGTATCATTTACCGCTGACAGTATCGTTTTAAAGGTTGTTGAAAATGATTTTAACAGTACCGAACTTAAATTAGATATTGTTTTATTTCAAGGTCTTCCTAAAAGCGATAAGTTTGAGTTGATAATTCAAAAAACCGTCGAATTGGGCGTAAAGGAAATTTACCCCGTTGAAATGAAAAACTGTGTTGTAAAGTTAGATGATAAGAAAAAAGACAGTAAAGTGTCACGCTGGCAATCTATAAGCGAAGCAGCAGCAAAACAAAGTAAACGTAACATTATTCCTGCTATAAAAAACGTGATAAATTTAAAGTCAATACTTCAAGTTTCACGAGACTGTGATTTGCTTTTGGTTCCTTATGAAAATCAAGAAGGAATGGACTCTACCCTTAACGTTTTAAAACAAATTAGGTCGGGTATGAAAATAGGTATAGTTATAGGACCTGAAGGCGGTTTTGATAAAAATGAAATAGATTATCTTGTTAACGGCGGTGCTGTTACTATATCTCTTGGTAAGAGGATTTTGCGTACTGAAACCGCCGCTATAACGTCAGTGGGTATGATTATGTTAAACGCAGAACTTGGGTTGCAGGAAGTGTGATATGAAAAAACTTAACGAAAATTTTGTTAAAAGAATGAAATTTTTGCTAAAAGATGAGTATAATGATTTTGAGTCGGCTTTAAACTCTGAACCTACTCGTGCTTTTAGGGTGAATACCGAAAAAATTTCTGTTGAAAACTTTGAAAAAATCAACCCGTTTGGCAATGAAAAAATACCATACGTTGAAAACGGTTTTTATTTAGATTATGAAAAAATAGGCAACCATCCGTTTCATCACGCGGGTATGATTTATGTTCAAGAACCTGCAGCAATGGCACCTGCTGAGTGCGTAGAAATACGCGACGACTGGAAAATTTTAGATATGTGTGCTGCGCCCGGCGGCAAAAGTACTCAACTTAAAAATAAACTCGGTCAAAATGGTGTTTTGGTTTCTAACGAAATAGTTATGAACCGATGCAAAATTTTGACAGGGAATATTGAACGTTTGGGTTTGAAAAACTGCATTACCACCTGTATGGATACTTCAATATTAACCGATATTTTCCCAAGTACCTTTGATTTAATAATGGTTGATGCACCGTGTTCGGGTGAAGGTATGTTCAGAAAAGACGATACAGCAGTATCAGAATGGTCAGTTGAAAATGTAAAAATGTGCGCAAATCGTCAGTTGCTTATTCTTGAAAATGCAGTAAAATGTCTGAAAAACGGCGGTTATATCGTTTATGCAACCTGTACGTTTTCGCTTGAAGAAAACGAAATGGTTGTTGATGAATTTTTAACAAAACATCCTGAGTTTGAAATAATCCAAGTTTTAGAAAAAGTGCGTAAAAATACATCGGATGGCATAAAATTTGATGGTTGCAAAAATGAAAACATTTCGTTTTGTCGGCGCTTTTATCCTCATAAAAATAGGGGAGAAGGGCAGTTTATGGCTGTTCTTAAAAGTACTTTGCCGACACTTGAATACGCTTTGATGCCGTTAAAAAATAATGCTGTAAACAATACGGTAAAGCAATTTTTGGACAGTGTTTTAACGAATTATGATGAACAAAGTTTTTTTGTTGAAAATGATAAAATTTATTGTTTTTCAGCGGATTTTAACTTTGATAAAATAAAGGCTTTTTCAAAAGGTGTTGCGGTTGGAGAAATAAAAAAGAATTACATATTGCCTCATCATCAGTTTTTTTCTGCTTTTGGATATGACTTTAAAAACAAAATTGAATTAAGTTTGGATTCTGAAGAATTGACTAAATATTTGCACGGTGAAGAATTCGAAACGAACGTTTTTGACGGATGGGCAGTAGTTTTTGTTGGCGGATGCGCTTTGGGTGGCGTGAAAGTTTCAAACGGCGTTGCTAAAAATCACTATCCTAAAGGTTTGAGGGTTTTGAAATATTAACAAAAAGTTCTTTATTTTTATTAAAAGTTATGGTATACTCGTTATAGAAAACTTTAGGAGGTTTATTTATGAAAAAATTTTTAGCAATTCTTTTATCGACGGCTCTCGTTTTTTCGTTAGCAGGTTGCGGTGCAAAAGCACCTACTACCGAAATTAAGGATCCCGTTGAACTTCTCACTAACGTTTGGGATAAATTTGGTGAGGATGAAGTTTTTGCCGTTATTGGTGGTGACTTCAGCGAAGAAAACAACGTAATGGACAAGCCCGGTGTATATTCTATTGCCGATGCTGAAGCAGTAGATGCTTCTTTAGGTCTTCCTGCTGCTTCTATCGATAAGGTAGACAGCGCTGCTTCTCTTATTCACATGATGAATGCTAATACCTTTACATGTAGCGCATTCCACGTAGTTGATTACAAAAATAATGAAACCCTTATTAATGAAATCAAAACCAACATTGATAACAGACAATGGATGTGTGGTTTCCCTGAAAAGTTAGTTATCGCAACTGTTGATGACCTTTACGTAGTTGTATATTTTGGCAATGAGCAGATTGTTACTAATTTCTCTACTCATCTTGCTGAAGCATATCCTCAGGTTAAAGTTGTTGTTGATCAAGCAATCGTTGCTTAATTATTTAAAGGAGGAAACGTTTTGTTATTTTCAAGCATTCCGTTTCTTTTCTATTTCCTTCCATTAGTATTAATATTATATTTTGCAGTACCTTTCCGTTTTAAAAATGCCGTAATTTTGATTTCAAGTTTGGTTTTTTACGGATGGGGTGAGCCTAAATATTTATTCTTTATGTTGTTTTCCATTACACAAGGATATATATTTGGCTTGCTTATTGAAAAGTATAAAAATAAAAAGCGGTCAAAGTTATTTTTGACCGCTTCGGTTTTAGTAAGTCTGCTACTATTAGGATATTGTAAATATGCCGACTTTTTTATTGAGAACTTTAACTCGGTAACAGGAAGTTCTATTCCTTTGCTTAAAATTGCTTTGCCTATTGGCATAAGTTTTTATACTTTTCAAATTTTAAGTTATACTGTGGACGTTTATAGAGGAGATGTAGAAGCACAAAAGAACTACGTCGATTTGGCTGCTTATATCGCTATGTTTCCGCAACTTATTGCAGGACCTATCGTTAGGTATTGTGACGTTGTGGCACAACTTAAAAAACGTGATATTACCCTTGAAAAAATATCAAGCGGTATTTCACGCTTTGTTATAGGTTTATCTAAAAAAATATTAATTGCAAACGTACTTGGAGAATTGGTTTCTATCTTTAAAGAGAGTGACAATAAAAGTGTTTTGTTTTACTGGATGTATGCAGTAGCGTATATGTTGCACGTATATTTCGATTTTTCGGGTTACAGCGATATGGCAATCGGACTTGGTAAAATTTTTGGTTTCGACTTTCTTGAAAACTTCAATTATCCGTATATTTCGGCTTCTGTTACAGAATTTTGGAGACGTTGGCATATGTCACTTGGCAGTTGGTTCAGGGATTACCTTTATATACCGCTTGGTGGTAATAGGGTCTCGAAACCTCGCTGGTTTTTAAATATTTTTATTGTATGGATGGCAACTGGACTGTGGCACGGCGCGGCATGGAATTTTGTGCTTTGGGGATTGTTTTTTGCAATTCTCCTTATTGTTGAAAAAGTATTCTTGCTGAAGATAGTTGCTAAGATGAAAGGTTTTAATCGAGTTTACGTATTGTTTCTCGTGCTTATAAGTTTTGTAGTATTTGATTCTGCTTCTTTAAAAGATGCTTTTTCATCTATTACGGGACTTTTCGGTGCAGGTGGTATTCCGCTTTATAATAGTGAAACTCTTTACTATTTGTCTGGTTTTGCCGTTATTTTAATAATAGGAATAGTTGGAAGTACACCTCTGCCTAAAAAAGTTTACACATATTTAAACGGCAATAAAACAGTTTCATTTATTATAACCGTTGTTGAGCCGTTTATGGTGCTTTTATTGTTGGTAATATGTACGGCATTTCTTATCGACGGTTCCTTTAATCCGTTTTTGTATTTTAGATTTTAGGGGGCTGATGTATGAAAAGTAAATTTAAAAATTTATTAACCTTTATATTAGCCTTTTCTTTTGTGTTTGGTTTTTCGATATGGTCACTTATTGCGCCGGATAAAGAACTTACCGAAAGCGAACGAAGACCGTTAAAGCAGTTTCCGACGGTTAGTTTTGATAATATTAAAAACCGAACTTTTATGACTGATTTTGAATCCTATACTTTGGATCAATTTCCTTTAAGAGATAAGTTTAGAGGTTTAAAAAGTTTTACGGCATTAAAAGTGCTAAAACAAAAAGATAATAACGATTTGTTTTTGACTGAAAATCATATTTTTAAGGTTGATTATCCTACTTCAACCGATTCTGCACTTCGCGCGGCGAAAATATTTTCGGACATTAACAGTCGTTATTTGAATGAAAACAATAATGTGTATTTGTCAATTATTCCTGATAAAAATTACTATATTAGCAATAAAAACGGTAAATTATTAATTGATTATGATTTGCTTATAAATACAATTAAAAATAATTGTGACTTTGCAGATTATATTGATATTTCAGGTCTTTTGACACTTGACGATTATTATAAAACCGATTCTCATTGGAAACAAGAAAATATAATCGACGTTGCTGATAAACTACTTAAAGGTATGAAGGCTGATTATAATGAAAGTGAGTCTTTAGTTATTAATACAGATAAAGATTTTTACGGTGTTTACCATGGTCAATTGAGTTTGAAGAATCCTCCTGATAAAATTAGTTATATACTAAACGATACTATTTCAAATGCTACAGTTTATAATTACGAAACGCAACTTAATGAAGACGTTTATAATTTAGAAAAACTTGAAGGTAATGATCCTTATGAATTTTATCTTTCGGGTCCTGTTTCGCTTTTGACTATTACCAATAACCGATACCAAGACGGAAATCCACGCGAACTTATTGTTTTTAGAGATTCCTTTGGAAGTAGTATTGCACCGTTATTGTTAAAAGGTTATAGTAAAATTACGCTTGTTGATATTCGTTATTTGTCTTCAAGCACTTTGGAAAACTATATTGATTTTGAAAATAAAGACGTATTGTTTTTATATAGTACGTCGGTTCTTAACAATAGCGTTACTTTAAAGTAAAATTTAAAAAACGGATGTGTAGTTTGTCTACGCATCCATTTTTTATATAATAAAATAAAACCGCCTATTTAGGCGGTTTTATTGTTGGCGGAGTAGGAGAGACTTGAACTCTCGCGCCGGTTACCCGACCTACGCCCTTAGCAGGGGCGCCTCGTCACCACTTGAGTACTACTCCAAATGATAGCCGTTTTACGACAATATATAGAAAAGGTGTGGCGGAGAGGAAGGGATTCGAACCCTTGGCTCTTGCGAGTCACTGGTTTTCAAGACCAGCTCCTTAAACCACTCGGACACCTCTCCGTGGACTTTAAGAGTATAGCATAAGTAACTACGTTTGTCAACAACTTTTTACTTTATTTCTTTAAATTTTATTGTTGTTATTTTTATTGAAATAATGTATAATTTATAAAAAATGACAGTATATGTTTAAATGCGGCTTTGGAGGCATGTTTTATGGTTTTGTTCGATAATGATAATATGATTTTTCATCTTAAAAGCAAAAATGTAAGTTATGTTTTTGGATTTTTGAAAGAAAAATTTTTGGTGCACCTTTATTGGGGTAAAAAATTAGAGTTTAATGAATTTGACTACGATATGTTTCTTGATGTTATGAAGTATCGCAGAAATATGTGTGCTAGTGATTATAAAGGTATTGCTTTATCAAGAGACTGTTTACCTACAGAATATAGTACGTTTGGTAATACCGATCAGAGAACTCCTGCATTTCACGCTACATATAAAAACGGTTCTTTTATAACAGAGTTGGAATATGACAGCCATATTATTTATAACGGTAAAAAGGCTATCAGCGGTCTTCCGTCTACATATGTTGAAAACGATGATGAAGCACAAACGCTGGAACTTACTTTAATAGATAAACTAACCGGAATAAAAATTGTTTTAATTTATACGGTTTATGAAGAACTTGATGCGATCACTAGAAGCGTTAAAGTTATAAATGGTGGTAACGATTGTGTGAAATTACAATCGGTATTGTCGGCTGTTGTTGATTTTAAAGAGGCTCAATATGATTTAATTCATTTACCCGGTGCCTGGGCAAGAGAACGTCATCCTGAGCGTGTGCCCGTTATGACAGGTAAACAAATTGTTGATAGTGCAAGAGGCAACAGTTCTGCTCAACACAATCCTTTTTTTGCTTTAGTTGAAAAAAATACCGACGAAAACAGTGGTAACGCTTACGGTTTTAATTTGGTGTATAGCGGTAATTTTACGGCTGGAGTTGAGGTTGATCCGTATAATACTTGTCGTGCTTTTTTAGGCGTTAATCCTTTCGGTTTTGAGTGGAATTTGAATGCTGGTGAAGAATTTAATTCTCCCGAAGCAGTGCTTGTTTATTCCGATAAAGGCTTAGGGGGCATGTCTCGTATTTATCATAAGTTGTATAGAACAAGACTTTGCAGAGGAGAATTTCGCGACAGAGAAAGATATGTTCTTATAAATAACTGGGAAGCAACGTATTTTGATTTTGACGAAGAAAAAATATTGAATATTGCGCGTAAAGCATCTCAGGTTGGAGTAGAACTATTGGTTCTTGATGATGGATGGTTTGGTAAAAGAAACAGCGATAACTGTTCTCTTGGTGACTGGTATGTAAATGAAGATAAACTTCCGGGCGGTCTTACTCGACTTGCAGCAAAGGTTAATGAACTTGGAATGAAGTTTGGACTTTGGTTTGAACCCGAAATGGTGTCTCCTGATAGTGATTGTTATCGCGCTCATCCCGATTGGTGTATTCATTCTGAAGGCAGAACAAGAACCGAAGGCAGAAATCAGTTGGTGCTGGATTTATCTCGTCAGGATGTTTGCGACTATATATATAATTGTTTATATAAAAATCTTTCAAGTGTTAATATCGAATACGTAAAATGGGATTACAACAGAACTATGAGTAATATAGGATCTGCTTTGCTTCCTGCTGAACAACAAGGTGAGTTTTTCCATAGATATATTTTAGGATTATATTCTATTCTTGAAAAAATCACTAAAGCATTTCCTAAGGTGTTGTTTGAATCTTGCAGTTCCGGTGGTGGACGCTTTGATCCCGGTATGCTTTATTATATGCCTCAAACTTGGACGAGTGATGATACAGATGCTTTAGAACGTGTATATATACAGTACGGAACAAGTATGTGTTATCCGTATTCTGCTATGGGTGCACACGTTTCTATTGTTCCTAACCATCAGGTAGGCAGAACTACTCCCTTTAAAACCAGAGGATATACGGCGATGGTGGGACAATTTGGTTTTGAACTTGACCTTAATAAACTTAGCAATGTTGAAATTGAAATGGTTAAGGAACAAATAAAAACATATAAAAAGTATGGTGAGGTTTTCCACAAGGGTGAACTTTATAGATTGGTTACTCCGGAAAATAATTATTTCTGCAGCAATGAATTTATTTCCGAAGATAAAAATACCGTTATTGTTTCGAATTTTGTTTTAAGAGCCGTTCCTAATTCTCCGGTATACTATTTAAAACTTAAAGGCCTTGAGGCTGACGGTGTATATTTTGATGAAGAAACAGGGAAGACTTACCGTGGAGAAATTCTTATGTCTTCCGGTTTGCCTTATCAACTTTCGAAAGATTTTGAAACTAACTTAATCGTTCTTACTAAAAAATAATTACCTTTAGCCGTGCAAATTGTGTGCACGGCTATCGATTTTATTATAAATGTTAAATTAGTAACAAATAAATTTAATGCGATAAAGTTAATTTTAAAAAAGATTGACAAATTTGTCACAAAGTGGTTGACAAACAAATAATAGTTGTATATAATGGTAACATAATTTGAATTTTGGAGGAATTACCAATGGCAAGAGTTTATAATTTTAGTGCCGGTCCATCTATGTTACCGGAAGAGGTTCTTAAAACCGCAGCAGCAGAAATGCTTGAATATGGCACAAGCGGACAGTCCGTTATGGAAATGTCTCACCGTTCTAAAGAGTATCAGGCAATCATTGATGAAGCAGAGGCTGATCTTCGAGAAATAATGAATATTCCCGATAACTATACTGTTTTATTCTTACAGGGTGGTGCATCTACACAGTTCGCTATGGTTCCTATGAATCTTATGAACAAAAACAAAAAGGCTGATTTTGTTATAACAGGTCAGTGGGCTAAAAAAGCATACAAAGAGGCTGCACGTTACGGAAATGCTCGTGTAATCGCTTCTTCTGAAGATAAAACATTTTCTTACATTCCTAAAATAACACCCGATATGATCGATCCTGAGGCTGATTATGTTCATATTTGTATGAACAATACAATTTACGGTACAAAATGGCATAATCTTCCCGAAACAGGTGACGTTCCACTTGTAGCAGATATTTCAAGTTGTATCCTTTCTGAGCCTATCGACGTTTCTAAATTCGGCATTCTTTACGCAGGTGCGCAAAAAAATGTTGCTCCTGCTGGTCTTACTATTGTAATTATCAGAAATGACCTTATCGGCAATGCAATGGATATTACTCCTACAATGCTCAATTATGAAACACACTCTGAAAACGGTTCTATGTTTAATACTCCTCCTTGCTATACTATTTATATTGCAGGTCTTGTATTTAAATGGATTAAGAAAATCGGCGGTCTTGACTATATGAGAAAGATCAACACCGAAAAGGCTGCTATTCTTTACGATTTCTTAGATAACAGCAAGTTGTTTAAAGGTACCGTTGTTGCTGAAGACCGTTCTTTAATGAACGTTCCTTTCATAACCGGTAACGAAGAACTTGACGCTAAATTTGTTAAAGAATCTAAGGCTGCAGGTTTTGTAAATCTTAAAGGTCATAGAAGCGTTGGCGGTATGCGTGCATCTATTTATAACGCTATGCCTGTTGACGGTGTTAAGAAACTTGTTGAATTTATGAAGAAATTTGAAGAGGAGAACGCATAATGTATCCTATTAAAACTTATAATAAAATTGCCAAAATCGGCCTTGATAATTTTGATGAAAAATATACTATCGGCGACGATGTAGCTGCTCCTGTAGGCGCTATCGTTCGTTCTGCAGCACTTCACGAAGAACAGTTTGACCAGTCTTTACTTGCTATTGCAAGAGCAGGTGCCGGAACTAACAATATTCCGATTGAGCGTTGCACTGATGAAGGTATTGTAGTATTTAATACTCCGGGTGCTAATGCTAATGCAGTTAAAGAACTTGTACTTGCAGGTCTTCTTATTTCTTCACGTCGTATTCTTCCTGCTATTGAGTGGGCAAAAACCTTAAAAGGTAACGGCGATCAGGTTGGCAAAATGGTTGAAAAGGGTAAAGGTGCTTTTGTTGGTCCTGAAATCAGAGGTAAAAAACTTGGTGTAATCGGTCTTGGTGCTATTGGTGTTCTTGTTGCTAATGCTGCTAATCAACTTGGTATGACCGTATACGGTTATGATCCTTACCTTTCTTTACAAAATGCATGGAACCTTTCTCATCATATTAATCGCGCTTCCGATATTAACGAAATTTTCGAAAACTGCGATTACATTTCACTTCATATTCCGCTTACAAAGGATACTAAAGGTACCATTGATGCTGCTGCGCTTGCAAAAATGAAGGATGGCGTTCGTATTCTTAACTTCGCCAGAGATGGTCTTGTAAACAGCACCGATATGATAGTTGCTCTTGAACAAGGTAAAGTTGCTTGTTACGTTGTAGACTTCCCAACCGATGAAATGATTGGTGTTAACGGTGTAATTTGCATTCCTCATCTTGGTGCTTCTACTCCTGAATCTGAGGATAATTGTGCTGTTATGGCTGCAAAACAACTAGTTGATTATATCGAAAACGGTAACGTTGTTAATTCCGTTAATCTTCCCAATATTTCGATGCCTAAGAGTGGGGAACACAGAATTTGCATTATTCATAAAAACATACCTAACATGCTTACCGCTATTACAACAATAGTTGCTAAGGATAACGTTAATATCGAAAACCTTCTTAATAAATCTAAAGGCGATATTGCTTATACAATGCTTGATGTAAATGATTGCGATATGGATGCTGTTGAAAATCACCTTTCTGAAATTGATGGCGTGATACGTGTTAGAGTAATTTAAGATTATACGAGTTTATATAAAAAGACCTTGCAGTGCAAGGTCTTTTTTGTTACAATATTTTCGAGGTGAATTTATGAAATTAAAGGCTTATATAAGTTTGATAATTTGCGTAATAATGCTTTTTACTTGCGGTTGTTCATCAACCATTACCGATAACTCTGATATGCCTATTAGCAGTAATATATCTTCATCGATTAATTCTTCCGATTTAATCGAAAATCAGCAAGAAGATAACTGTAAAATTAGCAATAACCTTTACGTACATTATATTGACGTTGGACAAGGAGATGCAATATTTATTGAACTTCCTAATAATAAAACGTTGCTTATTGATGCAGGCGAAGCAAAATATTCGCAAAAAGTTATCGGATATATCGAAAATCTTGGATATAAGGCGATTTCGGGCATTATTGGCACACATCCTCATTCTGATCATATTGGCGGGTTAGAGAACGTTATAAATTATTTTGAAATAGGTGCCGTGTATATGCCAAAAGTTTCTACTAATACCAGAACTTTCGAGGATTTACTTTTGGCTATAAAAAATAAAGGCTTGAAAATTACTACTGCGAAAAAAGGCTTAAAAATAATTGACGACGGTGATTTGACTTTAACTGTTTTATCACCAATTGAAGATGAATATTCTAATTTAAATAATTATTCGGTTGTAGTTTTACTGCAATATAAGAATAAAAGATTTTTGTTTACCGGAGATGCCGAGGCGGAAGTTGAAAAAGCACTTGAAGGAGATATTTCTTGCGATGTTCTAAAAGTTGGACATCATGGTAGCAGTTCTTCGTCTACAACTTCTTTTTTGCAAAAAACTTTACCTGATTTTGCTATTATTTCTTGCGGTAAGGATAATATTTACGGCCATCCACATAAAGAAACGATTGATAAATTAAAAAATGTTGGCGCAAAATATTTTACCACACAAGATTCGGGAGATATTGTTGCTGTAAGTAATGGTAATAATTTAGAAATTAAAACTAAAAATAGTGAAGCAACGCGTCAGGAAACGACTGCAAGCAGTACTACTGATATAAAGGATGTAACATACGTTTTAAATGTTTCAAGTAAATAAAAAAGAAACCAACGAAGCCATATCTGAGCTTAAAAAAAGGGGTTACAGTAAATGTGGCATTTGTAAACCGGAGTGATAATATGAAAGTAATTATTGATAGATTTGAAGGCGACTATGCAGTTGTCGAAATTCAAAAAGGAAGTTGTGTTAACATCCCTAAAATTTTGCTGGGTTCGGCGAAAGAGGGAGACGTTATAACAATAGATATAGATAAAGATGAAACATTAAAACGTAAAAATAGAATAGATAATCTTATGAATGATTTATTTGATTAAATAAAAAAAGATAAGCGCCTCAAAAGGTAAAACTTTTGAGGCGCTTTTAAAATTATATGTTTGTGATTAATAATTGTTACCTAAATCGTTATTAGGGTACTGAACCGTTATAACTCTATTATCAGGTTTCTTTTCAGTGGTAGTAGTAAGCATTTGCGAGTTTTGGTCTTCACGTTGATAAATTCTAACGTAGTCTACCAGTGCTTCTATATAATTGTCGTGTTCGCCGTTCTTGTATGTAATACTACAATACGCCGCCTGAGACATACGACAACTCATAATAAGGTAATCCATAAGACAATAACTTGAAGCGGATTTACCATCTATGAAGTCAACGGTTAAATAACTCTTACCATCGATAGCAAATTTGATTTTTGTACCATCCCAATAGCATGACATAGTGTGATAATCATCTGCTAATCTATCGCCATATCTATCGGTGTTATAAACCTGCTTAGTGTTGTTGCCGTCTTGACTGTACTTGGCTATACCGGAAAGAGAAGAGTGAGCGCTGGCTACGCGAGTGCCGTCAACATTAACCTGTGACCACCATTTGTGAAGGGTACTCGTAAAGTAATTGAGTTGTCCGTAATCTTCAAAAATATCCATCTCGGACATAACGGACCTGTCTTGATTGAGTCCGGCGATAGTCCAGTGTTTAAATAGATCACTACCGGTATTAGCGCCGTTTTGCCATAAAGAGCATGCAGCAGGTTCTTTTGCGAATTTTTCACGAATTTCAATAAGACCGTAGCGATATATCATAGTAGTACTGGTGGAAATAAGTGCGCCTGCAAAATTTTTGCCATCAAGGTTTTGTGTAGCAAGGTGAAGATTTCCGTCGCTCTGGTACATAAGGTTCTTAAGATTAGGACCTTTGTACATGGATTCACCATAGCAGTTATACCAATAAAGTGTACCGCCGGTTTGTGAACCGTGAGTGGTGGTGTTGGCATAGTTTAAATAATCGCTCCACATATTATAGTTAATAGTGTTTGCTTCGAACTCGTCGTACCAATTCAAAGTGTAGTCGTCAGCCTGATCACCAATATATTTACCGTTAATGGTGTGACCGTCAGACCAATTAAATCCTTGACCTGTTTCGGAACTCTTCAAAACTTCTTCGTATAGTTTTAAAGCGCCTTCGCGCGTTGCAAGGTCGTTACCGCCTTTAATAACTATTTTTGTACCTATTACCTTAATAATATAGTTATCACCTTGTGCGGTAACAGATTTAGAAACTTCTCTGTCACAGTCGCCAATCAGAATTTCATATTCTACTTCTTTGTCGATAATATCTTCAAACATTTTAGGAGTGTAACCAAAATCTTCGTGATATTTAATATAATCTTCAGCAACCATACCGTATAAATATGAAGCGTAGCGGGGAAGAACAATATTATAAATACCTATGTCTTTATTAGAAACGTAGTTGGGAACAATTGAATTTTCACCTTGATGCTCATAAATGAACTCATAGTTTGATTTAAGTTTTCCCCAAGATTTGATATCTTTACAAAAAGTATCGGCAAACCACTGACAAGCATAGTTTAAAACGGTAACGTTTTTTGCATAAATACAAATTTTGTCGTCAATTACTTTAACAATGAAGTCATTAAAGCAAGCAGTTCTATTTTCTTCTAAACGTTTGATTGCAATGGCAGTTTCTTCACGGCATGTTTCACCAATTAGAATTTCGTAATTGTTGTCGTAATCTTCTTGTGCAATATCTTTTCTATAGTTAATGGCTATGCCGAAATTATCTTTAATAGCAGCACGAATGAGTTTTGCGCAATCGTTAACGTTTGGATCGTCAACTTCACCCGGTCTAACTACTGCGTAAATAAAACGTCCTTCTTCATTTGTACCGGCAGGTAGTGATTTGCCTGCGCATCCCGAAAGGGAGGCAATTAATGCTATTGCAAGTAAAATGCAAATTATACTTTTAAAATTAGTTTTCATTATAAATTACCTTCCTTTCTTATGCCTTTTTTGATTTCTTTTTCTTGATGAAAAAGAATACGATGCCTGCTGCCAAAAGAACGATAACTGAACCACCTATAATAACAATCCACATAAACATAGGACTGTCGCTAAGCGAATTATCAACAATTGTTAAAATATCAATAACCAATGCCTGTTCAGCAGTGTCACTTAAATATTCGGTAAAAGTAATGGGAGTAGAAAGTGGAGCGCCTTCAGCAACAGTAAATGTTACGTCATCAATAAATACTTCAATATAGCCCGGAACTATTATAGAAGCAAATCCTTCTACAGAGTTAAAGGTATATGATACCTCATGCCACTGTCCGTCAACTAAATCAGCAACAGCTACTACAGGGTAGTTATCACCCATAGTATCCCATGGGTAAGCGTAATTTCTACATGAAGCGACTTTTAAAGCACCGTCTGTATGCTTATGTTGACCCATTTTAACTTTAAATGTAACTGTGTATCTTGTATCAGCTGCAATATCGTTACCCAAAGTTAAGAGAATTGCGCCTTCATTATAGGGTGAATTACCTTTTCTGTGTAACGAGAAGTTGCCGCTTGTAACGTTATCCTTAGAATTACCGGGTTGAGAAGCGTCGTATAATTCAAAGTCAAAGTCGAATATCTTTAAAGCGCCGTATACGTTTGCTTGATATGAATATGCGCCTGTGTCAAAGTTTTCAACAACCTTTTCATCAATGAAACGGGCGTAAACAATATAACTTTCTTTGCCGAGTTTCATATCTTCGGGTTTTAATTCTACGTAAGCGCCATCGGCATTTTTAGTGAAATAACCTTTAAAGTATTTACCATTATACTTTGGAGTTTTAGGTAATTTACTAGCAAAACTTGCTCCAGGTTTGCCAACATAACTTGTAATCATTCCGGGGCAATTATCACTATCAACTATAATAGCAGTACTGCCTTTAGGTACGCGCTTAATAACTACGTCATCAAAATAGTAGATACCGCCTGCGCCACCTGATAGGCTGAAGTAAATACCGTTAGCGTTGGGGTCAGCAAGTTTTTTGCCCGAAATTAAGAAGGTTGCTGAATGCCATACACCTGATTTTTCGGAAGTGGAAATTTTAGCGCTTTCTCTATCTGTACGAGATGCATAGAAGTTAAGGCCGTATGCATTGTGTATCTTTATGTATGCGCCACCGGGAGCGTGTTTTTTAATGTAATAATGTACAGTTATAACGTAATCGCTATCTGCTTCGATTTTAAACGGTGTTTCATCCTGCGCAACTATAAAGTAGCAAAAATCAGTATAATCAGGCGCTCTCTTTATTTCGATAACTTTATTGCCGGTACGAGCATTTGCAAATGTTATTTGTGCAGCTTCACGTCTTTGAACACGTCCTACAATTTCGCCTCTGTGGGGAATATTGTATTTTTCGAACGAGTAGGTTACTGTGTCTGAGGGTTTCCAACCTGCAAATACTATTAATTTAGTGTTTGCATCAAAGGTTTTCTGAGTAAAGGGGATGGTACATTCGGCATCGATATACCAACCTGTAAAGTCGAAGCCAAAGTATGTAGGCTTTTTGGTGTGAGCTATTTTATCGCCTTCTTTACCAACGAGCAATTCAGCATCTTTACCTTCGGTATGGTCGAAGTAAACATAAGAACCGTCAATTTCTTCGATTAAAATGTTATCAATATCAACGTTAACGCGGGTAGATTCATTGGCATTTATTATTTCAAAGTTGAAGTATATACCATTATTATCTTTGCCTGCGCTGTCTTTTGTGAAATTAGTTGCATATACAAATGATACTTGTTGCCACTCACCTAGTTTCTTTTTATCGGGTGTAAATTCAGTCGAGTAAATTATTTTACCGCCGGTCCAAATATTGTTGCTAGAAGCAGACATTAATCTCATTTTAAAGTCAGCGGTTGCTTTGTTTATTCTGTAAAGGTAAGTAACCTTATAAAGTGTTGAGTTTTTGGCAGTTCCCAATTTTGCCGTATGTGTTAGATAAGAACGGCTATACATAAGCGAAACTGTGCCATCAGTAGTGGGGTAGAGGTCATCGCCCTTAAAGTCAAGGGTAAGGGTATGATTATCGTCATATCCATAGCCTTCTTTTTCAGTAATGCGCATTGTAGCACCAAATTGAGTAACAGACGTAGTATTAAAGTTTTGCTTATAGGTATCAAATGCCATAGGACCTGCGCCCCATTTAGCATACACTACGGTAACACCTTCTTGTAAGGTTGTGCCGGTAAAGGGAATAGTACATTCTTTATCAGCATACCAACCAAGGAAAGGATTTCTGCCATTGGTGGGGGTAGTAAGAGTTAAAGCGTCACCAATATTACCTGTAAAAATAGTATCCTTAGCGTTTTCGCCGTTTCCATTTAGGAATAGTAGGTTACCGCTAACTTCTTCTAAATATACGTTATCAACGTAAGCATCTACATAACAAGTTTCGGCACTATCGGTACAGTTAAACTGTAAGTAAAGTAAATTTGCTTTAACGTTGGTAAGTATTGGCATAAAGTAAACGGTTTCTTTTACCCAATCTTTGTTTTTGCGTTCTGCTATTATTTTGGCACCGGTGTGTTTAATGTAGGTGCCATCCCAAACGTTATCACTACCTGTTGCAACGTTGATTGAATAGTCAGCGTTAGTATCAGCAGATGCTTTTCTATAGTATGTAAGCATATATACTTTGCCGGAATCAACTTTACCAATTCGTGCTACGTTGTCTTGAGTAGAAAATCTATCTTTAAATTTAATCGGAGCGCTATCATATTGGGACTGATATTTAGCATCAGCATCATATTTAAAGTTGAGCGCGTAGTCATCGTTTTGACCTACGTTGGTACCTAGTTTTATTGATAAAGTAAAGGGAGCGCGTCTTGTAAATTCATAAGGGTAGTTATTAAAGGTCATGATTTGAGCGCCCCATTTAGCATAAACCTTTGTAAAACCTTCGGGAATAGTTGTGGCAGTAAAGGGAACGGTAAGTTCTGCATCTGCATACCAACCTAATAGCGGTGCTTCAGGATTGGTAATTTCGGGTATTGTTAATTGGTCACCGACATTACCGTTTACAACAAAGTCTTTAACCATTGAAGTGTTGGTTTCAAAATAAACAACGTTATCGGTAATTTCTTCTACTAAAACGTTATCAACGAAGCCGTCAACGTACGCTGCATCTGTTGTATCTGAACTGTTGAATTGGAAGTACAAATAGTCAGCGGTTGCTACCGAAATGTTAGGAATAAAGTAAACGGTTTCTTTAACCCAATCTTTTTGGTCAGCTTTTACGGTAATAGATGTATCTTCATAAGCTACACGTCCTGCTGTCCATATGTTATAGTCTGCAGTAACGAGTTTGATAGTGAAATCAGATTCACTGTTTTTGCCCGAACGTCTCATATAAGTAATTTTATATAACGAGCCATTGTTTACTTTTGTAATTTTGATGGCATTATCAATATTTGCGGCTCTTTCAGAAAATTTAATAGGTTCAGGGTCAGACGAGTATTGATATGTAGCGTCACCATCGTGTAAGAAGTTTAATGCATAGTTATCATTAACACCAACGCCTTCGCCATCTTTGTAGAAGAGTGTATAAACAGCACGCAACATAAGTGCATCGGTCATAGGCGGATTTTTAAATGTAATGGGAGCGTTACCCCATTTTGCGTATGCAACAATGTTTTTTCTTTGATAAACTGTATATTCAAAAGGAATAGTAAATTCAGCATCTTCAAACCAACCTAAAAACTCTCTATCACCATAGGTTACATTAGGAACATTAATAGCATCACCACGATTGCCGGTCAATACTACAGCATTTTCATCATTATTAGTATTAAAAGTTACAGTAGATTGATTTGGCTTTAAAAGGGGAGTAAACACTACGTCATCAATGTAAATTATATAATCCTTGTTTTCAGCAGGTTGGAAATAAAAGAACATTGCTGTGCCGGAAGTGTCGGCGTAATTTACGGTGAAATCCAAAGTGCCTTCTTGCCATTCGGTTGTGGTAGTATTAAGACTGATTTTACCGTTGTTTTTGCCGCTAGCCCAAATGTTGTGGTGCAAAGCAGAATATAAGTTAAGAATAACAGAAGTGTCGGCTTTTTCTACCTTATATTTAAATGTAACGTTATAAGGAACATTGTTATCTAAACTTTCGGTTAAGTAAAATTTAGCATCAAACGATTTGTAACGAGCTGCAGCATTATAAGTGGATGGGTCATCAGCCACTTTGGTCATAGTGCTGTCCCATGCCATTTTTATTGCGTAACCACTATTATTATATGTAACGTCAGACTGCTTGGTCATACCTTCGAAGAAGTAGTTTCGGTTATCTTTAGATAAATCACCATTAGTGTCTTTAACGGTGAAAGTATCTTTTGTATAACTTTCAAAATTCTGAGTGTAACCAGTGAATTCTGATAACCATTTGGCGTAAAGAGTAATATCTTCTTCACCAAATATACCACTGGTATGCTCGTTTTTGTATTTGGTTGAGTCATACCAACCCATAAACCATTTAACGCCGCTTTGGTCAACGGGATCGGTAGGGTAAGAGAAAGATTCTCCTTTGGTACCTGAGATAGTATTTTCGGTATTGTTTAATGCGTCAACAAAAGTAACGGTTACGGTACTTGCCGCTTTTACAGCCAATGCAATAGGTGTATAAATAGCACCTAAAATTATTGCAAAAACGCAAACAATGCCCAAAATCTTTTTTAAAGTGAAGTTGGTAAAATTTAGCATATAACTTCTTCCTTTCATTTGCTTTTAGAATGTAATACATAGTTATAACATTCTACGTTACATATATTATAGCACAAGTTGATATATGTAACAATTACAAATATCAACAAAATTTCATTATTAAAATTAATTTTTTGACTTTTTGTGATTATTTTTGTAATGTTTTATAAAAAAACTCCCAAATATTTACATATCGGGGAGTAAAAAATCACAATATTATACTTTTCATATCATAAAGGTTTGGCTCTTTTTTTGACATAAATATTGCTGCTTTTACAGCACCGTTAGCAAATACTGTTCTTGATGTTGCATAGTGCGAAAGGGTAATCACTTCGTCCTTTCCGGCAAATATTACTTCGTGTTCTCCCACTATTGTACCGCCGCGTACAGAATGAATACCAATTTCTTTTTTTGAACGCTTTTGACGTTTTGAGTGACGGTCGTATTCATACTGAAGTGAATCGTCAAAAACTTCGTTTATAGAGTTAGCAAGCATTAAAGCGGTACCTGAAGGGGCGTCGAGTTTTTGGTTATGGTGCTTTTCGATAATTTCAATATCAAAATCGTTTCCAAGAATATTGGCGGCCTTTTTTGATAAAGCGGTAAGCAAATTAATGCCTAATGACATATTGAATGTAAAGAAAATAGGAATAATTTTACTTTTTGATTTTATGGTTGCAATTTGTTCTTCGCTGTATCCTGTTGTTGCTAAAACGATGGCGGTTTTGTTTGACTGAGCATAACCGAGCAAAGAGTCAAGTGCGCTTGGGTTGCTAAAATCAATTATGACATCTGCTTTTTCTTTAACGTCGTCAATGTTTTTATAAACGGGAAAATCAGATTCACCCTGTGAAAAAGCATCAACACCTGCTACAATTTCGCACTCATTATTTTCTTTAACTATTTCGGTTATAACTTTGCCCATACGGCCAAAACAACCGTTTAATATTATCTTAACCATTTTTAACATCCTTTACGTTGGCTTATTTTAATAAATTACAGAACTTTAATTGTTCGATAAGTTCTGCCTTTTGCTTTTCTTCCATTGGAACAAGTGGAAGTCGACAAGGCCCTACGTCATAACCGAGTATATTCATAGCTTCTTTTACCGGAATAGGATTAACGTCGGAAAATAGCGCTTTTATAAGTTGTGAATAATGGATTTGCATATCTGACGCGGTTTTTGTATCGCCATTAAGATACTTGGCACACATATCATGCGTTTGTGCCGGTGCTATATTTGACAAAACGGATATAACACCTATTCCTCCCAAAGACATTATTGGAACAATTTGGTCATCATTTCCTGAATAAATGTCAAGTTCATCACCACATAAAGCACGGGTTAAAGCAACAGAAGAAATATCTCCGTTGGCCTCTTTGGTAGCAACTATATTCGGGTGTTTACAAAGTTCGGCATAGGTTGATGGAGCAATATTAACACCGGTTCGAGACGGAACGTTATATAAAATTATCGGACTGTCAATTCGGTCTGCAACGTAATTGTAATGAGTTATTAAACCGCGTTGTGAAGTTTTATTGTAATATGGGGTAACCATAAGCATAGCATCGGCACCGCAACTAATTGCATCTTTACAAAGTTCTACGGTATAAACCGTATCATTTGAACCTGTGCCTGCAATAATTGGTACACGTCCGTTTGCGCTGTTTACGGCGGATTCAATAACTTTAACGTGTTCTTTATAATTTAAGGTTGATTTTTCGCCTGTAGTACCGCAAATAACAAGTGCATCAATGCCATAGTTAATTTGTTGCTCAACCAGTTCTGCAATTTTTTCGAAATTAACACTGCCATCGTTATGCATTGGTGTAATCAAAGCAGTGGCGGCACCTGTGAATACTCTTTTTTTCATAAAAAACATACCTTTCTTAATATTTTCAAAAAGAAAATTAACTTTACTGTTGCCAATACAACAGTTTTGCAATATAATCATATTATTATCACACTTAAATGATACCATTCGATATATGGTTTGTCAAATATATTTTTGTTTTTTATAAACGGGAGAAACTATGAAAAAAAGCGATTTTTACTATGATTTACCGGAAGAATTAATTGCGCAAACACCTATAGAACCGCGCGATGCTTCAAGGCTTATGCTTATTGATAAAAACAGTAAAACCTGTGGTGAAGACGTATTCAGAAATATTTTAGAGTATCTTAATGAAGGCGATTTATTAGTGCTGAATGATACAAGAGTATTACCTGCAAGAATATACGGTACACGCATTGATACCGGCGCAGTTGTGGAATTTGTTTTACTTAAACAAATCTATGCTAATAAATGGGAATGTATCGCAGGTCCTGGTAAAAAGGCAAAAGAAGGTCACAGTTTTAAGTTTAGCGATAAATTAAGCGCTACGGTAATTAATGTTTTGGATGACGGTAACAGAGTGCTTGAATTTGTTTTTGATAGAGATTTTTTTGCCGAATTAGATGAAATCGGTCAAATGCCGCTTCCGCATTATATAAAGGAAGAGTTAAAAGACAAAGAACGTTATCAAACTGTTTACTCAAAGGAATTAGGCTCTGCCGCTGCACCTACAGCAGGTTTGCATTTCACCAAAGAACTTATGGAAAAAATTAAAAATAAAGGCATAGACATAGCGTACGTGACTTTGCACGTTGGTCTTGGTACGTTCAGACCTGTAAAGGTTGACGAAATAACCGATCATCATATGCACTCTGAACATTATTCTATATCGAAAGATACTGCTGATAAAATCAACAAAACAAAGAGTAACGGTGGCAGGGTGATATGCGTCGGTACTACCAGTTGCCGTACAGTTGAAAGTGCCGCAACTAAGTTTGGAGAAATTAAAGAATGTGAAGACGATACTTCAATTTTTATTTATCCCGGTTATGAATTTAAATGTATGGATGCACTAATTACAAATTTTCATTTACCTGAGAGCACTTTAATTATGTTGGTTTCAGCATTTGCAGGTTATGATTTTACAATGGAATTTTATAACAAAGCGGTAAAAGATAAATTTAGGTTTTTTAGTTTCGGCGACTCAATGTTTATTCGTTAGGAGAAAATTATGTTTAAAATTTTAAAAACTGAAGGTCGCTCCCGATTGGGCGAGTTTCACACAAATCGAGGAGTAGTAAAAACACCTGCTTTTATGAACGTGGCAACCAGTGCCGCCATTAAAGGTGCAGTTTCTGCCGAGGATTTAGAGCAGGTAAGATGCCAAGTGATGCTTAGCAACACCTATCACTTGCACATTCGTCCGGGTGACGAAGTGATTAAAAAGTGTGGCGGGCTTCACAAAATATCTACATGGAACGGTCCGATATTGACCGATAGCGGTGGATTTCAAGTATTTTCGCTTGCTCCGCTTCGTAAAATATCTGAAGAGGGCGTTTCTTTTAATTCTCATATAGATGGAAAACGAATTTTTATGGGTCCTGAAGAAAGTATGAGAATACAAAGCAATTTAGGTTCTACCATTGCTATGGCATTTGATGAATGTGTTGAAAATCCTGCGCCTTATAGTTATGCAAAAGAATCGTGCGAAAGAACTACACGTTGGCTGAAACGCTGTCAGGCCGAAATGAAACGTTTGAATTCTCTAGAAGATACTATTAACAAAGAACAAATGCTTTTTGGTATAAATCAAGGTTGCACTTTTAACGATTTACGCATCGAGCATATGAAAACGATTGCTGAACTTGATTTGGACGGATATGCAATAGGTGGACTTGCCGTAGGCGAACCTGCCGAAATAATGTATGACGTTATCGAACACGTAACACCTCATATGCCTGAAAATAAAATAAGGTATCTTATGGGCGTAGGCACTCCTGTTAATATATTAAACGCTGTTGAAAGAGGAGTAGATCTTTTTGACTGTGTAATGCCAAGCAGAAATGCACGTCACGGGCATTTGTTTACAAGTGAAGGTATTATAAATCTTAATAACAACAAGTATGAAACGGATATGCGTCCTATTGATGAAAAGTGCGATTGTCCCGTTTGTAAAAGATATTCTCGCGCGTACATCCGTCATCTTATTAAAAGTAAGGAAATGTTGTGTAACCGTTTATGTGTACTTCATAACCTGTATTTTTATAACAAGTTAATGGAAGATATACGAAAGGCGCTTGAAGAAGGAAGATTTGCAGAGTTTAAAAAAGAAAAAGAGGAAATATATGGAACACGTATTTAATATTCTTCTTGATTTATTTATCTTTTTGTTATATAATGTTTAAAAATTGTTTTGGAGGAAAATTAAATGTTTGGAATTTTAGCAGAAGGCGCTGCAAACAATACTAATGGCGGCGGTTTTGGACTTATTATTTACTTGGTAGTAATCATTGGTGTTATGTATTTTATTATGATTCGTCCTCAAAAGAAAAAGCAAAAGCAAGAACAGCAGATGCGCGAATCTTTACAACCCGGTGATGAACTTGTTACTATTGGTGGTATATACGGTCGTATCGTTTCCGTAAAAGAGGACAGCATTATTATTGAATCCAGTGCTGACCACTCTAAGTTGAAAATTGCTAAATGGGCTATCAGTCAGAACCTTACAGTTCACGAGGCTCCTGCAGAAGTAAAACCCGCTAAAAAGAAATTTGGCAAGAAAAAAGACGAAGAATAAGTTATATTTTATCCCTCCTTGGAATATATTGTTCCAAGGGGGATTTTTTTATGTCTTATGGTTTTGATGTGAAAAACAATACGATATTTAGTATAGTTTTTGGCACTATTATTGGAGTTATTGCAACGTTAATAACTTTACTTTTGTTTTCGGTTTTATACACGTACGTTGATATTCCCGAATATTACAACTCTGTTTTTGCTACTATTTCTATTATTCTCGGTTCTTTTTTCGGCAGTATGTTTACCGTTTCAAAAATAAACGAAAAAGGTTATCTTTACGGTTCATTGGTAGGCTTAATTATATTTTTGTTAGTATTTTTAATCTCTGTCTTTATAAGCAGTAATTCAATAAGCCTAACTACATTGTTTCATTTTTTGGGCGCTGTTGTTTCGGGGTGTATTTCGGGTATATTAAGAGCAAACAAAGAAACTAATAAAAAATATTTACGATAGAATTTTTTACTTTAAATTTGTCAAAATTACTAATAGCACAATTAGGAGGCAAAGTATGTTTTTGACTGAATGTTCTACACCCGAAAGAGAAGAAGAAATTTATAAAATATTAATTTTTTGCATTAATAACGATATTGAAATGTATGATAAACATGAGAATGAAAAAACAATTAACCACCGAAGTGATTGATTTCGGTGGTTAATTGTTATAGTACTTGAAAATTTATGTGTTTTGGGATATAATTGGTGATAGAAAATGAGCAAAAAAATAAAAATAATTTTTGTTTTAGTCATAGTTGTATTTTTGTTTTGTTTTATAATTTTAGTTTCGGTAAAAGATAAAGCGACTTACGTCTCGGTCAGCACCGAATTAAATAAAAAAATTATCGTTGATGCAGGACACGGCGGGTTTGACGGAGGGGCAGTAGCATCTGACGGTACAAATGAAAAAGATATTAACCTATCTATTGCGCTTTCCCTTGGTGAAATGCTTTATTCGTGCGGTTATGACGTGATTTATACGCGTACTGTTGATACCGGTACCGAAGATAATTCTAATGAAACTATATCTAAAAGAAAAGTAAGCGATTTAAATAATCGTCTTGCGGTTATGAACGAAAATTCTGATGCGATTTTTGTTAGTATTCATCTAAATAAGTTTACGGCGACAAGCGTGAACGGCGCTCAAGTATTTTACTCGCCTAACCATAAAAAATCGTATGATTTGGGTGAAAGTATTCAAAGTAACATAGTTTCTTTATTACAAAATTCTAATAAAAGGGTTGTTAAAAAAAGCGATTCTTCAACTTTTTTGTTAAAAAAAGCACCTATTCCGGCGGTTATTGTTGAGTGTGGATTTATCAGCAATCCCAACGAACTTGATTTGCTTAAAAAGGAAGAATATCAAAAGAAAATGGCTTTTGCGGTTTTTTGCGGAATTGAAGATTATATAATAAAAACGAGGTTTAAAAATGGCAGGGAAGATTAAGACGGCTTACGTATGTTCGGTTTGTGGTTATCAAAGCGCAAAATGGAGCGGCAGATGTAATAATTGCGGTGAATGGAATTGTCTTGAAGAAACTGTAATTAATAACGAAAAGACGTCTGCCGGTAGCGGTGTGAAGATTTTTAATCACGCAGTTTCTAAACCACTTTCTGAAATATCGTTTGAAGCGGAAGAAAGAATGGTTACAGGAATTTGTGAACTTGATAGGGTGCTTGGCGGCGGAATTGTAGAAGGTAGCGTTGTGCTTCTAAGTGGTGATCCCGGGATTGGTAAATCGACTATTTTGCTTCAAATTGCAGATGCGCTAAAAAACAAAAAAATTCTATACGTGTCGGGTGAAGAGTCGGCGGTTCAAATTAAACTAAGAGCCAAAAGACTTGGTGTTGACAACCAAAATCTTATGATTATGGTCGAAAATGATACTGAAGAAATTTGCGATTATATTTCTTTAGATAAACCGGATTTGGTAATGATAGACTCTATTCAAACAATGCAACTTAGCGATCTTGCTTCTTCAGCGGGAAGTATAGTTCAAGTTCGTGAGTCTACGAATATGTTTTTAAAGGTTGGGAAAAGTAATAATATTCCTATTTTTCTCGTTGGTCACGTTAACAAGGGCGGCGACATAGCAGGACCAAAAGTTCTTGAACATATCGTTGATACTGTTTTGTATTTCGAGGGTGACAGAAATCAATCTTATCGAATTTTACGTGCCATTAAAAACCGTTTTGGTTCTACTAATGAAATCGGCGTGTTTGAAATGAACGAAAGTGGCCTTAATGAAGTTGAAAATCCTTCTGCGATGTTACTTTCAGGACGTGCAGTAAACGTTTCGGGAAGTTGTATTGCCTGTGTGCTTGAGGGAAGCCGTCCTATTCTTTCAGAAGTACAAGCCCTGGTCACTTCTACAGGCTTCGGTAATCCTCGTAGAGTTTCAACCGGGTTTGATTATAATCGATTAAACGTTATTTTGGCGGTTCTTGAAAAACGTATTGGTATGTATTTTTCAAATTTTGATGTTTATGTAAACGTGGCAGGCGGATTAAGACTTGATGAACCTGCTGCCGATTTGGCGGTTGCTCTTGCTCTTGTTTCAGGACATAGAAATAAAGTGATTGATGAAAAAACTATCGCTTTTGGTGAAGTTGGTTTATCGGGCGAACTTCGCTCCATATCAAGACCGCTTGCCAGAGTTAATGAGGCTGCGCGTCTTGGATTTGATACCTGTATTTTACCTAAGAGTTGTTTGAGGCAGTTAAAAGACAGCAAACTTGATATTAAAATTATTGGTGTTTCTTCCCTTAAGGAAGCAGTTGAATTAATTAAATAAAAGAAAGGATGCTAAATATGTCAGTACTAAGTGTAACTAAAGTAAATTTTGAAAGTATTATTAATTCAGGTAAAGTGATTTTATTGGATTTTTATGCCGACTGGTGTATGCCTTGCAAAATGATGTCCCCAATTGTTGATGAAATTTCTGATGAAGTAGAAGATATTTTGGTTGGTAAAATTAACGTAGACGATGAACCCGAATTTGCTCAGGCTTTCGGTGTGGTTAGTATTCCCATGTTGGTCGTTATTAAAGACGGTAAAATATATAATCAGGCTGTAGGAGCACGTTCTAAAGAAAACATTCTTGAAATGTTTAAATAAAATTAAAGGAGTAATTATTATGAAAGAAAACAAATTTTTTATCTGTGAGCATTGTGGCAATCTTATTGGTATGATAAATGATGCCGGCGTTCCGATGATGTGTTGCGGTCAAAAAATGACTAAGCTAGAAGCAGGTACCGTTGAAGCAAGTTTGGAAAAACACGTTCCTGTTGTTAAGGTAGAGGATAATATCGTTAAGGTTGAAATAGGCAGCGTTGCTCATCCTATGGTTAGTGAGCACAGCATTTTATGGGTATATCTTCAGACCGATAGAGGCGGACAACGTAAGTGTTTAGAAGTTGGAAGTGAACCCGCTGTGTCCTTTGCTCTTTGTGATGAAAAGCCCGTTGCAGTATATGCATATTGTAATCTTCACGGTCTTTGGATGACTGAACTATAGTTAGAATTTCTCCCGCCTATTTTTAGACGGGAGTTTTTAGGTGTTAATATGCAGTTTTTTATTTCTTTTTTAGAAGGTATTATTACTTTTGTTTCGCCCTGTCTATTGCCGATGTTACCGATTTATATTTCTTATTTTGCAGGTAATAACAGTAATTTTAAAAAGACGGTATCAAATTCTTTGGGTTTTATTTTGGGTTTTACAGCCGTCTTTGTGTCAATGGGGGCTTTGGCGGGTACTGTTGGGAGATTTCTCATTGAATATAAGACTATTGTTAATATCGTTACAGGGTTAATAGTTATTTTCTTCGGTCTTAGTTTTCTTGGCATATTTAATCTTTCCTTGTTTAAAGGAATAAATTTTTCAGTGAAAAAAGAATTAGGATTTTTTTCTTCATTGATTTTCGGTTTGGTATTTTCGATAGGATGGACACCGTGTGTAGGAGCATTTCTCGGTTCTGCTTTAATGCTTGCCGCTAACAGAGGCAGCATTGTTGAAGGGGTATGTATGTTACTTGCATATTCTCTTGGACTTGGAATTCCTTTTTTTATTAGCGCAATTTTAATAGATAAACTTAAAAACGCCTTTAATTTTATAAAGCGTAATTATAAAATCATCAACGTATTGTGTGGAGTTTTGTTGATAGCAGTTGGTCTTTTGATGGCTACCGGATTGTTTGGCAAGTTTCTTAGTGTTTTATCTTAAGGAGTAGAAATATGAAAAAAATATTTGTGTGGATTATAATTTTTATTATACTTGTGGCGCTTATTGTTGGAGCATTATTTTTATATAAAAATTTATCCGAAAAATATGATAATAACAACCTTGTAAGTTCGGATACTTCAAGTGAAAACAATGAGTTTGCTGCTCCGGATTTTACCGTATTCGACGAGGATGGTAAGCAAGTAAAACTATCTGATTATAAAGGTAAACCTGTTGTTATAAATTTTTGGGCAACCTGGTGCTTTTACTGTAAAGAAGAAATGCCTGATTTTAATATTGCTTATAAAAATTATCCTGACGTACAGTTTCTTATGATAAACGCTACTGACGGTGTGCAAGAAACTAAAGAGATGGCAAAGGCTTACGTAGAAAAGGAAAATTTTGATTTTGACGTCTTTTACGATACTTCTTTAAGTGCGGTTAGCGCCTATTACGTGAATTCTTTTCCTTCAACCTTTTTTGTTGATAGAAACGGTAATTTAGTGACACACGCAAACGGTATGCTTGATTACGAAACTCTTGTAAAAGGAATCAAAATGATTACTGAATAACTTGACTTTGTTCTTTCACTGATTGTATGCTGCGACAAAAGTTTTTATATTCTAAATAGATTTCCATATTACACAAATTAGTTTAATTTTATATTGCTTTAATACGTGACTTCTGCTATAGTGATAATGTAATTTTTTACAAAAGGAGTATCGCTATGAATTATATTGATATGCGAAATGAACTTAAAAATTATTATTGGGAAGGCACAAAAGAAATTTCTGAGAATTTTAAGGCTAAAGCGACCGCTGTAATGGATGCCGCTTATAGTGAAGATATGTCTCCTTATGATATGAAAGTTCTTCAGTATAAGACAATTGTTGATATGTTTGAACCCGTTCTTTTTTATGAGTCACCGTATTATTACGAAACGGGAACTATGTGGGCGCACTGCGACGGCGCCAGAGGTCTTCGTGGTGTAAGACACGCAGGTGGATGGACTCATTGGAAAAACGAGCATTTGTTTATTGACCAAGATAAAGAACTTTATGATCTTCATAAAGCGCGTTCTGGTGAATTATTCTATCTTGTGTGCGGACCGTATAACGACGTTACTCAACATTTTAATTATGATACTCGGCCTGTATTACAAATGGGGCTTAAGGGTTTGTATGAAAAGGCTAAAAAAGTTTAGAGACTGCAACGGAACACGAAGAAAAAGAGTATTTAAACGCTACTTGCGAAGCAATGCTTTGTCTTAAAAAAATGGGCGAAAAATATGCGCTAAAGGCAAAAGAAATGCTTAAAAATGCCAATAATGATGAAGAAATAGAAAATTTGCAGTTGATTGCTGATACTGCTTCAAGAGTTCCGTGGGAAAAACCGGAAACTTTTTATGAAGCGCTAAACACCTACGCTTTTATGCGTAAGGCATTAGGTGCTTTGGAGGGGATTGGTCCAAATACTTTTGGCCGTCTGGATATGGATTTATATCCGTTTTATAGAAAAGATATTGATAACGGCGTTTTAACTGATGAAAAAGCGTATGATTTAGTTGCTAAGTTTTTAATAACTTGGGATATGCATTTTGATCATGATACTAAAATGGTAGGTTATTCTGATCACGAACTGGAAAACACTTATGTTTTAGGCGGTTGCGATCTTGAAGGTAAACCGTTGTTTAATGAACTGACATCTATGTTTTTACGCGCTACCCGCGAAGAAGTGATAATTTTCCCGAAAATAACCTGTCGATACAGTGAAAAATCTCCTAAAGAGTATTTTGATGAAATAAATTTGGCAGTAATAAATGGAACCAGTACGATCCTTTACCAAAATGATAATTCAACAATTGCTGCAATGCTAAAAGCGGGTAAGACTATTGAGGAAGCGCGTGATTATCTTATCACAGGTTGTTGGGCTATTTCAGGTAATGGCATCGAAAAGTATGATGATGGCTGTTATGTAAATATTCTTCGTGTCTTTGAAACAACAATTCATAATCTAACCGATAGAATGGAAAGAACAAAATTGTTCTTTAAACCGATTGATGATGCTAAAACGTTTGATGAGGTTTATAATATCATATTAGATAACTTTATGGTGTTATTCAAAGAACGTGCAAGAATTGTTGCTAAAGGTGGAAACATCTGGAATAAGGTAGATCCGCTACCGATTTTTTCGTCAACACTGCAAGATTGTATAGAAAAGAAAAAAGATTATACAGCGGGTGGAGCAAAATACAGAGAAAGTAGATATGAACTAGTTGGTTTCCCAAATGTTGTTGATTCTCTACTTGCTATTAAAGAACTTTGTTTTGATTCCGGAAAATATTCGTTAAAAGATATGCTGAATGCCATTCGTAATAACTGGAATGGCTATGAGGATATGCGTGTAGAGGCTACGAAATGTAAAGGCTGGGGTGACGGAAGCGTAGAATCCTGTGAGTTTGCAGGCAAGTTTAACGATGATATTTATGACCGGATTAGTACGTTAGTTGGTACCTACGGCGGAAAAATCGTTATGGGTCACTTAACCTATACTGAAATTCGCTTTTGGGGTGAAAAAACCTTGGCAACTCCCGACGGAAGATTTAATGGTGACTATATTGCGCAAGGTATTTCTCCGTCACGCCTAAAAAAATACCTTCTGCAACCACTGTTATCAACAGTTTAAAACATATTAATTCCGAGAATAACGGTGGTAATTCGGTTGTTAATATTATTTTGCCTAATAAAACAACACTTGAAACTTGTGAGGCATTCTTACGTGCATCTGCTCATTCCGGTCTTCAGTCATTGCAACTTAACTGTACTACTAAAGAGCAACTTCTTGATGCGCAAAAGCATCCTGAAAAGTATCCGGAATTAATTGTTCGCGTATGTGGTTTTTCTGCTAAATTTACAAGTCTTTCTCCTGAATGGCAACAGGAAATTCTAACAATGAATTTTTATGATTAATTAATGATAGGAGATTCAATATGAAGGCAACCATTTTTGACATTCAACGCTCATCGTTTGTTGATGGCCCTGGTATAAGAACTACGGTGTTTTTTAAAGGATGTAATTTGCGTTGCGCGTGGTGTCATAATCCCGAAAGTCAAAGTTTTTCTACTGAAATGCTATTTTACAAAGATAAGTGTCTATCTTGCGGAAAATGCTTGGAAAAATGCCATAATAATTTATGTTCTTGCGATTTTTGCGGACAATGCGAATTTTACTGTCCAAACGAAGCAAGAAAAATTTGCGGTAAAGAATATACTGTGGATGAAATCTATGAAAATATATCTTTGGATATTGATTTCTATAATACTTCAGGTGGTGGTGTGACGTTTTCGGGTGGAGAATGTATGCTCCAACTTGAGTTTTTAAAAGAAATTTTAAAATTGTGCCATGAAAACGGTATACATACCGCAGTAGATACAGCGGGTTGCGTTCCTTATGAGTCTTTTGAAAGTATACTTCCGTATACTGATATGTTTTTGTATGATTTAAAAATTATGGATTCTGCAAAACATAAGCAGTATACGGGTGTTGATAATATTTTGATTTTGGATAATCTTAAAAAACTATTAAAAACAGACGCAAGAGTATGGGTTAGAATTCCGTTAATAGGTGGTATAAACGATACTGACGAAGAAATGAATGCTATGTATGATTTTTTCGAAAGTTATGGATATCCCGAAAAAATCGAACTTTTGCCATATCATGCTATGGGTGAAAATAAATCTCGTGCAATTGGAAAAGAACCAGTGATTTTTGATACTCCGGACAATAAAACGGTTGACAAAATTAAAGAAATTTTATCGATAAAGTAATATTTGGTGAATTTATGAAATTCGAAAATTTAAAACTTAAAGATGTTGATTTTGTTATTAAATATAAGACCTGCCTAAATTCTTGGAAAGAAAAAGATCGAAAGAATCACATTATTGGAATTGGGTATTCGGGTGAAGAACTTCATGATTTGGAATATAAAAAATTCACAATTAAAGAAAATTGTATTTTCTTTATTAATCAGCGAGACAATTATTCGGTAGTTGTTAATCAAAAAGGTGTATGTCATTCTATACATTTTACAACTTATGAACCTATTGATGATGAAAGTTTCTGCATAAAAATCAACAATTTAGATGAATATGCACGTCTTTTTGAAAAGGCTGAAAAACAGTATTCGTCATCGAAAAACAGGGAATTGTTACTCTCTTTGTGTTTTTATCAAATATGTGCAGAGTTTAATGAGGTTTTGCAAAAAAAGTATCATCCGACTGACAAACGTATGCTTGTCGCTCAAGAGTATTTGTTTTCTCATTTTTGTGAGAATGATTGCCTCGAAAAAATGTATGCTACTTCCGATATTTCAAGAAGACAGTTCGATACTTTGTTTAAAAAAGTCTATGGAATGACACCGAATCGCTATTTAGTTAATCAAAAATTAACGTATGCTAAAAAATTACTTAAAAATAGTAGTTTGCCTATATCGGAAATTGCAAAATTGTGCGGTTTTTGTGATGTTTATTACTTCAGTAATTTTTTTAAAAAAGAAACTGGGTGTTCCCCTACAAGTTTTAGAAAATTCTAAGAATAATTAATTAAAAAAGCAGTTGCCGATAGGCAACTGCTTTTGATTTGGCGGAGACGGCGAGATTCGAACTCGCGGGGGATTGCTCCCTAACTGATTTCGAGCAAAAGGCAGTATCTACCGCACCGCCCCTCTCCGTCCCTTAAAACTGCAATATTTCCATCTGTTCTGCGAGATTTTGAAAAAACCACGGATTTTTGCGAGAAATTTGCGAGATAGATGCGAGAATCCTATCAAAACCTTTGTGTGTTCTCGGGCAAAGAAAACACAAGGAGAATGAAAATGAACCAAGAAAAACAAAAAGAAGCATACCAAAAGATGCTTAAAAAATGTCCCAATATCTTAACCCCTATGAAAGCAGCAAGGTGGTCGCCCGTCGGCAAGAACACAATCTACGCCGCACTCAAAAATGGTGAGATCGAATCCTATACCTACAAGGGCGGTTACATCTTCACCAAAGATGCACTCATCGATTACCTCGTTAAGACTACCAACGATAAAGGAAAGCGATATACGATACGAGGTGATAAAAAATGTTGAGCAGCTTACCGCAAACCTTGTCTGGCGAACAGGTGCGGTGTGCCTTGCATATCAGTAAACGTAAGTGTGCTTGGATGCTCAACAACGGCTTCATCAAATGTCAGAACACGGGCAAGAGAACACGAAAATACACCGTGCTGAAGGAAGACCTACTCACCTACATAGAGGACTCAACCAAACATCCCGAAAAATATGTCACACCCTACGCCGAGTTCTCCACGGCAAAGTATGGGAACCCTCGCAAACCACGCCCACGCAAAACAGGATTTCCTTCCTCTCTGCCTGTCGGCTTCCGAGATTGGCTTGAACAAGAATTTGAAACTGTCCCCGATGCACTTACAATCCAACAAGTCGTCGCCACCACAG
>JAZRNY010000034.1:0-100698 GCA_045648445.1 Acutalibacteraceae bacterium
AAAGTATTACTGCGTTTTCGCAACTTCAAAATCGAAACAAATTTATTCTTACAAAACTGCTTGCACCTAAAAAAGATAAATTTTTAGTGGAATAAAAGGCGAAAAGCCGTGGTAATGCTGACGCATACCACGGCTTTTTAACACATTAGAACGCAAAAATTTGCTTTTTTAGGCATTTTTATCCCTAAGAACAACTCCCGTTAAGCAGAGTCTTTTATTTTTGCTGTTGGCGCGATAAAGGTTCAAGTCCTTTTTGTGCGCCTTTTGTTGCTGTTGAAAAATACGGTGATTTATGCTAAACTTAATGAGAAACGAAACTTTGGCAAAGGAGAATTTGCAGATTGAAAAATATAGAGCAGGATGGACGCTTAAAAAACGATGCAAAACAGATAATGAGTCTTGTATTGCGCACAGGTCTGCAGTTAGGAACTGTTATTGCAGCCAAGGCAGCGTACGATTCCTTTTTCAAAAGATACGAAAAACAGGACATCAATACGATATTTGGTGAATTTGATTACAGTAGAGTGGAAGAAACACTGCCCCGTACTACCTTTTTCTTTCCCAGTGGAGGCCTAAACCTTCAAGGCTATTTTTATCCTTGCCATAGCGCAAAGGGAATGGTTGTAGTTTGTCACGGTATGCATGCGGGCGCAGATGATTATATTCCGTTCATTAAATTCTTTGTTCGTAACGGATATTGCGTGTTTACATACGATTGCCAAGGTACTTATAGGTCTGAGGGAGATTCTACCGTAGGTATGTGCACACCTTTGGTGAATTTGGACCATGCATTAACATATATCGAAAAGGACAAAACGTTATCTAAATATCCGCTGTTTTTGTTTGGACATTCTTGGGGAGGCTATGCTGCAACTGCGGTACTTTATATCCATAAAAATATCTGCGGATGCGCTGCTGTTGCACCGTTCAACAGTGGATATACGCTGTTTGTGGAAAAGGGAGAGCAATTTACTTCATTATTCTCGGATATGCTGAAAAGTGATTTTCCAAAAGAATTTTTGGACGCCTATCAATCGTTGTTGTTCAAAGACTATACAAATCACAATGCCGTAAAAGGCATAAACAGTACCGACGTGCCTGTATATATTGCACATGGTAACCGTGATTTTGTTATAAGTTTCGCTCATCAATCGGTTATTTCCCATAAAGATGAAATTCGAAAAAATAACGTAATCTATTATGTTGGTACCGGTGACCAAGCAGGGCATAATACTATTTTGCATTCAAACAGAGCCATTGCCTATCAGGAAACTGTTAAAAAAGACTTGAAAGAATTGAAAAAGAAATATGATCGAGATTTCACTCAAGAGGAAATGACTGAGTTTTGCAACAGTGTTGACCACGCCTTATACAGTGAAGTCAATATGGAAATGATGCAAGATATTTTGAATATGTTTAACAAGGCGTTACAAAAATAATTATGCATTAGAAATAATTATTTTACCGGCGAAAGTGATATTCGTTTTGTATGCCAAACATGTTTGTGGCTATCGTATTCTCCGAATACTTCGTCATAAGCCTTTGTTTCGACTATAAGTTCTTGACTTGAAAGTATGAGATAATTTTCATTGTCAAGTTTTATACTGAATTCCGGAAATTCGGGGAAGCATTTATTAGTTATTTCCGCTTCAGCCTCTTTAAGCAGTTCATAGTTTATGTAATTTATATACTTTTCAATTTCCCAATTGACTGCAACCTCTGAATTTGAAATGGGCAAAATGACGTAATAACTGCCTTGTTCGTATTTTATGTTAGCCATTCGACAGGAACAACAAGAAAAAATGATTGCAACCGCAAGTAATAAACAACAAATTTTTTTCATAATAAATACCTCCTTGTATTTTTTCTATTTATATAAACGACACAAACAAGGTTTTTGTGACAAAAAATCGAAGGCTTTTAGCCTTCGATTTTAAATTAATCCACTTTGATTCTGGGTACGCGTTTTGAAATACCACATACTATTTCGTAGTTTATGGTGCCTACTTTTTCGGCTAAACTGTCTACAGAAAGTTCTTTAGAGAAAAGTGTTACCTCGTCACCGATTTGAACGTTTTTTATATGAGAGACGTCAACGGTAATCTGGTCCATACAAACTCTGCCGACAATTTTTGCTTTTTGACCGTTAATAATAACTTCGCCTTTGTTAGAAAGGGCGCGCGGATAACCGTCTGCATATCCTACCGATACTGTGGCTATCTTCATTTTTTCATCGCTTTTAAAGGTTCTGCCGTAACTTATATAGGTGTCTTCTTCCACTTCTTTGACCATAGAAACAACACTTTTTAGTGTCATAACGGGTATAAGTTCTTCACTGAATGTCATATCTTTATCGGGGGTAAGTCCGTAAAGAATAACGCCCGGACGGCAAATGGTGGAATGTTTGTCTTTGTGCAATAAAAGACCGGCAGAATTACAGCAATGGACTGCTGTTATGGTTTTGCAATTTTCTTTTAAAATTTCGCTTGCCTTTACAAAACGGCTGTATTGACCGTTAGTATATTCTTCATTAGTGTCGGCAGTAGAAAAATGAGTGAAAGCACCTTCGTACGAAATGCCGTCTAAATCCAAACAGTCAATTGCATCGGTTATTCCGAAAAGATTGTCGTTTCTGCAATCAAAACCTAATCTTCCCATACCCGTATCAAGTTTTATGTGAGCCTTTACGGTTACGTTGGCCTGTTTTGCATAAAAAGAAAGTTTTTCTGCAAAATCTTTATCGTATACGGTTTGGATAATATTATTTTCTGCAAGTCTTTTTGCAGTTTCGGGAGGCGTATAGCCCAAAATAAGAATGGGATATTCGACACCGAGTTTTCGCAGGTCTTCTGCTTCGTCAATATTAGAAACTGCAAAACACTGAGCGCCTGCATCAAGCAAAGTGGGAATAACAATTTCGGTGCCGTGACCGTAGGCGTCAGCCTTTACAACCGCCATAAGCGAACTGTTTTGCGCACTGTTTTTAATTGTTTTAAAATTATGTACCAAAGCAGAAACGCTGATTTCTGCCCAGGTGCGATGTAAAAAAGCCATAAAAAAACCTCTTTATCTTCTGCGATTTACTATTGAAACAAGACGTAAAAGTTGGGCTAGTGAAGCCAGTAATGCGCCTAGATATGTCATAGCGGCGGCACCGAGCACCTTTTTAGCGCCCTGTATTTCTGAGTCATCGTATAAAATACTGTAATCTCTTATGGTGGAAATCGCTCTTTTTGAAGCGTTGAATTCAACGGGTAGAGTAATAAGTTGAAAAAGTGTGGATAATGAGTAAAATGCTACGCCTATACCTGCCAAAAAAGGCGCGAAAATAAAGCCTAAAAGTATAAGCGGCATAGCCAAAACCGAACCGAAACGCGTGATAGGAACTATTGCGTTTCTAAGTTTTATTGGCGCGTAATTGGTTGCGTATTGCAGGGCGTGACCTGCTTCGTGACAGGCCACTCCTACGGCGGCAACCGTGTTTTTATCGTATACGTCTTCGCTTAAACGTATAACGTTAGTGCGAGGGTCAAAATGGTCGGTAAGATTTCCGCTGACGCGCTCGATTTTTACGTTAGTTATGCCTTGGCTTATAAGGAGTTTTTCTGCTGCCTGAGCGCCCGTTAAAACCGTTGGAATCTTACTGAATTTTGCAAAGGTGGATTTTACCTTTGCTTGTGCAACGGCAGTAATAATGACGGCGACTATTAAAAGCACCATAGAAAAAGCGTAAAGTGGGTTGCTGAAATCAAAACCGTAGTAATAGTAAGGATAGTAAAGTGGCATAAAATCAACCTTTCACTTCTATCTTTTGAAATTTGACCTCGTAATATTCATTTTCATTGCTATTTTCACCGGTTCTGTACAAACGATAGGTTGAAGCGTCGGTAAAACGGGCAACAAAATCAAGCGTTTGGTTACTGCCTGACGGTGTTACGTCAAGTTGTTTCATCGAAATCGGCTTTCCGTCCGCTTCATAAGAAAAACCGTATTCGGTTATATAACCGTTTGCATATCTATAGGATACTATAAAACCGCTGTAATCAAAAATAATTGTAAGAAATTCCTTTTTGTCATTATCGTACAAAATATATTTATGATTTGTTATTTTATCGGCAGTGAAGTTTTGTACTGCGCCTGAGTCATAGGAACGTGTTAAGGTCTTTAAAATACCGCGTTTGTTATAAGTAAAACTGTCGATATAACTTTCGCCGTAATTATAAGGATAATTTACGGTTATAGTTTCAGGTTTATCATATTCGTTATATGTGTAGGTCGTTTCAATATTGATATTTTCGTTACTTACCCATGAAATTTTATCAATGCGGTAAACCCCTTTGGATGAACAGGCGCAAAGGGTGCCTAAAGATAACGTTAAAACGACAATAAGACATAAAATTTTAACTGTATTTTTATACATTGAAGAGGAATTCAACTACGTCACCATCCTGCATAACATATTCTTTGCCTTCTGTTCTAACAAGACCTTTTGTACGGGCATTGGCTAGTGAACCGCAACTTTCAAGGTCTTTGAACGCTATAATTTGGGCTCTTATAAAACCTCTTTCAAAGTCGGAGTGAATTTTACCTGCGGCCTGAGGCGCTTTAGTTTCCTTTTTTATTGTCCATGCTCTTACTTCTTTTTCACCTGCAGTAAGATAGGAAATAAGACCTAAAAGACTGTAACTCTTTTGAATAAGACGGTCAAGTCCCGAAGCGTCAAGTCCAAGGTCAGAAAGGAACATTTCTTTTTCTTCGCCCGTCATATCGGCAATATCCGCCTCCATTTGAGCGCAAATGGGAAGAACTTCGGCGCCCTCTTTAGCGGCAAGTTCTTTAACCTTTGAAAAGTGCGGATTATCTTCCGGCGCTTTTCCCGCAAAATCATCTTCGCTTAAATTAGCAGCATAAATAATAGGCTTAGAAGTAAGAAGGAATACGGTGTTTAAAATTTCCTGTTCCTCGCTTGTTACGGCAAGACTTCTGGCACTCTTTCCGCTTTCAAGATGGTCGTAAAGTTTTTTCAGAAAATCAAGTTCGCCCTGCAAAGATTTATTACCCTTTAAGTCTTTCGTGGTCTTAGCAATTCTTCTTTCAACCATTTCCATATCCGAAAAAATAAGTTCTAGGTCGATGGTTTCAATATCGCGAAGAGGGTCAATACTGCCTTCAACATGTATAATATTTTCGTTTTCAAAACATCTTACAACGTGAACGATGGCGTCAACCTCTCTTATGTTTGCAAGGAATTTATTTCCAAGTCCTTCGCCCTTTGAAGCGCCTTTAACAAGACCTGCAATATCAACAAATTCTATTATGGCAGGAACAACAGGGGGAACCTTTGATCCTTCGGTGTACATATCTTTTAGTACGTCAAGACGTTTGTCGGGAACGGCAACTACACCTACGTTAGGTTCAATGGTACAAAAAGGGAAGTTTGCCGACTGAGCGCCTGCGTTTGTAATAGCGTTAAATAAAGTGGATTTTCCGACGTTTGGAAGTCCTACGATACCTAGTTTCATATTTTTTCCTCCAAAAAATACATAATAACATATACATTATATAGTTTTATATAAATATTATCAAGAAAAATATAAAAAAACTTTGAAAATCATAAATAATGTAGTATAATAAGAAAGATAATAAAAGGAGTGAAGCCTTTATGCATACAAATTTTACTATTTCTCTTTCTAAAATAATTTCGGAACTTTCTCTCGAAATTCTTTATCTTCCTTGCGAAGCAGAAAATATTATGATAAAAAGTACCGAAATTAACCGTCCCGGTATCCAACTTGCAGGATTTTACGGTTACTTTGATAATACACGTATTCAAATAATAGGAAAAACCGAAGAAGGTTATCTTGAAGAATTACCTCTTGAAGAACAACAGTCGCGTTATGATACCTTCCTTTCTCAAAAACCGCCTGCAATAATTATTACAAGAAGTCTTGAGGTGCCTGAGTTTGTACTTGATATAGCAAAACGTTATGAAGTACCCGTTTTAAGAAGTAAAGATACTACTTCCGAAGTTTCGGCAGCGCTTATTGCATTCCTTAATCTTCAACTTGCTCCTCGTATTACACGTCACGGCGTACTTGTTGAGGTTTACGGCGAAGGTATTTTGCTGCTTGGCGAAAGCGGTGTTGGTAAAAGTGAAACTGCTATTGAACTTGTTAAGCGCGGTCACCGTCTTATTGCAGACGATGCCGTTGAAATCCGTAAGGTTTCCAGCAAGTCTCTTGTAGGCAGCGCACCGGATAACATTCGTCACTTTATTGAACTTCGCGGTATAGGAATAATTAATGCGTCTCGTATATTTGGTGTGGGTGCGGTTAAACTTACAGAAAAAATAGATATGATAATAAATCTTGAACCTTGGGATATAAATAAGGTTTATGATAGAATGGGACTTGAAGCCCAAACTACCGAAATTCTGGGTATAACCGTTCCGTCGGTTACCATACCCGTTAAACCCGGTAGAAACCTTGCGGTAATCATAGAGGTTGCTTCAATGAACAATAGACAAAAAAAATTGGGTTATAATGCAGCCGAAGATCTGCTTAAACGTCTTGGAATGATGGAAGACGACGGTGTACAAGAGGTTAACGTTGACCCGTATCAGTAATGGTTTTAATAATGGAGGAAGAATTAAATGTATACGTTGGGAATTGATTTGGGTGGAACAAATATTGTTGCCGGTGTAGTTGATGAAAATTTAAGGGTTATAGCCAAAGGAAAGGTAAAAACCAATAGACCGCGTCCTGCTGAAGAAATTGCCGACGATATGGCAAAGGCTTGTTTTATTGCTTGTGAAAATGCAGGAATTGCCATTGATGATATTTTTGCGTGCGGTATTGGAGGTCCCGGAGCAGTTGACCCTATTTCAGGTACAGTCGTTTATGCAAACAACCTTGATTTTGAAAACGTACCGTTGGCTGCTATGTTAAAGGAACGCACAGGTGTTGATTTTTATATTGAAAACGATGCAAATGCAGCGGCATATGGTGAGTTTTTAGCAGGAAGCGGCAGAGGCGCAAACGACTGCATAGTAGTGACTCTCGGCACAGGTGTTGGCGGCGGTGTAATTATCGGCGGAAAACTATTCTCCGGTTCTAACTATGCAGGCGGTGAACTCGGCCACATGGTAATTGAAATGAATGGCGAACCTTGCACATGCGGCAGAAATGGATGTTGGGAAAGTTATGCATCTGCAACTGCCCTTATTAAGCAAACCAAAGATGCAATGAATAAAAATAAAAACAGCGTTATGTGGGAAATAGCAGGTGGAAAACTTGAAAACGTTAACGGCAGAACTGCTTTTGACGGTATGAGAAAAGGTGACAAAACCGCTAAAGAAGTAGTAGATGCCTATGAAAAATACGTAGCAATAGGAATTACGAACATTGCGAATATTTTCCAACCCGAAAAAATTTGTATCGGCGGCGGTGTTTCTAACGAAAAAGAAACCTTAATTAAACCTATTTCAGAGTTTGTTAATCGTGAGATTTACGTAACTATGGGCAAACCTTGCGAGATACTTCCTGCTGAACTTGGAAATGATGCGGGCATTATAGGCGCTGCTCAACTCTATAGATTGTATAAGTAATTTATTAGGTGCAGTTTTATGTATCTGCACAAATATAATTTTTAAATAAGAGGTAAACTGAATGACGGCTTTTGAAAGTTTTCTTAACGACAATAAAATAAAGTATTTAAAAAACGAGCCTATGAGCCGTCATACATCCTTTCATATTGGCGGTAATGCAGAGTATTTTGTGTTGCCTGATGATGAAAAATCCCTTATATCCGTAATTGATTTTTGCAAAAAATCTGATATTCCCATAAACTTAATCGGAAAGGGCAGTAACCTTGTAGTAAGTGATAACGGTATTAAAGGCGCGGTAATTTGCACCCTTAATATGAACTGTATATCATTAGGTGAAAACGGAGAGATTTATTCCGATGCAGGAGCTTCTCTTGCTTCTCTTTGTACCTTTGCGCGTGATAATTGTTTAGGCGGTCTTGAGTTCGCTTACGGTATTCCCGGAAGTGTTGGCGGCGCAATGTTTATGAATGCGGGCGCATACGGTGGTGAAATGAAAGACGTTGCAGTATCATCACTTTGTTTAGACCAAAATCTTAACATAATAAAAATAAGTGGCGAAGATATGCTTCTTACATACCGAAGCAGTGTTTTCAAAAAGAAAAATCTTTTTATACTGGGCGCATATTTTAAACTTTCACAAGACAGTAAAGAGAATATAACTGCCAAAATGGACGATTATATGGGCAGAAGAAAATCAAAACAACCTTTGGAATACCCAAGTGCAGGAAGCGTATTTAAACGTCCCGAAGGATATTTTGCAGGCGCTCTTATTGAAAAAAACGGGTTTAAAGGTTACTCGGTAGGTGGCGCACAAGTTAGCGAAAAACACGCAGGTTTTATTATAAACAAGGGCGAAGCCACCTGTAGCGACGTTAAAAAACTTGTTGAAATTATAAAAGAAAAGGTTGAAAAAGAAGACGGCGTTTTATTACAACCCGAACTTATATTTATGGGTAACGACCTTTAAAATTTTAGGAAGGTAAAAGGTATGTCATTTTGCAGTGAACTGAAAAACGATTTGTGCATCGAAAAACAAAATGAATGTTGCAAGATAGCCGAATGTTACGGTCTTATGCTTTTCGGGCATACGTTTTCCTATAAAAACATTTCAATAATTACCGAAAACGAAAATATATCAAAACGTTACATAAAATATTTAAAAACCAATTTTGCCATTATTCCTGCCGTCAAAAAAAGCGGAAAGGTGTCAACAATTTATAATATATCGGTTTCTTCGCCCCAACAGTGTTCGTCGGTTATGTCGGCGTTTGGTTATGAAACGGGTGACTTTTTAAGTATAAATCACGACGTATTTAAAAGAGATTGTTGTTTCGGCAGTTTTATAAGGGGCGTATTTCTTGCCTGTGGTCAAATGACTGACCCTTTTAAAAACTATCATACCGAATTTGTTATACGAGATTTTACAATCGCCCTTGAATTTTACAGTCTTCTTCAAAGCAGAGGACTTTCACCAAAACGCAGTATGCGTGGTAATACAACGGTAATATACTTTAATAAAAGCGAAACTATAGAAGAACTTTTAACCCTGATGGGCGCTAACAAAAAGGTGCTTGAGTTTATTGATATCGAGGTTGCCAAAACCATACGAAACCGCGAAAACCGAAAAAATAATTTAGAAATGGGCAATATAGGAAAGCAGGTGGACGCTTCTGTTAATCAGCGACTTGCTATAGAGTATCTTATTAAAAAAGGCAAACTGGAAACTCTAAGCGATGAACTTTATTCAGTGGCAACATTAAGACTTGAAAATCCGAATGCTTCCCTTAGCGAACTTTGCAAAATATATCCCGATTCAATAACGCGTTCGGGACTTAATCACAGACTTAAAAAAATTATGGACCTAGCAGAAGAACTTAAAAACGGAGAAAAATAATATGACCGATTTTGTTCATCTTCATCTTCATACGGAATATAGTTTGCTGGACGGCTGTTGCCGTATCGGTTCTCTTTTTGATGCCGTGAAGAAGCGTGGACAAAAGGCGGTTGCTATAACCGATCACGGCGTAATGTATGGCGCCGTGAATTTTTTTAAAGCCGCAAAAGAGGCTGGTGTAAAGCCAATTATAGGGTGTGAAGTTTACGTTGCGCCTCGCGGAAGACAGGATAAACAAAAGGGCGCCGACAGTGAATATAACCATTTGGTGCTTCTTTGTAAAAATGAAATCGGATATAAAAACCTTATAAAAATGGTATCGTTATCCTTTACCGAAGGTTTTTATATGCGACCGAGAATAGATAAAGAACTTCTTAAAAATCATAGTGAAGGTCTTATAGCCTTATCAGCCTGTTTGGCAGGTGAAATTCCAAGACTGCTAACTAAAGGCGAGTACGAAAAGGCTAAGGAAACGGCGATTTGGTATAACGGAGTTTTCGGTCAGGATAACTATTATATCGAAATACAGGACCACTCGATAATTGAACAAAAACGTATTTTGCCGGACCTTTTACGCCTGTCTAAAGAAACAGGTATACCCCTTGTCGCCACAAACGACGTACATTATATTGAAAAAGAGGATGCCCTTACCCAAAAGGTAATGGTGTGTCTGCAAACGGGCAAAAAATTAAACGAAGAAAGCGCACTTGAATTTAAAACTGAAGAGTTTTATCTTAAAAGCGGTGACCAAATGTCGCTACTTTTCTCGGCTTTTGACGGAGCAATAGAAAATACGGTAAAAATTGCCGATATGTGCAATTTTGAATTTGAATTTGGCAATATAAAACTTCCGTTATTTGATATTGGAGAAAAAAATCACGATATTTATTTAAGGGAAAAATGTTATGAAGGCCTTAATCGTCTTTATAATGAAAACGAAAAAGAAAAGGCAAAAGAACGATTAGAGTATGAACTTTCGGTAATTTCGAAAATGGGGTATACCGATTACTATCTTATTGTACAGGATTTCGTTCAGTATGCTAAAAGTAAAGGTATTCCGGTTGGTCCCGGCAGAGGTTCGGGAGCTGGCAGTATTGCCGCATACTGTTCTTCAATTACCGGTATTGACCCTCTTAAATACGGTCTGCTTTTTGAAAGATTTTTAAATCCCGAAAGGGTTTCAATGCCTGACTTTGATATTGATTTTTGCTTTGTAAGAAGACAGGAAGTTATTGATTACGTTGTTAATAAATACGGAAGCGACCGTGTTGCGCAAATAGTTACTTTTGGTACCCTTGCCGCCCGAAATGCCATTAGGGACGTTGGCAGAGTTATGGACGTACCTTATAATATATGTGATAAGGTAGCAAAACTTATACCAAGGGAATACCATACCGATTTGGATGCGGCGGTTAAAAAAGTTCCCGAATTAAAAGCCCTTTATCAAGATGACGAGACTGTCAAAGAACTTATTGATACTGCTGTTAAACTTACGGGGATGCCACGTCACAGTTCTACCCACGCGGCAGGTGTTGTTATATGCGACAGAGCCGTTAGTGAATACGTACCTCTTTCGAAAAACGATGACGTTATAGTAACGCAGTACACTATGACTGCCCTTGACGAATTAGGACTTTTGAAAATGGACTTTTTGGGGTTAAGAAACTTAACGGTAATAAGGGATACTGAAAATATTATACGAAAAAGGGAAAAAGATTTTAAAATTGAAAATATTCCGCTTAACGATAAAACTACCCTTGAAATGATGGGTAAAGGTTATACGAGTGGTGTTTTTCAATATGAAAGCGATGGAATGACCAACGTTGTTAAAACCTTTAAACCCGAAAACTTAGAGGATCTTATTGCAATACTGTCTTTATATAGACCAGGTCCAATGGATTCGATTCCCACCTATATTCATAATCGTTTTCACCCTGAAGACATTCATTATGATACGCCTCTTTTAAAACCTATTCTTGACGTGACCTACGGTTGTATTGTTTATCAAGAACAGGTTATGCAAATATGCAGAGATTTGGCTGGATATTCCCTTGGCAGAGCAGATATTGTGCGAAGGGCAATGTCTAAGAAAAAGCATAGCGTAATGGAAGCGGAACGTGAAGTATTTGTTTTGGGATGCGTTAAAAACGGAATAGAAAAACAGGTTGCCGAAAAAATATTCGACCACATGGCAGCCTTTTCTTCCTATGCTTTTAATAAGTCTCATGCGGCGGCTTACGGTTATCTGGCTTATCAAACGGCGTATCTTAAATGCCATTATCCAAAGGAATATATGGCTTCGCTTATGACCAGCGTTATGGAAAATCAGGATAAGGTGTTAGAATATATTGACGAATGTCAGCGTCTTTCTATAAATATACTTCCGCCCTGCGTTAATGAAAGTGACGAGTATATGAGCGTTAGCGAAAACGGTATACGGTTCGGCTTGCTTTTAATTAAAAATCTTGGCAGAAACGCCGCAAGAAAGATAATTGACGAACGTAACCTAAAGGGAAAATACACTTCTATGTATGATTTTTGCGTACGTAATTACTCGCGTGAGTTCAATAGACGCGCCCTTGAAAATCTTATAAAAAGCGGCGCCATGGACAGTCTTGAAAAAACAAGAAGAATGATGCTTTTCGGTATTGATGCGGTGCTTAGCATAGCCGAAAGTAAAAGCCGTTTTGAAAACGGCGGACAAATGGACCTTTTTTCTTTTGACCAAGAAGAAAACAACGATTTTAATTTGCCGTTTAAAGAGGAAATGAAATCAGGCGAACTGTATGCTCTTGAAAAAGAGGCCACAGGAATGTATCTTACGGGACATCCTATGAAGGAATATGCAAGTTATGCTTCTTTTAGCGGTGCCTTGCCTATTAGAGAACTTTTATATAATGAAGAAAACGACGGAAAAAGGGTTACGGTTATAGCCTTAATTTCGTCGGTTAATGTAAAACAACTTAAAAGCGGGCAAATGCTTTGCACAATAACCGCAGAAGATATGACGGGCAGTATTAACGTTATTTGTTTTGCTAAACCTTATTCATTGTATCAAAATCTATTTAGCGTATCAAAAATTTTGAGGTTTACCTGTAAAGTAAGCGTAAGGGAAGACCGTCCCATTGAACTCGTCCTTGAAAGGGTAGACGAACTTCCGAAATTTGCCGCCAATTTTGTTGCTCCGCAAAAAACTGTTGAGACTAAAATTTATATTAAAGTAGATTTTATGGATGGCACAAAAATGAAAGAAGTTGCCCCTGTTTTAACGCAAAACAGAGGACAAACTCCGGTATATATTTACTGCGAAAACGACAAAAAAAGTTATCTTGCACCCGAAAAAATGTGGGTTGAAGATAACTTTGACGTAATAGAAAAACTTAAAAATATTTTAGGCGATAAAAACGTAAAAATTGTAGAAAAGTGAGGTGGAAACAGTGTTAACATATAAAATAGCCGACGTAACGGTAGGAATGGATATAAAATATGATCGACTAAAAAAACAGGCAGAGCCGTATCGTTTTAAAACCGAAAACCCTGAAATTATACTTTCAGTACCCGAAAATGTTACAATTCGCGCAAAGGAACAGTTTGAAGGGTTGACTGACGGTGAAATAGAATATCTTTTAATGGGCGCACTGTTTTACGACAAACTTCTTGAATATGATGGGTTAATGCTTCATTCTTCTGCAGTTGCCGTAGGAAATACAGCATATCTTTTTTCTGCCGATTCGGGCGTGGGAAAATCAACCCATACTGACCTTTGGGTTCAAAATATAAAAGGCGCCGTTATAGTAAACGACGATAAGCCTGCCATAAGAAGCATAAACGGAAAACTGTACGTTTACGGCACTCCTTTTAGCGGAAAACACGATAAAAGTATTAATAAACGTTTTTTACTTGGCGCTATATGTTTTATTGAACGCTCACAGGAAAATTTTATTGAAGAAACAAACGTTGCTTCGGTATTACCTTTGTTTTTAAAGCAGTCTTCGGGAATGCCGAATAAAGAAAGGGTGTCTTTAAGACTGGAAGTAACCGATAAGATATTAAGCGGCGCCAAACTTTATAAAATGAAGTGCAATATGAATGCAGAGGCTGCAAAAATGTCTTATGAAAAAATGAATACCGAAGTTAAGGTGCGTCTTGACAGTATTTTTGAGGTTATGGAAGAAATGCTAAGCCTAAATAAAGAGGTTACCTTTACTACCAATGGTGACAGCATGAGGCCTCTTTTATTATCGGGAGAAAGCGTAACCTTAAAACGCTTTTCTAAATATAAAAAAGGTGACGTGGTGCTGTTTAAAAAAGATGATGGCAGTTTTGTTCTTCACAGAATAATAAAGATAAAAAAAGATACTGTTTTTACTCAGGGCGATGCTTTAATAAGCGATGATCAACCATTTAATAAAAACAAAATAATAGGAAAGGCTATCGCCTTTATTAAAAAAGACGAAACCATTAAAATATCAAGTTTTTCATATTTTGTTTATAAAATGGTTTATATGTCATTAGTTGGAAGAAACCTTAGAAAAATAAAACGAAAATTCAAGTAAAAGGAGTGTTTTTATGCGTGACTATCTTGAAAATTTTTTAAGTGATCATGGATATGAAAAAGATGACAGCATATATCTTCTTAATTGTTATGATAAAATTTATGCCGATGACGAGGCAAGGGAATACTTAAATAAAGCGGTGGCTTATGTATCCCGAACATGAAACAATGTTAGATAAAAACAGTAATATTTACCGCTTTATGAAAATGTTCGACTACCTTGACTACGGTATTAAAAAGAATAATTGGGATTTGTATAGAATTTTTGGAACCTATGAAAAGCGTCCGGAATATTTGCCCGAAAAAACTTCTTTGCAACGCGCATATAAAAAACATTTGTTAAACGGCGGAAAAACGGGCTATGGTATAGGCGTTATATTGTTTTAGTAAATTAAAAACGGATGAACCGAAGTTCATCCGTTTTTTATGTTTTTAGATTTTGCCGTTGTCGTTATATCTTTTAACAATATTTTTAATACGGTCAATGGGATTTAAAAGTTCGCTTATGGAGTTGTCACAGTTAAGTGTGTCAACCAAAAGTGCGATGTATTTTGCCATATTAACGTTGCAGTACCATTCTTTTGTAAGAAGTTCGGGCTCGTTATAAATAAGGTTTGTGGTGAAAATCTTATCGATAAGTCCGTTCTTATAATATTCGTCAAACTTGTTGTAACCGTCAACGAAAAGACCAAAGGTAGAGAAAATAAATACTCGTTTTGCGCCTTCCTTTTTAAGACGTGCTGAAACGTCGAGCATAGACTCACCGGAAGAAATCATATCGTCAACAATGATAAGGTCTTTGCCCTTAACGTCGTTACCTAAAAATTCGTGTGCTTCGATGGGGTTTTTGCCGTTAACTATAACGGAATAGTTTCTTCTCTTATAGAACATACCAAGGGGTAAACCTAAAACGGAAGAATAGTAAATACATCTTCCCATACCGCCTTCGTCAGGAGAAACGATCATGGTGTGGTCCTTGTCAAGTTTAACGTCGGGAACGTTTTTAAGAAGAGCCTTAATCATTTGGTAGGTTGCCTGAACGTTATCAAAACCATCAAGCGGAATTGCGTTATTAACTCTTGGGTCGTGAGCGTCGAATGTAATAATATTCTTAACGCCCATATTTACGAGTTCTTGAAGTGCAAGTGCGCAGTCCATAGACTCTCTGGTGCTTCTTCTGTGTTGTCTGCCTTCATAAAGCATTGGCATAATAACGGTAATTCTTCTTGCTTTACCGCCGAAAGCGGCAATAATTCTCTTTAAATCCTGAAAATGATCGTCAGGACTCATAGGAACTTCTTTACCGTACATTTTGTAGGTAACGCCGTGGTTAAAACAGTCGCAGATAATAAAAGCGTCCAAACCTCTTGCGGTGTGGTTAAGTACGCCCTTTGCTTCACCTGTTCCAAAACGAGGGCAGTTTGCCTGAATTACGTAACTGTGTTCACAAGGCATTCCGCGCCATTGCATAAGATAGTAGTCAACTTTTGCGGCAATGTCTTCACAACCGCGCATACTTACTATAGCGAGGTCGCCGTATGGTGTGTGTGTTAAATCAATAGATGCCATTGTTTTTTCCTCCCTTTTGACCTTATACTTATATATTAACATATAACTTAAAAATAATAAAGTACTTTTTCGACATAATTTTAAAAAAATTTCATTGAATAAGTTAAAAAAATTTGATATAATAAACTGAACATTTATATTTTAAAAAACGAAGGAGAAAAAACTATGCCGAAAGTGACACTTTTGACCTATACTCCAGATCCCGAAATAACCATTGCCAGTGCCGCAAAATTATGCTACAGTCCTGCAAGTATTGATACTGTAAGGGAGGGACTTGACGAACAAAAAGCGGCAGATTTTGTTGATATGCTCAGTTCCCTCGGCCACGAAAGTCCAACCGAACATGCATATTTTACCTTTGGAATTGAGGGTGTTTCACGCGCTTTACTTGCACAAATAACAAGACATAGAATTGCTTCTTTCTCGGTACAAAGTCAGCGTTACGTTACCGAAAAACAGTTCGGTTACGTTTTGCCTCCTGAAATTGAAAATTGTCCCGAAGCACTTGAAATTTTTAATGAGTCGATGAAAAGGGATCAGGAAGATTACGATAAAATCACCGCCGTTTTAAAGGCTAAGCATTTAAAAGATATGCTTGAAAACGGAATGGATGAAAAAGCCGCTAACAGAGCAGCTGAAAAAAAGGCGATTGAAGACGCGCGTTTTGTACTTCCAAATGCTTGTGAAACTAAAATGATAGTTACAATGAACACAAGGTCATTGCTTAACTTCTTCCATCACCGTTGTTGTTCACGCGCTCAGTGGGAAATCAGAGACGTAGCAAACCAAATGCTTTCTTTGGTTTACGGCGTCGCTCCTACACTCTTTAAAAAGGCGGGTCCTCCTTGTGTTTCAGGTCCTTGTCCCGAAGGCAAAATGAGTTGCGGAAAAGTAAAGGAAATGAAAGAATTAACCGAAAAAATTAAAAGCGGTGAAAAATAATGGGAAAACTAATTGTTATTGAAGGTCTTGACGGCAGCGGAAAGTCCACCCAACTTGATCTTCTTTATGAAAATCTTAAAAAATTGGGAATAGACTGCCGTACCGTATCTTTCCCCGATTATGAACACGAATCAAGTACCCTTGTAAAAATGTATCTTGCAGGTGAATTTGGTCAAAAACCGGGTGATGTAAATGCATACGCGGCATCGGCTTTTTATGCGGTAGACCGTTATGCATCCTTTAAAAAATATTGGGGTCAGTACTATAATGACGGCGGTGTAGTTATTGCAGGTAGATACGTTACGTCCAATGCAGTGCACCAAAACTCAAAATTGCCTGAGGATAACTGGGAAGATTTTCTTAACTGGCTTTATGATTTTGAATATAACAAAATGGGTATTCCTAAACCCGATAAGGTAATTTTCCTTGATATGCCTATTGAAGTTTCTCAAAAACTAATGACAGGCAGATACAAGGGCGATGAAGAAAAAAAGGATATTCACGAAAGGGATACCGAGTATTTAAATCACTGCCGAAAATCAGCGCTTTTTACTGCCGAGTATTCGGGTTGGGATAAAATCAGTTGCGCTAAAGACGGCGAAGCAAGAACTATCGACGATATTGCGCAGGACGTTTTAAAGGAAGTTTTATCTGTTCTTTAGGAGAAAATTATGGTTTACGTATTTTTGGCAGACGGCTTTGAAGAAATGGAAGCCATTGCGCCTATTGATATACTAAGAAGATTGAAAATTGATGTTTGCACCGTCGGTGTTACAGGTGAATACGTTACGGGAAGTCATTCGGTAACGGTAAAATGCGATAAGGTTATAGAAAATGCCAAGTTTGACGACGTTTCTGCCGTTGTTTTGCCCGGTGGTATGCCGGGTACGCTTAATCTTGGCAAAAATGAAAAATTGGCGGAACTTTTATTAAAATGTGCCAAAGAAAAAATCCTTATAAGCGCACTCTGCGCCGCTCCCAGCATACTTGGCAAACTTTCAATTTTAGATGGCAGGGAATTTACCTGTTATCCTTCTTTTGAAGTTGGCATAAACGGGATTTATAAAAACGAACCGTTGGTTATTAGCGAAAAAGACGGTACGGTTATTACCGCTTGGGGACCCGGCGCCGCCTATAAATTCGGCTTTGCTTTAGCACAGTATATTTTAAAGGACCAAAAAGCCGTAAATGACCTTAAAAAATCAATGATGATGTGCGGAGACTAATATGAACGAAGAAAATAAAGAGATTATCGAAACAGGGGAAAACTTCGACGGTATGCTTTCCCGTGCGGAAGAAAAACGCGCACAAAGACAAAAAAATAAAAAGAAAAAAACAATTAAAATTACGCTTATTTCTTTGGTTAGCGTAATACTTGTTTTTGCGTTAACCGTTGGATTAGTTGTTATAACCGAAATAGGCGGTATGAACAGAAAAACCGTTACTTTGAATATAGAAAAAGGTTCTTCTGCTTACCAAATTGCCCAAAATCTTGAAGATGCGGGCGCCATTAAAAGCGCTACTCTTTTTAGGGTATATTGCAAAATAAAAGGTTACGGTCAGGATTTTAAATTCGGCAGTTACACTATAGCAGAAAAAAGCAGTTATCAGGATATTGTAGAAATACTTTCAAATCAGGGCGAAGCGGCAATTGTAAGAGTAACCATTCCCGAAGGTACCGGTATTTACGATTACGTAAAAAACGTTAACGGAAATAACGTAACAATTCCGGGTGTGGCTACCTTGTTGGAACGCGCGGGCGTATGTAAAAAAGAAGATTTTTATGATGCCGTTAAAACAACCGAACTCAGCGGTTATTTACTTGCCGATATAAATAAAGATAGGGCATACGTAGCCCTTGAAGGCTATATTTTTCCCGATACCTATCAGTTTTACGCATTTGAGTCTAAAGAGTGCGCAAGATTGGCAGTAGATAAAATGATTGAAAATATGCGTAATAAATTTACTAGCCAAATGGTAGAACGTGCTCAGGAAATTAATATGAGTGTTAACGAAGTTTTGACTTTGGCGTCTATTATTCAAATGGAAGCAGGTAATGCAGGGGATGCTATGCCAAAGGTTGCCGCCGTATTTTATAACCGATTAAACCGCGGTGAAAAACTTGGCTCTTCACCTACCTGTTATTATGGTAACGCTTTTAGCGGTGACGACGGAAGATACGACACCTATGACGTATTGGGACTTCCTCCCGGACCTATGTGTACCGTCGGCAGCGCCGCAATAAACGCTGTTCTTTATCCACAAGAGGATTTTGACGGATACTTCTATTTCGTTACCGACAGCAGTGGAAAATTTTATTTCCACAAAACCTATAACCAGCAGGTTAATACTATAAACCGTCTGAAACGGGAGAATAAATGGATATATGAATACTTGGACTAATAGAAAAGTTCCTGAACTTTTGTGCCCTGCAGGGGATTTAACCCGTCTTATAGCCGCCGTTGATTACGGCGCTGATGCAGTGTATCTTGCAGGTGAAGAATTCGGTATGCGTACCGCCGCCAATAACTTTGGTGAAGAAGATTTAATAAAGGGCGTTGAATACGCTCATTCAAGAGGGGTTAAAGTACACGTTGCTTGTAACGTGGTACCCCATAATGAAGAAATACCTCGTTTACCCGATTTTTTAAAGTTCTTAGAAAAAGTAAAGGTAGACGCTATAATCGCAAGTGATATTGGTACTATTTCTCTTATAAAAAAATATGCGCCAACACCTGAACTTCACGTTTCGGTGCAGTCGGGTATATGTAATTACGTTACCGCTAACGCATTTTACGAAATGGGTGCTAAAAGAGTGGTTTTAGCAAGGGAACTTTCTCTTGATGAAATAAAAGAAATACGTGAAAAAACACCTAAAGAACTTGAAATTGAATGTTTTGCTCACGGCGCTATGTGTGTTTCTTTTTCGGCAAGATGTCTTCTTTCAAGTTATATGACGGGCAGAGATGCCAATAGGGGAGATTGTGCACAACCTTGCCGTTGGAAATATTCATTAGTAGAAGAAAAACGTCCGGGACAGTATTTTGATATAACCGATACCGACAAAGGAAGTTATATTTTAAACGCTAACGATATGTGTATGGCGCAACACCTTGATAAACTAAGCGAAGCGGGTGTTGACAGCATTAAAATCGAGGGCAGAGCAAAATCTCATTACTACGTAGCAGTTACAACCAATGCTTACAGGGCTGCACTGGACAGCCTTAAAAATTGTGACGGCGAATGGAGTTTGCCCCAATTTGTCAGCGAGGAACTTGATAAAATAAGCCATCGTCCTTATAGCACGGGTTTTTATTTTGGAACTCCTGCTCAAACCTACGAAAGCGCGGGTTACGTTAGGGATTATTCGGTGGCCGCAGTTGTAACGGGATATGAAGACGGAAAGATTATTGCTATTATGAAAAATAAATTTTTCGTCGGTCAAGAATTTGACTGTCTGGCTGTTAAAGAAGAACCCTTCACATTTACGGTAAAGGAACTTTACGACGGAGACGATAACCTTATAGATAACGCTCCGCATCCGATGATGACGGTTAAAATTCCCTTTGATAAAAAGGTGCCCGTAGGTTCGCTTTTAAGAATGAAAAACGAATAATTTTTTCACCCTGAGTAAAACTACTTGGGGTGATTTTTTTGTTTAAACCGTTAAGAATTTCTATTTGTTTAATTTTGGTTTTTGCGTTGTTTTTAGGCGGAACTATAAGAATAATGCTTATAATGGATAATGAAAAAATAAAGGTGTCGGCTGATAATAACGTAAAGGTTATAACCCTTTCGGATTTAAGGGGAAATATTTTTGATACAAACGGCAATAATTTGACAAATGAAAACAAAAAAATATACGCCGTTATAACTCCTACTCCTACGGCGATAATGTACGTCAGCAACGTACTGTACGGAAATGAAAAAATTGAGGTTTTGGCAAAACTCAGAAATCAAAAAGTGGCGATTATCGAAACCTATAAAGAAATTAATTGCGCCGGAATATTAACGGTTAAAGTAAACGCTCATATAACCGAAAGCGGTTTTTGTTCTCATCTTTTAGGATATGTAAACGGTGAAAACAAAGGGGTTTCAGGCATTGAACAGGCGTATGATAATTTGCTTTACAACAATAAAAAAGTAACTTTAAAACTATTTACTTCACCGTCGGGTGAAATGCTTAGCGGTATTGAACCCGAAATATACGAGCATAATGAGGTCGGTTATAACGGAGTGATTTTAACGATAGATAAAGGTGTGCAAAAAATACTTGAAACAGTAACTTTGAATTTAGAAAAAGGCGCCGTTGTTATAAGCGAAGCGGGAAGCGGAAAAATTAGGGGAATGGTAAGCCGTCCAAATTTTGATGCTAATAATCTTGCCGAAAGTTTAAACAGTGAAGAAGCCCCGTTTTTAAACAGATGTCTTATGAGTTTTAACGTGGGTTCTGTTTTTAAACCAATAGTAGCAATTTCGTATTTGGAGGGGCCAAAAAGAGGTTTCACCGTTGACTGTACGGGAACTACTTTAATAGGTGATAAGGAATTTGCCTGTCATAAAAAAGAGGGGCACGGAAATGTGGATTTATACGATGCACTTGCTTTTTCGTGCAACAGTTTTTTCTATCAATTAGCCCCTGTGGTAAGGTCGGAAAATATAGTTAATACAGCTTCGATTTTTGGCTTTGGATACAAAAAAGAACTGTGTAAAGGTATTGAAACTTCAAATGAAAAAATGGCTGACGCAAACCAACTTGGCGATTTATTATCTCTTGCCAATTTGTCTATAGGACAGGGTAGTCTTATGGCTTCTCCTATAACTCTTTTGTCACTTTACGAGGCAATTGCATGCGAGGGTGTTTATTATAAACCTTCAATTGTTGAGGGAATAATGAAAAACGGTATTACCGAGTATGAAAAATCACCGTCAAAGGTAAGGGCAATGAGCAAAAATACTGCCGATATATTAAAAACAGCCCTTAAAAAAGTTTTGACTGAGGGAACTGCTCAGTCAACGCTTTGTGAAATAGACGGCGCCGGTAAAACGGCAACTGCCCAAACGGGGCAAAAGAAAAACGGCAGAGAAGTGGAACATTCATGGTTTTGCGGATTTTTCCCTTTTGAAAAACCACAATATGTAGTTACGGTGCTTGTAGAAGACAGTTTCGGCAAAGAAAAACAGGCAATGGAAATTTTTAAAGAACTGGCTGCAAGGCTTATAAATCGTTGACAAACAAAAGAAGTGAGTATATAATAATTTTGTATGTTTATATATTAATATATAAAGCGAGGCATTATAAAATGAAATGGACATCACTTAACGAACTACGAGAAAAATATTTAAGTTTTTTTGAAAGCAAAGGACATCTTCGTCTTGGCAGTTTTTCACTTGTGCCAAATAACGATAAATCTCTTTTGCTTATTAACTCAGGTATGGCACCGATGAAAAAATATTTTACGGGTGAGGTTACTCCACCCAGAAACCGCGTTACTACCTGTCAGAAGTGTATTCGTACCCCTGATCTTGAGCGTGTAGGTCACACTGCACGTCACGGTACATACTTTGAAATGCTTGGTAATTTCTCTTTTGGTGATTACTTTAAGAACGAAGCAATCGAGTGGGCATGGGAGTTTTTAACTGTTACGCTTGAAATACCCAAAGATTTGCTTTGGCCTTCGGTTTATGAAGAAGACGATGAAGCCTATGCTATTTGGAGAGATAAAATAGGCGTTGATGAAAAGCATATAGTGCGTCTTGGTAAAGCAGATAACTTCTGGGAGCACGGCACAGGTCCTTGCGGTCCTTGCAGTGAAATTTATTTTGACCGCGGTATCAAATACGGTTGCGGTTCTAAGGATTGTAAACCCGGTTGCGAATGTGACAGATATATGGAAATCTGGAACAACGTATTTTCACAGTTTAACAATATGGGTGACGGCACCTATACCGAACTTGAACATAAAAATATTGATACCGGTATGGGACTTGAACGACTTGCTTGTGTTATGCAGGACGTTGATAATATGTTTGAGGTTGACACCATTAGAAATATTATTAATACCGTTTGTTCTATTTCCGGTAAAACCTATGGCGAAAACGCTAAAAACGATATTTCTATTCGTGCAATTACTGACCATAGCCGTGCTGCTACCTTTATGATTAGCGACGGCATTATGCCCTCTAACGAAGGCAGAGGCTATGTGCTTCGCCGTCTTATCAGACGCGCTGCCCGTCACGGAAAAATGCTCGGCATTAACCGTCCTTTCCTTGTTGAAATGTGCGAAGCAGTTATTAAGGAAAACAAAGGCGCTTATACTGAACTTGATGAAAAGGAAACCCTTATTAAAAAGGTTCTTGCTACCGAGGAAGCGGCATTTGGCAAAACTATCGATCAGGGTCTTGCAATTATTGCTGATATTACCAAAGACGGCGGTGTTGTTTCGGGTGAAGATGCATTCCGTCTTTACGATACCTACGGTTTCCCGCTTGACTTAACAAAAGATATACTTGCTGAAAAAAATATGACTGTTGACGAAGAAACCTTTAACGCGCTTATGCAACAGCAAAGACAAAAGGCAAGAGAAGGCAGAAAGGCTGCTGATGCTGAGTCCTGGAAGAGTGACGGAATTTCTTTTGATAACGTAGCAGAAACTGTATTTGCCGGTTATACCGACGAAGTAACTATGGGTAAGATTAAGGCTATTGCTGTTGACGGCGAAAAGGTTGACGCTATAAGCGAAGGCAGTCGCGGTATAATTGTTCTTGATACCACCTGTTTTTATGCCGAAAGCGGCGGACAGGTTGGCGATACAGGTATTATTGAAACCGAAAACGGTTGTTTTGTAGTTGAAAATACCACCAAAAACGGCGGCGTATTTATGCATTTCGGAACTATGGAAAAGGGTATCTTTACCGTAGAAGACGAAGTAACTGCCGTTATTGATAATGCAAGAAGAAACGCAATAAGAAGAAATCATACTGCCGCCCATCTTTTACAGGCAGGACTCCGTAAGGTGCTCGGCACCCACGTAGAGCAGGCAGGTCAGCTCGTTAACGAAAAGGCTGTACGTTTTGACTTTACCCATTTTTCTGCTTTAACCAAGGATGAAATTGATGAGGTTGAAGCATTCGTAAACGGCGCTATCCTTTCGGGTATCGAGGTTGATAACCGCGAAATGCCTATAGACGAGGCTAAAAAACTCGGCGCTATGGCACTGTTCGGTGAAAAATACGGCGACGTTGTACGCGTTGTGGCTGCCGCTGATACTTCTGTTGAACTTTGCGGTGGTACCCACGTTAGCAATACTGCTAAAATCGGTCTTTTCCATATTATCAGCGAATCGGGAATTGCCGCAGGTGTAAGAAGAATTGAAGCAGTTACAGGTGTAAACGTTCTTGATACCCTTATTCACTATAAGGATATTATAGATAATGCCGCTGCTGCACAAAAATGCGCCAACTTTGAAGAACTCGCAGTTCGTACTGCTGCTCTTGTTAGCGAAAGCAAAGAAAAAGATAAAAAGATTGCTGCTTTAGAAGCAAAACTCGCAGGTGGCAAACTTGACGACATTATGAAGAATGCCGAAATAATCGGTGGTGTAACAGTTGTTAAGGCTGTTCTCGATGGTGCTTCAAGTGAAGAAATTCGCTCTATGGCAGAAAAGGTTAAAGGCGACAATCCTTTGGCTATTGCGGTATTTGCAGGTATAAACGACGGCAAACTTTCTTTTGCTGCCGCTTGTTCAAACGAAGCTGTTAAAAAGGGCGCTAACGCAGGACAAATTGTTCGCGCAGTTGCCGAAATAGCAGGCGGTAAGGGCGGCGGACGTCCCGACTTTGCTATGGCAGGGGGTAAGGACGTAGCCCTTGCAGGAAAAGCAATAGACGCAGTAACCGATATCGTTAAAAATCAGATAGGAGAATAAATATGGATTGTTTATTCTGTAAAATAGCGGCAGGCGAAATCCCCTCAACAAAGGTTTACGAGGATGAATTCGTATATGCTTTTTTGGATATTGACCCTCAAGCGCCTTTTCACGCTATAATTATTCCACGTCAGCATATAAGCGGCGCAGATAAAATAAATGCAGACAACAGTTTTCTTGTTGCAAAGGTTTTCGAAGCGGTTGCAAAAATTGCTGAAAAAGAAAATCTTGAAAAAGGCTTTAGAGTTGTAAACAACTGCGGTGAAGACGGTGGACAAACTGTAGGACATATTCATTTCCATCTTTTAGCACGCAGAAATCTTGCTTGGCCTCCCGGCTGACGAAAGGATGATATAAATGGCAGAATTTCATACTATGAAAATAGCAGGGTTAGAAAGGAATTTGCAAAAATTCCCCGTTAGTGATAGCCTTGATATAGCAGGTTTTATAATTTTCGGTGACGTTGAACTTACCGTTGCGGGTTGCGCCGAACTTCTCAAAAAAACTCCCGATTTTGACGTAATACTTACTCCCGAAGCCAAAAGTATTCCCATTGCTTACGAAATGGCAAGACAATCGGGTAAGCCTTACGTTGTAGCAAGAAAAGGCATTAAAGTATATATGGGAACTCCCATTAAAGTAAGTGTTCGTTCTATTACTACTCAAAAGGAACAAACCCTTTATCTTGGCGAAACCGACGTTGAACTTATAAAGGGTAAAAAGGTTCTTATAGTTGACGACGTTATAAGTACCGGAGAATCACTTGCTTCTGTACGAGAACTTGTTAAAACAGCAGGCGGTATAGAAGCCGCAGCCTGTGCGTTTTTGGCTGAAGGCGATGCGGCTGATCGCGACGATATAATATTCCTTGAAAAACTTCCGTTGTTCTTCAAATAAAATTAAAGCAATAAGCGGCAAAAGGCAACCACGGTATCTTATATTTACGTCGCTTTTGCTGATAATACTATCTTTTATGCTAAAGGCGGCGGGTGTGGGTTTTCTCATAATATCTGCCGTCTTGTTTGCTGTTTTATCGGTAGTTGCTATTAAATTGGTTAAAAATAAAGGCTGTTTTATAATGCTTTTAATACTTTCGCTTTTTTGTATAAGAAGTATAGCAATTATTAATAACAGTGAAAAACTTAATACACTTAACGGTATCAGTGATACTGTTGACGTTACGGTAGTTGCTACCCAAAGTGCTCCCGAACAAAGTGGATTTGGCAGTTGTACGGTAAGGGTAAATAATTCTATTTATCTTGATAATAACACAAGGATTTCTCTTTTGATGAACGGTGCCGAAACTTTAGAGTTAGGCGATAGATTAAAACTAAACGTATCCTACCGAAAAATACAGGATGAATATAAATATTCCTTTTACAGCGAAGGCATTTATCTTTCGGCATTTTCTAACGTTAACTACGGTTCGGTAAAAACTCAAAAAGGTATTTATCAACTGGCAGGAAACGTAAGAAGACATATTAACAGTCGTATTTTAAATAATACCGATAACGCCCACGTTTTAATGGCTGTTCTTACAGGCGAACGCGCTTATATGAGCAATGAATTTTACGAGACTGTAAAAAATTCAGGTGTCAGTCATATTATTGTAGTATCGGGAATGCATTTAGCAATCATTAGTTTGGGTATTGAAAGAATTTTGCGATTATTTTTTAAAAATGAAATTTTGATAAATGCGATTTTGCTGTCATTTGTGTTTTTTATGTGTGTGATTTGCGGTATGTCAATATCTGTTATGCGCGCGGGAATAGTGTATCTTATACGGGCAGTATATAAAGTGATTAACCGTAACTCTAACAATGTACACTGTCTTTCCTTTGCCGCGCTTTTGGTAGTGTTTATTAATCCTTATGCGATTTTTAGCGTAGTATTTAAACTATCATTTGCTTCTACGTTTGGAATATTGGTTTTACCTCAATTGTTTGATGAAAAGTTTACTGAATATACCGAAAAAAGCAGGATTTTAAGTGGCGTTGCCGATGCAGTATACGTATCACTTTCGGCATATTTAATGACTTTGCCGATTTGCATATCGGTATTTGGATACGTATCGGTAGTGGCAGTTTTGGTAAATATTTTAGTAAGTCTTGCAACAACCGTTATGCTTTCTTTTTTAGTATTGGCTGTTGTATTTGGCTTTGTTACTGTTTTAGAAAAACTGTTTTTCATAATTGCGGATATGATGGCTGATTATTTTATAAAGATAGTTGACTATTTCGGAAATCTTAATTACAGTACCGTTACGCTTAGAAATCCTACGCTGCTCACTATTTTACTTTTAGCAGTCTATTTAATTTTTTATGTAGTTTATTTTAAGCCTTATGAATTTTTGAAAAGGGGTGGGGAAATTGCCCATAGGTAATGAATATCATATAAAAACCGACGTTAAAGACGGGAATATTGCGCCTTGCTATCTTATTTTCGGTAATGACAATTACTTAAAAAGGCAAAACGTTGAAAGTATAATAAATGCAGTTACTCCACCTGATGACGTATTTAATTTTCAAAAATTTTCAGGTGAGGTTGACCTGCAAGAAGTTTATGATGCTAAAGAACAACTTCCCATGATGGCAGATAGAAAATGCGTTGTTTTAAAGGATTACCAATTTGAAGATGCGGGTAAAACTGATTTTGACCGCCTTGTAACCATTTTGGAAGAACGAACCGAGGAAACGGTGTTTATTCTTTGGTTTGAACGCATAGAATTTGACGAAAAGCGAAGCGAAAAGGCTAAAAAACTTATTGCGGCAGTTGATAAATGCGGTGGCAGGAATATCCTTATAAATCATAGACAAACAGGGGAACTTGTTAAAATGATTATCGGCGCTGTTTCAAAACGCGGCGCTTCTATACAAAACGACGTTGCCCGTTATCTTGTTGAGTACGTTTCAGATGATATCGAAACCTTGCAAAATGAAATTGAAAAACTTTGCGCTTTTAAAAAGGGCGGAGTTATTGATAAAGAAAGCATAAACAAAGTTTGTGTAAAAAGTGTTGAACAGTCGGTTTATGAACTAGGCAGTGAAATTCTTAAAAGCAATACCGGTGCGGCACTTAAAATACTTGATGAACTTTTATTTTTAAGAATAAAACCTATAGCAATTCTTTCAACTATTACAAGCGTTTATACCGATATGTTCAGAATGTATGCGGCAAAAAACGCTTCGGTATCTATAAACGACGTTGCAAAAACGTTTTCCTATGGAAACAAAACCTTTTTGCTTGAAAAAGCGGGTAAAAATCTTGCTTTTCTTTCGGGCAAACAATTAAGACTCAGCCTTGCAGAACTTTCACGCGCTGATATGGCGCTAAAAAGTTTTTCGGGAAGTGACAGAATAGTTCTTGAAGAATTAATAGTTCGACTTTCTTACATTATAATAAAGGGTGAAGCGGTTGATAAAACTTAAACAGGCTGTGCTTGTTGAGGGTAAATACGATAAAATAAATATCGAAAATTACATTGATGCGTATATACTCTGTCTTGACGGCTTTCGTATATTTAAAAACAAAGAAAAAAAGGAACTTATAAAAAACCTTGCTAAAAAAGACGGAATAATCGTTATGACCGATAGTGACAGCGCAGGTATGGTTATTCGAAATCATCTTAAAGGCATAATAGGTCAGGGTGAAATCATTCAGGTTTATCTTCCTCAAATAAAGGGTAAAGAAAAACGCAAGGATAAAAGTAGCGCCGAAGGTTTTTTGGGTGTTGAAGGACTTAGCGAAAAAACTATTACCGAGGCGCTTTTAAAGGCAAAGGTAACGGGTGAAAAAACCGAAAAAAGAAGTGAAAAAACCGTTACAAAATCCTTGTTTTATGAATTGGGACTTTCGGGCAGTGAAAGTTCTAAAAAGAAAAGAGAAGATTTATTATCCTTTTTAAAACTGCCCGAATGTATGTCGGCAAACGCTATGCTTGATTATTTCGGCAGAATAATGAGTAAAGATGAGTTTATAGAGGTGTATGAAAAATGTCTAAGTCAAAAGGACAACAATTAAAAGAAATTGCCATACTGGATATTTTAAAAACCTACTCTGACGAAGAAAACCCCGTAAGCGCCGTTGAAATTATTGAAAAACTGGGTGAAAAGGGAATAGAAGTAGAACGTAAAGCGGTATACAGAGGTATTGACGCTTTAATTGACTATGGCTACGATATACTTTTTACGCGTTCGCCAAAGGCAGGTTACTATCTTTTAGATAAACTTTTTGAACTTCCTGAAATATACCTTTTAACCGATGCGGTACAGGCGGCAAGTTTCATTACCGTTAAAAAAACCAGGGATTTAGTAAAAAAACTTGATAGTATGTTAAGTGAAGGTGAAAGACGTAAAAGGGAAAAAGGTCTTTATATAGATAACGGACATAAATGCGAAAATGAAGAAATTTTTTATAATATAGATATTCTGTCACGCGCAATTAACGAAAGTAAAAAGGTAACGCTAACATATTCGGTAAGAAAAATATCAAAGGATAGAAAAATAGTTCTGGAAAACAGGGAATATAGGGTGTCGCCCTACGCGCTTATATGGCAAAATGAACATTATTATCTTGTTGCCAACAACGAAAAGTATTCTAACCTTATGCATATTCGCATAGATAGAGCAAGAAAAATAAATATAACCAACGAAAATTCACGTCATTTTAGTGAGGTTAGTATTTATAAGGATAAGTTTGATATAGCCGATTATGCGGCTAAAAGTTTTCAAATGTATTCGGGCGCGCCTGCCAAAATAGAACTAAAATGTAAAGAGGAAATTTTGGAACAGGTTGTTGATCGTTTTTCCGACAAAATATTTATAAGAAATCTTGAAGACGGTTGGTTTACCTTTTCAACCGACGTTAATTTAAGCGTTGGACTGGTTAACTGGATACTGCAATTTGCCGACAGTATAGTGGTAAAATCGCCCGTTGAACTGAGCAATATGCTTAAAGAAAGAATAGACGCAATAAGAGGTATGTACTCATAAAAGTAATGATAAAAAACTCTTGACTTTTTAAAGGGTTTATTATATAATCATAAAGTCGCAGCCATAAATACGCAGAGATGGCTGAGTTGGTCTAAGGCGCACGACTGGAAATCGTGTAACGGCTTAAACCCGTTCGGGGGTTCGAATCCCCCTCTCTGCGCCAAAAAAGAACGAACTTTTGTCTACCAAAAGTTCGTTCTTTTTTTATCCAAGGCTACGCCTTGATTTGATTTTAGAAAAGTAGTATAATCGGTTTTATAAATAAGAATTAAAAAACCAATTAGAAAAATTGGGATTTTATGGGTGGAATTTTATGTTATTATATAATGGACATCTTTCGTATAAAAAGGATGGGAAATTTATGTTTATCCGACTTTGTGAATCCCTTGATTTTCCGGCGGAGAGTCTATCTGCCTTGGAAAATGCATACGTATCTGTTACTGAAAATCCCGAAGTAAATATTCTTTTTAAAACTGCCGTAGATGGCCTTATATACATCAATCCATATAAAAAAGTATTGACTCTAACGCTCCGTCATAGTGTATGCTTTTATTGAGAGGTGATAAAATTGAAAATGCAGATTAAAGAAAGGAGAAAACGTTATGACAGCATTCGATAACAGCGAATATGAAAAATATAAGGCTGAAGCCGGAGAAAAATGGGGCGAAACGGATGCATACAAGGAACATGCTCAGCGGACTAAGAACTACTCCAAGCTCAAGTGGAATGAACTTGCCGAGGGAATGGATCATATTATGGAAGAGTTTGCTCTCTGCATGAGAAAGGACGAAAGTCCTGATTCTACTGAAGCACAAAACCTTGTAAAAATGCTGCAGAACCATATTAGTGAAAATTACTATCTTTGTACAAACGAAATACTGGCAGGTCTAGGTCAGATGTACGTAGCGGACGAGCGCTTCAAAAACAACATTGATAAGCGCGCTGACGGTACTGCTGAGTTTATCTGCGAAGCAATTACGGCGTATTGCAGTAAGTAAATTCCGACTAAATTTAGTTATGTCAAATATTCCATTGTTTCTTATTTTTGCATTGACTATTATTGTATAAAATGTTATAAGAAAATAAAGTACTTCAATATGAGGAGATTTAATATGAGCACTTTAGCAGAGCAGGCATTAAAGGAATACTCAAGTGAAGCGACAACGGCGCATCACGGCGGTACACAGGGCAGACCTTTCTGGAACGTTCACGCTTCGCAGTTTATGTACGTTCCTAATTTTAATTTTAACCATATTCCCGGTTGCAGACGTTATCTTTTTACGGCAACCGACTGCAACAAAAAGGTACATACCTTTGAAGCAGAAGAATCTTCTGCTTTGCTTACTCCCATTTGGAAAGATATTCCTGAAGGTATGGTTGAATTAAAGGTTGAAGCACTTGATAAAAACGGCAATCCCGAATATCTTGCAGGGGCACGTACTTTTTATCGAGTAGCGCCCTTTAAAGGAACGGACTACTATCCCGAAAAGGCAAAAGATTATAGAGAGTGCGCTATGATGGCGTACCGTTACGTTTTTAATCTTTCTTTTATTCAGTATTGGAGATTGCACGGTACTCCCGACCCCGATTTTGACTTTAACGTATATCCCAATAAAACCATTTCCCGCGTTGTAACGGGAATGTTGGATTATGCAAAATTAGATCCTGAAAATGCCGATAAGGCAATGGAAATAGCGACTAAGGCTGCAGATTTTCTTATTTCCATTACCTTCCCCGAGGGCTCGGCGCTTGAAGGACTTCCTCCTACCTATTATACCGATTTTAGAAAAGATTTAAGTAAATACAATAATGAGTCTGCAATTATAAGAGGCAAAAACGTTATGATGATTTATCCTGCGCAGGCAGGCAGTATGTATTTACGACTTGAAAAGGAAACGGGAGATATTCGTTACTTTGAAGCGGCTAAGAAGATAGCCGATTACTACCGTACTCACGTTTTAGAAAACGGAAGTTGGCATTTGTTCGTTTCGGTAGAAACGGGAGAAAATACAGTGCCTAACTATTGCTTGCCCGATGGAATTATGCTCTTTATGAATGAAATGTATAAGCGTACGGGTGAAGAAGTTTGGGCAAAGCTTGAAAAGGGTTGTTACGATTATCTTATTAAAACCTGTGTTGATAACTACAACTGGGAAGGACAGTTTGAAGACTCTTCGTTCTCTACCCTTTATTCTAATTTAACCCATATTCCTGCCGACATAATGATTAATTATATCGCTAACAATTTGGCGGATGATGAAAAATGGGTGGTAGAGGCTGAGGATTTGATTCGCTTTGTTGAAGACCAGTTTGTAATCTGGGAGAATTTTGCTCCGTATAACGACCGTCATAGCGAAAGACACGGCGCGGATATAAACGAATGGTTTTCTCCTGCCGGTCTTGAACAGTACAAGTGGTATATGCCTATAGATTCCAGCACCGCTTATATTATGAGAGCTTTCCTTGATATGTATAACGTTAAGAAAAATCCTATTTATCTTGAAAAAGCCAAAACTCTCGGTAATTCTATTACCCGTATGCAAAATGCAAAATCGGGTCTTATTCCTACCCATTGGATGAGAAAAACCTGCATTGAGGACGGCGGAAATTTGTGGATTAACTGTCTTATTTTAACCGCCGCTGAAATGATGCATTTGGCGGATATCGTTGAAGCAGAAGAACAATAAAAGAAAAATGGAAGACGCTTTATAAGTAAGCCGTCTTCCATATTTTTTTGCAGAAAAGATTTGCAGTAAAATTTTCCTTGAAGTAATCAGAAATATTAAGTATAATAATTATATAAAACTAAAAGGTGGTGGAGTATGGGATTTCTTGGCTTTTTAAAATCAGAAAGAAAAACGCAAGAAAATAGTTTTGTCCGCAACCGATATGCAAATATTGCGCACATTTTAATATTAATATGCGCGTTTTCGTGCTTTACTAACTATTACGTAGCAAGGGCGCTTATTTGCGCTACGGCTTTCTTGTTTATGATATTGCCCGGAACAAGAGATAAAGTTTTTATTCATAAAGGCAGTTTAATAATAAACGTCTTTTTGTTTATTACTCTAATAGTTGCTCTTATAAATAAAAATTATATTGGCGCTTTAATTACCATTTCTTTTTTTGCAATGATTATCGTTGCTTTTGTTGCTCGAAGTATTGCAACCAAAAAGTTTTACGAAAAATTGCTTAACGTTATTGTCCTTGGTGGATGCGCGACAACGCTTATTAGTATAATCGAAAAATTAATCAATTATAATATCCCTGTATATCGTTGTACTGCTTTTTATCCAAACCCTAATTTTTTTGGATTGGGTGTTACACTTACAATACTTATATGTGCTTATAAGGCGGTAAATAAAGCGAAAAAAGTGTATCTTTATTATTTGGCTGCAATATTTAACGCTGTAGGACTGGCGTTGTGCGGAAGTATGAGTTTATGGTTAGTGGCAGCCTTTGGCATAGGTATACTGCTGATTATAAGTCATGAATATAAACTTCTTGCGGTGTTTATGCTCGTTTTAGTAACGGCGCTTATTGCGGTAATACTTGTTCCGCAGTTTTTGCCTCGTATAAACGAAATGGGTGCAACCACTGACAACAGAGTGCTTATTTGGAATTTTGCAATTAAAAATATTAAGGAAAAACCTGTGTTTGGTTTCGGTTTTTTTGGATATAAGCATCTTTATAATATTTATTCATTAAGCGACCCTACAATCTATAAAGCAAGTTTATGTCATAATATTATAATTGACGCGCTTCTTTGTCACGGTATTGTAGGAGCACTTTTAATAATTGCTTTTACTGTAAGATATATAGGTGATTTGTTTTATTGCCATTCGCGCCTTAAAACAAAAAATGAAAAATATAATATTATAAAATTTATTGTTGCTGTACTGTCGGCAATGCTTTGCTACGGTATGATTGACACCACTATGATATGGGTGCAAACGGGAATGATAATTTTGTTTATTGCCGCAGGCATTGGCGTTGAAGAAAGAAAAATAAAGCATTTAAGAAAGTAAAAAAAGCTTCTCGAAAAATTCGAGAAGTTTTTTCTTATATAAGATTGAAAATGTAAAGGCAAAGGGGAATGGTACCTACCGAAAGAATACTTGAAATAAGAGCAAGGGCGGCACCGGTACTGCAATCTTCTCCAACAAGTTTTGGGAATACTATAGTGTTAAGACCGCAAGGAATTGCGTAAACCATAAGCGCTACCTGAGCAATATCGGGGCGGTTAAAGATATTTACCAAAACAAATCCGACTGCAAGAGGAACTATAAGCACTTTCCAGATTGCTACGAAGTAGTTGGCTTTATAGCGTAGCAGTTCGCTGAATTTGTATTCAGAAACGGTAATGCCTGCAAGAAGCATTGCCACAACTCCCATAGGAGCGGAAGCGGTGCTTAAAAAGTCGTTTGCGACTGTAGGAAGTTTAAGTCCCGAAAGTCCGTATGCCATACCGAATAAAATAGCCAAAATGGACGGATTGATAAGTTTCTTTAGATTTACGCCGGTATTGGTAAGTCTGCATAGTCCGTAGGTGAAGATGTATACCGAAAGAGGAAGCGCAAACATCATAACGTTAAGTAATACCTGTTCGCCAAAAAGTATTTTGGTTAAAGGATAACCCATATATCCGTAGTTTGCAATTATCATAGAGTATTCGTAAACTTTTCTTTTATACGGGTGGATTGTTAAAAGTTTTGGAACAAAAAGAGAAATAACTATAAGAATAGCAAGTATAGTTAAGGAAACGAGCATTAAAGAATAGTTTTCTTTAATGTAGTTTACGTTAAAGTTTCTTGAAAAGGTTTGAAAAAGCATTGCGGGAGAAAAAACGTAAACTAAAAGAGTAGATAATAATTGGCCATACTCAGGTTTTGCTAACTTGCATTTTGCAAGAATGTAACCAATAGAAGCAAAAACTATAAGTGTCGCAACGTTTGTAAATACTGAAATCATAACATCACCGAATTTTATGTATTTAATAATCGTTACATATTATATATTAATATTTTAAAAATGTAAAGAGATAGGCGACAAAATTATTGATTTTTGTTGAATTTTATGTTAAAACAATAGTAGAAATTAATTTGAGAGGAAAAATATGAAAATTGCTTTAATTGCACACGACAAAAAGAAAAACGATATAATTGAACTTGCCAAAAAATATAAAGACGTTCTTAACGGTCACGAACTTTACGCTACCGGAACTACAGGAACTCTTATTATGGGTGAAACCGGACTTTCTATTTTTAGAATGAAAAGCGGTCCCTTGGGCGGTGACCAACAAATAGGCGCTATGCTTGCTGACGGAAATATGGATTTGGTTATCTTTTTAAGGGACCCGCTTACTGCGCAACCTCACGAACCAGACGTTTCTGCATTGCTTCGTCTTTGCGATGTGCAAAAAATACCGCTTGCGACCAACGAAAAAAGCGCAACAGTTATGTTAGAGGCTATGAAAAATAAAATATATTTTGAATAAAAAACGGGGTTTTACCCCGTTTTTTATTGTTTGATTTTCGATTAAAGTGTGATATAATTTTACGTAACTAAAATTTAATGGCGATAAAATGAAAAAGATTTTAAGTGTTTTATTAGTGATTTTAATGCTTTTAGCAGTAATGTGGTTACCTATGACGGTAGCTGCAGCAACGGAATTTATTGGAGATACCTATTATAAATTTACCTTTGGCGAAGAAGGTGCTACCCGTGGTAGTTATACTATGATGGGTAAAGAAACTTATAAAGGAAATTCTTTTACTACAACGCCTTATAGTGAATCGCGTCAGGCAGACGTCGTAGTAATTTATCTTGGCACAAACGATAATTCCGGTCTTGGCGGTATTAATACCGATGCAAAGGTTAATGAACTTGCAAACGGTATGAAACTTCTTATTGAAAGGGTTAAGTCATATAATCCCAATGCTAGAATTGTTTGGGTATCGGGCGGTATGACAAATAAATATCGCGAAGCCGCCAATAAGGCAATAACTGAGTGTGGCGGAAGTGAAAACGGTTATTATCTATGTGACGTGCCCAACAGTTTAAATGCCGGCGAAAACGGACATCCCGATGCATCTCAGCAAAGACTTATATCAAAAACCTTACAAGAATTTTTAAAAGCAAACGTGCTTGATTAAACTATATATAAGTTTCCCCGATAAATCACCGGTTTATCGGGGTTTCTTTGTGCAGTTTTACTAGTAAAATAATTACAATTTTGTTGCAATTTAAAAAAATACTTTATTTTTTGGCGGCAATAGTGTATTATTGGTTTGTATGAAAATTTATAAAATTTATAATGGAGTGTACTTATGGCTAACAATTCATTGAAAAATGATGTTTTCGTTATTAACGAAGATACCGAAGGTAAAGTAAAGCCTAATAAAAACAAAAAGCAGTTTGATTTTAAAAGGTTTAAAACACCTATTATTATCGTTGCCGGTATTTTGGTGGCAGTTGCTTTAATTTGTACGGTAATGCATTTTGTTTCTGCACCCTGGCGAAATGGCAGTAAACCTATGCCTGAGTTCTTTGCAAAAATCGGTGTAGGTCAGGGAATCGGTTTCCGCTATTTTGACGAGGTTACCATAAATGGTATTGACGTAGGCGGCATGACTAAAAATCAGGCAAAACGAGCAATCATTAACGCTCAGGAAAGCGATAAGTCTGCCTATAGCATTAAAATTACTGCAAGAGATAAAAGTTATCAACTTGAAGGTAAAGATATAGTGTTTTCTATTGATTGTACCGACGCTCTTAAAGAAGCAAAAGCGTATTGCGTGGCTGTAATGCGTGGCGAAGGTATAAGAAATAACGTTAAAAGTTTTCAGGTTGACGTAACTATTGATACCGAAAAAATGGCTGACGTTATTACCGCCATTCAAACTGAACTTAAACAGGACCCCGTTAATGCTACATTTAAGGGTGTAACAGCCGCAGGCGTTCAGTTCGAAGAAGAAAAAGACGGTATTAATATTACAGTTGAAAATATTAAAAAGGATATTGAAAACTTTATTGCAAACGGTCAAAAAACAGGCGAATTTGTTGCTACAAACGATCCCATTTTGGCTGAAATTACCGTTGCTAAATTAAAGGAAAAAATTCAGATTATCGGCACATTTTCAACTACCTCTACCGCAAGCGCCGCCTCTACTAAAAATATGAAGAAGGCTATGGAAATGTGTGACGGCAGTGTAATTGAACCGGGCGCTATTTGGTCCTTTAACGGCTGTACAGGTAACAGTAATCTTGCTTCGGGCGGATGGGTTCCTGCAAAGGTTATTTCCGGCGGTCAGTTTACTAACGGTTACGGCGGCGGTATCTGTCAGGCAAGTACCACTATTTATAATGCGGCTCTTCGCGCAAACCTTGCTATAGATACCCGTTTTAATCACACCTATCCCTCTACCTACTGTAAGGTTGGTTTTGATGCTACCGTTGACTATCCGAGTAAAGACTTAAAACTTAAAAATAATACAGGTTATCCCGTATATATTCAGTGTATTATGGATGGCAGAAAATTGACTGTAAATATTTACGGTTGTCCCGATAACACCTACGACGAAATCACTTTTGAAAGCAGTACCGTAAAACGCGTTCCGGGCAGTTATTACGACGTAGTAGCATATAGAATTCTTTGGAAAGACGGCGAAGTTATTAAACGCGAACAACTTATTAGTTCTCGTTATTCCTTAAAAGATCCTAATGCTTCTTCAAGTAGTGAAGGCAGTAGCAGTGAGGGTAGCAGTAGTGATGATAGTAGCGGAAGCGACAGTTCGGATGATAGTTCTGAGATAATTCCCGATCCTACTCCTACACCCGATCCTACTCCCGAACCCGAGCCAACTCCCGACGATACTGTGCAACAAGCAGCGTAATAAAAAACCCGAGAATTTATTCTCGGGTTTTATTTTTTATGTCGGTGAATGTCGCATATTAAAATGTTAAAATTGGGTTGTAGGGCACAAAAAAGGAGAAGATAATGAGTAAAGAAATACTAATTGCTTTTATTTCTTTTCTTGGTACTATGATGGGAACTTTAGGCGGCATTGTGGCTTCTGCAAAACTGACAAACTACCGTATCAGTGAACTTGAAAAAAAGGTGGAACTTCATAATAATTTTGCCAGACGCGTTCCCGTTATCGAAGAAAAAATAAAGGTTATTAATCATCGACTGACCGATTTGGAAAAACAATAAACAAAACCCGTAAACCTTAATTGGTTTACGGGTTTTAATATTAATATGCTTTGCCCCAAAATACCATTTGTTTTGCAGGTTTTGAGCAACAAACACATTTGTCACTGATTTTTTCCTGTTCAAAGGGCATACATCTTGAAGAAACACCTGCTTTTTCTTTAAGGGTTTCTTCACAGGCTCTGTCTCCACACCACATAGCCTTTATGAAACCGGGCTTTGTGTCGGCAATCTGAGTCATTTCTTCTAAAGTGGTTGCCTGATAAGTTTTTTCGGTTCTGTTAGCAAGCGCCTTGTTGTAAAGTCCGTCGCGAACTGCATCAAGAAGTTTTAATACTTCTTCTTCAAGGTTGTCAAGGCTTACTACCGTCTTTTCGCCGTTATCTCTGCGAACAATAATACATTGATTATTTTCGATGTCACGGGGACCGAGTTCAAGACGTAGGGGAACACCCTTCATTTCATATTCGGCAAATTTCCAACCGGGCGAATTATCGGTAGTATCAATTTTTGCTCTGCATACCTTTTTCATTCTCTCATAAACTTCGGTTGCTTTTTCGGTAACGCCTTCTTTGTGGGAAGCAATAGGTACGATAACAAGTTGTATAGGAGCAACTGCAGGGGGGAGAACAAGTCCGTTATCGTCGCCGTGTGTCATTATGATCGCGCCTATAAGACGGGTAGAAACGCCCCAAGAAGTTTGGAAAGGTGTTGAAAGTTTGTTATCTTTATCGGCAAACTGAATTCCGAAAGCCTTTGCGAAACCGTCGCCAAAGAAGTGAGAAGTACCGCTTTGAAGTGCTTTTCCGTCGTGCATCATTGCTTCTATTGTATATGTATTAACAGCGCCTGCAAAACGTTCTTTTTCGGTTTTAACGCCCTTTATAACGGGAATAGCCAAATATTTTTCGGCAAATTCCGCATAAACGTTAAGCATTTGAATTGTTTCTGCCTGTGCTTCTTCAGCAGTTGCGTGAATGGTATGACCTTCTTGCCAATGGAATTCACGGGAACGAAGGAAAGGACGTGTAGTCTTTTCCCATCTTACGACACTGCACCATTGATTATAAAGTTTAGGTAAATCTCTGTAAGAATGAATAATATTTTTATAGTGGTCGCAGAAAAGGGTTTCGGAAGTAGGACGAACACAAAGTTTTTCCTCTAATTTTTCATTACCGCCGTGTGTTACCCAAGCAACTTCGGGAGCGAAACCTTCAACGTGGTCTTTTTCTTTTTGTAAAAGACTTTCGGGAATAAACATAGGCATAGATACGTTTTCGTGACCTGTTTCCTTAAACATACCGTCCATTATTTTTTGAATGTTTTCCCAAATTGCCCAACCGTAAGGACGTATAATCATACAACCCTTTACCGAAGAGTAATCCATAAGTTCTGCTTTTGATACAACGTCAGTGTACCATTTTGCGAAATCTTCGTCCATAGACGTAATTTCTTTAACTAATTTTTCTTTTGCCATTCATATCACCATATTAAATAAATATCATATGATATTATACTTTATATAATAAATTTTTGCAACCATATTTTGCTTTCTTTGTCAAAAACAAAAAAACTATTGACAAAATAGCATTTTTTTCATATTATTTTCTTAGTAAACATATTGTTTATTATCAATAATTAAAGGAGTATTCAAATGATTCTCGAAAGACTTAAAGAAATTGTTGCTGAGCAACTTGAAATTGATGCAGAAACTATTACTGCTGAAACCAGACTTAATGAAGATCTTAACGCCGATAGCCTTGACGTAGTTGAAATGCTTATGGCTTTGGAAGATGAATTCGGCGTAGACATTCCCGATGAGGAAATCGAAAAGATGAAAACCATCGGCGACGTTGTTTCTTTTATTGAAGCAAACAAATAATTTAATATAACAAAAAAGTTCCGAAGGTGACTTCGGAACTTTTTTTATGCGTAGTATTTGCTTATGCTTTTGTTGCCTTTAATAACCTTAAAACGACGGCGCTTAATATTTCTGATAAATCTTTTTTCAAAGGCTATAAGTTTTTTCTCGTTAAAAAGACACCAAACGGTAAAGCCTACTGCAAATATCTCTAAAATGCTTATTATTACTAAATTCATACTGATTTCCTCCCAAAAGAACATTTGTTCTTTTTCTATAATTTTATTATAAACTGTATTTTCGAGTTTGTCAAGAGTTTTTTATAATGTTTTTTTATCTCCTTTCTGATTACATTATACAGGAGGCAACGTACCATAAAAGGTACTTTAGTCTACTGTTATAGAGAATAATCCTTCCCCTTGCTTCGCAGTTATATTCGCGATGTAAACAAAGCAACAATGTAAACAATACTTTATATATATTATTTTCTAATAAAAAAATATAATATTTTTTTTAAAATTAAATCTTTTATAGAAACGTTGTTTACAATGTTTACATTTGGCTAAAAGCCTTTATTTATAAGGGTTTTGATGTAAACAACGATGTAAACAACGTGTAAACATTCTCGGCATTGTTGTTTAATTTTGCCTCGAACTCAAACTTGAAGGATAGGCGGTGGCTCCTTTGCACAATGAAAAACAAAAATTCTAAATAATAGAATACCGCTACGGAATCCGTAGTAGCGAGCGTTTTTGCGTTATGTTTATAACGCAATTGACTTTTCGTAAATAAAGGTTTAAAATATCTACGTAATAAAAAACAAAAGGGGATTTGCTACAAATGAAAAAGGTTTTATCAATTATAATCTGCCTTGCTCTTATTCTTGCGGCATTGCCACTGCAGTCACTAAACGTTTCTGCGGCAACCAGCGGTACTACAGGAAGTTGTACTTGGTCGCTTGAAGGTACCGTCCTTACTATTAGTGGTAATGGTGCGATGGCAAATTATTACTCTTATTCATCTTCACCATGGGGAAGAAGTATAACTCAAGTAATAATACAAAACGGTGTAACAAGTATAGGAAGTAGGGCATTTGAAGATTGCGATTCCCTAGAAACTATAACCATCCCCGATAGCGTAACAAGTATAGGAGATTATGCATTTTATTATTGCGATTCCCTTACAAATATTACTATACCCAATAGCGTAACAAGTATAGGATATAGAGCATTTTCTAATTGCTCTTCCCTTACAAGTATAACCATCCCCGATAGCATAACAAGTATAGGAAGTTCTGCATTTTGGAATTGCGATTCCCTAAAAACTATAACCATCCCCGATAGTGTAACAAGTATAGGAAGTGGGGCATTTTATTGTTGCTTATCTCTTACAAGCGTAATTATCCCTGATAGTGTAACAAGTATAGGCGATTATGCATTTTATAATTGTTCTTCCCTTACAAGTGTAATTATCCCTGATAGTGTAACAAGTATAGGAGTGGATGCATTTTATTATTGCGAATCCCTTGCAAGTGTAACCATACCTGATAGTGTGACAAGTATAGGAGGTGGTGTATTTAGCGGTTGTTCATCCCTTACAAGTATAACCATACCTGATAGCGTAACAAGTATAGATAGTTCTGCATTTTCTGATTGCACATCTCTTACCAGCGTAACTATTGGTGATAGTACAACAAGTATAGGCGATTATGCATTTGAAGGTTGCTCTTCACTGACCTCCATAAACATCCCCGATATTGTAACAAGTATAGGAGGTGATGTATTTAGGGGTTGTTCATCTCTTACAAGTATAACCATACCTGATAGCGTAACAAGTATAGGAGGTGGTGTATTTAGGGGTTGTTCATCCCTTACAAGTATAACCATACCTGATAGCGTAACAAGTATAGGAAATTATGCATTTTATGATTGCACATCCCTAAAAAGCGTAACCATTCCTAATAATGTAACAAGTATAGGAAATTATGCTTTTTCTTATTGCTCAAAACTCACAAGCGTAACCATTCCTGATAGTGTAATAAGTATTGGAGATACTGCTTTTTTTTATTGCGATTCACTGTTCTCCGTTACTATAGGTAATAGTGTAACAAGTATTGGAAGTAACGCATTTAGTTGTTGCGATTCACTGTTCTCCGTTGCTATAGGTAACAGTGTAACAAGTATTGGAGATCGTGCGTTTTATTTATGCGATTCACTAAGCTCCGTTACCATAGGTAAAAGTGTAACGAGTATAGGAAGGGAGGCATTTTTTGGGTGCTCTTTAAAAAATGTGTTTTATAAAGGCAGTAGCGAGGATAAAGGAAAAATTACTATAGGGTCAAATAACTCCTCATTCACCGATGCTACATGGTATTATGATTCTTGTATAGGTCTGGCTGACCATACCTACGATAACTCTTGTGATGGAATATGTAATGTCTGTGAATATGTCAGAATAATTCCGCACTCTTATGATAATGCTTGTGATACAAAATGCAATATATGCGGATCAGAACGAAATGTTCCTAACCATATATACGACAATGATTGCGATAAAGATTGTAATGAATGTGGGTTAGAGAGAGAAGTTCCTGATCACATTTATGACAACGGTTGTGACGCCAACTGTAACAAATGTCAGTTAAAACGTGAAGTGCCTGGGCACACCTATGACAACACTTGTGATGGAATATGTAATGTCTGTGAATATATTAGAATAATTCCACACTCTTATGATAATGCTTGTGATACAAAATGCAATATATGCGAATCAGAACGAAATGCTCCTGACCATATATACGACAATGATTGCGATAAAGATTGTAATGAATGTGGGTTAGAGAGAGAAGTTCCTGATCACATTTATGACAACGATTGTGACGCCAACTGTAACAAATGTCAGTTAAAACGTGAAGTGCCTAGGCACATCTACGTAAAAAAAGGCGAAAATACCGCAACGTGTAAAACTTGCAATTCATCAAAAACTTTTGATTTCATTATCGCCACCGATGAAGCGATTACATTGTCATATGAAGCGTCGAAAGAATTTGAATTTTTGATAGAAGACACATCTATAGCAAAGATAACCAATGTTTCAAGTTCTATTGTATCTTTGGGTTCTTATTATAGGCAGTCCAGTAGTGCTAAAGTGTTATCCGTTTATCCGGGTGAAACGGTTGTTAAAATAGTAGCAACAAATGGTACAGTAATAACATCAAGTTCATTATTGGTTGTTGAGGGTGAACATCAAATGCAACTCTCAAAAGTATTAAAAGAAGTTAGTTGCACCGAACCGGGCAAGGAATTATATATCTGTAAATTCTGTGATCATCAAGAGGAAAAAACTATTGAAAATCTCGGACACACTTATGATAACACTTGTGATACTGCTTGCAATGTCTGTGAAGATGTTAGAACAGTTACCCATACTTATGATAATGAATGCGATTCAATTTGTAACGTATGTGAATTGGAACGCGAAGTGCCAGACCATAGCCTTGACGAAAACGGAATATGCGGAATCTGCGGTTATATTGCTTATACCCTAGGTGACCTTGACGGTGACGGGAACGTTAACTCTACTGACTTGGCGGTTATGAAGTTATTCCTTGCAGGTTTGAATCAACTCGAAGAATCAAACTTACTTGCAGGCGACTTAAACGAAGACGGAATTGTTAACGCCACCGACCTTGCTGCTCTAAAACTTAAACTCGCAGGAATAGAATAGTTGAATTGAAAAGAACTTGGGGTTTCCGAGTTCTTTTCTTGTAAATTTTTTAAAACTATGATATTATTTTTAGGGAGTGATACTTATGCCTAAAAAAACTGCTAAAAATACCATGGGAAAAATAGTATCGGCTGCGTGGAAACTTTTTTACGAGCAAGGATATGAAGATACAACGGTAGAAGATATTATAAAAGCGTCAGCCACGTCAAAGGGTTCGTTTTACCATTACTTTGACAGTAAGGATGCTTTGCTTGGTACCCTTGCATATCTTTTTGATGAAAAATACGAAGAACTTGAAAACGCTATAAACACTCAAATAAACGCAGTGGATATTCTTATATTTTTAAACCGTCAACTTTTTGAAATGATTGAAAGCACCGTTGACCTTGAACTTATTAAAAGACTTTATTCTACACAACTGCTTACCAAAAGTGAAAAGCAACTTCTTGACCACAATAGAGTTTACTATAGATTGCTTAGAAAAATAGTTATTATGGGTCAGGACAAGGGCGAGATTACAAAAGAACAGTCGGTTAACGATATTGTTAAATATTACGCCTTTTGCGAAAGGGCGCTAATATACGATTGGTGCCTTTGTAACGGTGATTATTCTTTAAGCGATTATTCGGCAAAATTACTGCCCTTTTTCCTTAAAAAAATCGAAAAAGCGTAAGTTTATTTTTAGTACGATTTTTGGTATAGACTACAGTCTAGTTAAAATTACTTTTAAAACAATATAAAATACACAAAATGCAGAACTATGTACGGAAATTAGTCTATACTTAGTTCTGCATTGATTTTTGTAAAAAGGTGTGTTATACTGTTTTTGTTCTATTTTTTAAAGAAGGAGAGATTTTATGAATATCTCAAAACTTATGGCTTTTGTAATTTACTTTTTAGCCATGCTTGCAATTGGTTTTGTTTTCTTCCTTAAATCAAGAAAACAAAGTGGTGAAAAGGATTATTTCCTTGGCGGACGTTCTATGGGCCCGTGGGTAACCGCTATGAGCGCTCAGGCGTCTGATATGAGCGGTTGGCTTTTGATGGGCTTCCCCGGAAGTATTCTTGCTTTTGGTATGGGTAAGGTTTGGATAGGTATCGGTCTTGCGCTTGGTACTATTCTTAACTGGGTGATTATGGCAAGACGTCTTCGCCGTTTTTCAAAGGCTGCAGGCGACTCTATAACACTTCCACAGTATCTTACTAACCGTTTTGCTTCCTCTAGCCCTGCATTAAAGGTTATATGCGCAGTTATTTTCCTTATAGCATTTACCGTATACGTTGCATCTGCATTTAACGCAGGTACTACAGTATTCTGCTCGGTTATTCCTTGGTTTGAAACAAGAAAGCAACTTGCAATGATACTCTTTGCCGCAATAATTCTTGTTTATACCTTTATGGGTGGTTACAAGGCTGTTTGTTGGACCGACTTTTTCCAGGGTATTTTAATGCTCGTAGCATTACTTGCAGTTCCGATTATTATGTTCTCATTAGGCGATTTTGACGATACATACAAAACTGCATTTGCTGACGGCGTTACAGCATTTAATTCCAACCCCTTTACTGCAAGTTGGCAGGATATTGCTTCGGGTCTAGGTTGGGGACTTGGTTACTTCGGTATGCCTCACATTCTTGTAAGATTTATGTCTATAAAGAAGTCTTCAATGGTTAAAAAGTCTTCTTCAGTTGCAATTGTTTGGGTTATTCTTACCCTTGGCGCAGCAATAGCAATTGCTTATTTTGCTCGTGCATATATGTTTACTGACGGAACTTCACTTGCAGTATCTTTGATTCCTGCAGGTCTTCAGCAAAACGTATTTATCAAAATAGTTGACGATATTTTCCCCGGATTTATTGCAGGTGTTCTTCTTTCCGCAATTATCGCCGCTTCTATGTCTACCGCTGACTCTCAACTTCTTGTTGCGTCTTCTTCCTTTACAAGCGATATTTATAAACCTATTATAAGACGCAATAAGGCAAGCGACAAAGAACTGCTTTGGGTTGGTAGAATTGTAGTTCTCATTGTAACCATAGTAGCGCTTCTTATTTCTCTTTCGGGTCTTAAAGGCACTAATCCTTGGGCTTCGAACATTATGGCAATGGTTGAAAACGCATGGGGTCTTTTCGGCGCTGCTTTCGGTCCTGTAGTTATTCTTTCACTTTTCTGGAAACGCTTTAACTACGCAGGCGCAGTTGCAGGTATTGTAGCAGGCGCTGCCGCTGATATTGCTTGGCTTGTTCTCTTTACAAGTACCGTTACCGATGCTGTTGTTTATAACACCGGCGTATACGAAATTATCCCCGGTTTCGTTATAGGCGCAATAGTTTCGATAGTTGTTACCCTTTGCACAAAGGCACCAAGTCAGGAAGTTATAGATATTTATAACCAAGCAACCGACACTTCTATCGACGATTAATAAAACTTTTTAAATAACCGACGGCGAAAAAACCGTCGGTTATTTTTTTATTTTCTGTTGATATTTTTGGCAATAATAAGTATAATAGAAATATATATAATTTATAATAACTACGGAAGGGGCGGAATTTATGGATTGCAAACAGTTTTGGCAACATATTTCCACCAAAAAAATAGCAATTTGCGGAATAGGTGTAAGCAACACTCCTTTAATACTTGATTTTATAAGCAAGGGCGCAAGGGTAATTGCTTGTGATAGAAGAAACAGAGCGCAGATAGGCGCACTTGCAGACGAACTTGAAAATGCAGGTGCAGAACTCCGTCTTGGCGAAAGATACCTTGACGACCTTGAAGTAGATATAATTTTCCGTACTCCCGGAATGAATTTTTATATTCCGGAACTTGATATGGCCAGAAAACGCGGTATTGCCGTTACAAGCGAAATGGAAGTTTTCTTTGACCTTTGTCCTGCAACTATTTTTGCGGTTACAGGTTCTGACGGTAAAACCACCACTACAACTCTTATTGCAAAAATGCTTGAAGCAGAGGGCAAAAAGGTTCACATAGGCGGAAATATCGGCAAACCTTTGCTTCCAAGAATAACCGAAATTGAGCCTGACGATTTCGTTGTTGCCGAACTTTCTTCTTTCCAACTTATTTCTATGAGAAAAAGCCCCGACGTAGCAGTAGTTACAAACGTTGCTCCAAACCATCTTGATATTCATAAGGATATGGATGAATACGTTGAGGCAAAGAAAAATATTTTAATGCATCAAAATGCTTTTTCTCGTACCGTACTTAACCGCGACAATGAAATTACTTCCGGTTTTTCCCGTCACGTACGCGGTCAGTCTTTAAGTTTTAGTATGGAAAGACCTCTTAAAAACGGCGCGTGGCTTGATACCGACGGAACCATTCATATGGCGTACAGAGGTATGGACGTACCCGTAATGCACAGAGATAACATTTCTATAATCGGTGACCACAACGTAGAAAATTATCTTGCGGCTATTTCTGCCGTTTGGGGATACGTAAGCGCTGACAACATCCGCAAGGTTGCTAAAGAATTTATGGGTGTTGAGCATAGAAACGAACTTGTAAGAGAGGTTAACGGCGTACGCTACTTTAACGATTCTATCGCAAGCAGTCCTTCACGTACCATAGCAGGTCTTAAATCCTTTGATAGAAAAGTAATGCTTATTGCGGGCGGTTACGATAAACACATACCCTTTGAACCCTTAGCGCCGTATATTATCGAAAAGGTTAAATTTATGGCTCTTTCAGGCCCGACTGCCGCCGCTATTGAAAAGGCTGTATTAGAACATCCTCATTATAACGGTGTTCCCGAAATAGTAAGGGTAAACGATATTAAAGAGGCTTTAGAAATCGTAAGTGCTAAGGCTCAAAGCGGCGATATAGTTACACTTTCTCCTGCTTGCGCATCTTTTGATGCTTTCCCGAATTTTGAAGCAAGAGGTAAATACTTTAAGGAATTGGTAAATAATTTATAATGGATATTAAAGAACTTTTAAAAGAATTGACTTTAAGTTTTTCAATAGGTCATATAAGCGGCGCCCGTGAAATTCTCGGGCGCGTTGTTTCGCCTTATGCTGAAACTGAAAAAATAGGAAATCAAGGTCTTGTTGCAACCATAAATAAAGACTGCAAAAAGACTATACTTATTGATGCCCATTTGGATGAAATAGGTTTTACCGTTACTAATATAGATGAAAAAGGTTTTCTTACCGTATCAAATTGCGGTGGAATCGATTTACGTCAACTTCCTACAAAACAGGTGATTATTCACGGAAAAGAAAGGGTTAAGGGTGTGTTCATAAGCACTCCGCCTCATCTTTCTAAGGATAATGAAAAGTTTTCTGATTTAAGCAAAATTAAAATAGATACAGGACTTTTGCAAAAGGCAAAAGAAATAATCAGCGTGGGCGATTACGTAACCTTTGACGGTGAATTTTTCCCCTTGGGCGAAAACAGAGTAACCTCTAAAAGTCTTGATAACCGCGCAGGCTGTGCGGTGCTTGCACTTTTAGCAGAAAGACTGAAAAAAGAAAATCTTCCCGTAAACGTAAAATTTTTATTTAGTGAAGGGGAAGAACTTGGACTTAGAGGGGCAAGAACTGCCGCTTACGGAATAAATGCCGATGAGGCTATAATAGTTGACGTTAGTTTCGGCGATGCGCCTGACGTAAAGGGCGATGATTGTTCACCCCTTGGAAGCGGAGTTATGATTGGTGTTTCTCCAATACTTTGCAGAAATATAACCCGTACTTTAGAAGATATTGCTGTTAAAAACAATATTCCCTTTACAAATGAAATTATGGGTTCAACCACGGGAACAAATGCCGACGTAATCTCAATAATTAAAGAGGGAATATCCTGCGGACTTGTTTCTATTCCTCTTCGTAATATGCATACCGATTGCGAAATAGTTGATATACGCGATATTGAGGCAACTGTAGATTTACTGCTAAAATACATTTTATCGGGAGGCGTAAACAATGATTGAACTGCTTAAAAAACTATGCCTTGCCGATGGTGTTTCGGGAAATGAAAAAAACGTTGCCCAAATTATAATAGACGAAATAAAAGATTATGCACAGGTGAAAACTGATGCGCTTGGCAACATTATCGCTTTTAAAAAGGGGAAGAAAACTCCTGACAAAAGAATTATGATTGACGCCCACATAGACGAGGTCGGATTAATAATAACGGGTGTTACGTCTGACGGCTTTTTAAAGTTTTCGGTTGTAGGCGGAATAAATTCTTCTGCGCTTATTTGCAAAAAAGTTTTAATTGAAGGCAAAACCGTAGGTGTAATTGGTTGCAAGCCCGTTCATCTTTGTTCGGCTGATGAAAAGGAAACACCACCAAAGGAAAATAGTCTTTATATTGATATTGGCGCTTCAACCAAAGAGGAAGCCTTAAAAACCGTGCGTCTTGGCGATATGGCAACCTTTATAAGCGAATTTTTATTAATGGGAAATGAAAATTTAAAAGCAAAAGCATTGGACGATAGGGTTGGTTGTGCTACGCTTATTTCTATGATAAAAAATTATGATGAATATGATTTTTACGCCACATTTACCGTTCAGGAGGAGGTAGGTCTTCGCGGAGCAAGGACTGCCACATTTGGAGTAAATCCTGATTTTGCAATATGTCTTGAGGCTACAACGGCGGCAGATATTGCAGGTGTTGCAGATGAAGATAAGGTGTGCGCCTTGGGAAAAGGCCCTGCAGTTTCCTTTATGGATAAAGCCACGGTTTATGACAGAGGTCTTTACGATGCGGCGCTTTTATGCAATACTCCCCATCAAACAAAATCAGCGGTAACGGGCGGAAACAATTCAGGTGCAGTGCATTTAACTAAAGAAGGCGTACGCACCATTGCTCTTTCGGTTCCTTGCAGATATATTCATACAGGTTCTAGCGTATGTAACATTTCTGATATATTAAATCTTGAAAAACTTGCTTGTGAACTATGCAGTAAAATTTGCTCCGGTGAAATAAAGTGATAATTAAAGAATACAATGATGATTTTGGAAAAACTGATGACGTTGCCCTTGTTAAAATCAGATGTTCCTATAAGGCATATAAAGATTACGATAGGGTGGCGCAGTTTTACAGCGGTATAAAATGCGATGGAAAACCTTATGCTGTTATAGCAAAGGTGGGCGGTTATATAAGTCTTTACGAAAACGGCGGAGATGTTGACGAATTAAAAGATTTTTTAAAATTCGTGGGTTTTAGCGGAATTTTCACTTCTGTTAAAACTGTCGAAAAACTAAATCTTAAAATAAACGAAAAATGTCTTTGTTTTAAAATCAGTCCGCCTTATGAAAGTTCTGAAAAAGGTGAAGACGGCACCCCAAGAAAACTTATGGAATGTCTTAGCGAAGGGTTAAGCATTGAAGATTCTGACGGATTTGTTGCCGACGTTACATTCAGAACTTTACATTCATGCGCCGATTACGTATTAAAAGACGGTGGCGGAGCGCTTTTGTTTTATACCGAAAATCAAGGACTTATAAACGGCATAGCCACTCCGAAAAATAAGCGTGGCAAGGGTCTTGGCAGTCAACTTGTAAAAATGATTTTAAATAAAGCGGGGCAAAGAACCGTTTATGCCTGCGCCGAAGAAAAAAATAAAGATTTTTATATAAAAAACGGTTTTACTTTAATCGGCGAAGCCGCGTATTGTGAGGAAGAATAATGAAACAAACTTTTTTTGACGTTAACGAAAAACTGTTATCTTTGGATGAGCAAATTATTGAAGAAACCAAAGAACAGTTTGAAAAAATAAACAGTATTGCGCAGTTTAATCAGCAAAAGGTGTTATCTGCTTTTATAAAACATAAAGTAAGTGAAATGCATCTTGGCATTTCTACAGGTTACGGATATGACGATATAGGCAGAGATACCCTTGAAAAACTTTGGGCAGACTGTATGGGAGCCGAAGATTCTCTTATAAGACACAATTTTGTTTCGGGTACTCATACTCTTTGCGTTGCGCTTTTCGGTGTTCTTCGTCCCAAAGATAAAATGATTTGTCTTACGGGCCGTCCTTACGATACACTTATAGGTGTGCTTGGTATTGATGAACACGTTGACGGTTCATTAAAGGATTTCGGTGTAGAGTACAGTCAGGTTGATTTAAAAGAAAACGGAACCGTTGATGAAGAAGCAGTTATAAAAGCCTTAAAAGAAGATACATATAAAATGGCTTATATTCAGCGTTCTCGCGGATATAGTCTTCGTCCAAGCCTTTCTATTGAAAAGATTGAAAGACTTTGTAAAATAGTTAAGGAAATATCTCCTGAAACAATAATAATGGTAGATAATTGTTACGGAGAATTTGTGCAAACAAAAGAACCTACCCAAGTAGGCGCAGACCTTATTGCAGGTTCTTTGATAAAAAATCCCGGTGGAGGTATTGCTCCAACGGGCGGATATATTGCAGGTAGACGTGATCTTGTTGAACAGTGCGCATTTAGACTTACTGCACCGGGCGTGGGCAGGGAAGTTGGAGCCACTCTCGGACACAACCGAGAAATGTATATGGGTGTGTTTGCTGCTCCTCATACGGTAGGTGAGGCTTTAAAAACAGCGGTTTATTGTTCGGCGCTATTTTCTAAACTTGGTTATAGTGTATCGCCTATGCCCGGTGAAGACAGAGCCGATATTATTCAGTCGGTTATTTTGGGTAACAGAGAAGCGCTTATTGCTTTTTGCAAAGGTATGCAAAGCGGCGCACCTATAGATTCTTTCGTTTCTCCTGAGCCGTGGGCTATGCCGGGATATACCGATGAAGTTATTATGGCTGCAGGCAGTTTTACTTTAGGTGCTTCTATTGAACTTTCTGCTGATGCACCACTGAGAGAACCATTTGCGGCTTGGATGCAGGGTGGTCTAAACTTTCACAGCGGTCAAATGGGGGTACTTCTTGCTGCCGACAGTATGGCTAAAAAAGGACTATTGACCTTATAAAAAAATTGTAGTAAAATAAAAAATCGAGAAAGGAGATGTTTTAAATGAAGACGGTATTTGAAGGCGAAATACTTCATGTTATACCTATGGAAAAGGGAATTATAATCACCTATTGTGAAAAGCGTACCGAAAGCCAACTTTCCGTTGCATTTAAAATGATTTCCTTTGAAACGGGCAAGGTTACTAACGTTGCTAAAAACATTTATCAACTTTCTAAGTTTGGAGCAGCGTATAGATTATTTGTTGAACAAACTAAAAATTATCTAACCTGTAAAGGTATTCCGTTGCCTAATGATAGAATGTTGATTATAGAACTTGACGGAACGGTTAAGTTGCTTGATACCGATTCGACGGTTTTGTGGGCAGGGCAATTATTATATAAAAATGCTCCTCCTACTTCTATAGCGCTTTTTGAAAATAAACTTTGGACTTGTTATGCTGAGCATAACGTAGTAGTGCGATATAATATAAATACTATGAGGGAAGAACTCCGTATAGGCGGTGGCGCCAACTCTCCCTTTAGACAACCGTCGCACATTTTTGTGAAAGGTGATAAAGGTTATGTATGCAATCCCGGTACGTTGCAAATTTTAAAGATTGATCTTAATAGCTATGACCTTGAGGTTTATAAGGAATTTACAAGTCCTGTAAAACAGTATTTAGAGGTTGACGGCTACGCTTTTGCCGTTATGGAAAAGGGCGTTTATTTACTGGATTGACAAAAATGCTTTTTTCTGATATAATAATTAAAAAGTAAAGACTGTGACAAGAAGTAGTAACAGATAAAAACTGTTGTAGAGAGGAAACGGTTGGTGAAAGTTTCTGCAGTTTCTCTGCGAAGCCGTCTTTGAGTCGTCACCTCGAAATAATTAAGGGTGAACGGGTTCTCCCGTTACAGAGAACGGTTTTTAAAAACCGACAGAGTGCGAAGGTAACTTCGAATTCAGGTGGTAACACGGAAATTTTCGTCCTGAACGCAATTGCGTTCGGGATTTTTTATTTTTTAGGAGGTAATGAAATGAATAAACAAATTTTAAAGTTATTAACTAAAAATGCAAGAATGAGTGTTGAAGATATCGCTCTTGCAACAAATTTGAGCCAAGAAGAAGTAAAAGCAGAAATATTTAATATGGAAGAAAGCGGTCTTATTCGCGGTTACAAAACCGTAATCGACTGGGAAAGTATTGATAATGCTTCCGTTTCTGCAATAATCGAATTAAAGGTAACTCCTAAAGCAGGTTACGGATTTGAAGAAATCGCCGAAAGAATAACAAAATATCCCGAAGTAGAATCTTGCTATCTTATGTCGGGCGTTTATGACCTTAACGTAGTTGTAAGGGGTAAATCTTTTCAAGAAGTTGCGCAGTTTGTGGCAAAAGAACTTTCGACTATCGAGTCTGTTACATCTACTGCAACACATTTTGTTTTACGCAGATACAAAGACTTTAACGTAGAACTTTCAAATAACGAACCGGATGAAAGAGGAACTGTTTCATTATGATAGATTATACCAAAATATTAAACAGCACGATTTGTGATGTTAAATGGTCGGGTATTAGAAAATTCTTTGATATTGCCAACACTATGGAGGGAGTTATTTCTCTCGGTGTGGGTGAACCTGATTTCCCAACGCCATGGAAAATCCGAAACTGTGCTATAAATACTCTTCAAAAAGGCAAAACCCGTTACTCATCTAATTGGGGACTTGAAGTTTTGCGTCAGGAAATTTCAAGTTATCTTGAAAGAAAGTACGATTTAAAATACGGTCACAATAGCGAAATACTTGTAACTGTTGGCGGAAGCGAGGCAATTGATGCTTGCATAAGAGTGATTACCGACCCCGGTGATGAAATAATAATTCCTCAGCCTAGTTATGTTTGTTACGAGCCAATTACGCGAGTATGCGGTGGCGTACCCGTAATTATAAACACAAAGGCTGAAAATGATTTTAAAGTAACCGCAAAAGAACTTATTGAAAAAATCACTTCAAAAACAAAGGCGCTCATTCTTCCTTATCCCTGCAATCCTACCGGCGCAATTATGGAAAGGGAAGACCTTGAGGCTTTAGGAGAAGTTCTTAGGGATACAAATATACTTGTTATTTCAGATGAAATCTATTCTGAGTTAACCTTTGGAGGTAAAAATCACGTTTCACCTGCAAATATAAAGAGTTTAAAGGATAGAACGGTCGTTATTAACGGTTTTTCGAAATCTTTTTCTATGACCGGTTGGCGACTTGGATTTATATGCGGCCCTGAACCAATTATAAGCCAAATCACAAAACTTCATCAGTTTGCAATAATGTGCGCCCCCACTACTTCGCAGTATGCTGCGGTGGAAGCGTTAAAGAATTGTGATGAAGAAGTAAGGGAAATGATGGAAGAATATGATATGCGCCGTAAGATAATGGTTAAAGGCTTTAACGAAATGGGACTTACCTGCCGTGAACCTAAAGGTGCCTTCTATGCCTTTCCGTCAATTAAAAGTACGGGAATGACCAGTGACGAGTTTTGTGAAAAACTGTTATATGCTAAAAAGGTCGCTATAGTACCCGGTACTGCTTTTGGCGACAGTGGCGAAGGTTTTGTTCGTGCGTCTTACTGTTATTCGACTTCACATATTGAAGAGGCTCTTTCAAGAATTAAAGAATTTTTAGAAGAAATAAAATAAAAATAAAACGGGCGGGTGTACGCAACTGAGCGTCATTCGCTCGTTTCTCTTACATTATATATAATATATACGCGCGTTTGGCTTTAAAACAGCGTTCGTCAAATTGCACAAAAACTGCGCGAAAAATTTTACAAAATTCGTTATAAAATTTTTCTGCAATTTTAAAAAAATACTTGCAATAATATTTGCTTTGTGTTATCATATCAAGGTACGCGAGTGGCGTATTGTCATGCGTTGATGTGGGAGGTGGCTGACCTCGAGTCAGGAAATTTCCACGGAGTATGTCCGATTTTAAACCGGGCGAACCAATACCTCAGACTATTAAGCACAGCAGGATAACTTGCGAACCTGCCTGTGTATCCGGATTCACCGCAACCCCAGTGATCCGGTTTTATAATGGAGTGTGATGAAACACACGGCACAGTGTGAGGTAGCCCGCCAAACTAACAAGGAGGCGACTATAATGGCAGTAAAAGAGAAGATTCGTATCAGAATCAAAGGTTACGACCACGCGCTTGTAGACCAGTCTGCAGAAAAAATTGTGGAAACCGCTAAACGTACAGGTGCTAGAGTATCGGGTCCTGTTCCGCTACCTACAGAAAAGGAAGTTGTAACCATCCTTCGTGCAGTTCACAAGTATAAAGATTCCCGTGAACAGTTCGAAACCAGAACTCACAAGAGACTCATAGACGTAATCAGACCTTCCAACAAAACTGTTGAAGCTTTGACCGGTCTTGAGCTTCCCGCCGGCGTTGAGATTGAAATTAAACTTTAATCTTTGCCGTCAGTGGTCATGTTGGGTAATTCCCAACCAATAACTACAAGGAGGAAAATAAAATGCAAAAAGGTATTGTAGGCAAAAAGCTTGGTATGACCCAACTTTTTGACGCAAACGGAAACGTCATTCCGGTAACTGTTATTGAAGCAGGTCCTTGCGTGATCTCTCAGAAGAAAACAGTTGAAAATGACGGTTATGAAGCAGTACAGATTGGCTACGGCGATCTTAAGGCTTCTAAAGTAAATGGTCCTATGAAGGGACACTTCGCAAAAGGCGACGTTGCTCCGAAGAAGGTTCTTCGCGAGTTCCGTTTTGATGACATCAGCGCTATGAACGTAGGCGACATCATCAAGGCTGACGTATTCGCTGAAGGCGATGCAGTAGATGTAAGAGGTACTTCTAAGGGTAAAGGCTATGCCGGCGTAATCAAACGTTGGAACTTCAGCCGTCTTAAAGAATCCCACGGTACCGGCCCTGTACATCGTCACGGTGGTTCTCTCGGTGTTATCGACCCCGCTCGTGTTTTCAAGGGCAAGAAAATGGCAGGTCACTTGGGTAACGAACGTGTAACCGTTCAAAACCTCAGTGTAGTAAAAGTTGATGCTGAAAACAACATTATCGCTGTTAAGGGTGCCGTTCCCGGTCCTAAGGGCGGAATCGTAGTTGTTTTTGATAGCGTTAAAGCCTAAGGGAAAGGAGTACTGAATTATGCCTAATGTAGCAGTTTTAGATATGGCAGGTAAAAATGTGGGCGAAATCACATTAAGCGATGCCATCTTCGCAATCGAGCCTAACGCAGTTGTTATGCACCAGGCTGTTGTAAATTATCTCGCTAATCAGCGTCAGGGCACCCAGTCTACCTTAACCCGTTCCGAAGTTTCCGGCGGCGGTAAGAAGCCTTGGAGACAAAAAGGTACAGGCCACGCAAGACAGGGTTCTACCAGAGCACCTCAGTGGATCCACGGTGGTATCGTGCACGCACCCAAGCCCCGTGATTACTCTTTCGACCTTAATAAAAAGGTAAAGAGACTCGCACTCAAGTCTGCTCTTTCTGATAAAGTTCTCGGCGGCGCCCTCATCGTTCTTGATGAGTTCAAAGTTGAAGGCTTTAAGACCAAGACTGTTGTTGAATGCTTAAAGGCTATAGGTGCCGGTAAGAAAACTCTTATCGTTCTTGAAGACAACAATGCTTGTGCAGTCAAGAGTTGCGCTAACATCCCCGGTGTTAAGACCGCTCAGGTAAACACCATCAACACTTACGATATTATCAATGCAGAAACCTTAGTAATCGCTAAGGGCGCTGTACAGAAGATTGAGGAGGTGTACGCATAATGAAAACCGCACAGGATATCATTATTGCTCCGGTTATTACCGAAAAAAGCATGTCCGGCATTGCCGACAAGAAATACACCTTCAAGGTAGCAAAAGACGCCAACAAGATTGAAATTGCTAAAGCAGTTGAAGAAATCTTTAAGGTAAAAGTTGCTAAAGTAAACACCATGAGCGTACGTGGTCAGGCTCGCCGTATGGGTCGTTATGAAGGCTACACCGCTGCTTGGAAAAAAGCAATTGTTACTTTGAAAGCAGATTCCAAGACAATCGAATTCTTCGACGGTCTTATGTAATCTGAGTGCCTAGAAGCGAATGCTTCAGGTGATGTATGAAACCAAAAATGGTTTCGCTAAGCCTAATTAGGAGAGTGAATTAAAATGGCATTAAAGCATTATAAGCCGACTACTCCCGGCCGCCGTGGTATGACCAGTATGGATTACTCCGTACTTTCCGACGTAAAGCCTGAGAGAAGTTTGCTTGAACCTTTAAAGAAAAATGCCGGCCGTAACAGTTATGGTCGCATCACCGTACGCCACAGAGGCGGCGGAAATCGCAGAAAATACAGAGTTATCGACTTCAAGAGAGACTTAACCGGTATTCCCGCAACAGTTCTTACTCTTGAGTACGATCCTAACAGATCAGCATTTATCGCACTTGTTCAGTACGATAACGAAAACAAGGAAAAGCGCTACATTATCGCTCCTATCGGTCTTAAGGTAGGCGACGTGATCGTAAGCGGTCCTGATGCTGATATTAAACCCGGTAACGCACTTCCTCTTACCAATATTCCTGTTGGTACCTTTATCCACAACGTTGAACTTTACGCAGGTCGCGGCGCTCAGCTCGCTCGTTCTGCCGGTAACATGGCTCAGCTTATGGCTAAAGAAAACGGAATGGCACTCCTTCGTTTGCCTTCCGGCGAACTCAGAAACGTACCTGCTAACTGTATGGCTACCATCGGTCAGGTAAGTAATCCTGAGCACAGCAATATCAACTACGGTAAAGCTGGACGTAAGCGTCATATGGGTTGGCGTCCTACCGTTCGTGGTTCTGTAATGAACCCCTGTGACCACCCCCACGGTGGTGGTGAGGGTAGAGCACCCATCGGACGTCCCGGTCCTGTAACTCCTTGGGGCAAACCTGCTCTGGGTTATAAGACTCGTAAGAAACACAAATCGACCGATAAGTATATCGTAAAACGTCGTAAGTAAGTCAGACGAAAGGAGATAAAATTATGGGTAGAAGCGTTAAAAAGGGCCCATTTGTGCAGCCCGTTCTTATGAAAAGAATTCAGGAGATGAACGCTGCCGGTGAAAAGAGAGTACTCAAAACTTGGAGCCGTTCATCCACCATATTCCCCGATTTCGTCGGACATACCATCGCAGTACACGACGGTCGCAAACATGTTCCGGTTTATGTAACTGAGGATATGGTAGGTCACAAACTCGGTGAGTTTGCTCCCACCAGAACCTTCAAAGGTCATGCCGGTGCTAAGACCACAAAGTAAGCGGCGAAAGGAGAGTTTAACTATGGAAGCAAGAGCAATACTTAAATATGCTCGTATTTCACCGCGTAAGGTGAAAATCGTGATGGATCTTATTCGCAATCAGGATGCAGATAAAGCAATGGCTATCTTGAAGTTTACTCCCAAGTCTGCTTGTGAGTATCTTGAGAAACTTTTAGCATCTGCTATCGCTAATGCTGAAAACAATCATCACATGGATGTTTCTAAGCTCTATGTAGCTGAATGTTTTGTTTGTCCCGGCCCCACCTTGAAGCGTATTCGTCCTAAAGATCACGGCCGTGCACACAGAATTTTAAAGAGAACATCACACATGACAATCGTTCTTAAAGAACGCGAGGATTAAGGAGGTTAGACTATGGGCCAGAAAGTTAATCCACACGGATTTCGTGTTGGCGTAATTAAAAACTGGGATTCCCGTTGGTATGCCAAGGATAATGTCTTCGGAGATACTTTGGTTGAGGACTATAACCTCCGTAAGTACCTTAAGAAGACTCTTCAGTCTGCAGGCGTTCCCAAAATTGAAATTGAACGCAATGCGTCCAAGGTCAGAATCCACATTCATTGTGCAAAACCCGGTATGGTTATCGGTAGAAACGGCGCAGAAATCGAGAAACTTCGTCTCACTTGTGAGAAGATGCTCGGTAAGCCTTGCACAATTAATATTGTAGAAATCAAAAATCCGGATATGGATGCTCAACTTATTGCTGAGAACATCGCAGTTCAACTTGAAAAGCGTGTTTCCTTCCGTCGTGCTATGAAAATGGCTATCGGTCGTGCAATGAAGTTTGGTGCAAAGGGTATCAAAGTTACCGTTTCCGGTCGTCTTGGCGGTAGAGAAATCGCCGGCGCAGAAACCTATCATGAGGGTACTATTCCGCTACAAACTCTCAGAGCTGATATTGATTACGGCTTTGCAGAAGCAGCTACTACCTACGGCCGTCTCGGCGTAAAGGTTTGGCTTTATAAGGGCGAAATCCTTCATGATGTTAAGAAAACATCCAAGAAGGAAGGAGGATCCCGCTAATGTTATTACCTAAGCGTGTAAAATACCGCAGAGTTCAGCGTGGCCGTATGACCGGTAAAGCAACCAGAGGTAACACAATTTCTCATGGTCAGTTTGGTCTTCAGGCACTTGAACCGGCGTGGATCACTTCAAATCAAATAGAGGCTGCCCGTATTGCTATGACTCGTTACATCAAGCGTGGCGGTCAAGTATGGATTAAAATCTTCCCGGATAAGCCTATCACTGCTAAACCTGCTGAAACTCGAATGGGTTCCGGTAAAGGTTCTCCTGAATACTGGGTAGCAGTAGTTAAGCCCGGTCGCATTATGTTTGAGATCGGCGGCGTTTCTGAAGAACTTGCTCAAGAGGCTATGCGTCTTGCAGCAAACAAACTTCCTATCAAGTGTAAGTTTGTTACAAAGGAAATGGAAGGTGAGCAATAATGAACGTTAAGGAATACAGAGAATTAAATATCGCTGAGTTGAACAAAAAACTTGGTGAACTGAAGGAAGAATTATTCAATCTCCGTTTCCAGCTCGCCATTAATCAGCTCGACAATCCTATGCGCATCAGCGAAGTTAAGAAGGATATCGCACGTATTAAAACCGTTATTCGCGAAAAAGAACTTCTTGACGCTGCTAATGCATAAGGAAGAGGGAGGGTAATCGAATGAGCGAAAGAAACCTTCGTAAGACCAGAGTTGGTAAAGTTGTAAGCAACAAAATGGAAAAAACCGTTGTAGTTGCTATCGAAGACAACGTAAAGCATCCACTCTATAAGAAGATCATTAAAAACACTATTAAGCTTAAGGCCCATGACGAAAACAACACCTGTAACATCGGTGACAGAGTTCTCATCATGGAGACCAGACCACTCTCCAAAGATAAAAATTGGCGCGTGGTTGAAATCATCGAAAAAGCTTTGTAGTCTGTAAGGAGGAAAACACTGTGATACAGCAACAGAGTTACCTTAAGGTTGCCGACAATACCGGTGCTAAAGAAATTATGTGCATTCGTGTACTTGGCGGTTCCAGAAGAAGGTATGCTAACATCGGCGATGTCATCGTTGCTTCTGTTAAGAAAGCCACACCCGGCGGTACTGTTAAGAAGGGCGATGTTGTAAAGGCAGTTGTAGTTCGTTCTGCAAAAGGTCTTCGTCGTGCCGATGGCACTTATATCAGATTTGATGAGAACGCTGCCGTTATCATCCGTGAGGACAAGAATCCCCGCGGTACCCGTATTTTTGGACCGGTAGCTAGAGAGCTTCGTGATAAAGATTATACTAAAATCTTATCTCTTGCTCCCGAAGTACTTTAATGGAGGATGAACACAATGAACATTAAAACTGGCGATACTGTAGTTCTCCTCACCGGAGACGAAAAATACCGTGGCAAAAGCGGTAAGGTTCTCGAAGTTAGCCCTAAGGAAGGCAAAGTTATTGTTGAGGGTCTCAACGTTGTTAAAAAACACATGAAACCCCGCAAGGCTGGCGATCCTTCAGGCATCATTGAGACTGAAAGCGCAATTTACGCTTCCAAGGTGCAACTTGTTTGCCCTAAATGCGGCAAGCCTACCCGCGTAGGTGTTAAAATCTACGAAGACGGCAAAAAAGACCGTATGTGCAAAAAGTGCAAAGAAACATTTTAATGAGTAAGGAGGACATGACATGTCATTGTTGAGAGAAGAATATGTAAATTCTATTGCTCCCGCATTGATGAAAAAATTCAATTATAAGAGCGTCATGCAGATTCCGAAGCTCGATAAAATTGTAATCAATGTAGGACTCAGCGAAGCAAAAGAAAACTCCAAAGTTATCGATGCTTGTATCGCTGACTTAAGCAAAATCACCGGTCAGAAAGCAATCCCCTGTGTTGCTAAAAAGTCGGTTGCGAACTTCAAACTTCGTGCCGGAATGCCTATCGGTGTAAAAGTTACTCTCAGAGGCGAGAGAATGTATGAGTTCGTTGAGCGTTTGTTCAATGCAGCTCTTCCCCGTGTAAGAGACTTCAGAGGAATTAATCCTAACTCTTTCGACGGCCGTGGTAACTATTCTATGGGCGTTAAAGAACAACTTATTTTCCCTGAAATCGAATTCGACAAGATCGACAAGGTTCGCGGTATGGATATTAACTTCATTACCACTGCGAAAACCGACGAAGAAGCTCGTGAGTTATTAACTCTTATGGGCGCTCCGTTTGCGAAATAAGGAGAGACGACTATGGCTAAAACATCTATGAAAATCAAACAAGCTCGTCCTGCTAAATTTTCTACCAGAGCATACAGCAGATGCAAAATCTGCGGACGCCCCCACGCTTATCTTCGCAAATACGGTATTTGCCGTATCTGTTTCAGAGAACTCGCCTACAAGGGTGAAATTCCCGGCGTGACTAAGGCAAGCTGGTAAAAGCAACAGAAAAGGAGGTTGACGGCATGCAAATCACCGATACTATAGCTGATATGCTTACGAGAATTCGTAATGCTTCTTCAGCAAAACATGATTCGGTAGATATCCCTGCGTCAAACGTAAAGAAGGCTATTGCTCAGATTTTACTTGACGAAGGATATATTACAAGCTTTCAAGTTATTGAAGACGGAAAGCAGGGCATGATTCATATCGTACTGAAGTATGGCCCGAAAAAATCTCAGATCATCACCGGAATCCGCAGAGTTTCCAAGCCCGGTTTGAGAATTTATACTAATGTTGAGGATATGCCTAAGGTAATGAAAGGCCTTGGTATTGCAATCCTTTCCACCTCTAAGGGTATTTTGACAGACAAAGAGGCTCGCAAAGCTAACGTTGGCGGCGAAGTTCTCGCTTATGTCTGGTAAGGAGGTGCTTCAGGATGTCTCGTATTGGTAAAAAACCCATCGCTATTCCTGCAGGTGTTGAGGTTAAACTCAACGGTACCGAAATGACAGTTAAAGGTCCTAAAGGCGAACTTAAAGCAGACCTTCGTCCTGAAATGGAAATTGTTATTGAGAATGGCGAAATTAATGTTAAGCGTCCCAATGACGATCAGTTGAACCGTTCTCTCCACGGCCTTACCCGTACACTTATCTCCAATATGGTTGTAGGTGTTACCGATGGCTTTAAGAAAGAACTCGAAGTTAACGGTGTTGGTTATCGTGTTCAGAAGCAGGGTAAAAATCTTGTTATGAACCTCGGATACTCTCATCAGGTTATCATGGAAGAACCTGACGGCATTACTATTGAAGTTCCTGCTCCTAACAAAATCATTGTTAGCGGTGCAGACAAACAGGCAGTAGGACAAATTTCCGCTCAGATCCGTGAAAAACGTCCGCCTGAGCCTTATAAGGGCAAGGGTATCAAGTACGTTGATGAGTATATCCGCCGTAAAGAAGGTAAAGCCGCTAAGGGCGCAAAGAAATAATTTAGAAGGAGTGTATTTTAAATGGTTACTAAACCAGATTCTAACAAGGCACGTCTTAAACGTCACGTACGCGTACGTGCTAAGATCAGCGGTACTGCTGAGTGCCCCCGCCTTGATGTATTCCGCTCCAACAGCAACATTTACGCCCAGCTTATCGACGACGTCAAGGGTGTTACTTTGGCTTCCGCTTCTACCATCGAAAAAGATTTCGAAGGTGCTACCGGAAACAAAGAAGCAGCCCGCAAGGTTGGACAGTTAATTGCTAAACGTGCTCTTGATAAAGGTATCGAGTGTTGCGTTTTCGATCGTGGTGGCTACATTTATCACGGTCGTGTCTTGGAGCTTGCCGAAGGTGCCCGTGAGGGCGGCCTCAAGTTCTAAATGAAGAGGAGGAATAACTTTGGCTAATTTTGACGCAAATAATGTTGAATTACAGGAACGCGTAGTTGCTATCAACCGCGTATCTAAAACCGTTAAGGGCGGTCGTATCATGAAATTCTCCGCTTTAGTTGTTGTCGGCGACGGCAATGGCAAGGTAGGCTTCGGCCTCGGTAAAGCCGGTGAAGTTCCGGATGCAATCCGCAAGGGAATTGAGGATGCTAAGAAGAATATGATTACCGTAGCTCTCAAAGGCTCCACTATTCCTCATGAAATCGTAGGCGAGTTTGGCGCAGGCCGCGTGCTCTTAAAGCCCGCTGCAACCGGTACCGGTGTTATTGCCGGCGGTCCTGTTCGTGCCGTACTTGAAGCAGTTGGTATCAAGGATATTCGTACCAAGGCTTTACGCTCTAACAATCCCTGTAACGTTGTAAGAGCTACCATTCAGGGTCTTGCTGCACTTCGCAACGCTGAAGAAGTTGCTGCTATCCGTGGCAAGTCCGTTAAAGAAATCGTTGGTTAAGGAGGAGCAATATAATGGCACTTAAAGTTAAACTTATCAAGAGCACCATTGGCTCCAAAAAGGACCAGATCGCTACTGTTGAGGCTTTAGGACTTAAGAAGATCGGCGACGAAACTATTCAGCCCGATAACGCTTCAACCAAAGGCAAAATCAAAAAAGTCGTACACCTCGTTGAGGTGAGCGAAGCTTAATTTGCTTCAAATGCAAGGAGGTGCGAAAAATGAAACTTCATGAATTATCACCCGCTTTCGGTTCTACTAAAGAAGCAAAGCGTATTGGTAGAGGTCATGGCTCCGGCAATGGTAAAACTGCCGGTAAAGGTCACAAAGGACAAAAGGCTCGTGCCGGTCACGGTATGCAGATTGGTTTCGAAGGCGGTCAGATGCCCCTTCAGAGACGTGTTCCTAAGCGTGGCTTCAATAACATTTTTGCTGAAGAGGTTATTGCTATCAACGTTAGCGCTCTCGAAGTATTCGAAGATGGCGCAGTTGTAGATGCTGCCGCTTTGGCTGACAAGGGTATTGTGAAGAAGGCTTCCTACCCTGTAAAGGTTCTCGGTAAAGGCGAACTCACTAAGAAACTCACAGTAAAACTTAATGCTTTTTCTGCTTCTGCTGCTGAGAAAATCGCTGCTGCCGGTGGAAAGACCGAGGTGATTTAACCGTGTTAGAGACACTAAGAAACGCCTGGGCTGTTAAAGATATCAGACGCAAGATCCTTTTCACGGTTTTCATTTTGATCGTATTCCGTATCGGTTCAGTAATTCCGGTTCCGTTTATTGACGTGGGCGCAATGCTGAATGGCAATTTCGGCGCTAATGAGTTCTTTAGTTATTTGTCTGTTTTAACAGGCGGTGGCTTGGATTACGGCGCAGTATTTGCTCTTTCCGTTACACCGTACATCAACTCTTCAATTATCATTCAGTTACTTGCAGTTGCTATCCCTGCACTTGAACGTCTTTCTAAAGAAGGCGAAGAGGGAAAGAAGAAACTTGCTCAGATAACTCGTTATACAACCGTTATCTTAGGTCTTCTTCAGGGTACAGTATACTTCATTTACCTTGCTAATCAGAGATGTTTAAGCGTATCTAAGAGCGACGGATTTGTTTTCTGGCTCGCTTCTGTAGTTATCGTTCTTTGCTTCACTGCAGGTAGTGCACTTGTAATGTGGCTTGGCGAACAGATAGATACGAGAGGTATCGGAAACGGTATTTCTATGATTCTTTTTGCAGGTATTATTTCCAGAGCACCCGATGCTGCAGCAGTAATGATTACCAACCTTCAGGATCCTTCTAAAATAGTTCCTGTAATCGGTATCGTATTACTCTTCTTAGTATTGGTTATGTTCGTAGTATGGATGACTGCTGCTGAAAGAAGAATTCCCGTACAGTACGCTAAGCGTGTTGTTGGAAATAAAATGTACGGCGGTCAAAACACTCACATTCCGATTAAAGTAAATATGTCAGGTGTTATGCCTGTAATATTTGCAAGTTCTATTCTTATGTTACCTACTATGATTCTTGGTTTTACCAGAAACGAAAATACTAGTTGGTACAAATTTCTTAAATTGTTCAGCACACAAGGTGTGTTCTATGCGGTTCTCTACTTTATATTGATTATTGGTTTTGCATATTTCTATGCTACCATTCAGTTCAATCCTGTAGAGATGACAAATAATCTTAGAAAGAACGGTGGTTCTATCCCCGGTATTCGTCCCGGTAAACCTACTTCTGATTTTATTTCTAAGATTTTGTCAAGAATTACCTTAATGGGCGCATTTTTCTTGAGTGTAGTAGCAATACTTCCTATCGCTGTAGGTCAAATCGGCGGAATGAATATTTCCCTCGGTGGTACCTCTATGCTTATTCTTGTAGGTGTTGCTCTTGATACAGTTCAGAACCTCGAATCTCAAATGATGATGCGTCACTACAAGGGATTCCTTGATTAATAAAGGAGAACTTATATGAAGCTCATTCTTTTGGGTGCACCTGGTGCCGGTAAAGGTACTCAGGCTGAATTTATTTCAGAAAAATGTAATATACCTACCATTTCTACAGGTAATATTATCCGTGCCGCTTTAAAGAACGGTACAGAAATGGGAAAGGTTGCTAAATCTTATATCGATGCCGGAGAACTTGTTCCTGACAAAGTTGTTATAGGAATAGTAAAGGAAAGACTTGGCGAAGATGACTGTGCAAACGGCTATATTCTCGACGGTTTTCCACGTACAATTCCTCAGGCAGAGGCACTTGACCAAATGGGCGATACTGTTGACACCGTTCTTTCTATTGAAGTAGATGATGCTGAAATAGTAAAACGTATGTCAGGCAGACGCGTATGTGAAAAGTGCGGAACAAGTTATCACACCGAATTTAAAATTCCCGAAAAGGAAGGTATTTGTAACCTCTGCGGCGGTAACTTAGTTATCCGCAAGGATGATGAACCTGCAACTGTTCTTAACCGTTTGGAAGTTTATCATCAGCAGACAGAACCCCTTATGGCTTATTATAAGGCTCAGGGAAAACTTATTTCGGTAAAAGGTACCGATACTGTTGAGGAGACAACTAAGGCTGTCTTCAAAGCTTTGGAGATTTAATTATGATAGTGCTAAAAACCAGTCGAGAATTAGGCTTTATGCGAGAAGCCTGCAGAATATCGGCAGGAGCATTACAGTTGGTTGGCAAGTGTGTTGAGCCCGGGGTTTCCACGGCAGAACTTGATAAGATTGCCGAAGATTACATCAGAAGTCAGGGTGCAACCCCTAACTTCAAAGGTTATTCAGGTTATCCCGCAACTGCTTGTATATCCATAAATAATGAGGTGATTCACGGCATACCTTCGAAAAAACGTATCCTAAAAGCAGGCGATATTGTCAGCGTAGATTTGGGTGCGGCTATAGAAGGCTATAACGGTGATAATGCCGCCACTTTCGCAGTAGGAGATATTTCCGAAGAAGCGAAGCGGCTGATAGACGCGACCAGAGAAAGTCTTTACGAAGGCATTGCTGCTGCTCGCGCAGGCGGTAGAATCGGCGATATAGGAAGCGCTATTCAGCGTTATGTCGAAGAAAGAGGCTTTTCCGTAGTACGTGAATTCGTAGGTCACGGAATAGGCACTAAACTTCACGAAGCACCTGAAGTCCCGAATTTCGGTACACCCGGAAAGGGAATCCGTTTGATGCCGGGTATGACAATTGCTATTGAGCCTATGATAAATATGGGCTTACCCGGAGTTAAAACCTTATCAGACGGCTGGACGGTTGAAACAAAGGACGGATCGTTATCTGCTCATTTTGAGCATACGGTAGCGATAACCTCCGACGGCACACAGATACTTACTACTGTATAGGTGTTCTTATGAAAACTTTTAAAGTGGTTAAATCTGTAGCCGGCAGAGATAAAGGATGTTTACTTGCCGTAATAGGCGAGTACGACGGTCGGGTTCTTATTTGCGAAGGTAGAGAAAGACCCCTTGAAAGACCAAAGCAGAAAAATATAAAACATCTGGTTTTTACCGGTCAGTGTCTTAATGAAGAAGAATTAAATTCAAACAAATCATTACGCCGCGCTTTAAAGCGTTGTGAAATTAAGGAGGATTCCAGTTATGTCTAAAGAAGATGTAATTGAATTAGAGGGTACTGTAGTCGAGACTATGCCCAATGCAATGTTTAAAGTTGAAATTCAAGGAGGACATACAATCCTTGCTCACATTTCCGGAAAACTTCGTATGAATTTTATACGTATTCTTCCCGGTGATAAAGTAACGGTTGAAATGTCCCCATACGACCTGTCTAAAGGACGCATAACTTGGCGTTCTAAATAAGACGGTCAAAAAAAACTAGGAGGGTAATCCAAATGAAAGTCAGACCTTCTGTAAAAAAGATTTGCGAAAAATGCAAAATCATCAAGCGCAAGGGTAAAATCATGGTAATCTGTGAGAACCCCAAGCACAAACAGCGTCAGGGTTAACCCGCGCTATACAGTGGAGGTGTATTAAATATGGCTCGTATTGCTGGTGTAGATTTGCCGAATAACAAGCGTGTTGAGATTGGTCTCACATATATTTTCGGCATCGGACTTACAACATCCAGAGAAATTCTTGCAGCCACCGGAGTTAATCCGGATACCCGTGTCAAAGATTTGACCGAAGATGATATTTCCAAACTACGTGAGTATATCGACCACAACCTTCAGGTTGAAGGTGACCGTCGTCGTACCGTAGCATTTGACATCAAGAGACTTATTGAAATCGGAAGTTACAGAGGCCTTCGTCATCGTAAGGGCTTACCGGTAAGAGGACAGCGTTCCAAGACCAATGCCCGTACCCGTAAGGGTCCCAAGAAGACCATTGCTAACAAGAAGAAATAAGTCAGGAGGAAGATAATATGGCTACTGCAAAGGCTAAAACGACTTCTACTCGTAGACGTCGCGAAAAGAAAAACATTGAACGTGGTGCTGCTCATATCCAGTCAACCTTCAACAATACTATAGTTACCATTACCGATTCTCAGGGTAATGCTCTTTCCTGGGCTTCTGCCGGCGAACTCGGCTTCAGAGGTTCCAGAAAGTCCACTCCTTTTGCTGCTCAGAGTGCTGCAGAAACTGCTGCTAAGGCTGCTATGGAACACGGACTTAAAATCGTTGAAGTATTTGTTAAAGGCCCCGGTGCTGGCCGTGAAGCCGCTATCCGTGCATTACAGTCTGCAGGACTTGAAGTTACCATGATTAAAGACGTAACTCCTATCCCGCACAACGGCTGCCGTCCTCCTAAGAGAAGACGTGTATAACCGAAATATTTGGAGGTGTAAAACATGGCAAGATATACCGGTGCAGTTTGCAGACTTTGTCGCCGCGAAGGACAAAAATTGTTCTTAAAGGGCGAACGCTGCTATTCTGATAAATGTTCCATCGCTGTAAGAGCATATGCTCCCGGTCAGCATGGACAGGGACGTAAAAAGTCTTCCGAATATGGTCTTCAGCTTCGTGCTAAACAGAAGGCTCGTCGTTTCTACGGCGTTCAGGAAGGTCAATTCCGTCATTATTTTGAAATTGCTGAGAGAAAACAGGGCGTTACTGGTGAAAACCTTTTAAAGATCCTTGAAAGCCGTCTTGATAACGTAGTATATAGAGTTGGTTTCGCTTCTTCCAGAGCAGAAGCACGTCAACTTATCGGCCACGGTCACTTCGAGGTTAACGGAGCAAGAGTTGATATTGCTTCTTATCTCTTAAAGGCTGGCGACGTAATCGCTATCTGTGACAAGAGCAAGTCTCTTGAAAAGATGAAGGGTGTTGTAGAGGCTAACGCTTCCAGACCTGCTCCTGCTTGGATCGATGTTAATAAGGATAAGTGCGAAGCAAAAGTTATCGCTCTTCCCGAACGTGATCAGATCGATGCTCCCATCGAGGAACAGCCCATCGTCGAATTCTACTCTAAGTAATTAGTTGAATTATTAAGTCGGATATTTTCCCGTATAATCTATCCGAGTTTAAAAAAATTTATTTACGGAGATTGGAGCTTTTAAATGATAGAGATTGAAAAGCCCAGAATAGAAACGCTTGAATTAACAGCCGACGGCACTTACGGAAAATTCGTTATGGAACCTCTTGAAAGAGGTTACGCAACAACACTTGGAAACAGTATGCGCAGAGTTCTTCTCTCTACTCTTCCCGGTGCTGCTGTAACTACCGTTAGAATTGACGGTGTAGTTCATGAATTTTCTACTCTTCCCGGCGTAAAGGAAGAAATCACCGAAATCATTCTTAACATTAAAGGTCTTGTTCCCAAACTTCTTGGCGATGCTCCTAAGACCGTTTATGTTGAAGCAGAAGGTCCCTGTGTTGTAACAGGTGCTTCCATCAAGTGTGACTCTGAGGTCGAGATTTTAAATCCCGAACTGTACATTGCTACTCTCGATGAGGGTGCAAAGTTGAATATGGAAATGACCATAGACAGCGGCAGAGGTTATGTACAGGCAGAACAGAATAAGCCGGCGCAATCCGTTATCGGAGTTATTCCCGTTGATTCTATTTTCACACCTGTACTTAAGGTTAATCCTACTGTTGATAATACCCGTGTTGGTAAAGTAACAGATATGGGTCGCCTTACTTTAGAGGTTTGGACCGACGGTTCAATAAAAGCGAATGAAGCAGTTTCTTTATCTGCAAAAATCCTTATGGAACATTTTGAACTCTTCTTAAATCTTACCGAAGGTGTAAGCGAGACAGAGAGCATTATGGCAGAAAAAGGCGACAACAACAATGAAAAGGTTCTTAATATGACTATTGAAGAACTTGATCTTTCAGTTCGTAGTTTCAACTGCTTGAAACGCGCAGGCATCAACACGGTTGAGGACCTTATCGAAAAATCTGAAGAAGATATGATGAAGGTTAGAAACCTTGGCCGTAAATCACTTGAAGAGGTTATTGCTAAACTTAATTCCTTTGGTTATAGCCTTAAAAGTGACGACGAATAATTGTAAGGAGTGAATATCCATGCCAGGTACAAGAAAACTCGGCAGAACCAGTGATCACAGAACTGCTATGCTTAGAGCAATGGTAACTTTTTTGCTTGAAAACGGCAAAATCGAAACTACCGTTACTCGTGCTAAAGAAGTTCGTGCAATGGCTGAAAAATATATTACACTCGCTAAAGATACCAGTTTACACAGCAAACGTCAGGCTTACGCTTTCATAACCAAGGGTGACGTTGTAAAGAAACTTTACGATGAAATCGCTCCTCGTTATGCTGACAGAAACGGCGGTTACTGCCGTATCACCAAAACCGGCCCCCGCCGTGGTGATGCTGCTGAAATGGCTATTATCGAGTTGATATAATCGACTTCTTTGTCATCACGTTGTAAAGCAGATATACTGTTTTGTAAAGTGACGACTAAGGCAAAATTTTACCCCTTTGCTTTATGCAAAGGGGTTTACTTTTTTTATTTCTTATGTTACAATGTTGATAATTTGTTAAAAGGGGTTTAGGGGATAAAATGAACAATTTTTATTTAAAACCAAAGTTTTTCGAAACTATTAAAAATTATAGCGGCGCACAGGTTGTTAAAGACCTTACTGCAGGTATTATAGTTGCCATTATAGCGCTTCCTTTATCTATAGCCCTTGCACTTGCAAGTGGAGTTGAACCTGCACAGGGTATTTATACTGCAATTGCGGCAGGTTTTTTTGTAGCCCTTTTAGGTGGTAGCAGAGTGCAAATTGCCGGTCCTACCGCCGCATTTGCAACCATAGTTGCAGGAGTTGTTGCAGAGCAGGGAATGGACGGATTGTTTATTGCAACCGTTATGGCAGGTATTATACTTATATTAATGGGTATATTAAAACTTGGCAGTCTCATACGCTTTATTCCTAAAACCGTTACCGTTGGTTTTACAGGCGGTATAGCAGTTACCATACTTTTAGGTCAGGTTAAAGACTTTTTCGGCATAACCTATGCCGAAGGTGTTAAACCTATTGAAACTATTGAAAAAATCGAAGCCAATATTCATCATTTTGCTTCTTTTAAGTGGGAAGCACTTGTTATAGGTATAATTAGTCTTGCCGTTTTAATTATTTATCCGAAACTTGAAAAGAAAATACCACCCTCACTTATTGCGGTTATATTAGGCGCTTTACTGGTAGGACTTGTTCCGCTTTTCTCTGCAAACGTTTCTACTATCGGTGACCTATATAATATTCCCAAAGGTCTTCCTAAGGTTGATTTTGGAGGCATTGAATTTACTAAAGAAAAAATAATTGCCGTTATACCAAATGCTGTTACAATTGCGCTTCTTGCAGGTGTTGAATCACTTCTTTCCTGTGTGGTTGCAGACGGAATGATAGACGATAAACATAATTCCAATGCAGAATTAGTAGGTCAGGGCGTTGCAAATATTGCCTCTGTATTCTTTGGCGGTATCCCTGCTACGGGTGCTATTGCAAGAACTGCCGCTAATATTAAAAACGGCGGTAGAACTCCGATTGCTGCAATGGTTCATTCGGTAGTGCTTCTTTTGGTGTTGCTTGTGTTAATGCCATACGCAAAACTTATCCCAATGCCTGTTATTGCCGCTATTTTGTTTATTGTGGCGTATAATATGAGTGAATGGCGTCATTTTGTCGCTATTTATAAAACTAAGCGTATAGACGAAATTTTAGTACTTACGGTTACCTTTGTTCTAACGGTAGTTTTCGATTTGGTGGTTGCAATTGTTGCGGGTATGATTCTTTACGCCGTTACTTTACTTATCAAAAAAATCTTTAAAAAAGAGGGTGTCAAAAATTAAAGGAAAATTTAAAAAGGCATTTCAACTTTTTATTGTATTCTTTAAAATAGGCGCTTTTACCTTTGGCGGCGGCTATGCCATGATTCCTCTTATTCAGCGTGAGGTCAGCGAAAATAAAAAATGGGTTACCGATGACGACGTGCTTGATATTATCGCCATTGCCGAATCAACACCGGGGCCTATTGCCATAAATTCCGCTACCTTCGTAGGATACAGAGTATGTGGATTTTGGGGAAGTTTTTTCGCAACGTTGGGTGTTGTGCTTCCTTCCTTTATTATAATACTTGCTATTTCTGCCATCTTAAATGAATTTGGCGATTTAAAGCCCGTTCAGTATGCCTTTAACGGTATCAGAGCAGGTGTGTTGGCGCTACTCTTTAAGGCACTTTGGACAATGTATAAAAAATGCCCCAAGGGTGCGGTTTCTTATATAGTTATGGCGGCTTCCTTCCTGCTTACTGCGGTTTTAGACCTGCCCGTCCTTTACGTGCTTATCGGTTGCGCAGTGTTTGGACTTGTTACTTCTCTTATAATAGACAGGAGGAGTAAGAATAAATGATTTATTTAAAACTATTTTTAACCTTCTTTAAAATAGGTCTTTTTACTTTTGGCGGCGGTTATGCAATGCTTCCGTTAATTGAAGAGGAAATATTGGCAAACCAATGGATGCCAATGGAACAACTTGTAAACTTTATTGCTGTCAGCGAATCAACTCCGGGTCCTTTTGCCATAAATATTGCAACCTACGTAGGAAGTCAGGTGGCAGATATCGGAGTGCTAGGTTCTGCTTGTGCAACTCTTGGCGTGGTTATGCCATCCTTTATTATAATTTTAATAGTTGCTAAAATTTATGATAAATTTAAAAATAGTAAAACCGTAAAGGGTGTTATGACCGGACTTAAACCTGCCGTTGTAGGACTTATTGCTAATGCTATAATTTCTATTGCTATAAGCGTACTTTTTCCTGAAAGTGTTACCTTGGCAGTTTTCAAAACTGCTCAGACCTACGTTAGTATCGGTATTTGCGCCGTAGCAACGGTACTTGCCTTTAAAAAGGTGCACCCCATAATTATAATTCTTCTTTCCGCCGCCGCAGGAATAATCAGCGGATATTTATTGTAAATATAAATAAAATCAGCGATTTCACTTTGTTGAAATTGCTGATTTTTAAAATTGTTGTCACAAAATGGTCTTTTGTTTCGTTATAAATAATAGAAGGGTTAAAAATAGTTGTGCTTATCCTAAAATATGTTACATTAAATATAGGAGCACTACTTCCTTTGAAGTTATGTTTAAAATGGAGGAATAATAATGAAAAAAATAATATCGGTAATAATTTCTTTTGTTTTTGTGTTTATGTCAACTATATTGCCGGCTACTTTTGTTTCTTCGCTGTCTATTTACGACGGTTTTCCCGTAGAAGGATATTACATATATAACGTGTATGAATCAGAAGTTACGATTTGGGACGTGGATACTTCTATAAGTGGTGACGTTATTATACCTTCGACTTTAGGCGGTTATCCTGTAACCGATATTTACAGTAATGCATTTAGTGGATGCTCATTAATAGAGAGCGTAACAATACCTGAGAGTGTTGTAAGTATTGGTGGAAGTGTGTTTCAGGGGTGCTATAAAATCAGCACAATCAACATTCCGGACAGCGTGACAAGTATTGGAGGCTCAGCCTTTGAGGATACTCTATGGTATAAAAATCAACCGGATGGGGTTATATATGCAGGTAAAGTTGCTTATCGTTATAAGGGAAATTGCCCCAAAAATATAAAAATAAAAGAAGGTATTGTCGGTATAGGAGTTAATGCCTTTGAGAATTGCGCTGAGCTTGAAAGTATTGTTATTCCTCAGGGTGCGAAATATATAGACTCATATGCATTTTCGGGATGTACTTCATTAAAGGAGATATCCGTTCCTGATAGTATGTTCTATGTAAGTAATTTAGCACTTTACGATACGGCTTGGTATAACAGCCTATCTGATGGGCCTGTTTACTTAGGCAGTATGTTCATTGAATATAAAGGCGATTGTCCCAAAATTGTTGAAATTAAGGATGGTACTACTTCTATTACGGCTAGTGGTTTTTATGATAGTATGGAACTTGAGAAAGTAATAATACCCGACAGCGTAACATATATAGGCGACAGAGCTTTTGGGAATTGCATAAAGCTCACCGATATAACTATTCCAAATGGCGTTACGTATATTGGGAGTTATGCTTTTTATTATTGCACCTCGCTTGAAACTATTGTTATTCCCGATAGCGTTAACCAATTAGGTGAATATTTATTTCGTGCAAGCAGTACTTTAAAAAACGTTACTTTATCTAAAAATTTAACAAAAATTAACACAGGGCTTTTTGCAGGGTGTAATGCGCTTGAAAGCGTAGTTATTCCTGATGGCGTTACAAGGTTATGTTATCGGGCATTTCAGTTATGCGAAAACCTTGACAATGTTGTAATTCCGGATAGTTGTAAAGTTATCGAAGATACGGCTTTTTCATCATGCAAAAATCTAACAACTATAAGCATTCCTAAAAGTGTTGAAGTAATAGAGGAAGGCGCTTTTAACGATTGCAATGCCATTGATACAGTATTCTATTCCGGTGATGAATCGGATAAAGAAAATATTAGTATAAATGGTTACAATGACGGATTAACGAACGCTCATTGGTATTATAATGCATGTATAGGAAGCGCAGAACACAGCTATGATGAACTTGGCAGATGTAATATTTGCAAAGATACACTTTATGTTTTAGGTGACGTTAACGGTAATGACAGTGTTGATAGTACCGATTTGGCACTTATTAAGCTGTTTCTTGCTGGTATAAATGAACTTGACGAAACGGGAACACTTGCAGGAGATTTGAATGAGGATGGAGAAGTTAATACTACCGACCTTGCTAAGTTAAAACTGATGCTCGCGGGAATAGAATAAAAATTAAAGAAGTGAGGGATTTTCCTCACTTCTTTTTTTAATCCTGTGTTAAATTGCCATCACCGCTAATGGGGATGGCTTCGCCCAAGTATTTGGGTTTAGGTTTAATAATAGTATAAAGAAAATCCTTGTTTCGTGCGATTATTTCGCGTATATCACGGTAGGTTTGTCCTCGGTAAGTGTGATAATCACTTGCTACACCGTAAGCCTCTAAACCTAATTTTCTGGCTATAAGTAAAGCACGGGAAAGGTGATATTCTTGAGTGACTATTATAACCTTTTTTGCTTTAAATACTTCTTTTGCCCTGTAAATGCTATCGTAGGTGCAAAAGCCTGCATGGTCCATAAAAATATCTTCGGACACAATTCCTGAATCCAGCGCGTATTGCTTCATCGTCTGAACTTCGTTATATTCCTTTTGACCATGGTCGCCACTCATAATTATTTTTGGTGCTGAGCCGTTTTGGTACAGTTCAACACCGCGTTTGAGCCGGTCAGAAAGCATATCACTCGGCGTACCGTTAGGACGTACTAAACAACCTAAAACAATAATACAGTCAACGTCAGAAAGATTAGATGCTTGAGTTGATGAAATTATCTGCTTTTTGGCTGAAGTGACAACGTAAGCATTTATGGCAAGGGCATAAATGCCCACTATAATTGCAAATGCCAAAAGAAAAATTATTGCTTTTTTAAAAAACTTAAATGATTTCATAGTATTATCCTCAATTTAGACTGTTTTTTAGCAGTGCGTCAACCTCTTTTTTAAGAAATTTATGAATAGGTAAACTTAAATTGCTGTCCTTTTGAATAACCGATTGCGCCGCTATGGAGGAAATTCGCAGAAGTTCCATATCATTACTTAAATCGGCAATTTTAAGTTCGGGAAGTCCGTGTTGGCGATGTCCCATAAAATCACCGGGGCCTCTGAGTTTTAAGTCTTCGTCGGCGATTTTAAATCCGTCGGTAGTAGAACACATAATTTTAAGTCGTGAATTGTTTTTGGCGTCAGATATAAAAACACAGGTTGATTTGTGTGCGCCGCGGCCAATTCTGCCTCTAAGTTGGTGAAGTTGGCTAAGTCCGAAACGTTCGGCATTTTCAATAACCATAACGGTAGAATTAGGAACGTCAATACCGACTTCAATGACGGTGGTACAAACGAGAAGATTTATTTTACCCGATTTAAAGTCTGACATAACCAAGTCTTTTTCATTTGCCTTCATTTTTCCGTGAAGAAGTCCTACACTATAGTCCTTAAATGCATTTTGCCGTAGTTCTTCAAATAGTTCCTCAGCGGAATGTAATTGATTATCGTTTTCTTCAACGGCAGGGCAGACGATATATGCTTGTCTGCCTTCGTTTAAGTTTTTCTTTATAAAATTATAAACCCTGTCCCTAAGTTCATCGGTAACGCTGTAAGTGTCAATAACCTGACGGTTTTTTGGATATTCGTCAATTATGCTTAAATCAAGGTCGCCGTATATGATAAGACCCAGTGTTCTTGGTATTGGTGTTGCAGACATAACCAGATGGTGGGTAAATTCTCCCTTTTTCGATAATTTTGCACGTTGCGCAACGCCAAAGCGGTGTTGTTCGTCGGTTATAACTAGGGCTAAGTTTTTAAAATTAACCCAATCGCTTATAAGAGCGTGTGTACCGACTGCAACGTCAATTTCACCTTTTAAAAGTTGTTCTTTAAGTTTTTTACGCTTGGAAACGGTAAGAGAACCTGTGAAAAGCCCTACTTTTATGCCTGTGCCTTCAAAAAACTCGCTGAAACTGTTAAAGTGCTGTTCGGCAAGTATTTCGGTTGGAGCCATAATGGCCGCCTGAAAACCGTTTTTTGCTACCGTATGGCAAAGGGCGGCGGCAACTGCTGTTTTACCGCTGCCAACGTCTCCTTGTACAAGTCTATTTAAGGAAGAACCGTTTTGCATATCTGATAGACATTCCTTTGTTACCTTTATCTGAGCAGATGTAGGTGCAAAGGGAAGCCTTGCAAAAAATTCGTCGGTATAGTCTTTTTTTATTACAATACCGTTTTTGTTTTTATTTGCGCTTTTTAAAAAAGAATATGCCGTTTGCAAAGTGAATAGTTCTTCGAAAACAAGTCGTTTTTTTGCAGCATTTAAGGCTGATTGACTTAAAGGAAAATGTATGTTGTTTATGGCATATTCAAGGTCGCAAAGACCGTATTTTTTGCGTATTTCTTCGGGGATAGGATCGTCACTAACCCCTAGTGGTAACGCGGCTTTAACGCAGTTTTTAATAATGCTTGAAGTAATACCGCTTTTAAGTGGGTAAACTGCCTGAATTTTAGGCTCGTTTTCAAAAATTACGGTAGGACAGGCAAGGGTTAAATCAAAAAGATTTCCCGTCACTTTGCCCGAAAAACTGTAGTTTACGTTCCTTTTTAAATAAAAGGGCATTTGTTTTTTGTGATAAAGAATTACTTTCAGGTCAGCCGTGCCGTCGTTTATATAAAAGGTGGAACGCGAAACGGGCTGACGGTAAAGGGGCTCGGTTTTAACGGTTGAATTAATTTTGCCGCGAACGGTGAAATTTAATTCCGGAATAAGATTTTTAATAGGAGTTATAACACTGTAATCGTTATAACTTCTTGGATAATAACGCAAAAGGGCATCGACAGAGTCAATGCCCAACTTACGCAGTAAGTCGGCACGTTTTTCGCCGATACCCCTAATACTTAAAATACTTCTGGTTTCTTTTGTTTCCATATTATTCTACCGAGAGGAAGAAATAATAGATGGGTTGACCGCCGCGAATTACAGTGATTTCCACCTTGTCACTGAATTTTGCATTAAGGTCAGATTCAATTCTCTTTGCTTGAACGTCGCTAACGTCTTCACCGTAAATAACGGTAAGGAATTCGCTATCGCGTTTAAGCATTACTTTAACGAGACGGGCAACGGACTTTTCAAGGTCGGTTTCGGTAAAGGCGATTTTTCCGTTGTTCATACAAAGAAGTTCGCCTTTTTTAATTTTGTGACCGTCAAAATCGGAATCACGTGCCGCAAATGTGATTTGTCCGGTTGCAATTTTTTCACAAGCCTCAGCCATAGTAATAGCGTTTTTATTATCATCTTGTTCAGGGTCGAAAGCCAACATAGCCGAAATACCCTGAGGAATTGTACGTGAATGAATAACAATAACCTTTCTGGTGCTAAGAGGAATTGCCTGTTCTGCCGCCATGATGATGTTCTTGTTGTTTGGAAGAACAAATACGGTTTCAGCAGGTGTAGATTCAATAGCGCGGAGAATGTCATCGGTACTGGGGTTCATAGTTTGACCGCCGCTAACCAAAGTGTCAACGCCTAAATCTTTAAATAATTCTTCAAGACCGTCGCCTGCGCATACAGAAACAAAACCAACGGGATTTTCTTTTTCTGCAGGGGTATAGGTTTCGGTGCGTGTGCTGTTTTGAGCAGGTTTTTTGGCAGCATTATTGCTGTCGTGTTTAGCCTTTTCATGTTGGTCACGCATATTTTCAATTTTTAAATGAACAAGTGAACCAAAGGTAAGGGCATTTTCAATAGCGTTACCCGGATGGTCGGTATGAACGTGAACCTTAATGATTTCTTCGTCGTCTACTACAACAACGCAGTCACCGATAGTTTCAAGATAGGCACGAAGTTCTGCAGGTTCCTTCTGAACTTCTTCATTGCGGTTTACAATAAATTCGGTACAGTAGGTAAAGGTGATTTCGCCTTCAAATTCACCGGCTGCATTTCTTTCGGTGGGTTCTTCTTCCTGAGCAACTTCTGCATTAGAAGAAGTGATAATAACACCATCCTTGAATACTGAATACATACCCTCTAAAATTACCACAAATCCCATACCGCCTGCGTCAACAACGCCAGCCTTTTTAAGAACGGGAAGGATTTCAGGTGTTTCGGCTAAAGCCTTTTTAGCGCCTTCTAATGCTGCTTCAAATACACCAATGGTATCAAGACCGTTTTTATATGCTTTTTCAGCATATTCGCCGGCAACTCTGGCAACTGTAAGAATGGTGCCTTCGGTAGGTTTCATAACAGCCTTATACGCTGCTTCAACACCCAACTTAAAAGCGTTCTTTAAATTTTCGGGAGTAACCTCGTCATAACCTTTAAAACCGTTTGCAAAACCGCGGAAGAGAAGGGAAGTAATAACACCTGAGTTTCCACGTGCGCCGCGAAGTAATGCGGAAGCGGTAATACTTGCAACCTTTCCTGCGCCTTCGCCTTCAATACGGGAAAGTTCACGGGCAGCGTTTGAAAGGGTCATAGACATATTGGTACCGGTATCGCCATCAGGCACCGGAAATACGTTTAAATCGTCAACCTGTTTCTGCTTATTAGAAATATTGTTGGCGGCAGAGATAATTGCATCTCTAAGAATGTTTCCGTTAAACATAGAACACCTCAATTATTCTTTTATACCGTCAACCTTGACAGTTACTTTTTTAACCTGTATGCCGGTAGTTTCGGCAACAACATATTTAACCTTGTGAACAATGCTTTTGGCAATGGCATTAATGTTCATTCCGTATGTTACAACAATGTGAATAACAACATTTATTTGATCGGCATTTCCTGTTACGGTAACACCCTTTTCGAGTTTTTCTTTTTTGGAAATAAGACCGAATAGACGCTGTTTTCTGCCATTAGGCATCATACCTGCTACACCAAAACAAGATGTTACTGCCTGACCAATGAGTTTTGAAAGATATTCTTTGGAAAGGGTAACGGTGCCGGTCATAGTTTCGTAAGAAATCATAGTGTAACCTCCTAAATTAGTTAAGGATTATTTTTTAAGGACATAAACAAGTCAACCGAAGAAGCATTGTTAATTCCTTCAATTTTACTGTTGTAGAACAAAATACCCGTGCGATAACAAACAGGAATAACGGGCATTTGCGAACTTACTGCCGAAACAAGTTGCGAAAGGGTAACGGAGCCGTTTTTATATCGTTTTACCAAATCGGTTAAATCGTTATTTACGGTTGTTGTTTGCTCAATGGTATCGTCGGTTTCGTCAAGGTCGGTTTGCTCTGTTTGAACCTTTCCGGCAATACCAAAGGCGCATTTACCGCCCGGTACTATAAGTTCACTAAGGTCGAAGTTGTTATTTACTTTAACTTCGGCAAGGTATAGTTGGAAACTTCCTGAGTTAAGGGCTTTAAGATAATTTTCATAATCTAAAGCGCGTACGGTTACGCGGATTCCAACCTCACGAAGATTTGAAACTATTATTTTAGAAGCCTCTTGCTGATAAACGTTATCACCGTTAATAAGCAGAGAGAATTCAAGTGTTCTTCCTTTACTTGTACTTCTGAAACCTGAGTTATCTAATATATTATAACCGATTTGTTCCAAATTCTCAATAGCAATTTTTGTATTGGCTGAAGTTTCAAGGGTTTTGTAGTTATCTTCGCTCAAAAAAGCAGGATTTAAAGGGCTTTCTGCGGGTAAAGCATTAGAATAATATGCATTTTTTGAGATTTTTTCACGGTCAATGGCTGCCGATATGCAATATCGTATTTTTGGTTCCTTAAAAACAGACATACGCATATTCATGCCAACGTAAACCAGTCTGTTTTGATTAACGGTTATTTTTTTTCCGTCCATACGGAAAATAGTGTTGTCCATTATGTCGGCATAGTAAAAATCGGTAGCGCCCACCTCAACGTAATGTTCCACAGATTCTTTATCGGGGGCGTTTACTAGGTTGATAGTCGAAAAACGAGCAGGAGAAGAATAGTAATTTGGATTTAAACCGAGTTTGGTTTTTTCTTTATTTAAAATATATGGCCCTGCGCCAATAGGAGGGAAAAGAACAGAGTCGGTGTCGGTGATTTTATCACTTTCTGCCTTTATAATGGGGAATGTTAAAAGATTAATAAAAAACGGGTCAATATACGAAAGGGTAAATATGACCTTTCCGTCAATTTCAGTGGCGGAACTAACGTGACTTAGGGTTGAAGAATAAACGTCGCAGTTTTTCGCAAGATTAAAGGAATATATGACGTCGTTTGCGCTAAGTTGACTGCCGTCGGAAAATTTTGCATTTTTAAGCGTTACAGTCCACTTTTTTTCTTCTTGCGCGGCATTTTCGGCAAGGCGGTAAATAGGTTCAAAATTATTTGAAAGGGAAACCAGCGGTTCGTACAATAACTGGCAAAGTTCCATATTAACCTTTGTTGTAAGAGTATAGGGATTAAAGGTATCGTTTGCGCAGTATAAAAGATTTGCCGATTCGGTTTTTAAACCCGTTAAATTTCCGTCGTTTGCTCCCGAAGAACTGTTTTTACCGCATCCGTTTAAAAACAGAAAACAAAATACAAGGAGTAACGCAATAATCTTTTTAGTTTTCAAAAGGTTTTCTCCTTTAAGAAATATTTATAATTTGTGTGCTTATTGTTTTTCCGGTATTTTTGTCAATGTCAAAAATACAACCGTTAATCATACACTTGCCGTCTGCAAGTACAAATTTTTCTGTTGTGTTTTTATCTTTAAGGCGTGAAATAATAATTTCGCTTTTAACCCCTAAAACGCTGTCAATGGGTCCTGTCATACCAAGGTCGGTAATATAACCTGTTCCGTTTTTCAGTACCTGAGCATCGTTTGTTTGTACGTGGGTGTGGGTGCCGAAAAGGGCAGAAACCTTGCCGTCAAGATAAATCCCCAAAGCGCGTTTTTCACTTGTTGCTTCAGCGTGAAAATCCACTAAAATTATATTAGCACCGTCTTCTTTGGCGCGGTTTATAAGAAGGTCTGCTTTAAGAAAAGGCGATGAAGCGTTAAGATTTTCTAAATATATTGTTCCCGAAAGATTTATAACTGCCACTAAAGCGCTTCCGCAGTCAACTAAAGTGTAGCCTTTACCGCTTAATTCTTCGGGCAGATTGTCGGGACGAAGAAGAAAATCGTTTTCATCAAACATTAAAGAGATTTCTTTTCGTTTAAAGGAATGATTACCGCCTGTTATAACGTCGGCGCCGTATGCAAAAAGCGCTTGGGCGCTGCTTGGGGTTATTCCGTTTCCGTCGGCGGAGTTTTCTCCGTTTATAACGGTAAAATCAATTCCGTATTGCTTTTTTATGGTTGGGAGTAATCGTCTTACGGTATCACAGCCGATACTTCCGCAAACATCTCCAATAGCAAGTATTTTCATTTTTTCAACATTCTTTCTACGTATGTAACCATACACAGTTATTTTACAATAAAAAGGGCTAAAAGTCAATTAAAAAGCCCTTGTGGGTTGACAAGAATAAAATGTGAAGGTATATTATAAATAGTTAAAGAAGATTTTTTTGGGAGTTTTTTAAATGATTGCAAATTATCATACCCATACCTTTCGCTGTAAGCACGCGAAAGGGAAGGATGAAGAATATATTTTACGCGCTATTGAAGGCGGACTTAAGGTGTTGGGCTTTGCTGATCATGCGCCTATAAATTTTGTTGAAGGCTATAATGGTTGGTGGCGCGTTCAACCGGAAGATGCCGAAGAATATATCGACTCTTTACGTAAACTAAGAGAAAAATATAAAGATAAAATAAAAATCCATATCGGCTTTGAAATGGAATATTTCCCCGAGTATTTTGATATAATGTATAATTACGTAAAAGAACTCGGCGCCGAATATCTGATTATGGGTGAACATTATACCGACGGTGATTGGAAAGAAACTGCGCATCATACTAATCATCCGGGACATACAACCGAAGATTTTAAGAACTACGTAGATATCGTTATTAACGGTATGAAAACAGGCAAATACCTTTACGTTGCCCATCCCGATATGTTCAACTTTCCTGAAAATGATGAATTTTATGAAAAAGAAGCGCAAAGACTTTGCGAGGCTTCTAAAGAACTCGACGTACCGCTTGAACTTAACTTGCTCGGAATATATGATAAGCGCAACTATCCGAATGAACGCTTTTTAAAAGTAGCCGGTAAGGTTGGTTGTAAAATGATTTTAGGCTTCGATGCCCACGACCCCTATAGAGCCTACGACGATAAATCGCTTATAACAGCAGAGGAACTTATAAATAAATACAATATAAAGATAATTGATAAACTCGAAATTAAAGGTCTTAAATAAAAAACGTGTGGCGGAAATGCCACACGTTTTTGTTATTCCTTGTAAAATACTTCGTTAAGGTCGTCGTAATAATGGCCTTGGTCGTGATGTAAAAAGCAAGGTTTCGAAAAGGTCCACCAACGTTGCATAACTTCACTTTGGTCCATATGTTTCATATCGGCGTCAAAATCATTGCCTGTATATTCATAATAAGTGAATACCTCGTCGCCTTTTACCGATATTGAATAGTGGTGAATGTTACATTCTTCAAGCAACTGCATAAGTTCAGGCCAAGGCTCGGAATGCAATTTGATATAATCTTCTACCTTTTCGGGTTTTAGTTTTGAGTATAAAGTAAATCTTTTCATAATTATATTGCGCAATATCCGGTAACGTAATAACCGAGATTGTGTCTTCTGTCGAGTCTGCCAAAACTTGCGCAAACGTTAATATCACTTATAAGTTCTAACGAATACTGACCGAAAGGAATTTGATATTCTTCTTCACAAAAAGGAAGGTCGGTACGGTAACAAATTACACGCTCGGCAGGGATGTTAAGATGAAGTCCCTTGACAGGTTCTTTATCTTCGAAATATAGGTTAACAATAATATGCGCATCAACATCGTTTCTGTTTGTAATCATTAACGCTTCGTGACCGGGTAATGACATATCGTCACCGTTTCCGGGTAAGTCGCCGTCAACAAACATGTAATGTTTATATCCTATTTCACTCATATCAATTCTCCTGTAAATAATATTAATTAAAGGTCTTTCATAAAGTAGTCGAAAAGTTTGGGAGATAATGGCTTAGAACCATTTTCGGTAATTACGAAACCTGTCTCGATTCTTCCGCCGTGAAGTTCGGGATGACCGAAGAAACTTACGTCTACGTTAACGATTACACCTGGAGCAAGTACAAAGTCGCCGTTAGGACCAAAGAAAGGTGCTTCTGCTTCCATAAGACCCATAGAATGGGCAAATGGGCAAACGATATACTGAGAAAGGCCGTGCTTTTCGTAGTAAAGACGACCGGGTTGGTCAATTTCTCTTCCTGTCATACCGGGTTTTAACATAGCATGGGTAAGACGGAAAGTTTCACGCATATGGTTAAGTAAGTCTTTTTGACGCTGTGTAAATTCGCCGTTTACAGGAATGGTATCACCAAAAGTACTCGCATAACCATTAATACGAGGCGCAATGCCTATCATTACAAGTTCGCCGTCATTCATAATCTTGTTGGTGGCTGTAGGAACAACTGCTTTTGCACGAGCGCCGGAACCTACTATAGTACTGTATGCGAAACTATGAGCACCGTTTGCACGGCAGATAGCCTCGCCTGCTGCAGCAACTTCATATTCGTAAGCGCCGGGACGGATAGCGTTAATCATTGCGTCATAAGCCTTGTCGCAAAGAAGAACAGAATTTGTTGCCTGTTCTATTTCCCAAGCGGATTTATAAGCACGTAAATTTTCATATTCATCGGTAATATCAATGAGTTCGGCATTTTGGAAACCGGCCTGAACGTCAAGATATACTTGATGAGGGATAGTGGTGGTACCTACAATACCGATACGGTTAAGTACAGTGCCTTCGGAACGGAGTTCGTCGTTAAGTTGTTTAAAGTCGATAATGGTAGCGTTAGGATATTCTTCTTCAGGTACCATAAATACGGGGAAGCAACGAACCTTTGTGATTGCAGAGTCCATTTGTGCAAAAGGTTCAGATTCGGGACCGCCTAAAAGAATGGGTTCGCCGTTGATTGGTACTAATACTGCGCCTTTTTCAAACTGACCGCACCAACCGGTTAAATACCAACCGTTAGCAACGTTAAGTTCGTCAAAGTACACAAGCGCTGCGTCAAGTTCTTTTGCCTTTAGGATTTTTCGTACGCTTTCTAATCTTTTTTCTGTTTCTTGTTTGTTGTAGTATGCCATTATTTTTTCCTGCCTTTCTTGGTGTTTTAAATAAAATTATCTTCAAGCGGAAACATCGGACGACGAATTCGCTTTAAATTCATATCTTCAAGTCTTTCGGTTGATGCGCCGGGTGTAAAAGCAAGAATTGCTCGTTCTGCTTCTTTTGCAAGTTCGGGGAACAAATAACCCAGTTTTACAACTACTATGCTGAACTTTTTGTAGTCTAAATCTATTGACTCGAATATGTCGGGTCTGCAAAGAGCGGCGCGGTTTTTTGTAATAACTACTGTGAAATCACCGCAGTCAAGGGTTGCGCTGGGCCCTGCGTTATTGTACTGATAAGAAAGAATATCGCCTTTGTGTATAAGTTTTCCGGTAACTACGGCGCTTTCGCTTTCTGAGGAAAGACTGCCACCTATTTTTAAAGTAAGGGTAGTGCCTATTTCTGCTTTATAACAAGCGTTACAGGCTTTTTCGTCCATTATACCTGCTATAAGTACGTTTTTTGCGCCCATTTGCATAACCTTATTCAGTAAATAAGCGTTATCGCCTGCAGCACCTGCAGTGGTATTATCACCTGAGTCGGATATAAATACTGTTTTTTCGGTAGCGTTCATAGCGAGTCTGATTGCTTCTTCGCTTTCGACTGCTTCGGTTAAAAATTTAAATTCATATCTAACGTCATAGAATTTTTTTGCCAGTTTTTGAGCACATTCCAGTGCCAGTTTCGTATCGTATTCGTGCGTTACAATAAAGTTAGGACCTGTGTATGACTCATCAATCCAAGGTTGACCGTTAAAAACTTGAACGCTCATCATACCGTCAAGTTTTTCCATTTCGGCTGCCATTTCCATAATGCTCTTCAACGGTTCAAGAGAAGTTTGCACAGCGTCACCGCAAATGATTACGTTTGCTCTTGCTATTTGTGGGTCGGGCAGAATTTTTTTGTCAATGCACCTGAATAATAATTCCATAGCGCGACGTTCAGTTTCTTCTCTGTCACAGTGGGGCGCAGTACGGTAACCCGTTACGCAGTTGGCAAGTTTTGGAATAGCATCGCTATTGTCGGCATGAAAATCAAGGGCTAAGGATATAGGTACGTCATAACCTATTTTATTTCTTACCATTTTAAGTAAATATTCCTCGGCAGAACCTAAGTTTTCAACACACATAGCGCCGTGCAGATATAACCAAACACCGTCAAGGCCGTTTGACGGCAAACGGTCTACTATTTGATTTGCTAATTTTAAAAAGTCTTGTTCGACTACAGCGCCGCCCGGTAATGCGTGTGCATAAATGGTGGGAATAACTTCACAATTTCGGCTTTTGAGCATATCCATAACGGCAATTTTTTTAAACATTGCTTCGCCTTCGGCATAGTCAAAATCTTCAAAATGTGTTAATACGGGAGTTAAACTATTGCCTTCGCATAACATAGCGCCTATAGCAATTCTCATAAAGAGTCCTCCTTTATATGTGTAAACTTAATCCTTGAAAATAGGTTAAAAAAACCGTGCAATATTACCAGTATAAATCCAATTTTTTAAAATAGAAAAACAATGCTTAATCAAGTGCAAATTAATAAAAAGCCAATAGTTATAGCGTTTTAATGTAAAAATAAAGGCTATAATGAACAAGTTTATTGTAGATTTGCAAAATAAGTTTGTCAATTAAGTTACAATAAAAACAATCCAAAGTACAAATTTTTAACACAAATATCCATTTGTATACTTCGCTTAAAAGCAATGGCTGAATTTGGTCGAAAATTTTAGGAAGGCTTAAAAAAAACGAAAAAATAAAACCGTGTAAATCACGGTTTTATTTGATTTGTTCTGATTTGTATTTTAATTGGTACTGTTTCGGAGATAAACCAACGTGTTTTTTAAAGAACTTTGAAAAGTAACTGGCATCTTTTATTCCTACAGATTCAGAAACTTCAACAATCGATAATTCATATTTGGTTTTTAGTAGTTTTTTAGCGGCTTTTAGTCTGCAGTACTGAACGTAGTCTGTAATTCCAAAATTAAAGTTTTCTTTTGACAGTTCGTAAAGTGTGCTTCTTGAAATGCTGAACTTTTCGCATAGAGTTTTTACGGATAAATCTTCATCCAGATGATTTTCTATAAATAGTTCAATGGAGTTTGCAAGACTACTCTGGTTTATGTTGATTATTTGGTTGGACCAAATGTGTCTAACACACATTTTCATAAGATTTGAAATAGAAAGTATTTGTTCGTCGGTATAATAGGGTATATCGTTAACACTTTTAAGTAAACGGTCAACCTTCAAATTATATTCTTTTGCGCGTTTTTCTATAAATGAAATTAAGTCGGACAGGTCGGTTTGGTTTCTGAACTGACCGAAAAGCATATATCCCACTATAATATCGTTAAAAGTAACCGGAAGTGTAATTTCTACCAAATTCATATGGCAATGGTATATATACGGCTTTTTGGTTCTCGCACATTCGTGAAGCGCATAATGGTCACAATCGATACATTTTTGTTCAAGTAATGGGTTGCTTCTTACTTCGGTACAAAAATCACACAATTTGTTTTTTGATGATTGTATAACGTTGAAATCGGTATCGTAAATTGCTACTGCAATATGTGTTATGGCGCTTATGTCATTAATAAAGGTAGATAACTCTTGATGATTAACACCTATAAGCATAAAAATCCTCCTTTTGGGGCATTATACCATATAGAGAAAAATAAATCAATAAACGTATAATTAATTTATGTTCTTACGGTGTGTTACATAAAAAAATCCCCGAACCATAAGTTCGGGGATAAATTTTTTGGTTTATTTAAGACCCATAATGAGTTCGAGTACGTAGCATTCGAGTGCTTCGTAGTTTCTTTCGGCGATGCACTTGTTAGCAAAAGCGTAATCGTAACGGTTAACCTTTTCCTCCATAGCCTTTGCAACTTTAAGGCTTGTTTCAATGTGACGGAAACTGTCTTCCTTCTTCTGAGTTCTCATTGTCTTAACGTCGAGACCGATGTATTCGCCGTTAGCACAGAAGTTGTGTTCTTTAAGAACCTTAATCTGATTGAATGCGCTGCGGAGATTTTCAGCACCGAAGTTTTTGTCTTCGTCGAACTTCATACCGTTCTGGTCGTTAAGATGAACGCCCCAAAGTTTGCCCATTGCAAGAGCAAAGCCCATTTCGGCAGCAGGATCAAGACCGGCTAAAACTGCGTGAGCGGTTTCTAAAAGTGTACCAACACGGCTGGGGTCAACGGTAGCAGCGGAAACTGCAAGAGCGTGACCTAAAGTTGGGCATACGTTTCTGTCGATAGGCTCGTTAGGTTTAGTTTCGATCATAACCTTGATGTTCTTGTCATATTCGAGCATCTGATTAAGAGCGTCAACGAGTTGTTTAACGATTTCTACCTGGCTTTTGCTTTCGGGGCAGATAGTGCCTTCTCTGGCAAGCCAAAGAACTGTTTTATCACAGCCTAATGCGTTCGCAATATCAATAGAACGTTTTGCTCTCCAAATAGCGAATTCTCTGTCTTCTTTGCTGTTGGAAGTGAAACCGCCGTCGATAGTGTGGGGATCCATCCAAAGTCTTGGAGCAACGAATTCAGCCTTTAAATCGTAACTGTCAAGAAGTGCTTTAACGTCTTTAGCCTCAGCAATAATCTGACTTTCGGTCATATTATTCATATTGGGCACTGCGTCGTCATCGTGGAACTGAATAGCGTCAATTCCTATTTCTTTAAATCTTTTGATTTTTTCCTCAAAAGTAAAACTGTCACGGGGGGGCGGGGCCGTAAGCGTCTGCGCCTTCGTGTACGTTCCAAGGTCCTACTGAATACTTAAACATAGTTTAGTCCTCCTCTATATTTATCCATGTTTTTTGTTTGCTGCTTTCAATGATTTTTTCAGTGAGTTTTACTATATAAGCGGCATCTTCGAGAGTTGAATAGATTTTTTCTCCCTGTTTGCCGTCGTATAGATATTTGTAAAAGGCATAAAAATTGCCTTTGAAGGCATCGTTCCAGCCCTCGGGATGTCCCATAGCAAGATTGGTATAGGGTTTTACTTCGTTTGAAATAAGATTGGGGTTTCTTATTATTACGCTGTTATCTCCACCGCGTCTGCCTATCCACATTCTGTCGTTTTGTTCTTGACTCCATCCGTAAGAAAGAAGGGAACCGTTGATTTCAAAATTAAAGTCGCAACCGTGACCTGCAGCATCTTCGGTTACGTGGAATACACCGGTGGCGCCTTTATCGGTCTTAAAGAGTACTGCTGCGTAATCTTCATTTTTAACGGGAACTTCAATATAATCTTCGCTAACGGCATCCTTAAAGGTTTCTTGCTGTTTAGCAGGTTTTTTTCTTACCGGAATAACGGTTACGGTGTCCCCCATAACGCTTACGATTTTGTGTCCGGTTACGTGCTGAATAATATCCATCCAATGAGAACCGATGTCTGCAACACAACAAGAGTTACCGGCAACTTCAGGTTCAAGTCTCCAACTATAGTCGGTATCGTACATTAGCCAGTCTTGATTATAAGAACCGGTAATAATGCGAATATCGCCTGCTTCACCTTTTTTTATACGGGCTCTGATTTCCTGAACTAACGGATTCATTCTATAGTTGAAATTTACTGCCGCTTCAACTTCGGGAAATTCTTTTTTGACCGCTAAAAGTTTTTTAGCCTCTTCATAATTCATTGTAAGGGGCTTTTCACTAAAAAGATGTTTTCCCGAACGCATAATCTTCTCATTAATTTCCATATGTAAAAAGTTGGGAGTGCAGTTGTGAACAACATCAATATCTTTATCACTAAGCAACTCGTCAACACTTGCATAAACCTTTTCAATACCGTATGCATCTGCTTTTTGTTTTGCCAGTTCATAATTGGTGTCTGCTACGGCGCAAAGTTCACAAATTCCGATACGTCTGATGGCTTCAATATGGCTTTCACCAATATAACCCATACCGATAATTCCGACTCTTATCTTCATAGTGCGTAAATCTCCCCATTTAAGTTTTTAGTTTACGAGATTATTTTATCAAATAAAATAATTGTGTGCAATGCAGTTTTTAGGAGGTTTTTTCCTAAAAATTTGCAACCGATTGACAAAAGCAAAAAATTATGTTATACATAAACAGGTAAGCGAGGTGCATTTTTGTGTTTTTTCAACCCATAGTTCTTGAGGAAAGCGGTTTTAAACTTAAAACGTTACAAAATGCAGAGTTTCCTATGCATTGGCATAGCGATATAGAAATTCTTTATTGTAAAAAAGGCTCTTTCTTTGTTGAAGATGAAGAAAATAAATACGAGGTAAACGACGGCGACGTCATTTTTATGGGTAGTTGTCAACCCCACAGTTTGTCTTCTCAAGATAAGGTGGAGGGCAGTGTTATCAGTCTTGGTTTTCCTTTTTTCGGCAGTGATTTTGACGAGATAAGAAATTTACATTTTGAAAATCCTGTTTTAAAAGGCAATCAGGAAATAAAAATAGAATTTGAAGAAATCAGCAAACTTTGCGAAATGAATAAAACCCTTGCGAGTGATTTGGAAATGCGTGGCAGACTTTATCATATAGTGTCTATTCTTTTAAAGCATTTAGCAGGTACCGAAAAGGTGACAAAACGTCAGCAGGAAAGACTTTTTGCAGTTTCGAAAATTCAAAAAGCGCTTGATTTTGTAGCACTGCACTATAGTGAAAATATAACCGTTGAGGAAGCGGCTGCCGTTTCGGGTTACGAAAAAAGTTCTTTTTGCCGCAGTTTTAAAAACGCGACAAACGCAACCTTTCATAATTACCTAAATATGTACCGCGTTAAAAAGGCAAGGATACTTCTTACCGAAACTAACGACAGCATATCGGCGATATCTTTTAGAGTAGGTTTTACTCAACACAAAAATTTTTGCCGACTTTTTAAAGAAATGAACGGAACGTCTCCGTCGGATTATAGAAAAAAACACAGATAGGATTCGAACAAGGTTTTTTGTCGGAGTAACGTTACAGTAATCAAGCGTAAACCCGCATAAATATTATGTGGCGTGATGATATACCAAGCCTATCGGCTTGAATAAAAAATCCTTGTTCCGAAGAACAAGGATTTTTGGTCGGAGTAGCGTTATAGTAATCAAGCACGAACCCGCATAAATACTGGTTTTTAGCAGTCAATAAACAGTGCGAAACCTATATAAAACCTGAAAATGAGGTAAAAAAAGAAAATGCCGATTTCGGCATTTAGAGTGCTATTTTATAAAGTTTATGCCGAAATCGGCATTTTGATTTAAACATCAAGGCGAAGCCTTGTATATCATCAAAACTTCAGTTTTGCATATCATCAGCGGCAAAGCCGCTGTATCTCATCAAGCCGATAGTGGAGGTATGCACATCTACGGTGTGATGATATACGCCGCACGAGTGCGGCAATGATATACACGCTAAAGCGTGATGATATGCCAAGCCTATCGGCTTGAATAAAAAATCCTTGTTCCGAAGAACAAGGATTTTTGGTCGAGCAGACACGATTAAATCCGAACTTCCTTCGGACGCCTCTTCCAATTCTTTGAAGGTCACTGTCTGGGTGCCCTTCTGATAGTTGAAGACAAAATCAATGCGGTCATCGTGCAGGAAAACTGCATTTACGAAATTGTCTATCAGTGAACGCCGGTGTTCCAGCTTTGTGGCATCAAGTTTGCGGAATTGATGTAAGAAGAACTTGATTTTCTTTGGCTCTAATAATGGCCTGAACATTTGCTCTTGTGCGATAGAGATTTCCAAATCTTCTTTTCGTGCTTCAAGTTCCTCTAAGCGTTGCTTTGTAGAAGGAGTAAAGATACCATTTTGAATAGCATCAAGCATATTTTTTATACTCTTTTCAACCTCACGCAATTCATGTTTAAGTAGTGGTAGGGTGGTGTTTTCTTTCTTCTGAGCAATCATAAGAATATCAACAAGCTCATCAATTGCCTCATCATCCATTAGGAAACGCATGATCTGGTTAATAACTATATCTTCAATCCACTCTTTGCGAACTGCTTTCTTGTGGCAACCCTTACGTTTCTTCGCGGTTGCGCATTTATAATAGCGGTAAATCTTATTGGTGTTACTTGTACCGCTTTCGCCAACCATAAAGGACTCACAATGTCCACAATATAGTTTTGTTGTTAAAAGGTAATCGTCAATCGCCTTGTGGCTTGACGGTGCCTTTTTTGTTTTGGCGATTCTTTTCTGTACTTCGTTAAATAACTCTATCGGTATGAGTGCAGGAACACCGCCGGGTGTAACGATATCTTTAAATTTATATTCTCCAATGTAGTGGCGATTTTGCAACATTCTTGAAATAGCATCAATAGAAAACTTTCTTCCGATAGTGTTTCGGTAACCCTTTGCATTAAAGTCATCGGCAATTTGCTTCATCGTTTTGCCATCAAGATAGGCGTTGAATGCTTCGGTTACGATTGGAGCGGTTAAGGGGTCAACTTCATAAAGTCGATTTTCTTTATTGATTTTATATCCCACCGCAAGAGTGCCACCATTATATTTGCACTTGAGGGCGTTCTCGGTCATACCACGATTGATTTTCTGAGCAAGCTCGGCGGAGTAGTATTCAGCCATACCTTCAAACAACGCTTCGATAACAATGCCGTCCGGCCCATCTGAGATTGGCTCGGTTGCTGATACAACTCGAACGCCATTCTTTTTTAGCAAGTTTTTATAGTGAGCTGAATCAAAACGACCACGAGCAAATCGGTCAAGTTTCCAAACGAGAATAACATCAAACATTTTCTTATGACTGTCTTTTATCATCTCTTGGAAAGCGGGACGATTATCCGTCTTGGCAGAATAAGCACGGTCGATGTAATTATGAAGCAAAGTAATTCCGTTCTTCTCGGCAAAAGCCGTACATTCACGAATCTGACCTTCAATAGATTCCTCACGCTGATGGTCGCTTGAATAGCGAGCGTAAATTACACCTTTCATACTTTTCACCTGCCTTTATTTTTTGTGGGGTTTTAGGGTCACCCTAACAAGGTGTTTTGTGTACACAAACGCGATGCTTGCTACGGCAAGTACGCGGGATAGGAGACAAAACGCGAAGCTTGCGAAGACGATGCCGTAAAATTATTTTTGTAAAATGATTATAACATATTTCAATCGACATGTCTACATGCAAATCAAAATTATTTTGATAAATTCAAAATAATTGTTGTTTCTTTTGAGATGGTATGTTATAATTAAAAATGACTTATTGTATCGGGAGGATAACGCAATGGCTCGTTCCTATGATAAATTAAAGAAACTTATGATAGATAAGAAGATTACTAATACCCAACTCAGACAAGCGACTAAAATCACCACTAATGCCATGGCGAAGATTTGGCGCGATGAGCCGGTATCTATCGAAACCCTCGAAAAAATTTGCTACACCTTAGATTGCAATATTGAAGATATCGTAGAAGTTATTCCTGAAAAATAACTTCAGCATCTATATTATATACTACTTGCTGTCCGTTATATGGGACTTTAGTTATGTTAAAATAAATTGCAAAGATGGAATCATCTTCGCAAGCATCGTGTTTGTGATACCACAATGATAACACGACCTTGTCTTCGCAAGCATCGTGTTTTGATATCATTGTCGCGATCTTGTCTTCGCAAGCATCGCGAGTGGATATCCATACACCGTCTTCGCAAGCATCGCGTTTTTATATAACGCGGCTTGCTACGCCCTTGTTAGGGATGAGTCCCTAATACCCACTCGAAAAGGAGTTATTATGAATCGTATTACACTTAAAAATATTGCAACTGATGAGCTTCGCGTTTTAATAACTACAAGTTCTGTATATTCGGATCTTACCGAAGAAGAATTAAAAGCCGCTTTAGAGTCTGATGATAAAACACTCGCTAAAATGGTTGTACGACAAATTCAGCCTAAACTCGAAGAAATGCAAAATGCTAATCCTTTTAAGAAAGCATTTTTGATTTTCAAATATTTGATACTCGGCAACAGAACGGCAACGTGTACTATTCCGCGCGAAGCACTCGAATCCTTTGCTCGCACTATTCTTCCGGATATAATAGCCTTCTTTGAAACCGAAGAAGGAAATCGCCAATACGAAGAATGGCTCAAAGAGGAAGAAGCAAAGAAAACTGAGTAAACATACGAGACAGTTTTATTAAAAACAAGCCTATGTTATAATCGAGGAGATTTTTATGTTAAAAGACAAAAGCTTAACTTATGTTAGTTTGTTCAGCTCGGCTGGAGTTGGATGCTATGGCTTTAAAATGGAAGGGTATCATTGCATAGCTACAAATGAAATCATCGAACGCCGTTTAGCTGTGCAACGTTACAACAATAAATGTGAGTTTGATTCTGGATATATTGCAGGTGACATCACTCAAGCAGAAACTAAAGAGCAGATTTACAAAGAGATTGATGTATGGAAAAAGAAAGGTAACGACAGAGTGGATGTCGTTATTGCGACGCCGCCTTGTCAAGGCATTTCAGTCATCAATCACAAAAAGAACGCCGAAGACATTAACAGAAATAGTCTCGTAGTTGAATCGGTTGAAATTGTAAAAACCATTCGTCCGAGAGTGTTTGTGTTTGAAAATGTTCAAGCTTTCCAAAAAACCTATTGTATTACCAAAGACGATAAGATTATGAGAATCGGTGACTATATTCGCGACACCCTTGGCGACGACTATATAATCACCGGAAAAATCCTTAATTTTATGAATTATGGTTCTAACTCTTCTCGAACAAGAACACTTGTTATTGGCATTGATAAGGAATACCGCAACACATTCACACCTTACGATTTGTTCCCGAAATACCGCCCTGAAAAAACATTGCGTGACGTTATCGGGAATTGTCGCTTCGCCCTCTTGGAGTGGGGAGAAATCTGCGACAACGACTTTTATCATGCATTCCGAACCTATGATTTAGAGATGCGTTCTTGGATCCATGATTTAAAGGAGGGCGAGTCGGCATTTGATAACGCTGACCCACTTAAGCGGCCGCACAGAGTGATTGATGGGCAAATTGTAGAAAACGCAAAAAAGAATCGCGACAAATACACTCGTCAAAAATGGGATCGGTTTGTCCAATGTATTCATACTCGAAATGATCAATTGGCAGCACAAAACACGCTCCACCCTATCGAGGACAGAGTTTTCACAATCCGCGAAATAATGGAAATGATGACAATTCCGTATGACTTCAGATGGGTTGATTGCTCTCTGGATGAATTGAATCGTATGGCAGACGAAGATAAGAGAAAGGTATATAAGGCAAACGAGGTCAATATTCGCCAGTGTCTCGGAGAAGCAGTACCCACTGAGGTGCTGCGCCAAGTAGCGGAAAGAATCAAATGCGAATTCCAAAAGACTAAGATTACTCCAACCGATATCAACCGCTTTATTGCAAATTATAATCTTTCAACACGAGAGTCTATTGATGCATTTGTTCAAAACAACCCAGAAGAGCTCAGTCTCCCTGAACTCCAAAGAGTAGTAGAACTGTGCAATGCCAAGAGAGAGGAAAATGCAGCATACTTCACTAATAAGTTCATTGTCAATGAAATTATGGATGTTATTCCTGATTTTGGAAAAGATGAAATTAGAATTCTTGAACCTTCCGTAGGTGCAGGCGGATTTCTTCCTTTCATCTTCAAGCGATATGAAAATGTGAAACATGTGATTTTGGACTTGGTTGACATTGATTCCGATGGAATTGCAACATTAAAAATATTGCTCAGCAAAATGGAGATCCCCAGTAACTTTACCATTAACATATATAACGAAGATTTTCTTCTGTTTGACTCTCCGCAAAGATATGACCTTGCGATTGGAAATCCGCCTTATTCAAAATTAAAGAATCCAAGTCAAGAGGTCCTCTTAAGAATAGCGTTAAACGAGAATAATGAAACAAAAAATCTTTCGGAAATGTTTTTGGAAAAATGCCTGCATATCGCTGATTACACCGCTCTTGTTCTTAACAAGACAATTCTGTCGTCGGGTGAATTTGATAAAACAAGAGATATGCTCCGAAGAATGAAAATTGAAAGTATTATCGATTTTGGTAGATATGGGTTCACAGGACTTTCTATAGAAACCATCTGTTTAGTGGTAAATTCACGGCAGAAGCCGGCAGATACTTTTATCCATAACATGAAATATAATTTCAGAATCTATCAGAAGCAGGAGTATATCACAGATAAAGAGTACCCATATTTTCTCATCTATCGGGATGAGAAGTTCGACGAGGTTGCAAACAAACTGCAGTTTGATGTTTTTACTGTATTCAGAGATCGTCAGATCACTAAAAAGAACACAACAACTCAAGGCACCAACGGGTATTTACGTGTAATTAAAGCTCGAAACATATGTGATGACGGAACAATTCAAGACATTGAGGGTTACGACACATATATCAGTCCTGATGTATGTGAAACACTTTCGGTTGCTAAGTTTTTAGGCAAAGAGGATGTGTACCTCACTCCTAATATGACATACAACCCTCGAGTGATTTCGAACATGCCCGGAATAGTTCCGGACGGATCTGTTGCGGTTCTTATCCCAAAGCAATGGATGAACCTGACGGATGTGCAGAAAGATTACTTTGCAACTGACGAATATAGACGCTTTTATCTCGTGGCGAGAAATCTATCTACGCAGTCAATTAATGTTGATTCAAAAAGTGTCTTCTTCTATGGGGTGTTAAAATGACAAATAATCTATTACAGCAATTTATAAATGACCATACCTACGATGTTAGAAAAACACGTAATGGTAGATGGATGGACCAAAAGTGTGCATTTGATGCTGTGTGCTTTGTAGCAGACTGCATTGTTGACTACATTCACGATGGGGGCACAATGCCGTTTACATCTCCTCAGATTTGGCATCGTGAATACTCAATAGAGAATGTAATGCGCCTTTTTGGAAAACCAGACCCAACCACTCGTTCAACAATGGATGAGTACAATAAATTCTTTAGACAACCCTTAAAGATGCTTTCAGCTGCAGGGGTTTTGTCTGAAAAACTATCAGGAATAACTATTGAGTTTTCTGTTGAAAACATGGATGTGCTGGAATACATTGCACTACGTGAACGTAATGCTCTTGATTTTATGTGCATGTACATAGAGAAAACCTTAAAAGACAGCGGCTTGTGGGATGGCTTCGCTTCATTTTTTGATGCTCAAACGCAAGATTGGTACGATAATGTAAAATACCAATTCGAACAGTTTTGTTTTGCATATACTCCAATCAACACAAAACTTGAAGCCGACAGAATTTTTACCAAGGTGCTCAATCAACTTGCGTTTAAGTATCACAAGCGTGGCACAGTTCGCGGAAAAATATCCAAGAACATTATCACCTTACAAGATATCGTATACAACAAAACAAACTGGTATGATGACTTAACGGGAAAAGATAAGAATATTGCCAGAGGTGATTATGGGAATATTATTCCTGCGCAGAATACCTATGACTATCAAGTTGCTCGTGCAATGCGCAAGCTGAAATACTTCATTGAAACATATTTCGATAACGAACCCGAAGTGAGAGATAGGTTTTCAATTGGGCATAAAGCCTCTGCATTACATCATATTTTTCCGCGCAATCGCTTCCCAGAGTTGGCCGCATATTACGAAAATCTCATAGCCTTAACCACAGCACAACATATGCAAGAAGCACATCCTGGCGGTAACACCCGTCAAATAGATACTGCATTCCAGTACACGTGTTTAATTGCTAAAACAGACAATATTAGAAGAAATCTTTTAGGCATTGATGGAGCCCCTATCTTATACAACTTTGATGACTTTATGTTTGTACTTGATAAGGGATTAGATACTGAATACTTCTCCTCGGTTGCGGATTGTGATTTTAATGCCGTATTACAAGGGATAGAAATGAATTTTTGATATGTTTGTTAAATACCGGTAAAAAGAAAGAGGTGAAACTATGGGCAAGCAGACAAAACAAAAAGGCAGTCACTTTGGTGGCGAGTGGACAATTCAAAAATTGCATATTATTGAAGAATATGCGAAAACATATCTCATTGCGTTGAAAAATCAGAAAGTAAAAAAGATATATGTCGACGGTTTTGCAGGAAGCGGAAAAACAGAACTGAAAAGCGGTTCAAAAGATGGCGAACAACAATCAATTACCGTTGATGGTTCCGCATTGCTTTCTTTGAAGTATGATTTCGACGAGTATTACTTCCTCGAAGTGGACGAAGGGCGTATCGCTTCTCTAAAAGAAAATGTAAAAACATCTTATCCTGATAAAGTGAGTAAGGTTCACTTTATTACAGGTGACTGCAATAAAGAATTGTCTGATGTTCTTTCTAAAATCACAGTATATCATAGATGCCTGATGTTCTTGGATCCGTATGCCTTAGAGTTAAAGTGGGAAACCCTCGAAAAAATTTCTAAATGTGGTGTGGTTGATCTGTGGTATTTGTTCCCGCTTTCTGTTATTCGGTTAATGGCAAAAGATAAGGATATTCCCGACGGAAACAAAGACAAAGTATCTTCAATTTTGGGAACTGATGAGTGGCTAAACGAACTGTTTGTTGAGTCGCCGCAATTGACTCTATTTGGTGATACGCAATACGAAAGAGTCGAGTATGATAAAGTCTTGGAATACATTAAGAAACGATTTGCTACCATTTTTCCATTTGTTTCGCCAAATTCAAAAATCCTTAAAAATGAGGCAAAGAACTCACCTATGTTTATGCTTTGCTTTATGATGACTAATCAAAGCGGAAAAGCACAAGGTCTGGCCTCAAAGATTGTCAAAGGTATAATCAGCAGTACGGAGAGATTGTAATGAAATATATAAAACGAAGCTCGTTGCTTTACAAAACGGGCGTCGAATACGGAGACTATACTATAAACCATATTCAGGGGTGTGCACATGGATGTAAGTACCCTTGCTATGCTATGTCTATGGCAAAACGTTTCGGTAAAGCAAAAACATACGAGGAATGGTGTGAACCCAAACTTGCAGAAAACGCACTTGAAATATTAGACGCTGAAATTCCCAAGTTCAGAGATAAGATAGAGTCTGTTCATCTTTGTTTTACATCTGACCCATTTATGTATGGATATGGGGAAGTAGCAGAAATGTCTATCTCTATTGTTAGAAAACTAAACGATGCGGGAATTAAATGCACCGTTTTGACAAAAGGCATTTTACCAATTGCTCTTGCTGAACTCTCCCCGGAAAACGAGTATGGAATAACGCTGGTCTCCCTTGACGAAGAATTTAGGAGAGAAATGGAACCTAATTCAGCGCCATTTGCCGAAAGAATACAAGCCCTCAGAGCACTACACGATGCCGGTTGCAGAACCTGGGTTAGCATGGAACCGTATCCTACACCTAATTTTATTGAGCAGGATTTGAATGCGCTTCTTGAAGCAGTTGGTTTTTGTGATAAGATTATTTTTGGACGTTTAAATTACAACAAAAAGGTGTCTGAATATAAAGATTATAAAAAATTCTTTAATGGATGCGCTCAAACCGTTATAGAGTATTGTAAGGAAAATAATAAAGACTACCACATAAAAGAAGGTACTATTACGGATAGTGAACTCTGAGTATTCATACAGAATTTCTAAAAACAGATTACTCGAGCGAGGTTTTTTAAATGGAACATATCATCGATGCTATTATTATAGATACATCAGTGTTAATAAATCATCAATTTGATTTCTTGGGATGGACAAGTAAGACTTTGCCCGCATTATATGACCTTTTAGAGGAGAAGAATATCAAATTACTCAACAGTTTTATATTAGATAGTGAGATCAAAAAACATATTCCTAAATCTGTAATAATAGAAAGAACAGAAGGGCTTGAACAAAGTTTTAAGCGCAATAAAGATTTTTTAAAGCTTATAGGAATAAATGCAGAGGAATCAATTGCTAAATTAAAAAGTTTGGATTTAAAGAATGAAATTTCTGCAGAATATATTAAACGATATTCACAATCGATAATGTTACCTATTCCAGAAGCACAAAATATATTCTTGGCATATTTTGCGGATGAACCGCCGTTTAATAGTAAAAAAGATAAAAAGAGCGAATTCCCAGATGCATTTATTATAGATGCAGTAAAAAATTATGCCATAGCAAATAAAGAAATAAATATTCTTGTTGTAAGTGATGATAATGATTGGCAGAGTGCTTTTGCATCCTCGAGCAGAATATCTGTTTGTTCTTCTATTGATGAAGCAATTTTAACAATTCAGAATTCAGATAAAATAATACCTATTATTTCTGACATCGAAAATGAAATCCTAGAATCGGTTTCAGTTTGCGCTGAATGTGAAGCATATGATATTTCCGAGTATGAAATTGCACGAGATGTAGAAATAAAAGAAGTGATAGCGGAAAGTATAGATGACATTATTCCTTTGAAAATATCTCCGACTTCTGTGTTGCTTAAATGTAGTGCCAATCTAAAAGCACGAGGAAATGTTCGCATCGTGGATTACGAAAGATCATATTATGATAGTGAAGATGGAAAATATTATTTTATTTCATATTCTGATATCGAGTTTGAAAATGCAAATGCAACGGTCGAATGTGAGGTAAATGTAACGTTTTCTTCCGATGAAGAAGATACTACTGCAAATGTTGATGATGTAAAAATCATTACCAAATATGATATTGATTTAGACTTATCTCATGCTGAAATTAAATCAACAGAATGTTCAGAGGATGATTTGGCATTAGAAGCATTACGCGAAGATATGGGACTATAATTCAAAGTTTGAAAAATCAATTCAAATAGGCGGAGAGGGTGACCTCTCCGCCTTAACTTTTACCACAAAGCTGAATCTTGGCTTATTTATAAATTAGTTCGTTGTTTACGATTTCGGTGACACGCTGTTTGATGTTATTCATTCGGCATACCCACTCCATTTGGTCGATTGCTTTCAGTTCTTCTGTAATGCCTTCAGATTTCTTATACTGCACTATAAGATTATCGAACATTTCTTGTGCCTGAGCGTTTATCCCATAGAGATAGGAATTGAGTTTGCCTTCGAAACTTAGTCGGTTGTAGGTGGCTTTTCGGTGGGATTTCAGATAATCTTCGTGCCGCATACCCCATACGCCTATTTCTTTTGTTTCGACTTCCGGCAGTGTGAAGCATGGGATGTAATAATCACCGTTTAGTTCATACCACAAACCGTTGGATTCATCATAAATATACTTTTCCATATCAGTTATCCTCCCACAAGAAATCGCTAAAGGGAGCATCGTTGCTGATAAAGGTATCGTACGTAAATTTTGCACCGAGTCTGAAACCGACAATGAAACTATCAAGGTTAGATTCTCCGTTCACCACGCTCCAAGCGTTGACGTGGTCGAGAAACATGCTCTTTTCTTCGCCTTTGAGTTTGGCGGTTAAGTATTCTTCGGTTTCATTAAGCGTTTGCATTTCTTTCATTACCGCCTTGCTCTGCTTGATACTGCGAGCCTGCGGGTCAATATTGCCATAGTAAAATTCTTTAATAAAGTCTTTCATAAACTAGCCTCCGTTTTTCTTTGAGTTAAAATTTGGATAGTCTATTGAAAGAGAAAATCCGAACCCGCCGCCTATTAGACGGAGGTTCGGATTATTCGTGTTTGGTCGAGGTGACAGG
>JAZRNY010000035.1:0-89297 GCA_045648445.1 Acutalibacteraceae bacterium
CATTTGCCTATAATGACATTCTTGAAAAAATGATATTCACTGAAGATAGCGTTATAGGTGCTAATATCAGTTTTGCACAAAGCAATAAGTTATCCCACGATAGCCTTATGAGTATTATTAATGCTTTAAAGGATTTTAGAAGTTATAGTAAAACGTATACACTTAAGGAGTATGAATGGCAAGGAGATGCAGGGGATGGCAATTTTAATCAGAATTATTCTTATGATGGAGGGTATTTATCCGAAGATGAAAATCGTTTAGAGTTATATTCTTATGATAATAACATGGAAACACCTCTTATTTTCTCAGGTATTCTTAATGAGGCTATAACACAAGAGGAATATGATAAAATTATTTCATTTGCTTTAAACTCTGATGGTACTTTAACAATTACATTCAGACAGGAAACTACAACAAACAAAACTCTTACTATAGGCACAACTAATCTTGAAAAACTCACAACAGAAGAAAAAACTGCAGCAACTAAGAAAGGATGGACATTGATATGAGAATAATAGAAGGAAATCCTATAACTCTATTACCAGATGAAGGAATGAGACTTACTACTGGTGATGTAATTGCAGAATATGCAGTTTACCTTGGTGAAGGTTGTAATCCTGAAAGTTGGTATGAAATAACAGAAGAAGAATATCAAGAAATGCAAAATTTAATAAACGAAGAAATTATTGAATAAAACGCCCATAAATTTGGGCGTTTTTATTATGACTAAAAGGAGTGATATTATGAAATATAATTCAACAAACAAACCTCTCGTTTGTATGCAAACACAAAGTACTTGCTATAAAGGTACTTCAACAATGAGACCTTTAGGTGCTTTATGGCATACTACAGGAGTTAATAATCCTACTCTTAAAAGATATATTCAACCAAGTGATGTAAGGCCTAAAGAAGATACATATTCTAAAGAAGAATGGATGCGAATCCTTGGCACTAACACTAATGGCAATGACTGGAATCATATTAAGCGCAATGCAGGTTTAAATTGCTGGATAGGTAAACTTGCCGATGGCACTGTTACTACAATTCAAACGATGCCTTGGAATTATCAGCCTTGGGGTTGTGGAGAAGGTAAAAAAGGTTCTTGTAATCAAAGATGGATGCAGTTTGAAATTTGTGAAGATAATTTAAAAGACGAAAACTATTTCAATGCTGTTTATAAAGAAGCTTGTGAAATAACAGCGTATTATTTCCAAATGTTTGGAATAGACCCTAAAGGCACAGTTCAGTATAATGGCGTAACTGTACCTACTCTTCTTTGTCATCAAGATTCTCACAAACTCAAATTAGGTTCAAATCATAGTGATGTGTATCATTGGTTTAAAAAATATGGTAAAACAATAGAAGACGCTAGAAATGATGTAGCTGCTCTTATGAGTGGCAAAGTTGTTCCTGTGAAGCCAGTCATAAAAGCTATAAATGTTGTGTATAAAACATTTGATGACACTAAGAACATTTGGCTACCTGACGTAACAAATGATGAAGACTACGCGGGAATATTTGGTCATCCTGTAACTGGCGTATATGCTAATCTTGCTTCTGGAGATTGTGTATATAAAGTCCATACCAATGGAGGTAAGTGGCTACCTGAAGTTAAGAATAGAGAAGATTATGCAGGTATTTTAGATAAGTCTATTGACGGATTTATGATTAAATCATTAGACGATAATATAACTATTCACTATCAAGTACATATTAAGGACGGAAACTGGTTAGATTACGTAACTGGTTATGATGAAACTGATGATGACTATGGTTACGCTGGTATCTTTGGCAAATCTATAGATGCAATTAGAATGTATACTACTAGCAATGTTACAGAATCACCTATAGTTGTTACACCAACTAAACCTAAATATTTTAGAGTCCGTAAATCTTGGTTGAATATAACCTCACAGGTTGGTGCTTATACCAATAAAGAAAATGCTATTGAAGCTTGTCAGAAAGCCGGAGAAGGATATAAGGTATTTGACTCCACGGGCAAAGAAGTTTATAGTTATATAGCTCCTAAAGTAGAAGAACCTAAAACTGAAGTTGAAACTCCTAAAGTTGAGATTGAAGTTCCTAAAACAGAAGAACCTAAAGTGGAAGTTCCAACCGTAGAAGAGTCTACTAATAATGAAAAGGAAGAGTCTATTTTACAGGAATCTGAAGTGAATTCACCGAATGAAGATTGTTCACTTGAAGAGGATACAGAGATAGATGCAGAAAAAGTAAATTCTATTCTTGATATTATAATAAAAATGTTTAACTTTATATTAGATTTATTTAAAAAGAAATAAATTAAGGAGATAAATGATTATGAATATAAATGTAATTGCAAGATTTATTGCATTGGGTATAGTGTTAATAAATTCAATTTTAACTATGTTTAATATTAATCCTATACCGTTTTCTCAGGAAGAAGCGTATGGTATAGTATCAGCTATTTTAACTTGCGGTGTTGCTATCTATACTGCTTGGAAAAACAACTCTGTCACCAAAGAGGCAAAAATGGCAGACAAGGTAATGAGGGCATTGAAGAATGGTGAATACACACTTGAATCTTTACAAGAAGCTTTGGAAGTTTTAAAAACAATAAAGTGATATAAATTTGGGGAGTAGATTAATTTCTACTCCCCTATTTTTTAGATTTTAAAATAATAGCATAAAAATCGCTATATATGTGTATGGGACTAGGTTGCAATGCTGTAGGAGTTACGGGTTGCAGAATTATTCCCGACGAAAAATCACGTATAATTTCGTCAGTTACAAATAGTTTTATTCCTTGCAACGGAAGATTTCCTACCCTTATATTTCTTATTTCTATTATGTTCAAGGGCGCCTCGTCCATATTAAAAGCCGTTATGCTAACACTATTTATAGTATTATCGGTTGTTTTAACCATTGCAGCAACTAATTTTCTTTCAGTAATTATGGGCAACGACCAAAAAGAAACATGTATAGAACTTCCTCCCTATAGAAAGCCCGACGTTTTAAGAACATTATTAGACGCTTTTTTCAACAAAACCCTTCGCATTTTGTTAAGAGCTGTTTACGTTGCGATTCCGGCCGGCGCATTACTTTATATTGGCGCAAATATTTTTATAAACGGGAACTCGTTACTTTATATATGCGCCGATTTTTTAGACCCGTATGCAAAAATTTTAGCAATGGACGGAGTTATTTTGTTAGCATTTATTTTAGGCAGCACGGCAAACGAAATAGTGCTTCCCATAATTCTTATGCTGTATATGGGAAACACCACGTTAAAAATCGCCGACAACACGTTTTTTACAGATGTCTTTATACAAAACGGTTGGAATTTTTATACTGCGCTTTCGGTTTCAATATTTTCGCTGTTTCACTGGCCCTGTACCACAACTTTGCTGACTATAAAAAAAGAAACCGTCAAATGGCGATACTGCATTTTGTCAATTTTAATACCTCTTGCAACGGGAATACTGATTTGTTCCGCAATAAACGTAATTAAACTTATAGTTTAATTTATCGTTCTTACTTTTTATATGTGAAATTTAATCAAATCAACTAATTATTTTAGTTAATTTTGAGCATTTTGATAAATTTCTAAAAAGTGGTAAAATTACTATTGTTTATTACAAATATTTTTAGTATAATAATATGGGTTAATTTGTATCTGCTGTTAACCCTAAAAACTAAAAAAGAGGAGGTAAGCGAATATGAGCGATACTTTATTCGTGTGCTTAATGGGCATAGGCACCGTATTTGTTGGTCTGATATGCATCATAATCGTATGTAAGATAGTCAGCGGCATTGTACGGATAGGCGAAAAATCAGTCCTTAAGCAACCGGTGGCTACACCTGCCAACAATACATCGAGCGACGAGATAGTTGATAAACAACTTCTTATTGCTGCAGTTTCGGCTGTTATTGCCGAAGAACTTGGTACCGAAGTTTCGGCACTCAGAATTAAATCCTTCAAAAAATTATAATTAACTTTTTGCAAAAGCAAAAGAAAGGTGAAAATTATGAAAAAGTATAAAGTAAACGTTAACGGTACTGAATATGAAATCACTTTAGAAGTTGTTGACAGTGCCGAAGTATCCGCACCCGCCGCTGCTCCTGCTGCAGCCCCTGCTCCCGTTGCCGTTCCTGCTTCTACCGCAGGTGAACAGGTTAACAGTCCTATGCCCGGCAACATTCTTGCCGTAAACGTTAACGTTGGCGATACTGTTAAAGCCGGACAGGTTCTTATGATTTTAGAGGCTATGAAAATGGAAAACGAAATTATGGCAGGCGTAGACGGTAAAATCGTTTCTCTTAACGTTCAAAAGGGTTCTACCGTAGAAACCGGCGCTCTCCTTTGCGTAATCGGTTAATTTCTCTCGGAGGATAGACTGATGAATAATAAGTTTATTAAAACCTTCTTCGCAGTGGTATTAGCGTTTGCACTTATTATTGTAGGTTTTAACGTTTTTGCCGATAACGAAGAAATCTCTACTCCAAGTGATCCTTCTTTAGTCACCCCTGTTGGTGATGGTGAAGCACTTGAACCAAACGAACAGTCAAATGAAGAACTTAATCCCGAAGAAGCAATCACTAACTTCCTTAACGACACGGGTTTTAAGGCTATGTTTGGCAAACTTCACAAAGGCGCAGCATCCTTTGATGAATTCACCAAAAATTACGGTTACCTTGTAATGCTTCTTATCTCCTTTGTTCTTATTTATCTTGCTATAGGCAAGGGATTTGAACCGTTACTTCTTTTACCTATAGCATTCGGTATGCTACTTACCAACCTTCCCGGCTCTGATATGTTCCACGAAATTCTTTATGCGGGCGGCCACGTACACTGGGATTTATTCGGCGGAGCCGAAGTCACCTCAGAGTTTATCGAAGCTCTTCGCGAAGACGGCGTTGCCGAATCGGTTTTAAGCACTCTTACCGTAGGCGAAACTATCAGCGCCGGTCTTCTTGACTACCTCTATCTCGGCGTTAAGCTTGGAATTTACCCATGTCTTATTTTCTTAGGTGTTGGCGCTATGACCGACTTTGGTCCCCTTATTGCTAACCCCAAGAGTTTACTTTTAGGTGCCGCAGCACAGCTTGGTATTTTCGCAACTTACATTATTGCTACAAACTTCTTAGGTTTTGATTCTCTTGAAGCAAGTTCTATCGGTATTATCGGTGGCGCTGACGGTCCTACCGCTATATTCGTAACCAGTAAACTTGCTCCTCATCTTTTAGGACCTATCGCCGTTGCCGCTTATTCTTATATGGCTTTGGTTCCGGTAATTCAGCCTCCTATTATGAAACTTCTGACCACCAAAAAGGAACGTCAGATTGTTATGAAACCTTTAAGAGAAGTAAGCAAAAAGGAAAAGATTATTTTCCCCATCGCCGTTACTGTATTCGTAGCGCTTCTCGTTCCTTCTGCAACTCCTCTTGTTGGTTGTCTTATGCTTGGTAACCTCTTTAAAGAAAGCGGTGTTACCGACAGACTTTCCAAAACCGTTCAGAACGAACTTATGAATATCGTTACCGTATTCCTTGGCACTACCGTAGGTGCAACCGCTACCGCAAAAACCTTCCTTTCTATAGGAACCTTAAAGATTATTGTTATCGGTGTTGTTGCATTTGCCGTTGGTTCTGCAGGCGGTGTATTACTTGCTAAGGTAATGAACCTCTTCCTCAGAAAGAATAAGATTAATCCTCTTATCGGTTCTGCCGGTGTTTCTGCCGTTCCTATGGCTGCCAGAGTTTCTCAGGTTGTCGGTCAGAAAGAAAACCCCAAGAACTTCCTTTTAATGCACGCTATGGGCCCCAACGTTGCAGGTGTTATCGGTTCTGCCATTGCCGCAGGCGTACTCCTCGCACTCTTTGGTTAATGGAGGTATAAACTATGACTAAATTAAATATTACAGATACTATACTCCGTGACGCTCATCAGTCTCAGGCTGCTACCCGTATGCGTATTGAGGATATGATTCCTGCTCTTGAAAAACTCGACAAACTCGGCTATTGGTCTGTTGAGTGTTGGGGCGGCGCTACATTCGACGTATGTATGCGTTTCCTTAATGAAGACCCATGGGAAAGACTTCGTACCATCAAGAAGGCTATGCCTAATACTAAACTTCAAATGCTTTTACGCGGTCAGAATATTTTAGGTTACAAACACTATGCTGACGACGTTGTTGATGCTTTTGTTAAAAAAGCTATCGAAAACGGCATTGACGTTATTCGTATTTTCGACGCTCTTAACGACACACGTAATATGGAACAGGCTATGAAGTCCTGTAAAAAATACGGTGGCATTTGCGAGGCTGCAATGAGTTACACCATCAGCCCCGTTCACAACGAAGATTACTTTGTTGAACTTGCAAAAAAACTTGAAGAAATGGGTGCCGACGTTATTTGTATCAAAGATATGGCAAACCTTCTTCTCCCTTACGACGCTTATTCACTTATTAAAAAGTTGAAAGCCGCAGTTAAATGCCCAATTCATCTTCACACACATAATACCACCGGTACCGGCGATATGACCTATCTTATGGCTGCTCAAGCAGGTGTTGACATCGTTGACACCGCACTTTCTCCCTTTGGTAACGGTACTGCTAACCCTGCTACCGAGGCTTTGGTTGCAACCCTTAAAGGCACCGAAAGAGATACCGGTCTTGACCTTGATGCTCTTGCCGACGTTGCTACTCATTTCAGAAGCGTTGCCGACAAGATGAAGGCTGACGGTACACTTGACCCCAAGGTATTAAGCGTAGATACCAAAACCCTTATTTATCAGGTTCCCGGCGGTATGCTTTCCAATATGCTTGGCCAGTTAAAACAGGCTGGTAAAGAAGATAAGTATTACGACGTTCTTGCCGAGGTTCCGAAGGTAAGAGAAGACTTCGGTTATCCTCCCCTTGTAACTCCAACCAGTCAGATCGTTGGAACACAGGCAGTTATGAACGTTATTGCAGGCGAAAGATACAAAATGGTTCCCAAAGAATCCAAAGGACTTCTCCGTGGCGAATACGGTACACTTCCCGCTAAAGTTAATGAAGAAGTTCGCAAAAAGTGTATCGGTGATGACGAGGTTATTACCTGCAGACCTGCAGACCTTATTGAACCCGAACTCGAAAAATACAAGGCTGAAGCAGGTGAACTTGCTAAATGTGAAGAAGACGTATTAAGTTATGCACTCTTCCCGCAGGTTGCCGCTAAATTCCTTGAAACTAAATACGGTAAAAAAGAAGAGCCCACTTCCAAACCCGTAGTAGACGAAAACGGTGTTCGCACCCTTATTGTTGAAGACCTTTCTTAATTCCATAAAAACCTCCGCCGCGGCGGAGGTTTTTATAATGGTTAATGAAAGTCGAAACTTGCAAGTTTCGACAAACAACAATCATTATAATGATTATTGCTTAAATTTATATTTTATGATACAATAGATACGGTGATTGTTTTGACTGAAAAACTATATGATAATAACTCTTATTTAAAAGAATTTGAAGCCGAAGTTGTTTCGTGTGTTGAAGCAGACGGCTTTTTTAAGGTTATTTTAAACAAAACCACTTTCTTCCCTGAAGAAGGAGGTCAGTACAGCGACAAAGGTGTATTAAACGACTCAACAGTTTTTGACGTACAAATAGAAAACGGCGAAATCGTTCACTACTGTAAGCAAAAAATAAGTGGTAAGGTAATTGGCAGTATAAATTTTGAAAGACGTTTTCGCAATATGCAAAATCATACGGGTGAACACGTTATTTCAGGACTTATTCACTCTCTTTTCGGCGGTGAAAACGTTGGTTTTCACCTAGGTGAAGATGAAGTAACCTGCGATTACAATATTGAACTTAACGAGGAACAGTTAAATAAAGTTGAACTGCTTGCAAACGAAGTTATATATAAAAACCTTTCGGTAAATGGCTATTACCCAAGTGAAAATGATCTTAAAAACATTAATTACCGCAGTAAAAAGGAAATAAACGAGGCAATAAGAATTGTTACTATTGACGACGTTGACTGTTGCGCTTGTTGCGCCCCTCACCTAAAAACTACCGGTGAAATAGGGGTTATAAAAATCCTTTCTTCTATGCGACTGCGCTCAGGTGTAAGACTGTTTATTGCCTGCGGTAAAGACGCATATTTGGACTATAGTGCAAAACACAGTCAAATTAAAGCCGTAGGTTCACTTCTCGCCTCAAAGGGTGATGAATGTGCCGAAAACGTTGGGCGCCTTATAAAAGCCAATAAAGAAGCGATTTATAAAATAAATTCTTTGCTTTCTCAAATCAATGAACTTAAAATAAATAACATAAATAAAACCGATAAAACTCTTTTGCTTTTTACCGAATGTACCGATAAAAACCAACTAATCGATTTAGTCAACAAGGCAAAAGAAAAAAGCGGCAGTATATGTGCCGCTTTCGGCGGAGACGATATCTCCGGTTATACTTATATTGTATACAGCCAAGAAGAAACTCTTCCTACATTGGTTAAAAATATGAACACCTCTCTTTCGGGACGAGGCGGAGGACGTGTGCCCATGTGTCAAGGCAGTATTAGCGCTTCCTTAAAACAAATAAGCGATTATTTTGAAAACTCGCTAACGGTAACGCTTTAAGATTTTCTTGCAAAAATATACGCCGTTCTTTCATCTCTTAACATCGAATGGCAACGACTTTCGGTAACAATAAAATGGTCTTTTAAATGAATTCCCAACGCATCAACACCCGCTTTTATTTTTTCGGTAGTCTTAATATCTTCCTCAGATGGAAAAGGATTGTTGCCGGGGTGATTGTGTGCAATAACTATTTCGTTTGCTTTGCTGTCCATTATAAACTGAAACAATTCCTGCATATTAAAGAAACTTTCGTTAGAGTTTCCTTTGCCAAGTTTAGTGGTTTTTAAAACCTGTCCAATACTATCAAGACAAACGACAGCAACCCTTTCGGTAGTTTCGCCTATATAATAAAGTTGAAAGAACGAATCGAATTCATCAACTGTGGTCATACAGGTTTTCTTAACGTCCTTTTCTTTTTCATACAGTTTATAACCGGCTTTAATTATAGTAAAAAGTTGACAGGTACGTTCAGTAATGCCATCAAAGGTTAAAAGTTCTCTTTTAGGAGCATCCATAACGTTTGCTACCGTGTGATATTTTTCGATAAGTTTATGCGCTATTTCGTTAGTATCGCGTCTGGGAACACTAAAATAAAGTATCATTTCAAGTTTTTCGTGTTCTGCAAAAACTTCGAAACCATAGTTATTAAATTTTTCAAACATTCTGTTTCTATGTCCGCTATGAATCCCCATCTTTTAACTCCTAAAAATTTTTAATATATTTTACTACTTTTTTACATATTTTTCAAGGTGATTTAATGAAAGAATTTATAATTTCTAAAAATGATGCTAATCAACGTCTTGATAAGTTTATATCAAAGGCTATGCCGTCTCTTCCCAAAACTCTTATGTATAAGTTTATACGCACAAAACACATTAAACTAAACGGCAAAAAGGCTGACATAAGCACCAGACTTAATGAAGGCGATACAGTCACGGCCTATATAAAAGACGAATTTTTCGAAAAAGTCACACCAAAATACGACTTTTTATCGGCAAGCGATTGTCTAAGTATAGTTTATGAAGACCAAAACATTATACTTCTTGATAAACCTCAAGGACTTTTGTCTCACCCTGACGAAAACGAGTATAGCGATACCCTTATAACAAGGGTTCAAAAATATTTATATAAAAAAGGCGAATATCAGCCCGAAGCCGAAAATTCTTTCAAACCGTCCCTTGCCAACAGAATTGACCGAAACACAGGCGGTATAGTTATTGCCGCAAAAAACAGCGAAGCCTTAAGAATTTTATGCGATAAAATTAAATCAAGAGAAATTGATAAAAGATACCTAACTGTTGTTCACGGAACCCCAAAAAGAAAAGAAGCCCTGCTTGAAGGTTTTTTAGAAAAGAACAGTGATAAAAACAAGGTTTATTTACAAAAAAACAAAACCGACGCCAACTTATCTATAAAAACCTATTATCGTACCCTTAAAAGCAAAAACGGTCTTTCGCTTTTGGAAATTGAACTTTTAACCGGAAGAACCCATCAAATAAGGGCACACATGGCATCTATCGGACACGCCTTGTTAGGCGACGGTAAATACGGAAACTTAAAGGAAGACAAAAAACTTGGTTTTAACAAACAAGCGCTTTATTCCTATATGCTAACCTTTACTTTTAGCAGCGATGCAGGAATACTTAATTATTTAAATCAAAAAACCTTTATGGTAAAATCAGTATGGTTTGCCGAAGAATTGTTTGGATTTAAAGTAGGAGAATAATTATGGAAGAACAAACTTTAAAAAGAATAAAACATCCACGAAAAGTTTTTTCAAGAATCGGACTTTCCCTGTTCATTTATTTTATCGTTGTTTACACATCGGTATTTTTATTAGACTTTTTAGCAGCAAAATTTATACCGACCCTTTATTTTCACAAAATGTATATCTGGTTAAAAATGGTCGTTTGCCAATACGTTGTCGGTATTCCCGCCATAAGACTTATTCTTATAGGACTTCCTACATACGCTTACCAAAAAGAAAAAATGTCTTTTAAAGACATTTTGGGCGCATTTTTTATATGTCAGGCTTTAGCCTACGCGGGAAATTTAATAGGAACTATGCTTAACGGTATAATTTCCGGACTATTGGGCAAAGAAATTGATAATACCGTAGGTGAACTTATTGAAAACAGTAATCCTTTAATTTTAATTTTAGTAATCGGTATTATAGGTCCCATACTTGAAGAACTTGTTTTCAGAAAATTTATAATCGACCGCATACGTCCGTATGGCGAATTTTTAGCAGTTATGTTTTCTGCCCTTACCTTTGGTATGTTCCACGGAAACTTTTATCAACTTTTTTATGCATTTGCAATAGGATTTATTTTAAGTTTCATTTACATAAGAACCAAAAATATTATTTACCCCATAATTTTACACATAGCATTCAATTCATTCTCGGTTATTCAACAATCGTTTTATACCATAAGTAACAGTTTCGCCGATATAAAAATAATTCATTATTTGTTTATAGGGCTTTACTATATGATGATAGGACTTTCGCTTGCCTTAACAGTACTTGGCGTAATAAAACTCATTAAATCAATTAAAAAATTCTATTTTATTAAAAATTACTATGAATTAAGCACAGGAAAAGCAATTTTATATTCCTTTGTTAATGCAGGTATGATTATGTTTTCTATTACCGTTTTGGTAGAATTTGCACTTAGTATTTTTATGTAAGAAGTCTATACTAACCTTGAAAGGTGAGTATGATGAACGAGAAAAAAATTAAAAGCGATTTGTCAAGTGTTCCTATAGTAAGCCAACCCGAAAACGTTTCGGAAATGCTTTTAAAATATGGAACCTATGAAATACAGCCTACAGCCGAGTCGGACAATTTTTACCCGACTATTGCTCAGGGAATTTCAAAAAAAGACTACCGCACCAATAAAAAATCTTAAACCTTTACCTTTCAAATTCGGGATTTTTCCCAAAAAAATAAACGGAGCAATCCGTTTATTTTTTTATTATATTTCTTCTCTTACTTCTATAACGCCGTTACTGTGATAAAGTGTTGGCGTAACTGCAACCTGATAACCTCTGCCAAATTCACTTGTCCATTCAAGACTTCTTCGTCTTGGCAATGCGCAACAGGAAAGAAGTGTCATAATAGCGCCGCCGTGCATAATAATGGCAGCTTTAAAAATGCCCCTTGCCATCATATCTTCAACAACCTGATGAAAGCCAAGGCAAATTCTTTTAGCAAATTCAGTAGAATCTTCACCGCCGGGAGGTGAAGAAATTTGACCCGAAGTCCATTTAAAAAACTCAGGATTACTTTCAAGTTGAAGGGCTGTTTTTCCCTCAAACTCTCCAAAATCATATTCCATTAAGTTTTCTACTATATCCGCTTCCTGCTCGGGATAAAGAATGTTGGCAGTTTGACGGCAGCGAAGCAAAGGACTGGTATAAACCTTTTCTACAAAAGGATACTTTATTGTTTCCTTTAAATCAGCAAGTTCGGCAACACCGTTTAACGAAAGCGGCAAATCGGTAACGCCTATATATTCGCCTCTTGCATTACCGTCGGTCGCGCCGTGACGGATAAGGTATATTTTATAGGTCTTCATACATATTCTCCTCCATAAATAAAGTTATAAGAGAATTAGAAACGAGCATTCCCTTTAAAGTAAAGGAAAGTGTGCCGTTATTTATGGTTAAAAATCCATTATTTTCTAAATTTTTTGCAGTTTCGAAAAACTGGGATGAAAATCTTTTATTAAAAAGTTCTTTAATTTTTTCTTCGCTAAGTCCCTCTTTAAGCCTTAAATTCAACATAACGTATTCATACAAATCTCCCCCGCTACCGTCATTAATAACTTGGGGTGAATTTATAAAACCCTTAAGGTCATTTGAGTAATAAAAACGTTCTCCATCTAAAAAAGAATATGCCGACGGACCGATTCCCAAATATTCCTGACAGCGCCAATACTTTAAATTATGTTTGCTTTCCTTTGAGGATTTAGCGAAATTTGAAATTTCGTAATGATTATAATTTGCGTTGCTAAACATAGCAGAAATTTGCTTATATTCTTTCTCTATAGCATCTTCACTTGGGAAATCAAGATTATCCTTTTTGGCATAAAGCGCGGTTTTTTCCTCTAATATCAACATATAACAGGAAATATGCTCGGGAGATAAAGAAATGATTTTTCGAGCGCTTAACAACGATTTTTTTGCAGAACTATTGGGCAATGAAAGCATAAGGTCGACACTTATATTGTCGAACCCTGCTTTTCTAGCCATATTAAAAGCCTTTATACTGTCGTTTGCGCTATGCCGTCTGCCAAGAACTTTAAGGGTATCGTCGTCTAAAGACTGAACGCCTATAGACAAACGGTTGAACCCTGCATTTTTAACAGTTTTAAAAAATTCTTCACTTGCATCTTCAGGATTAATTTCCAGAGTTATTTCAGCATCCCTTGTCACATTAAAAGAATTTTTAACGGTGCTTAACAGGTCGCAAAGAGTTTGTGCGCCCAATATTGAAGGAGTTCCGCCCCCGAAATATACAGTATCGGTGGGACGCGACAAAGTCCCACCCCACCGATTAATTTCGTTTTTTAAACTTTTAATATATTTCTCTTTAACCGTATCAACACACATAGCAGTGTAAAAATCACAATAAGCGCATCTTTTACGGCAAAAAGGAATATGGACGTAAACCCCAATAGGTTTAGTCAAGAATTTCACCCTCGCAAGAACCGGGAATAGCAGCTGCATTTGCTTCATCGGTATCAAGATGCATAGCAAGTGCATAACTGCTGCTTACTCTGGCAACAACGTCACCGAAAATAAGGCTTCTGCCTTCGGTAGGAATTTTAACAGATACAATCTGCTTATCAACGATACCATACTTTTCAGCATCTTCAGGAGTCATATGTATATGACGTTTAGCAGCAATAACACCTTCAGTGATTTCAACCTCACCACAAGGACCAACAAGTTTGCATCCGGGGCTACCTGCAAGATCACCAGACTCACGAATGGGAGCAGATACACCGATACTTCTTGCTTCGGTAAGAGAAATTTCAACCTGTGTTTGAGGACGGCAGGGTCCTAAGATAGATACGCCCTTAATTTCTCTCTTGGGGCCTACAACGGTAACTCTTTCTTCACAAGCGAACTGACCGGGCTGAGAAAGGTCCTTTTTGTTAGTGAGTTTATGACCTTTACCGAAAAGTATTTCAAGGTCTTTTTCGCTAACGTGAACGTGATGTGCAGAAATTTCAACTAAAACTGATTTTTTCATAATAGGTACTTCCTTACTTTTATTTTTTACTCTTCTATTTTACCATATTTTCAAATAGTTTCAAGTAAAATATAGACTTTTTTGCTAAAGTTATATATTTTTTTAAAAAAGGCGTTGATATATAATAATGAAAGAAATTATAAAAAATAACAGAGGTTATATTTAAAGCATTTTTACTTTGGTTGATTATATTTTCTGTATAATTCATAAAAAAAGGACATATTGTTAAATCCTGCGGCAAGGGCTGCTTCACTAACGGTATATTCTCCGCTTATGAGCATTTTATTTACTTCTCTTAATCGGATTTCATTACGGTATTCTATAATGCTTTTACCCATAAGTTCTTTAAACAGACGGCGAAAATTCGATTCGCTCATATAAGAAAGTTCCGCATAATAGGAAATCGCCTGATTTTCAAAATAATTATTTTCGATTTCGTTTAAGGCGGGAATTATTTTTTTATAACGCTCCGGCACCTTTTCCTGACTTCTTCTAAGAATATACAAAAGTCTATATATAACCGAAATAAGATAAATATGGTCTTGCATTTGCACCCTGGTTACTGTTGAAAATTCGTTTATTATTTCTACAGATTTTTTAGAAAACGGCTTATCCCCTATTCCTAAATCATATTCCGAATCAAAGCAAATCATTTTAATACGGGTGTTATCCATCAAGTAAGTGGTTCTATAGGGAAATTCCTTTGGAATGAAAATCATTTCTCCTTTATTCAAGACGATTTTGTCCATTCCATCGTTAAACCAAAATTCGTTACTTCCCGATTCGTTATAAACAAAGGAATAAACCTGTTTCCCTCTTTTATTTTCAAAGACGTAATCTTTATTTCTGATTATACTTATAAAGCTGATTTTTTCAAGGGTTAGTTCATTTTTTTCAAAACAACGAATATCTTCCATAAACTTCTCCTAAAACATTAGCGAATACCATATAAATTAATCGAATAAAGTATTCACTTTTCCTAATTTATATTATATAGTATTTTTATAAAATTGTCAAATACCACAAGGAAAGTGATTATATGGACGAATATTTTTTACTAGAAAACAGTACCGCAAAAAAATTATACGGCGCTGTCAAGGATTTGCCGATAATTGATTATCATAATCATTTAAGTCTTGAGGACGTAAAAAGCAACAATAGATTTAATAACGTTTATGATTTGTGGGTGGCGCCCGACCCATATAAGCACCGCGTTATGCGCATGTGCGGAGTTAATGAGGAATATATAACAGGAAGCAAAGATAAAAAGAAAAAATTTATCAAATGGTGCGAAACCTTTCCTAAACTTATTGGAAATCCCCTTTACCATTGGAGTTTGATGGAGCTTTCTTACGTTTTCGGTATTGAAGACTTACCAAACGGCGAAAACGCAGTAAGTATTTATGAAAAATGCAATGCTTTTTTAGAAGAAAACGAAGTAACACCAAAATTCTTTTTAAATAAATTTAATGCCGAACTTGTTTGCCCCTGTTTTACCCTTACGGATAATCCTGAAATATTAAAAAACGTAAAGGGTGTTACCCCTTCTCTGAGAGCAGACAACGTTCTTGCACCCGACAAAAAATTCGTCAGCGAATTAAGCAAGATAACCAATACCGAAATTAAAAGCTTGAGCGTCTATAAAAGCGCCGTTTCGAAACAGATAAAGGTATTTAGAAAAGCAGGTTGTATATTTTCCGACCATGCGCTCGATAACGGTTTCAGATTTTTTGAAGACGACTCAGATAGCGAAAAATATTTTGACCGATTAATAAACGGTGATGCCGAAAAGGAACAAAAAGAAAAGTTCTTTTCCTATATGCTTTGCTTTATAGCACAGGAATACTCAAAAAACGGTATGATAATGCAGCTTCATATCGGTGCTCAGCGTTATACAAGTTCCGCTCTTCGTCAAAGACTTGGAGCAGCAGGCGGTTTTGCTGCTATCGGAAGTTGCGTTGATATTGACTCTGTCGCAAAAATGCTTGACACGATAGATAAAACTAAGGAAAGACTTCCTAAAACCGTACTTTTCACCCTTAATCCTGCCGATAACGCTACTTTTTCCTGTCTATCGGGTTCTTTTTCTCGCGACGGAAAATCGGGACTCATAACTCAAGGCCCTGCATGGTGGTGGTGTGACCACAAAAAAGGCATAACCGATATGCTTAACGATACCGCCTCCTTCTCTTTGCTTTATAATTTTTTAGGAATGACTACAGATTCGAGAAGTTTTTTCTCCTTCGTTCGTCATGATTATTTCAGAAGAATACTTTGCAGTGTCCTTGGTGAAACGTTCGAAAACGGCGAAATTTTCGATTATAACGCTTTGGAAGATTTAGCGAAAAGAATGTGTTATAAAAACGCAAAAGATGTAATAGGAGAGATATAAATGAAATTCAAAGATAAAATAGCAGTAGTAACGGGAGCAGGCGGTACTCTTTGCAGTGAAATCGCCATAAATCTTGCAAAAGAAGGCGCAAAGGTTTTCCTTATCGGCAGAACAGAAGAAAAACTTAAAAAGGTTTACGAAACAATCAGGTCCTTCGGCGGCGACGCGGTAGTTTATCCTTGCGACGTTACCGATAAAGATGCTATAGCCGTTCTGGGCAGCGAGGTAGAAAAAGTCGGCGGCTGCGATTTTCTTATTAACGGCGCCGGCGGAAACAACGCAAAGGCAATGCCCACCATCACCAAATTCGATCCAAGAGAGTTAAGCGGTGAGCTTGAGGAAGGCACAAAAGGACTTTATGATATTGATATGGATGCCTTTAAAAGTGTGCTTGATATAAATATAATGGGCACCGTTATTCCTACTATGGAATTTGCAAAGCAAATGGTTAAAAAAGGCGGCGGAAGTATTATCAACTTCTCTTCAATGAATAATTATTGCCCCTTGACAAGATGCTTTGCTTATGCTATGAGTAAGGCTTCCATTACTAATCTTACCCAGTCCCTTGCCGCTTATTTTGCTCCCGCGAATATAAGAATTAACGCTATCGCTCCCGGATTTATGGTAAACGAGAGAAGCAAAGCCTATCTCGGTACCGTAGAAGAAGGTCTTACCAAGCGCGGCGAACAAGTTATCAGTCATACACCTATGGGGCGTTTTGGTCAGGCGGGTGACCTTACAGGTTGTGTTAAATGGCTTTTGGACGATAATGCATCAGCCTTTGTAACGGGTACTACTATTCCCGTAGACGGCGGATTTTTAACCTTAGGAGGAGTATAAAAATGTTGAAAATTAGTAACGAAGTAATAAAAACCACCAATAAATTCTGGAACCACTGTCTTTTCCACCCCACCGACGCTATTGAAGACCCGTGGGGAAAGCGTATTATCGACCGCTTTGAAAAGGATAAATCCATTGGTACCATAAGAATTTATGCAATGCTTGAGGATATCGTTTATACCGACGAAACAGGCGAACTTTTATATGATTTTCGTATAAGCGATTTGCGCCTTGACTATCTTGTAGAAAAAGGCTTTGATTTACTTATTGCGTATGCATCTATGCCGTCTTGTATTGCCGACAATAACAAGGCTTTATCAAGCGTTTCTAAAAACAAAACCCGTTATAAAGGTAAACTTTTCAACACTTCCCGTCCCAAAGATTATGCTTTATGGGAAGAGGTTTGCTATCAGTACACAAAACATTTAGTTGAACGCTACGGCATTGAAAGGGTTAAAAACTGGAGAATGCAATGCTTTAACGAGCCTGATATCTCCTGTTTCTTTATGGCGGATTACCACTGGCTTAAACCCGAATACAGTGAACTCAGAGCAACGGAATATGCAAAACTTTACGAACATTTTGAGAAAGGTATAAGAAGAGCAAGTGAAGACGTAGTCCTCGGTGGCCCTGCTATCGCTCTTTCTATGAATGATTATTTCCTTGAAGTTTTACTTAATACCGTAAAAGAAAAGAATTTGAAAATGGACTTTATTTCCATTCATATCTATGGAACATCTCCCGACAGAATAAAAAGATTTCAGGATGAATTCACCACCGTCAGCATAATTAAAAAGTATAATGAGTATATGACTACTATTAAAAAGTGCGGTTTCGACCATCTGCCAATAACCATCGACGAATGGGGGTATGGCAAGTGCAGGTTATTATAACGTGGAAGAATGTCCTAAGTTTATGGACAGAGAAACCGAAGTCTTTTCCGCTTATTTCACAAAGCTTATTCATGAATTTATCGCTAATAATATCACTATTGATAAGCTTATGATTTGTCTTTCGGGTCAGCACGAAATGGTAACCGACTTTTCGGGATTCAGAAACTTCTTTACACTTAACTTTATTGCAAAGCCTATTTATAACGCTTATCTGCTTTCTTCAAAACTTTATACCAATATTTTAAAAGCAGAAAAGGATAACGATAATCTATTCGTTATTCCTACTGCAGACGATAACGGTGACTTAAGCGTAATGCTAACTTATTGCAGCGAGTTCTTCAAAGACGATATCGAAGACAGAGAAGAAAAATTAATCCTCCCAAGTGACGTTATCGGTAAAAAAATCGCCGTTTGGTGCATTGATAAAGAAACAACCAATCCGTATAGACTTTGCGTTAAAAACGGCTATGACCAGCAAAATCTCAGCGAAGAAGAACTTAAAACACTTCGCAACGAAGGTCTTATAAAGCCCGTTAAAGAATTTGTTGCAAATACAAACGAAATAACACTCAAATTAACCGCAAACTGCACGTATTTGATAACAGTATAAACAAAAAAGACCTTGCACAAAGCAAGGTCTTTTAATTTTGAAATTAAGTTTAAATTACTTGATTTCGATGGTTGCGCCAGCTTCTTCGAGCTTAGCCTTGATAGCATCAGCGTCTTCCTTAGAAGCAGCCTCTTTAAGAGTCTTAGGAGCGCCGTCAACGAGAGCCTTTGCTTCAGCAAGGCCAAGACCGGTGATTTCACGAACAGCCTTGATAACAGCGATCTTGTTAGCGCCTGCGCCAGCAAGGATAACGTCAAATTCGGTCTTTTCTTCAGCAGCAGCAGCGCCACCGGCAGCAGGAGCAGCAACAGCTACAGCTGCAGCAGCAGATACGCCAAACTCTTCTTCTACAGCCTTAACAAGCTCAGAAAGCTCGAGAACTGTAAGTACTTTTAATTCTTCAATAATAGCAGTAATTTTTTCGGATGCCATTTTATTTTCCTCCAATTTGTTTAAATATAATTTTTGTTTATTTTAATATTTTTTAATATGCTGAATTATTCAGCAGCGGCTTCACCGTCTTTATCAACGATGGCCTGAACGGCACGAGCAAAGCTTGCCATAGGTGCCTGGAAAGCGCTGAGAACTGTAGCGAGAAGAACTTCTCTGCTGGGGAGTTTTGCAAGGCTTTCAATCATTGCAGAGTCGATTACTTTACCGTCGAGATAACCGGACTTAATTTTGAAGTTTTCGTGGCTATCAGCAAATTTGCAAAGAATACGAGCAGCGCAAACATGATCTTCCTTAGAGATTGCAAGAGCGGTGGTTCCTTCAAGAACTTCCTTCATACCCTCAAGGTCGGTGCCTTCGATAGCACGGGCAAGAAGAGTATTCTTAACTACGAAATAATCAACGCCGGCCTCACGAAGTTCCTTACGAAGAACTGTATCATCTGCAACAGAAGTACCGGTATAGTCAACGATAACGCCGGCTACGGAATTCTGAATTTTTTCAGCAAGAGAAGCAACTATCGCTTTCTTTTCCTCTAAAACTTTTGCATTAGGCATTAATTTCACCTCCGTAAAAAATAATAAAAAAATCTGTTCCCTGAGACGAGGAACAGATCAAAACATTAAAGTAATAAACTAAATGTTCTGCTTACCTCGGTAGGCGCAATGCTTACTCCTTTACGGAACCTACTGTCTCAAGTAATGCAACAAAAGTATTATACTAAAGGTTTTATGATTTGTCAACACTTTTTTTAAAAAAGTATTTTTAATTCCAAAATGTTATTTCTCCTATAGCAACGGCAGCGTTCAAAAACTCTTTTACAAACGATTCTTTACCTACGGTAGACAGTATTTCAAGTTTTACATATTTAGCGTTAACGGCATTAAAATGCACTATTTCTTCTCCGCCATACACTCTGAATACGCCTTTTTTAACTTCACTGTAGTTTTTGCCGTCTTCACTGACACTAATTTGATAAAGGCTTGGGAACATTTTGAGTTTATCAACGCTTCTTGCCTTTTCGTTTCTTAAAATCGAATTATCCACATACATCGGATAATGGCTAAGCGCAGAAATTTCAGTGTTTTCGTTTAATTCAAAAACAATTTCTGCCGTTTGATTTTTAGAATACCAAGGGTTAAGCGGGTTATCGTTTATAAGTTCGGCAGGGATTTCCTTACTTACATTATCAAACACCTTAATTTTAGTTTTAGGTATCGGTTTTAGTTCTTTTTTATTTTCATTTTCGAAAGGTTTGCCTGTCCAAACAGGGAAAGACCAAGTTTTCCTGCCCATATCGTCAATAAGAACGAGATAATAGTAATGGGATTGACTTGATATAATGGTGAAATCAAAATCGTCGCCCCTATTAACTAAATCCAACACCGTTATGCCGCCGTCAGAAATAACCTTACAACACGTAATTTTGGTATCTTCCCTATTTTCAAAGTAAGAGATTTTAACATTAAAGTTATATTCACCTTCATTATTAAGGGTGGTTGGCGCAATTTTTCCGTTTACCGTAAATGAAAGTTTAACATTTCCCGAAGAAGTAGCGTACATTCTGTTATTTAAAATCGCATCATAAAAAGCCTCTTTACTTTTTTCATTTGCCAAAATAACAGTTTTTCCTGGACATACGCCATATCCCCAATTGGGTCCGTGATGGTCACTTGAACAGGTAGGAGACAATTTAAAACCTTGGTCAAGCGCCACCGAATAAATATATTCGTTAATAAGATTAGAATGATTGTTAGTACCGTCACCCATTTCAATAAAACGGAACAAATTTTTAAAACGGTCGGAATTATTTTCGCTGTGTTTAAAATTCCATATTCCCTTTACCGACGAACCAATAATTTGCGGATGAGGATAACCGCAAAAAGCAAAAGGACTATTTTTAAGAATATCAAAAAACTTATCCCACGAATTTGTATCAATTGTAGTATCGGCGTTAAGCATAAGAACTTCTCCACCGTTCATTTTTTCAATACCGTATCTATCTACCTCTTTAATAGTTACCTGTCCTTCAGCGCCGGGGAAAATAACAGTATTTTTTATAACTTTATCTGTATCGGCATAACCTCTGTAAAAATCTTTACCGTTCAGTAAACAACCGTGGTCTGAAACAAGAGCAAAATCCATTTTTAAATCTTTATCTATTGTTGGAAGATAATAATTTTCAGGATAAAGAGATGACGGACGGTTTGAAAAATCATCAACGATATGAATATCGCAGGTATGGTCATGCATATCGCCTAAATAATAGTTAAGGTTATTAAACGAAGTAGCGCAAACAGCATCTTTAACCGTTACTTTGCATTGGTATTCTTCTTCCATAAATTTAGCGGTAACAGTTACGTTTCCTGTGTTTAAACAGGTTAAAAGAACGCCGTCAGTAAAACCACCGCCGTTGTGATAATCTTTAAAAGAAGTGATGGCTACAACCTTTTCATCATCAACACACCACTGGATATTATCATTAGAATAAGAAATACCGCCAAGCAAACTCAAAGGCACTACGTTACCTTTATATGTTGATATATTTTCTTTTGATAAATATCTTTTCATACCGTTCACCATTTTAAATTTATTTTGCATTATAGCATTTAACACGTTTAGTGTCAATGCAGAAAAATAAAAAGTCGTCATACGACGACTTTTTTATTTTTAATTAGTTACCGAATTTAGCAACGTTAAGTTTTATACCAGGGCCCATGGTAGTAGCAAGTACACAAGACTTGATATACTGACCTTTAGCAGCCTCAGGCTTAGCCTTAACGATAGCACCCATAATAGCATCAAAGTTTTCTTGGAGTTTTTCAGCACCAAAAGAAACTTTACCGATGGGGCAGTGAATGATGTTGGTCTTATCAAGACGATACTCGATTTTACCTGCTTTTGCTTCAGCAACAGCCTTAGCAACGTCAGGAGTAACGGTACCAGCCTTAGGAGAAGGCATTAAGCCACGAGGACCAAGAACCTTACCAAGACGACCTACAAGACCCATCATATCGGGTGTTGCAATTACTACGTCGAAATCCAACCAGTTTTCACTTTGGATTTTAGTAACCATATCTTCTGCACCAACAAAGTCTGCGCCTGCAGCAAGAGCAGCGTCAGCCTTGTCGCCCTTAGCAAGAACAAGGGCACGTACAGTCTTACCAGTGCCGTTAGGAAGAACTACAGCACCGCGAACCTGTTGATCAGCGTGACGAGAGTCAACACCGAGACGTACGTGGATTTCTACTGTTTCATCAAATTTTGCAGCAGCAGTTTTTACAACTATTGCTGTTGCTTCTTCAGCGTCATAAAGCTTACCGGGTTCAATAAGCTGTGCGCTGGCTAAATATTTTTTACCGTGTTTCACTTTATTTTACCTCCCAATAAGTGGTTAAATCGGAAATTTCCTCCCACGAGAGAGAATCAATCGACTACTTCTACGCCCATGCTACGTGCGGTACCAGCTATCATACTCATAGCGGATTCTATGCTTGCAGCGTTAAGGTCGGGCATTTTTGTTTCTGCGATTTTCTTGATCTGCTCGCTGGTGATTTTGGCAACCTTAGTTTTGTTAGGTGTGCCGGATGCGGATTCAATACCGCAAGCCTTCTTAATAAGAACAGCGGCAGGAGGAGTTTTTGTAATAAAACTGAAAGAATGATCTGCGTAAACAGTAATTACAACAGGGATAATAAGTCCCATATCATTCTTTGTGCGTTCATTGAACTCCTTGGTGAAAGCCATAATGTTTACACCATGCTGACCCAGAGCAGGACCTACCGGGGGGGCAGGAGTTGCTTTACCTGCGGGGATCTGCAATTTAATGTAGCCTATAATTTTTTGAGCCATTTTTTGCACCTCCAAAATTGTGGTAACAGTGTTCATTTACACTTGGCGGAGCATCTTAAATAAATTTATGCTCCTCCCACTTGCGACACCAAAAGGTGTCCGCGGCGAGACAGCCGCATAATAAACGGTCAAACCGTATTATTACCTTAATTAGTCAGCCAGAACAATCTGATCTAACTCAAGTTCGGCGATTGTTTCTCTACCGAACGCATCGATACCTACGCTAACGCTGTTATCTGCGACATTAATTTCTTTAACAACGCCCGCGAAGTCTTTAAGAGGTCCACTAACGATAACAACGCGGTCGCCCACATTGTAACCTACCTCTACGCTGTGCTTTTCAACGCCGAGTGAATTTACTTCTTCCTCGGTAAGAGGAACGGGTTTTGCTTCTGGACCTACAAATCCTGTGCAGCCGCGAATGTTACGAACTACATACCAGGAATCGTTAGTAACGATCATTTTAATAAGAACATAACCGGGGAAAATTTTACGTTCTACCTCGCGAACCTTATCATCCTTCACCTCTGTTACCTTTTCGGTGGGGATTTTAATATCCACGATTAAATCCTGCATTTTACGGTTTTCTACCATAGTTGCAAGGTCGGTAGCAACTTTATTTTCGTATCCCGACATAGTCTGTATTACATACCATTTTGCTTGTTCAGACATAATTGGTTCTCCTTATTTCCAGATACTTTCAAGTAAAGTACCAAGACCAAAGTCAACGAGCCAAATTATTGCGCCGATTACAACAAACATAACCAGCACTATACCGGTGTTTTTAAGAACTTCTTTAAGACCGGGCCAAACAATCTTCTTACATTCACTCTTATAATCTTTAAAGAACTGTGCAATTCTCTTTAAAAGGAATTTTTTAGAACCTTTAGATTCAAGAACTTCAATATAGTCATCCAAAAGGAAGTAAGCAACACTAAAGATAAGTGCGGCAAACATTACCAAAGATACTATAAGAACGTAAGGTGTGTACTCTACGCCAATTGCAGTGAATGGACGTGTATCAACAAACTTCCATGGATTGCTAAGGGCAATAACAAGCATATAAATTGCAACTGTTGCATTTACTCCGGAAGCAAAATACTTTAAGCCTTTAGATTTAGAGAAGAATGTGAATACCGAAAGAGCAACACCGAGAACGGAAAGAAGGAAACAGAAAAGAACGTCTGCGCTTTTAGCGATTTTTGTTCCTTCCACTACTTCAGAACCGAATCCCATTTGAAGACCGCTGACAGATAACACGCCTGCATCGCTCATAGTGATACTAGCGAAATTAAAGAAGAAGAAAACCAATGCAGCTATACCGCAAAGTGCGGCTAAAAACTGACAAGCCTTATTGATAACTTTCATCATATTCAGCTCTCCTTATTTGGTTTCCTTATGAACGGTGTGCTTTCTGCAGAACTTGCAATACTTGTTCATCTCAAGTCTGTCCGGATCGTTTTTCTTGTTTTTCATTGTGTTGTAATTGCGCTGCTTGCACTCAGTACAAGCGAGTGTGATTTTTACTCTCATAACGGCACCTCCCGCTTTACGGAAATATTTTTTTGCTGCAAAATTGCAGTAAACGCCTCCCTCAGTTAAGTCACGCCACGGACCTTTCGTATTATGTCGCCATACGAAAAGTAAGCACCCCGAAAGGCGCTGACCTTTACAGAATAGAGTCCAAACAAAAAAAAAGACTCCTTAGAGGTACAACGATTATAACACAAAAAGTACACTCGGTCAAGCCTTTTTTTTAATATTTGAATTTTTTTAAAAATACACCGCTTCCCTATTTTCCCTCAATGCGCAAAACAAGGTATAATCGAAGCCTTTTTTTGCGCCTGCATCCAACAGCGCAGATTCGCTGGTTCTTATAGCCAATGCAGGAAGATTATTGTTTTCACTAAGATGTCCCAAAATAAAACGTTTGGTACCGCTTTTTAAAAGAGAAACAAGTTCGCAAGCAGCAGCGGCATTTGAAAGATGTCCGCGTTCCCCCGCTATTCTTATTTTAAGTTCGGGCGGATACGGACCGCTTTGAAGCATTCTTAAATCATGATTGGATTCAAGCAAAACGGTACTGCAACCGCTAAGCGCATCTCTAACAGTGGGTGTCACTACTCCAAGGTCGGTACAAACTGCCACACTACTTTCTCCGCCAAGGTCAATTTTATATCCGCTTGAACCTTCGCAGTCGTGCATAGTTTCAAAACGAGTTATTTTACCAAATTCACACTCAACGGTTTTGTCGTTTAAAAATACCTTTTGGCTATCCTCTTTCAGTATCTGCATATTTATAAGGGCAGCAATCGTCTCTTTTGAAGCCATAACAGGAACATTTATTTTTTTTATAAGTGTTTTTAGTCCTCGTATATGGTCGGTATGTTCATGGGTAACAAGTATAGCGCGTATTTTGTTTATATCTTCGCCAAGTGAATCCAAAGAATTAATAATGGCAGAACAGGATGCTCCCGCATCTACCAGTAGCGCTCCGTCGTTTCCCGAAATATAGGTACAGTTTGCCTTACTACCGCTAAAAATCGGACACAGTTTTGCCATTTTTTCATTCCCTTCTTACATATATATAATAAAGGGAGGAAAAACCTCCCTTTTTATTATTCCGACACTCTGCGAATTACAGCGCCGAGTTTTTCCAGTTTTTCAACCAATCCTTCGTAGCCGCGGTCAATATATTCAATATTTTGAACCACAGTTTTTCCCGGAGCCATAAGACCGGCAATAACCATTGCTGCGCCTGCTCTTAAATCGGTAGCGTTTACTACGGCGGGCACAAGCGAATCTTTACCGTTTATGATAGCGCGTTTTCCTTCAACACGGACATCTGCGCCCATTTTTTTAAGTTCTTCAATATATTTAAAACGGTTGTCCCATACGCCTTCAATCACGTTGCTTTCACCCTCAGCCACTGTAAGCAAGGTTGCCATTTGGGGTTGCATATCTGTTGGGAAACCGGGATGAGGCATTGTTTTTACCTGACAGCGACGTGGACGTCTTTCCATTTTTACTCTTACAGCCTCGTCAAACTGCTCAACCGTTGCACCTGCTTCGATAAGTTTTGCAACTATAGATTCAAGATGCTTTGGTGTTACGTTAGTAATAGTAACGTCACCACCGGTTCCGGCTGCAGCCACAAGATACGTACCTGCTTCAATTTGGTCGGGAATTATACTATAGGTAACACCGCCGAGTTTTTCAACACCACGGATTTTAATAACGTTGGTACCTGCACCCATAATATTTGCGCCCATTGAGTTAAGGAAGTTGGCAAGGTCAACTATATGTGGTTCCCTTGCGGCATTTTCAATAACAGTCATACCTTTTGCTTTAGCAGCGGCAAGCATAATATTGATTGTTGCGCCAACGGTAACCATATCAAGATAAATATAATTGCCCATTAATTCATCAGCACGACATACAACCATATCATTTTCGCAAACAACCTTGGCTCCCATTGCCTCAAAACCTTTAATATGTTGGTCAATAGGTCTAACACCAAAGTCGCATCCACCGGGAGGCGCCACTTTAGCCTTTCCAAAACGGCCAAGTAAAGCACCCAAGAAATAACTTGACGCACGCATACCGCTGCTCATATCTTTAGTTACAACGTAAGATTTAACACCGGTGGGGTCGATTTTTGCAGTATTTGCATCTATCATTTCAACCTTTGCGCCAAGAGTGGTCATACTTTTAAGCAACAAACTGACATCGGAAATGTCGGGGAGATTTTCAATTGTACATGGTTCATCGGCAAGTAAAACAGCAGGGAGTATTGCAACGGCAGCATTTTTTGCGCCGCTTATATGTACTTCGCCCTTTAAGGCCTTACCGCCCTCTATAACATACTTTTCCACTGATTTCTCTCCGTTTATTTTTACATTTTAAAATGAGAACATTTTAACAAAAAGCAGCGTAAGAAACACTACCTCAACAGTTATTATACACCTGAGTATTATCTTTGTCAAATCATATTTCACCAAAAACCGCAGATTTTATTACATATTGTGGTAAAAAACGACTTTAACAATAGATTTGGTATAATCCTCTTTTTTTATTATCCCCTTTCATTTGCAAATTAATTATACTTAAAAAATGCCTTTTCTTGCTTTTTTTATTAAAATGTGGTAAAATAATTTTAATAATGAACGGAGGTATATTATGAAACTGAAAGAATCAGGAGAAATGTATTTAGAATCTATTTACGTGCTCTCAAAAAAACTCAAAAAAGTCCGTTCTATCGACGTAGTCGAATACCGCGGTTTTTCAAAACCCAGCGTTAGCCGCGCGGTAGGTATTTTAAAAAGCGGCGGATTTGTTCAAATGGACAACGACGGTTATTTAACCCTTACCGATGAAGGAATAAAAATAGCAGAAAAGATTTATGAAAGGCACACCGTAATCACCAATCATTTAATCAAACTTGGCGTAGATGAAAAAACTGCAGTAGAAGACGCTTGTAAAATCGAACACGATATTAGCGACGTAACACTTGAAGCTATAAAAAAATTCGCCAAAAATTAAGTAAACTTATTGACTTTTAATTTACGTTATGTTATAAAGTCCTTGAAGAGTAAAATTACCCTTCATTTCATAGGACATATAAAAACTTAATATCCTCTTTTTTTCCTACACAGGAGTGTGATTTGTATGAGCAAAAAAACAAACAAATCAAAAAAAATTTTAAACAGCGCGGAAATTCTACGACGGGAAGATCAGATTATTGACTGTTACCGAAAGCACAACGGAAAAGGACTTCGAATTCTTTTCGGGATTTACAAAGGTGACTACAAAAATCTGTTACTCTCGTCTTTATTTTTTATAATAAAGCAGTTGCCGGTATGGGTAATTCCGCTTATCACTGCAGACGTAATTAACACCGTTATTTCAATGCCTGCTAATGCTGCTCGAAGACTTATAATAGATTTTATTATAGCCTTTGTTGTACTGGTGCAGAATATTCCAACCCACATGATACATTCTCACTTTTTCAGCAAAGCCAAACGAAAAGTAGAAGCGATACTGCGTGGTGCAATGGTCAGAAAATTGCAACAACTTTCCATAGGTTTTCACAAAGAATGGCCAACGGGAAAAATTCAGTCTAAAGTAATGCGTGACGTTGAAGGTGTAGAAGCACTTTCTTCCCAAATTTTCAACGTAATACTTAGAGTTATTGTTGATATGAGCATCACTCTAGTTATTATAATTAATAAAAGTATTCCCGTTTTTCTTATGTTCCTGGTTTGCATACCTTTTTTTGCTTTTCTTATAGCGAAATTCAGAAAACCGATGCGAGAAAAAAATTCGGAATTCAGAAAAACTATGGAAAGCACATCGTCAAGCGTTATAGATATGTTGGAACTTGTTCCGGTAACACGCGCCCACGCCCTTGAGGAAAAAGAAATTAAAAAAATCACCAACGAAGTTACCGATGCAGCCCAAAAAGGATATAACCTTGACTTTGTACACAGCCTTTTCGGGTCTGTCGTATGGGTATTTATGTCACTTGCTCAAATTGTTTGCCTTTTCTTCACAGGTTATCTTGCAATTAAAGGAACTATAACGGACATAGGTGACATAACGCTTTATCAAACCTACTTCACCACCCTGTTAGGTCACGTTAACGGAATAGTTTCGGTGTTACCGATTTTAGCAAAAGGACTCGAATCGGTAAACTCTATAGGCGAAATTTTGACCGCGGGCGATATAGAAGACAACACAGGAAAAACAAAACTCAAAAAGCTTGACGGCGAATATGAGTTCAAAAACGTTTCCTTTAAATACGACGACAACTCACCAGTATTGGACGGACTTGATTTAAAGGTTAAAAAGGGTGAAACCGTTGCGCTTGTAGGTGAATCAGGTTCAGGCAAAAGCACCATAATAAGTTTAGTTACAGGCTTTTATAAAGTTTCACAAGGCGATATTTATATTGACGGCGAAAACGTAAACAACATCGACCTGCACAGTTATCGCAAATTTTTATCGGTTGTTCCTCAAAAAACGATTTTGTTTTCCGGAACAATTAAAGATAATATCACTTACGGCAACCCACGCATTTCAAAAGACCGTTTAAACGAAGTAATTGAAGCAGCCCAACTTAAAAGCGTTATAGAAAAACTCCCAAAAGGAATTAACACTAATGTAGGAGAACACGGAGATAAATTATCGGGTGGCCAAAAACAACGTATTGCCATCGCAAGAGCAATCATTCGTGATCCTCAGGTAATAATATTTGACGAAGCTACAAGCGCACTTGACAGCGTATCAGAAACGGAAATCCAAAAAGCAATCGATAATTTAACCAAAGAACGCACAACATTTATTGTTGCCCACCGATTATCCACTATAAGAAATGCCGATAAAATTGCAGTTATACGTGACGGAAAATGTATAGAATATGGTTCTTACGACGAACTAATGGCAAAAAAAGGCGAATTTTATAATTTAAAATCGTTACAGTCATAAAAAATAGAACTCCCTAGGGAGTTCTATTTTTCTATAGTCACAAAGCCGTTTTTGCCCTCTAAAATATCCATATCATGAGAATAAAGAACGGTATAGTTTTCGTCACTGTATTTTTCTATAAATTCACGGCTTTGTATGGCGTTAACACTAGCACCCGTGGGGATTTTTCTTTTAATACATTCTCTCGAATAGGCTTCATCCCCTGCTATTACGTATTTTTTATTGTTTTGGGTAAATTCAACTACGCACGAGCCTATACTGTGTCCACCGATTTTTATAACCTTTATACTATCTGCTACCTGTATTTCGTTTTCAAAGGTAATTATTTTCCGATTATCCAAAAAATACCGTTTACGTCCGTTATATTCATCTTGCTGAACGTAAACCGTTGCATTTTTAAATTCCGACGCTAATTCAGCATGGTCGGAATGGGAATGTGTAATAATAAGGTCGGTTATTTCTTCAGCCTTTACTCCGTATTTTAAAAGCAAATCAAGGGGCTTTATAAATCTGCTTAAAGGGAATCCCGGCAAAACGTTACAACCAGTATCAACTAAAATTTTTCTGTTTTCCTCTTCGAAAAGAAAAAGGAAAAAGGATATAGGCCATATTCTTCCCTTTTTGCCGCCCAAAAAAACAGAGTCTTCTCCTATTACCGATTCTGCATATTTTAATATTGTAAGTTTCATAGCATCACGTCCTTGAAATTATAATACCATACATTTTTAAAAAATAAAACCCATATTTTTTAATATGTCGATAACTTCTTGGCATAAAAATTCCTCCTATGGTAGTTGTTTTTATTCTACCATAGGAGGGTTCTTTTTTCTATTGTCCGTTTTTACTGGACTTGTTCAGATTTCCTCAAGCCTTTTTAAATGCAATATAAAAAGTTTTGTAAACAGTTTTCGTAAAGCGAAAAACATTTAGACCGACTATAACGTAATTTTAAAGGACTGAACGGTGGAGGTTGTTACCTGCACCGATATGTAATTATAATTTTAATTATTCAATTCCTGCTAACTTTAGTTTTAGTATTGCAAGGTCAGTAGCGTTAACCTTTCCGTCACCGTTAAGGTCACCGGCAAGTAATCCCGTATCACTAAGATTACTAAGCCCTGCAAGGAAAAGTTTCATTACGGCAAGGTCAGTGGCATCAACACTACCATCACAGTTAACGTCACCTGACAATAAAACGTTATCATCTTCTTCCGATTCATAAGTCAAGGTGTAAATACTGAAGTGGTCTGTTTCAAAAAAAGCAAAATTATTTTTTATAGTTACATTGTATTTTGTTTTATTACCATTGGCATCCACATAATAAACGACAAGTTCTTTGCCTTTGTATTCATTTTTAATGGGAAGTCTAACCTTAAATTTTCCGTTTTTCAGTTCGGTTATGTAATCATCTAAAGAACCCGAATGAAGCTTTATATCAAATATTTCGCCGTCTTTAATTTCTAAAGTACCGCAAATTCTCTCGTGTTCTTCTCCGTGGGTTATTTTTTCAACCTTAATTATGGTATCTAAAGGCACTTCAGAAGAATCAGTTGAGACCGAAACACTTGTTTTAAAGTCAGTACTTGCAAAATCGGGAACTGCAAGTTTGTTATCATCCTTGATAATAACAAACTTATGGATTTCTCCCTTTCCTAATACTTCTACGTCAAAAACATATCCGCCTGCAGCAGAATTAAGAAAATAAAACAGTCCGTCTTCTTCAAAATAATCTGCATATTCTTTATTATAATCCGACACAGTTTCACTAGAATCGGTAATTTTTATTACATTTTTACCAATATAGTCATCTATTCTTTTTTGTGCTGCAGCCATTAAAGCTTCCTTTGTATCTGCGGTGCTTTCGGGAACATAGATTGCATGATTGGCTTTCGCACTAATTCCTCCGAGCGATTTATAGACAGTACCGTTATGCAACAATCTTGCTACACCGCCGTTAGTAGTGTAAAAAGGTTCTTTGCCACCGCCAAAGGTTTGCACTTCAAAGTAAAAATTACTTTCTCCTAGTGCAGATTTGAGTTCGCTTGAATAGTTTGCCAAAGCTCTGCTTTTTACACCGGGAGTATAATATGTCCAATAATTTATAAGTTCCAAATCTGTAAGTTCAAGCCAAATATATGATGACCATTCTTCAGGAAAATTGTCAACAATTTCTTGCGCTCCTTCTAATATTTCGGCATCATAATTCCATACGACATCAACGATATGAGTTTCGGTTTCATCCGCAAACATTGACAGTTTAACTTTTGAAAAATCCTCTGTGAAAGTATCAGGAAAAAACATATAATTCGGATTTGCAATACAAAATTCATCTGCTACTACCCAAACGATTTCGTCATCCAAAGAAACCGGTTTTACCGAATTTAATATCAATTTGCCATTCGTTAAGACACTTCCGAACTCAGCACTCATTTCTGAATTTTGAGTGTTAGCAAAAACGGTTGTTGAAGAAATTGATAATAGCATCACAATAACCAATAGAACCGAACCTAATTTTCTAAAATAACTCATAATATCTCCTGCCTTAATTTTGTAAGTGAATTCAAATTAGCATATTCTTACACATAAAGTATAATAGCACGAAAAGGCTCATCGGTCAACTCCCTCATTTTTATGTAAAAATATAGACACATCATCAAAGAAAACTCCAAAATGATGTGTCTAACTTTTTTAATTATGATTTTTTGTAATAGGTCTTTTACAAGTTGCCCGAAAGTCTTAAAAAAGCCTTATTTATTAAGTGCTTCGTTAACTGCAACTGCCAGGGCAACTGTCATTTAAACCTGTGGGTTGTTACCAGCACCTATATGTAATTATAATTTTAATTATTCAATTCCTGCTAATTTTAATTTAAGGGAAGCAAGGTCGGTGGTGTTAACCTCTCCGTCACCATTAAGGTCACCGGCAAGTAATCCCGTATCACTAAGATTACTAAGCCCTGCTAGGAAAAGTTTCATTACGGCAAGGTCGGTGGCATCAACACTACCATCACCATTGCAGTCGCCAAGTAATAAAACAGTAACCTCAAATGAAGCAGTTTTGCCTTTGTACCCAACAATTATGGTTTTAATTCCAAAAGAGGAATCATATCCACTTATGGTATAGTCATTAATTACCTCACTTGTATTATTATTGTAATAAGCTTTTACCTTTAAACCATCGGTATCAAAAGCATCATCACCCTCAACGTATTCCCGTTTGTAAGGCTCAGACTCAATAACTATAGAGGTAAGAGTCTTTGCAATAACCATTACGTCGTAGGTACAGGTTTTACCACCATAAGTAACCTCAACGACCGATGTTCCCACATTGCTAAAATCATATTCACTAACCCAACCGGTGGTTATCGTCTCAGAGGTATTGTTGTTGTAATACAATGTCAACACCATACCGGTATCATCTAATGCAGTCGATTCAATGTAAGTGGTTTTATTGGGCTTTGTGGTTGCGGAAATCGATGTAAGAGACTTGGCTACAATTTTAATATCATAGGTATCCTCAAAGCCTTCGTAAGTAACCGTTAGAGTTTGTAGACCTACTATTTTGTTGTTAAAGCCGGACACCATATTAGACGTTATAGCTATCTCGACGGAGGTTCCATCTGTGTAATATAATGTTAGTTTTCCTCCTGTTACATCTAAGCCTTCATTTCTCTCTAAATATTCGGTTTTTTGAGGTTTAGAAGTAACGTCAATGTTTTCAAGAATTCTTACATGATCGCACTCGTTACAACTCAAGTCACATCCATCAGTAAAAGTATGGTTTTTGATAGCGACTCTTTCATCAAAACAAATATTACAGATTGTGTCGCAATCACTGCTGTATGTATGTGTAATCTCGCGAATTGTTTGACATATATTGCATTCTATATCGCAAGTATCGTCGTATGTATGATTATGCGCTATTAATTTTACTGCTGCACTTGGTTCGCTGGATAATGTTGTATCAGTTTTAGCGTACCGTTGATAGAAAGTATATTCTTTACCCTCTTCAAGTCCGTTAAAAACAGGACTTTCCTGCCAAATTTCGCCATCAATACTATACTCGCCATTCGAAATTTCTTCGAGGGTAATAACAGTATCAGCGAAACTGTGTACCGCCGGTGCACTTGGAGCCGACACACTCTGACGAATTACTTCGCCGGTTGCATTGCATGCGGTACAAGATCGAGTTTTTTTATTACTACCCTCGGTGCAATATTTACAATCAAGTCTTCCGTTACCGGTTCCGGAACATTGGTAACAACTTATGCTGCCGGATTGGCTTACATTACCCGTTCCCTCGCATCTCGAACATTCATCGCTCATCCAGCTTCCCTGTCCACCGCATGAGTTGCAACTTCTAAACGAAGGCACTCCGCAACGAGAACACACCCATCCCACGCCTTGAAGTGCTGTTTGGGCATAACCACCACATATGTTACATAATTTTCCATTTCCATGACAAAAACTACACTTCTTGATAGAAGTACCTTTGCCTGAGCCGTTACACGAGGGGCAACTGACATTTGTGCTTGTCGCAATTATTCCGTCGCCGTCACATAAGCCACAGCGGACACTACTGGAGGTCTCGAAGCCTTTTCCATCGCACAAAAAACATTTTTCAAAATAATCCTCGATGCCGTCTCCATTACATGTCTTGCAAATTTTATTCCATTGAGCATAAAGAATTGCAGATTTGTTAACCGAAGAAAGTTTGTCACCCGTCTGATACTTAACTTCACCATTTTTTGAGGTAGACCATCCAACAAAGTTGTACCCGGATCGAGTTGGCTCAACTGAAGGTATTTCTGTCGCTTCACCGGAATGCACAAAAACTGCTTCTATGCTTGTTCCCCCATTAGGATCAAATATTATGCGTAAAATACCGCAAACATCACAAACGCCACTTGTTTCACTCTTAAATATGTGATTTCCGTTTGCTTCTATGATGGTATTTTCATTTTGCCTCGCGTGGCAAACGCTGCATTCTTCATGCTGAGATCCATTGACACCGCAGTTGTTTTCTTTGTCGATGATCCATTCATAAGAATGGTTCTCAGTTGCATAAATAACTGTGTTCTCATTTCGTTTCCCGTGGCAAAGAGAGCATTCTTCGTGTTTTGATCCGTCCGCACCGCAGGTAGCAACTCGATCAATTATCCACTCGTAAAGATGCATAGCTTCTCGAGTCTTACCGCATCTGTTACACGATGTATCATAGCAAGCATCATATATATGTGTCATTGCACCAACACAAATATCGTAATGCCAGTTTGCATTTATCAATGGCTGATTTTGCGCGAAAATGCTAATTGATGCTTTTTCGATAATAGAACCTTTATAAAACACATCAGCAAGCATCGTGCAACCCAAAAACGCGGATGCGTCTATTCTTTTTACACTATCCGGAACGATGACACTTGTGAGATTACTGCAGTTAGCAAACGTATAAACGTTTATACGTTTCACGCCATCCGGAATGGTAATATCGGTCAAACTGCTGCAACCTGCAAATGCATTGGCACCTATTCTCTCAACAGCTTCCGGAATGGTAACATCGGTGAGATTGCCGCAGCCGGAAAATGCCAGATATCCAATGCTTTTTACACTATCCGGAACGATAATGTTTTCGAGGCGACTGCAATATTGAAACATAGAATCACTTATGCTTTCCACATCATCCGGGATTGTAACACTTGTAAGGCTAGAACACGAGGAAAAAGCAGAATCACCTATGCTTTTTACACTGTCGGGAATAGCGATATTAGTAAGATTGCTACAACCTTGAAATGTAAATGCACCAATGCTTGTTACGCCATTAGGAATAGCGATATTAGTAAGGTTACTACAACCTTGAAATGCAGCTGCACCAACGCTTGTTACGCTATCAGGAATGGTAATACCGAAGAGATTGCAGCAACCACGAAAAGCATTAGTTGCGATAACCTTTGTTCCTGTATTGATGGCATAATCACCGCTTTTTGTGGTTTTGCATTCCACTAAAACATTATTAATGTATAAAACATCTTCCTGCCAGTTATTGCTGTTATTATAATAGGCTGTGTCATAAAATGCAGAACCACCTAAATCTTTTAAATTATCAGAAATGGTAATACTTGCGAGATTGCTACAACCATAAAACGCAGAGCCGTATATATTTTCAACACTCTCGGGAACGTTTATGCTTGTGATCTTGTTGCAACCATGAAACGCAAATGCTCCTATATTTTTTACAGTATTTGGAATGAAAATATTTGTGAGATTACTGTAGTTATAAAACGCAAATGAGCTTATGTTCTCTACGCCATTTGGAATTTCTAATTCCGTCAATAATTCTCCGTTAAGATAAAAGTTGTCAGCATTTCTAATAGGATTTGCATATTGGCTTGCAAAGCTGATTTTCAGCCACGCAGCAAGATCGGTGATATATACGTCTGTAAGCCCGTTGCAAGCGTAAAACGCATGTTCACCAATGCTTTTTACACTATCGGTAATGGTAATACTTGTAAGACTATCCCAACCACAAAATGCATAATGAGGTATGTTTTCTACTCCATCCGGCACTACTAATTCCGTCAACAATTCTTTGTTAAGATACACATTATTTGAATAACACATGGGATTTGCAAATTGGTCTTCAAAACTGATTTCCAGCCATGAGTTAAGGTCGGTTATATATATGTTAAGACTTTTACATCCTACAAATGCAGAACCGCCTATGCTTTTTACACTATTAGGAATGGTAATGCTTCTCAGACTATTGGACTCACTATATCCATTGCGATCATTATATCCACAAAACGCATTTTTGCCGATATGTGTAACTCCCTCTTGAATTACTACGGAGGTTATATATGTACCCCAAGGCGCTGCTTTACCGTTAAAATAATCATAATCACCCATGGCACCATTGCCGGAAACAACAAGTTCAGTTCCGTTAAGCTCCCACGTACATTCACCTGTAGTGCCGCTTGTTATTGCATTTGCAGTTATGCTACACAATCCTGTGGGCATAATTGACAGCATTAAAACTATCGATAATACTACTGACAACACCTTTTTCATAAGTATTCCCCCATAAAATAAAAAGTGCGTCAACCGAAGCTGACGCACCGAAAAACGCAAACTCCGATTGTCGCCAAACAAATTTCAAGTATGATGGGTTTCCCCACACAATAACCTGATGGAATTTGCGTTTTTACCAAATTCACACGATTATTGTGTGCAAAAAGGGTAGACTTACCCCTTTGCAGGAAATATACAATCATACTTTTATCAAATTTGTTTGGCACACTTATTATATCAAATTATATTTACTTTTTCAAGTATTAGCATATTAAGTACAAAAAATATGGACACATCATAAAGGAAAACTCCAAAATGATGTGTCCAACTTTTTTATTATTGTTTTTTAAAATAGGTTTTTTGGGGTTGCCCGAAAGCATCAAAAAGGCTTATAACACCTTACTTATTAAGTGCTTCGTTAACTGCAACTGCGCAAGCAACAGTCATACCAACCATGGGGTTGTTACCTGCACCGATAAGACCCATCATTTCAACGTGAGCAGGAACGGAAGAGGAACCTGCGAACTGAGCGTCAGAGTGCATACGGCCCATAGTATCGGTCATACCGTAAGAAGCAGGACCTGCAGCCATATTATCGGGATGGAGAGTTCTACCTGTACCGCCACCGCTTGCTACGGAGAAGTACTTCTTGCCCTGTTCGATACATTCTTTCTTATAAGTACCTGCAACAGGATGCTGGAAACGGGTAGGATTGGTGGAGTTACCGGTGATGGAAACGTCAACACCTTCAAGATGCATAATAGCAACGCCTTCACGAACGTCGTCTGCACCGTAGCAACGAACCTTAGCGCGTTCGCCGTCGGAATAAGCGATTTCTTCAACAACGTTTACTTTACCGGTGTAGTAGTCAAACTTAGTCTGAACGTAGGTAAAGCCGTTAATACGGGAAATGATTTTAGCAGCATCTTTACCAAGACCATTAAGGATAACACGAAGGGGTTCTTTTCTTGCTTTATTAGCACTCTTAGCAAGACCGATAGCGCCTTCAGCAGCAGCGAAGGATTCGTGACCTGCCAAAAATGCAAAACACTTGGTTTCGTCTCTGAGAAGCATAGCGCCGAGGTTACCGTGGCCAAGACCAACCTTACGGTCGTCAGCAACGGAACCGGGGATACAGAAGGACTGAAGACCAAGACCGATCTTTTCAGCGGCTTCAGCAGCGCTTGCTACCTTATCCTTGATAGCGATAGCACAGCCTACAACGTAAGCCCATGCAGCGTTTTCGAAACAAATAGGCTGAATGCCCTTTACGATGCCGTAAGCATCAACACCTGCATCGTCGCAGATTTTCTTTGCTTCTTCAATAGAAGCAATGCCATGTTTATTAAGTTCCGCATTGATTTGGTCAATACGTCTTTCATAACTTTCAAATAATGCCATAAGTCACTGCCTCCTTAATTATTCTTCACGGGGGTCGATGAGTTTTGCAGCATCATCAACACGTCCGTACTGTCCGCTAGCCTTTTCTAATGCTTCGTTAGCGTCCATACCTTTTTTAATCATATCCATCATCTTACCAAGATGAACGAATTTGTAACCTGTGATTTGATCGTCCTTGTCAACGGCAATCTTGGTGATATAGCCTTCAGCAAGTTCTAGATAACGGGGGCCCTTAGTCTTGGTAGCATAGGTAGTACCAACCTGAGAACGAAGACCCTTACCTAAATCTTCAAGACCTGCACCGATGGGAAGACCATCTTCAGAGAATGCAGTCTGAGTACGACCGTAAACGATTTGTAAGAAAAGTTCTCTCATAGCGGTGTTAATAGCATCGCAAACGAGGTCGGTGTTGAGTGCTTCAAGAATGGTTTTGCCAACCAAAATTTCGGAAGCCATTGCTGCAGAGTGGGTCATGCCGGAGCAGCCGAGAGTTTCAACGAGAGCCTCTTCAATGATACCCTCTTTAACGTTAAGGGTAAGTTTGCAGGTACCCTGCTGAGGAGCACACCAGCCCACACCGTGTGTAAGACCGGAAACATCCTTTACTTCTTTTACCTGAGTCCAGGCACCTTCCTGCGGAATAGGTGCAGGTCCGTGGTATGCGCCCTTAGCAAGAGGACACATTTTTTCTACTTCATGTGAGTATTTCATAACAGAACTCCTTTCGGTTAATCCGCCTTTATAGGCGCTTCGAAACAATTATATCATACTTTTTAAAATATGCAATATTTTTTCACCAGGAAATACGTGTTTTTGACAATTTTTTCACATATTTCACAGTAATCCTGCAAGATAGAGTTTAAGTTTAGCAAGGTCAACGGAATTCACTTCGCCGTCTACGTCAAAATCGTATACAACAGGGTCGTATGTGTCAATTCCTGCAAGTGCCAATTTAAGCATCGCCAAATCCACCGTAGAAATTATACCGTCTTTATTACAGTCACCGGGAAGAACGTCACTCCACACAGCGTAGAGTGTTACACTTTGGGTAAACACGTAATTTTTATCTGCTAAATATTCTACTTTGCCATCTTTAACGCTTGACCAACCCATAAACACTTTACCGTCAAATTTCATATCGGTCATTTCAATTGTATAATTACCATTAAAGTCCAAAACGGCTGTTTCGGGCTGACCCGTACCGCCGTTAGCGTCAAAGTGAATTTTTATAGGCTCATAGGTTTTAGGGTTTATAGAAAATTCTTTTATGAGCGTTATGTTATTATATCCGTCACGGGCATAAACCTTTGTGTTGTAAATACTGTCAGATGTTGAAAAATCGGAAGTTTTAACACGAACGGAATATACGTTTTCACCTATTGCACCTGCAATATGTTCTTTTTCAACACCGTTTACGGTAGTTTTTGCATAAACCGAACTAAGCCCAATATCGTCGGTAGCGTATACTACCAACGTATAACCTGTTTCATCAATATCAGCAACGTCTATAAGATTTCCTTCGGGCGCTATTTTATCAATTATATTAAAGGAAATTTTATGTATACTTTTTATTGTTACGTCGCTACTGGTAAAAATTTCAACGGTATGTTCACCGTAAGAAAGTTCTTTTGCGCTAAGCACTAATTTAAAACCTGCATAATCGGTAGTACATGCGCTGTAAGACTTTTTTACGTCGGTACGTTTTTCACTAGCCATTGGAATTTTAGCGCCACCGTCAACTGAATAGTAGCAAAGCGCCTCGCCGATATTGCTAAATGCCCAACCACGAATTGTTACGGTATCATCAACAGTATAGTCCTGACTGCCTGTCGGACTTTCAAGTTTAGTCTGAAAAGCAATATTTTTTCTGTTGCCGCCGTAAAGGGTAACATTACCAACCGGAATATAGCCTGTATAACCTTTTCCGCTTTTAGTAACGCTAACTTTAAACATTTTATTACCCTTTCCGTCATAGGTAATACCTAAAACGGTAACGGTATCTCCCTTTGATAAACTGCAAACCTTAGTTGAGCCGTCGGGAGTAGAAACAAGTGAACAAGCGGTATTAACTGCATCTTTACTTTTAGCGCTTAAAGTTACTCGTTTATAGTAAATGTAACCTTCTTTGCCGTTACTTGCCACCCTTATATAAAACCATTTATCACCGTCTTTATCAAAAGCCGCCTCTAAAACAGTAACCTTTGCATTAGCCGAAATGGTAGCAACAATATTATTTTCGGTTCCGGGCGCAGAGCGAAGATTATACGAAACGTTTGTGTAATCGTAGTCAGGTTCAACGGGTGCCGTATCAACAGAAACGAAATCGCTACGAATATAACCTTCGATTTTATCGTCGAAAACTATTACTTTATGCCATTTTTCACCTTTACTGTTAGTAACTGTATCAATAATTTCCAACTTGGTGCCTTTATTGTATTCACCTAATATATCACCCGAAGTACTTTCACTGCTTCTGATTCTGACGTCATCGCCGTTTACGTAAGGAGTTTCGGTTTTTGTAACGATTTTAATAAAATCGCTGCGAATAAATCCCTCGTTACCGTCAGATTCTATTTTAACTTTGTACCAATATTCATCACTTTCGTTTTTTGTAACACCAAGAAGTTTAACGTAAGTACCGCTATCATATTCTTCAATTTTATCGGAATCTGTAGTTGGTTTACTTCTCAGACGTACGCTATCCCCGTTTATATGGTGCGTTTTTTGAGTATCGGTTTTATTTAAAAGAGTAATAAAATCACTGCGGATATAACCCGTTTGTCCCGTACTTACTATTTTCACCTGATGCCATATTTTACCGTCTTCACCTGTAAGCGAATCTAGTATTTCGACACTTGTACCACTGTCAAAAGACGCTAATTTAGAATAATTTGTTCCTGCACCACTACGCATATTTACACCATCGCTGTTAACGTAGTCAAACGCAGGAGTCAAACTTCCCGAAGACGATGAAGAACCCGAATATGCCGGTGTAATAAATGCCTGAATAGCATCAGAAGACACTAAAATACTGTTGTAGCACACCTTATCATCGGTAGCATTACCGTGCACAACCCATATTTTTTTAGCGGCAGAATCGTACGAGCAAACTATAGCCACGTGGGAACTTTCTTTATAGGTGCCATCGGCATTTTTATCGGGCCAATAATAACTTCCCGAATAACCATTTGTCATAGGATTGTACAGCACCAAATCTCCGCGTTTTGGGGTATAATCGTCTTTATAGTGATAGGTTCCGCTGTTTCTGAAATTATTCGCCTTGGCAGTTTTATGAATTATAGAGGTAGGAATACCCGCTTGATTTGCGCACCAAGCAATAAACATACCACACCACTGAGCATAGGTGTAATTTTCACCGTACCAAGCGCCGTATTTAGTACCTACGGTGGTATTACCGAAATAACCTACCTGCGTCATTGCAACGCCGATAAGATCTTCAATATACTTACCGGTATTATTCCAAGTATTAGGCTTTTCGTTGCTGTATGTAACGTCTGCCATTGCGTTAATAGGGCACAAAGCAGTAACGACAATGACAACCGAAAGAAAACAAAGCAATACTTTTTTAAGGGTTAACATTAAAATTTTTCAGTCCTTTTATAGTAAACGAATAATAATATATAATAACAAATTTATAATAACATAAACAGTAATTAAAGTCAAACCCAATAATAAGAAAACCCGACGCCTTACGACGTCGGGAAATATTAACTGTACATTGGTAACACCCTAACCTATTTAATGTTTATTAAAAGTTTTAGATTATACATTGGTCTCACCACATTTATTTTTTAAGAAAGGAATATTTATAGAACAAAACTCATTTATGTAAATTTTAATTTAATTAAAGTATGCTATATTAACTTTGTCGTTAGCCAATTTAAATGAAGTTAATGCTTTTTGGGACTCACCTCTTTCAGTTTGATGGGGGTTGGTAAACGGGTTCGGCTTCCAATTTCATTGGTATCAGCCACCTTTCTGTCCTCTCTTTTCTGTCTTTATTATAGTGCATAATATACTATTTGTCAAGTGTTTTGTTCAAAACTTTTATATATTTTTAAAAAAGTTATTAACAAATACAAAAAAGTCGCAAAATTTGCGACTTTTTAAATTTTTCCGAACATTATGGCAAAAATCTAGTAACTAAATTATTTCTTTATGTAACGAAGAGAACAAACGTCATCCCCTTTTGCTATACATTTAGGAAGTTCCAAAACGCTGCCGTAACACTCGCCTATTCCGTGGTCACCACACATAGCAATATCGCAAAGCAATGCTATTTCCTCGTCAGAACAACCCGCCTTTTGCCAAGCCTTAACAAGCGGACAATAATGAAAATCTATTGATAGTTTATCATCGGTTGATTCAAGAATTTTCATTTCGAAAACCAACTGCGCAGGTTTTGTAAACAAGGTTTTCTTTAATCCTTTAAGACTGTCGGTCTTGCCTTTTTTCACAAGATTTTCTCCATGTGTAAAACCGCAACGTTTAATTGCATCCATTGCAAAATCTTTGGGTTCTAAACCTTTTTTCTTAGCCTCGTCACAAAGAAGATACAACCAAAAAGCCCTATGTTCAAGTTGTTCGCGAATTGCTTTTAAAAGTCCGTTTTTATATTTTGCTTCATTTTTTACTATACTCATTTTTAATATTCTCCCTTTCGTTTTACCATATTATATATGCTTTTATAATTTATTGCAAGGTATGAAAAAGATATTTATAAAATATTTCTATCTTTTCACTTTACATTAAATTTTATTATTGTATAATTACTGTGTATTAAGTTAACGAGGTGGCTTAAATGAGCATTAAATTTACGGTTTTTTCCGATTTGCATTACGACCGAAATTTTGTAAGGCACGAACACGTTGAAGAAATAATAGAAAGCGCAAAAGCAAAGAACAGCGAGTTCATTATGCACTGTGGCGACCTTACACGTAAGTGGACGGAGTTTACCGAGCTTTCAGAAACCTTACTTAGTAACAAATACGATTTAAAGGTTTACGGCACTTATGGCAACCACGATACCGAATCGGTTGATAATACCTTTGATTTTGTTACCCCTCGCCTTACCAATGATAAAACGGTTGTTTGGGGCACCGAAGACGGCAAGGTAGGAAACGGTGACGTCACCTATTTTTACGTTGATAAAGGTCAGTACAGATTTATTTTTATTGACACTAATCATTCATATTTCCCAAAAGAAGGTATAATAAAACACGCCCCTCCCGGTATGGGTGAAGCGCCTCCTGAAAACGAACCCCGCCACGTACTTGGCGAACATCAACTCAAATGGCTAAAAAAAACACTTGACGATGCCTGTGAAAAAGGACTTCACTGCATAACCGCTTCCCACGCAGGATTTGCAGGTTTTAAAGAAGGTGGTTGGGAACATCCTACCCCATCTTACGATATTGAAGTTGTAAGAAATATGTTTAACGAAGTAAACCAAAAGCGGCCTCACACGGTTATTATGTCAATAAACGGACATTATCACACCGACCACGCGGCAACTGCCGATAATATAGTTTTCTTTACGGTCAATTCCTGCATTACCGGTTGGTGGGACTGTTGGCACTCTAAACCCTACCGCTACGGTATTCCCCTTTATGCAACTGTTACCATTACCGATAATTTTGAAATTATCATTGAAGGCAAAGAAAGCTGTTGGCTTGACGGCATTGCCCCTGAAAACGAAGAACACCTTAAAACTCTTGGCGTTCACACCTATATCAGTAACAACACTTTTATACTTAAGTGAGGTATAAATTATGCTTAAATTCCTTTTATTTTCCGACTTTCACTACAGTAAAGGCAACTATGCTTCAACCCTTAACGACTTGGATATTATGTTAAAGAAAGCAAAGGAAGAAAACGTTGACTTTGTTATTCATTGTGGCGACTTTGCAACCGATGCTGCAAGAAACCTTGAAGCGTACGATCTTTATCTTAACAATAAATACGACCTTCCTTGCTATGGTGTTGTGGGAAATCACGAACTTGAAGGCGGTACTGACAACACCATGGAACTTATTACCCCTCGCCTTACCAATCGAGAGGTTAACAAGCCTTCTATTGATGCTTCATACTGGTATACCGACGTTAATAACTTTAGACTTATTGGTCTTGACAGTAACCATTCCTTTAACCCCGAAACAAAAGAGTGGGAACACGTACCTCCCGGACGCACAGGCGCTCGTCCCGGAAACACCCACGTTGCTCACGTTCATCCCGTGCAAATGCAGTGGTTTAAAGAAACTTTGGACGATGCACAAAAAAAAGGCCTTAAAGTAATTGTACTTACCCACCACGCTTTAAGCGGCGCTTTTAACTTTAACTGCGGTAACAGTAAAGAAATCCGCGATTTAATGGAAAAATATCCCAAAACCGCAGTTATGGGTATTTGCGGTGACCTTCACATGGACGCCTTTACGGTTGTAAATAAAATCGCTTACTACAGTATTAACGCTACAAGATATTTGGCAAGTGATAAAGAGTCTTATCCCGAGGATGCCGAATACGATTTATACGAACTTGACGAAAACAAAAACGTAGTAAAAGCAGGCAAACAGCGTCTTGCCGATATAAGTCATTCCAACTACCGCTATTCCGACAGACCTATGCACACTATAGTTACTATCGACGATGACGGTATGCTTACCATAAGAGGTATGAAGGCAGAGTGGCTTTGCGGTGTAGGTTATGACGACAGTATAGAGTCAAAATACTTCAGAAGTCTCGTAATCAAAGACCGCAAATATAAACTTAACTTTTAATATTTAGGGTTGTGTTCTTTATAGGGCACAACCTTTTTTGTGCAAATTTTTAAGAAAGAGAAAGCACAAATGGTTATTGTGCAAAACATAGAAATATACTATAATTGATACATAAAGTTAAAATTAGGAGGCAAATATTATGGATAATTCAAGAATCACCGCCGCCATTTGGCCATGGGGCACTAAAACAAGAGAACAGATGGAACTTGCTGCTAAAGAAGTAACCGAAATCGGTTACAAAAGTTTCGAAAGCGTTAAAGCCGCAATTTACGCATTTGACCTTGATTTAGACGCTTATAAAGAAGTTCTCAAACGTTACGATCTTAATCCTGTTAGTTTCTACTTCCACATTCCTTATAAAGGAAAAGAAGAAGAACTTTTCGGAAATCTTGAAAAAGAACTTGAGTTCATTGCTGAACTTGGCGTTAAGAGAATTTGTCTTCAGGCAACCGGTGGCAGACCTGAGGTTATGGATGAAGCAAATTTGGACTACGAGTTAAACCTTGTTAAAAAATTTGCCGAAAAAACAAAAGAATTTGATATTATGTCAAACCTTCACCCCCACCACAACACTTGGGTAATGTATAAAGAGGAAATCGACAACATACTCAAAAACTTAGACAGTAAAACCATTCAGTTCGCACCCGATACTGCTCACCTTACCGCAGCATTCTGCGATCCTGTTGAAGTTATCAGAGAGTACGCCGACCGTGTAAACTTTACTCACTTCAAAGATATTAAGGGACCCGAACTTATGTCCGAAGGTTATGCAAGCGCAGGTATGGAAGTTTACAGCAACTTCTGCGAACTTGGCACAGGTTGTGTTGATTTCAGAAGCATCTTCGACATTCTTAAAGGCGTTGGTTACGACGGACCTCTTTGCGAAGAACTCGACAAGGCTCCCGTTAGCAACGTTGAGTCCGCAAGAAACAACTACAACTATTTACTTAAAAACTATTAATAATCCAAAAACAAAAACACAGATAGGAAATGGGCACGCCCCATAAGGATGTTTTTTTGAATGAGATATGGTGTAACCTCGAAAACGGGGTTACACCTTTATCTTTTTATGCCACAAGGCGGTGATCTTCCGGATTCTTTCGAACTTCCTCTAATAACTGTCGTATATTATCAGATTTCTGTTGGTTATCCTGCAACACTTCTTCACCTTTTTGCTCTCGTTCGTAATTAAGATTAACGAGTATTTTAACAATGCAAAGACGAAAATTGAGCCTTTAAAATCAGGTTCGGATTATTCGTGTTTGCTTAAGCATATTATCCCACTCACTTTTCTACCTCAATATAAAAACTAACCGGCCTGAAACCATCGTTACAAGAAAGCATTGCTGATTTTGGATTTTTCATCCAGCCGTCGTAAAAATTTCCCTCGCCATTTGCAAGTTTCTTTAAAAAGGATAAATTGTTTCCCACGCGCTGTCGCAAAAGCCGTCGGGCTTTTCTGCATTTTCGCTGTAAAAAACCGCTCCCTCTTTTATGTTGCAAGCGTGCTCTATAGGATTTTCATATTTTTCTATTAAATCGTCATACCGCGCTTTTCGCATTACGGTTATTTTAATTCTTTCCATTTTACGTTCCTTATTTTAAAATTTTCTTTATAATAAAAAATTGCAGTCTTTTTGGAAGTATATTAAGCATTATAAGTAAAGGATTTCGGTTAATGCTATAGGCAAAAGCGGGATTCTTTTTATTTAGTATTTTTACGGTTTTCTTTGCTATTTTAAGCGGTGAAACGTGCCTTGCTTCTACCCTTTCCACAATATTTTTAAAGCGCTTTGCAGAAAAAGAATAAAGTTTTGTTTTTTTACAAAAATCATCAAGCGCATTTGTTGATACCGAAAGCATTCCCGTATTAACGGCGCCCGCTCTGAGCGTAGATACTTTGATTTCCAGTAACTGAAGTTCCATTCTCAGTGAATAAGCATATCTTTCAAGCGCAGTTTTTGTAATGGCGTAAATTCCCGTAAAAGGAAGCGGATAAAGCGGAGCAAGTTCGCTGGTGGTAATAATAATTCGACTTTGATTTTTAAGTAGGGGCAAAAAGGTTTTATTAATTAAAAAAGCGCCTTTAACGTTGATATCAAAAATTTTTTCATATTCCTTTTCTTCCATTTCAGCAAAGGAATCAAGCAAATAAACCCCTGCAAAATGTACAATTGCAAAAAGTTCATCGGTATAATTTTTAACCGTTTTGAAGGCTTCATTTATGCTATCGGCAGACGTAACGTCGGCTTGTACAGGGATAATATTTTCTTCTTTTTCGCAAACTGTTTTATCAAGAGCAAAAACTCTATACCCCATTTGGCTTAAAAGTTTTGCCGTAGCCTTTCCCATTCCGCCGTAGGCTCCCGTTATAAGCACGCTTTTCATTTTCTCACCTCTTTGACTTTTTTTATAATATAACATTTCCACCGTCTTTTTTCAAGTTTATACAAAAAATAACTCTCATTCAAGTTGCACAATTAAGGAAGTAAAGTATAACACAAAACACCCGCAGTTTTAAAACTGCGGGTGTTTTTAATGATATTTGTTTAGAAAAGGGTTTTAGGAGAACCGAAAAACCTTCAACCTTACTCATAACTAATTGCAACCTGTCATTATTCAATTTCTATTGTTGCAATATGCGGTCTATGGTCGGAAGAAATAATCTCAGGTATATCAGCGTATTGCACTTTTATATCTTCGCTGACAAATAGGTAATCTATTTTCACTCTGGGGTTATCTGAAGGGAAACTTAATTTAGGAACCGAAAAATTTTGCGCTGTGTCGTAGAGTTTCTGCGCAATAGGACTGAGGGCTTTATTGTCAGGCTCCATATTAAAATCACCCATAAGCACACAACGTTGTTTAGGTATATTGGAAACCACTGTTTTTACGGCATTTTCCTGTTCATCCGGATTTAGTCCAAAATGACTTACAAGAACGTTAAGACCGTTCCCCACATCTATTCTTGTCTTCAAAAGGCAACGGGTTTCATAATGTCCATCATATTTTTTTATTTCAGGGTCGGGAATCCTTATGGTTTCGGCAGATATTATGGGATAACGAGAAATAATTGCATTTCCGTATGGGTTTACGCCGCCAATACGAATAGCTTCAGCAAAATAGTAATATTGATAGCCTAGTTTTTCAGCAATTATTTTAGTTTGTGATTGATAATCCGGATCTTGACCTTCATCACGAAATTCCTGAATTCCTATTATATCGGCTCCACACTTTTTAATCGTATCTGCAATTATATCAAAGTCGATTTTTCGCGTTATGAAATTTAAGCAGTGCTGTGTGTTATAACTCATAACATTAATTTTCATTATCATAATCTCCCAAATAACACTTGCAAATCGTTTGTTAATCTTATCATATTATTAATTAAAAAGCAATAAAATCTTCAAGAAATTTTCTTTTCATAGAATATTCCTTCTGTCATTTCTTATAAAGGGTGCCTTTATTTCACCTTCGGTTAAAAGGGAATATTTTTTAGGACGGCGGTAGCAATTACCGTGCACCTCTTTTTCACGGTAATCGCGAAGTATTTTAAGGTCAAGTTCGGCTATATAAACGCCCTCTTTTCCGTCCGCTTTAAAAAGACAGGTATCCCTTGAACCCTCAAGTTCGGGCAAATAGGCAACACCGTCAAAAAGGGTTGAACCACCGTTACAGTCGGGAACTGTTTCAGGGTAATTACAGGTTGCAATAGCGGTCATATTTTCAAAGGCTCTTGCTCTTAACTGTGAAAGGCGGTTTATTTCCATAGGACAGGCATTGGGAACCAAAATAAGTTCTGCACCTTTAAGCATTAGTATTCTCGCGCTTTCGGGGAATTCTCGGTCATAGCAAATCATTGCGCCGACCTTTACGTCACCTTTTTCGGTATTAAGTTCGGTTACGAAAAATTCTTCTCCCGGTGTTAAATTATTTTCAACGCCAAAATCACAGGTATGCACCTTTGCATAGGTAAACCTTTCATTTCCGAAACGGTCAAACAGCACCAGCGTGTTTCGTGGGTTATGATCATATTCTTCCAAAAGAGTAATTCCTATAGCCATATTAAGTTCTTTTGAAAGATTTTTAAATGCTGATATAAAATCACTGTTTACACTTATTGCGTCATTTTTCCAAACGCTGAAAGGGCGCTCGTAAATATCATAACCGCAACTGAACATTTCGGGGAAAAGCGCAATGTCCGCTTCCATTTCCTTGGCTTTTCTGCATGCCTTTATACCCTTTTCAAGATTTCCCATAAGACTTACCGTAGGGGATATCTGAAGTAATGCTATCTTAAGTTTCATTTTTGTCCTTCTTTTTTAAGTCTATAGGTCATTATTTTTTTAGGCGCAATTTTGCCGTCAAAATTAGTGTCGGTATCTTCCGCAAGATTAGTAATTGCCTCGATTTTTACTCCGTCAAGATTAAATACCGCATTTTGCTCATCTTCGCTAACGTTATAAATTCTTAAAATAAGGTCGTCAGAATTTTCCGCTTTTTTAAGGGCGGAACATCTTAAATATTCGCCTTTAATTTCAATAAACCTTTTACTTAAAGGCATATCACCTTTATGGCAGTCGGTTTCTAATGCAAAAATACCGTCGGAATTAAAACTATAAGCCTCGCTATAAGCCTCTGCTTTTTCGCTTAAACTGAAAGGAAGTATAGAGTATTCAAGAGTTATTTCTCCCTTAACCTGCATAAGCGGGTCGGGTTTTTGACCCCAAGTCCAGTCGCCTATCGTACCGGTAGCGCGAAGCAAGGTTAAAGCAACGGTGTTTTTGCCGTCACGAAGCACCTCGTAACTGTTAAGACCTCTTGAAGCCACCATAAAGCCGCTCTGTTCATCTTCTAAACTTACAAACGCCATAAGCCGCTGATTATAGCATGGATTTTTCCATCTTTCATCAGGCTTTATAGTTCTTTTTATTACGTCGAACTGTCCGTCGGCATAAACGTAAGGAGTATTTGTATCGGTAGTAAAGAGAGTACGCAAACGATGGTTTTCACTCTGATTATTTATGGTGAATTTAAAATCGAGTCTTCGGCTGTCATTTTTTATGGTAACAAAATTAATGATTCTATGGGTAATAAAATCTTCGGTTCTGTTTTGGTTTTTGTCAATTCCTTGAGGAATATCTATTTGACGTTCAATTTTAAATACCGCGTGGAAACCGCTTTTTTCAACCAATTCAATATTATCAAGTCGAGCGAAAACTGTTTTTTTGTCATCAGTCTCAAAAAAATTATATCCGTTACCCTTATCGCCAACGTCTTCAATAAGATTAAGTCCTTTATACTCTTTTTTGGAAATTTTATCGAAAAGAGTTATTGTGCCGTCATTTTCAATATTAAAGCGTATAAAGTTATTTTCCGCGCCGGTTTCATACACCATTAAATCGGTTTTACGTTCAGGTACTTTTCCTATTTTTATTTTAAATACGCTGTATCCTACACCGGATAAGGTTACAGGGAATTTTACAGTATATTTATGGTCGCGGATAGGTACGCGGAAACTGTCTTTAGGAAGTTTAAAGGTAAACTGATTTCCGTGATGAACTATATGGGAGTTTACTACATTATCATTTTCATCGGTAATATAAAAATCGCTTTCTTCCTTTAACCACACCTCTGCAGTTACCGTACCTTTAGTTTCAAAAGGATTGGTATGAAAAACAACAATACTCTTCTCCCCTAAAGAAGAGGTATCAATTTTGGCGCAAATATATTCAGCCGCTTCATTTCGTATGTACTCGCCTACGTCCCTAGCGCAATCGAAACGCGCAGACATCTGAAATGCTACGTCATCACAACTGCAGGCGCAAATTGAATCGTGAGGATGATTTTGCATTAACTTTTTCCAGCCGTAACGCAAATATTCTTTTTTGTAAACATCACCGTTAAGATATGACATTACGCTGATAGGTTCGCTCTGCTGTTCAAGTAAATTTTGAACTTTATGATTTTTGTTTTTAAGTATTTGATGTGTGGAAGCGGTATCTGAAATGGGAGATTTTCCCGAAGTTTTTTGTCCCGTCAGTTCACCCTTAATAAGCGGAAATTCATTCTTATACTGACGCACTTCAGCAAGATATTCATCAAAATTACTGTGAACTATTTCCAGTTCTTCTCCATAAATTTCACGGGCAAGATTTAATGCCTCAACCAAATCACGCTGAACAGGTTGATGGTCGCTTCCGTTCATTCCCAGCCAATGAGGAGTTTTTGCATATTTTTCAAAAAGAGCAATCATCTTGTCCATTTTTTCTTTGCACTTTTCAGCATCAGTGGGCATTTCGTTGGCATTATCATACCATTCGGTAAACATTATGCCCATTACGCGACTACCGTCGGTGCCTTCCCAGATAAGTTCTTTATCGTCGGCAACCTCGCCCACCTTGTTATTTGCCATAACGGCGCCAAGACCTCTGCCAAAAACCGCATTATCAAGGCCGAAGCCGTTTAAAAGTTGAGGCCCCTGAGAAATATTTGCAAAGGCATCAGGGAAATAACCCACCTTAGTCACGGGGTATCCGTTTTCTTTACAGAAATTCATACCCTCTATCATATTTCTTACATTTGCTTCGCCCGAAATAAGCGTTTCATCCTGTAAAACGTACCAAGGTCCCACTTTTATTCTGCCTGCTTTAATAAGAGTATCAAGTCTATCCTTCATAAAAGGCTTTATCTCAAGATAATCTTCGATAACAATAGTCTGTCCGTCAAGATGAAAATATTTATAATTAGGTTCTTTTTCCATAAGGGAAATAAGGCTATCCATAAGTTCAACAAGTCTTGCTCGATGACTTTCAAAACTCATATACCATTCTCTGTCCCAATGGGTATGTGAAATTATGTAAAGTTTATTTTTCATATTTGTTTTTACTCCTTCTAAAGGTTAAAGGTGCAACCTTGGTTTCGTCCTTAAAAGCCCTATAAAAATTTGATACTGAAGAATATCCGCATTCCTCGGCTATTTCCTTAACCGAAATATCACTTGAAGAAAGTAACCGTTTTGCCGTATTAATCTTCAGCGAATTTAAAAATTCTGTGTATTTTTTACCCGTTACCTCTCGAAACAACCGACTGAAATAATTAGGCGAATAACTATACATAGAAGCCATTTGATTAAGGGTTGGATTTTCCCTTAAATGTGTATAAATATACCGTAAAACGCTATTCATTACTTCGCTTGTACGGTTGCTTCTGTTTTGGCTTTTGCCTATTTTACGCAGTATGAATATAATAATAAGTTCCAAAAGATTAGCAGCGGCAAAGGCGCTATTATCATCTTCGCTGCCATACTCCTTAATTAACATATCACACATAAACGATATTTCTTTCATTTGTTGTTGGTCAAAGGTAAAATATCTGTTTTTTTCATTTTCGAAAAGTTTAACAAGCAGTTCTTTATCTACGATACTGTCATCGAACATAATATTATAAAGCGTTAGATTATCGGAACCGTTAAGAAAATGAAAATCTGCAGGAGTTAGTATGTATCCGGTACCGCACTTCATAGGATATTCGCTTCCGTTAAGCATACAATTTCCTTCGCCTGATATGGCTATTTCAATTTCAAAAAATTCGTGAAAATGAATACCGGTATTTCCGCAAAATTTCTTTTTTTGAACAGTTATATGGCGTTCTTTATTTATATGATCCTTATAGGTAAAGTTTTTATGTTTCACAGTATCACCTACCTCTACTGTTATTTTAATTAATTTTTTGTTTTTAGTAAAGGAAATTTGGAATTTTCAAATAAAAATCATAGAAAACTGTAAATATTAAACAAAAAAATAGAAGCAAAAACTTGCTTCTATTTTAAATTCTTTTTTTTATGGATATTCCTATAGCAACAGCTGCAAAAGATTTAATAATATCTATCGGCACAAAAGGAATAACGCAAACGGTTAAAGCGGTATAAAAATCAGCCTTAGTTACAAAAATATACTGTACTGTTCCGCAGATGTAACAAAAAGCAACGCCTATTAAACAACTAATGAATGAAAGGGTGAATTTAAAAACTTTTTTCTCAATCTTTACAGCGTTAAAAAAAGAAACGATTAACGAAAGTAAGGGATATGACCATATATATCCGCCCGTAACACCGACAAGTATGCCCAGTCCACCCGAACCCCCCGAAAATACCGGAAGTCCCACCGTTCCCATAATTACGTAAACAAACGTAGCGCAAAAGGCTTCAAAAGGCGAAAGAGCAACCGCGCAAATCATAACGCTTAAAAGGGTGGCTGAAACCGGCACCGTACCTATAGGAATAACTACAAAAGAACTAACGCAAATTATTGCCGCAAAAATACCGCAACGAACAGTTTTATAAAGCGTTTTTTGCATTTTTTCTCTTCCCCTTTTGCTACTTATATTTTAAATAATAATTGAAAAAATAAATATTGTCAACACGCTATTTTTTTGTTACAATATAATAAACTTCTATTAAAAGAAAGGTGACGGAAATGATTGACGAAAAATCACTAAATAACGTTTCATACGGTCTTTACGTTTTAACCGCAAAAGAAAATGAAAAGGATAATGGATGTATTATAAATACGGTTTCTCAGGTTACCGTTTCTCCCCTTTCCATAAGCGTTACCGTAAATAAAAATAATTTCACCCACGATATGATAATGAAAACCAAGGAATTTAACGTATCGGTTATAGCCGAGGGCACCTCCTTTGACCTGTTTAAGCAGTACGGTTTTAAAAGCGGCAGAAACGAAGACAAGGTTCCAAAAGATGCAAAAAGAAGCGAAAACGGGATTGTTTACGTTGATGATAACGTAAATACTGTAATCAGTGCAAAGGTAAAAAATACTGTTGACCTTGGCACCCATACCCTCTTTATTGCCGATGTTACCGAAACCATTCTTCTCTCCTCTGCTCCCAGTGTTACCTATGCTTATTATCATAAAAATATAAAACCCGCCCCAGTAAAACAGTCGGGAACGGGCAAAAAATGGGTATGTACCATTTGCGGATATATTTACGACGACGCAAAGGAAAAGGTTCCTTTTGAAGAACTTCCAAATGACTGGACCTGTCCTCTTTGTATGCATCCCAAAAGTGATTTTGAACTTATGGCTTAAAAGTCTTGCAAAACCATACTATTTGTGTTAAAATTTTCAAAAATATAAAGTTTTAGGAGTTATATTATGTTTTACGACAAATTAAATGAATTCGATAGCGAAGTTTATGCTTCGGTTAAAAGAGAAAACGAGCGCCAGTCTCATAATATTGAACTTATTGCAAGTGAAAATATCGTAAGTGAAGCAGTTCTTCTCGCCGCAGGCACTCCCCTTACCAACAAATATGCCGAGGGTTATCCGGGCAAACGTTACTACGGCGGTTGCGTTTACGTTGACGAAGTTGAAGAAATCGCACGTGAGCGCGCTAAAAAACTTTTTGGTGCAGAACATGCAAACGTTCAGCCTCATTCGGGCGCAAGCGCTAACCTTGCAGTATTTTTCGCACTTTTAGAACCAGGTGATACCGTTCTTTCTATGAACCTTTCCGAAGGCGGTCATCTTTCTCACGGTTCTCCCGTAAATATTTCCGGTAAATATTTTAACATCGTTCCTTACGGTGTTGACGAAACCACACAGACCATCGATTACGATTTGGTCGAAAAACTTGCCATTGAAAACAAGCCTAAGCTTATTTTAGCAGGCGCTTCCGCATATGCAAGAGCTATTGACTTTAAGCGTTTTAGAGAAATTGCCGACAAGGTAGGCGCATACTTACTTGTTGATATGGCTCACATTGCAGGTCTTGTTGCTGCAGGACTTCACGAAAGCCCCGTTCCCTATGCAGACGTTGTTACCACCACCACTCATAAAACCCTTCGCGGTCCCAGAGGCGGTCTTATTCTTTGCAAAGAACAGTATGCAAAACAGATTGACAAGGCTATATTCCCAGGAATTCAGGGCGGTCCTTTAATGCACATTATTGCCGCTAAGGCTGTTGCTTTAGGTGAAGCGCTTACCGACGAATTCAAAGAGTATCAGAAGCAGATTATCAAAAATGCAAACTGCCTTGCTAACGCCCTTAAAGAAGAAGGCTTTAACATTGTATCCGGCGGCACCGACAACCACCTTATGCTTTTAGATCTTAGAAATATGAATCTTACCGGTAAAGAATTCGAGCATATGCTTGACGAAGTTCATATTACCGCTAACAAAAACACCATTCCTGCAGATCCTCAAAGTCCATTTGTAACAAGCGGTCTTAGAATTGGTACTCCTGCCGTAACAAGCAGAGGCTTTAAAGAAAAAGAAATGCTAAAGATTGCTCATTGGTTAAAACTTGTTGCTACCGATTTTGAAAACAGCAAAGAAACCATTACTAAAGAAGTTATTGAACTTTGCAATCAGTTCCCCATTTACAGCGAAAAATAATAAACGAGGGCGTTATTGTGGCCGATAGGTTAAAGTTTTCACTTTTTTCCGATTTCCATTATAAGAAAAAAATGTATCCTGTAGTTATCGAGGATTTAATAGCTATATTAAACCGAGCCGAAAAAGAAAAGGTTGACGCTATTTTCCACGCAGGAGATTTTAGCAACGACTATAACGGTTCAAAAGAAGTAATTACACCTCTTTTGAACAATAAATTCGGTGCCACCGTATGCGGTGTTTACGGAAACCACGAACTTGAATGTAGAAATACCATGAGCGACGTAACCAAGTTTTTAACCAATGCCGAAAACTCCATATGGGGTACCAAAGACAGCAAAATCGGTGATGGTACTATCGCTTATTATTACGTTGATATTAAAAATTTCCGTATAATTTGTACCGATACCAACTATTCCTTTAATAAGGAAGGTTTTTGGGAGCATAACCGTACAGGCAGTTGGGGCTCTCCCGCCGAAAATCTTTATCCAAACAGTTTGGGAAGCGAACAACTTTGTTGGCTTGAAGAAACACTTATAAAATCAGCAAAAGAAGGCAAAAAATGTATCGTGATAAGCCACGATAGTTATTCCGGTAAATTCAGAAGCACCTCTCCCGATGCAGAACACGTAAGACGTCTTTTCGCGTGTGCAAATTCAATCAAAAAAGGTACGGTACTTATGGCTATAAACGGCCATATACATACCAATAATGCCGAAATTGTCAATAACGTACTTTATCTTGATATGAATACCACAAGAAACAGTTGGTGGCAGTTAAAGGGTAGCGAACACTATAGTGCAGAACACACCTATAATTTTACTGAATTTGAAGACGGCAAGGCAATTAAAACCTACGCTCGTTCCTATGCTGAGGACACAATGAGTAAAAACACTTGGTGCACAAAAGACGCTCTGAACGCTATAGTTACCGTTACCGAAGATGGCGAAATCACCGTTGAAGGTATGGAAAGCGAATACGTTTACGGCATACTTCCTCCCGAAACCAAATGGAATGATTGCGAACCAAGGGTTCTTTCGGGAAACTGGAAACTTGAAGTATAAAATCAATACACATTTTAAAGAGATATCTTCATCTAAAAAGAAGATATCTCTTTTTATTTTCAAATTGAATAAACGATTTCTTAAAATTTCAGCAAGGATATTTGAATTTCTTTGCTTATTATACAACTCTCCTTTTTAGATGCTTTTACATAGAAACACCCGTGCCAAACGGCACGGGTGTTTCTTATCTGTTAATATTTAGATAAAATAAAGTTATACGTTATTAAACATATTTAAAATTTCCTGCATCATTTCGGTATTGACTTCACTATATGAGAAATCACAGATTGATAATTATAGTTTATTACCAAATCACGAGTGCCGTGAGCAATAAAAACTACAGCGCAAATCCGATATAAGTATAAAAAATGCTTTTTCTCTTGCAAAATATATCCGTTATTGTATAATATAATTAATTAAAAACAGGAGGTTTTATTATGCTTAATTTATATAAAGAAAATACGGCAAACTTTCCAAGACTGAAAACCGACAAACATTTCATCAACTTTGATAATGAGTACAAATTTGATGAAATTACCGATAAAACAATGAAATTTACCGAAGAAAAACAACTTTTAAAAGCAGATTTATGGTACGACTTTGCTGAACAGTTCTCCGACCAAATTGACGGCAGTGACGACGGTTGGCGCGGTGAATATTGGGGCAAAATGATGCGTGGCGGATGTTTTGTATATTCTTATACAAAAAACAAAAAACTTCTTGAAATTTTAACCGATACAGTTCGCCATATTTTAACTAAACAAGACGAACGAGGCAGAATTTCTTCCTATCTGGTAGCCGATGAATTCAAAGGTTGGGATATTTGGAGCAGAAAATACGTATTGCTTGGTATGCAGTATTTTCTTGAAATAAACGAGGATAAAGAACTTGAAAAAGAAATTATTACCTCTATGTGCCGTCAGGTTGATTACCTTATTTCAAAACTTGGAAACAAAACCGACGGAAAACTTCCCATTACACGTACTGCAAAACATTGGTACGGTCTTAACTCCTCTTCCCTTTTAGAACCCGTTGTACGTCTTTATAACATAACCGGCGAAAAAAGATTTTTGGATTTTGCAAAATACATAGTAAAGGAAGGCGGCTGTTGGGCAGACGACGTATTTAAACTTGCCCTTAAAAAACAGTTAAGAATTTATCAGTATCCTGTTACCAAAGCGTACGAAATGACCTCTTGTTTTGAAGGTCTTTTAGAGCTTTACCGTATAACAGGCGAAGAATGGTACAAAACTGCAATTTTAAACTTTGCTGATTTAGTATTAGAAGACGAATTCACCGTTATCGGTTCTGCAGGTTGTACCCACGAGCTTTTTGACCACTCGAAAGTACGTCAGGCAAACACCACCAACTATTTTGTAATGCAAGAAACCTGCGTAACAGTCACCTTAATGAAGTTCTTTATGCAGTTAAACCTATTAACCGCTGACCCCAAATACATCGATGCTTACGAAATAGCATATTATAACGGCTTCTTGGGTACTGTAAACGTTGAACAAAGACTTGCCGACAGCGTAACTTTAGAAAGAGAACGCGAGAAAAACAGCGCTATCGTTCCCGTTGTATTGCCATTTACTAGTTACAGTCCCTTAACTGCAGGTACACGTGGCGGTAATATAGGCGGTCTTAAGGTTATGAAAAACAATAAGTACTACGGATGTTGCGTATGTATTGCAGGCGCAGGTATAGGAAGCGTTCACAAAACTGCATTTATGAGCACCGAAAAAGGTTTTGCTCTTAACCTCTACATTAACGGTAACATTCAGACTGCTACCGCAAATGGTAAAAAGGTTGAGTTTAACATCGAAACCAACTACCCTGCCGAAAACTACGTAAAGGTAACCGTTAATAATCCCGAAAAAGAGGAATTAGAATTAAAACTCCGTAATCCTTCGTTTAGCGACAAAACAAAGATTACTCAAAACGGCAAAGAAATCGAAGTGACAAACGGCTACAACACCGTTTTATGTAAAGAAGAAACCGAAACGTTTGAACTCACCTTCGATATGCCACTTACTGTTGTTAAGCCTATTCCATACGGAAGTCAAGTTCTTATGAACGAAGTAAAATGGGGCGGTAACTGTATTGTTATTCCTTCTTACGATGAAGAAGATCCCGAAGCAAAAAACACCATTGCACTTCAAAAAGGCCCTCTTATGTTTGCGCAGGATTCACGTTTTGGTTATGATATGACAAAGGCTGCAAAAATAGTTAACAAAAACGGTATCGTCACTTACGAAAAAGATAAAGCCGATTTTGACACCATTACAACCATCAAAGTAAAAACCGAAGACGGTTTCATTACTCTTTGCGACTATGCAAGTGCAGGAAAAGTGCTTGACGAAGGTAACAAAGCAGCCGTTTGGATTAAAAACGTATAATTATTTATTACTTTTAAAGCGCCTCGGAAATCCGAGACGCTTTAAAATTTTTTTACATTTCGGTTTACTTTTTTTACATTGATTTTTTAGCAATACTGTCCTATAATAAAATAAACTTAAAGAGGAGGAATTTTTATGCTAAATCTTTATAATGAAAATACGGCAAATTTTCCAAGACTAAAAACTGATAAACATTTTATTAACTTTGATAATGAGTACAAATTCGAAGAAATCACCAATAAAACAATGAAATTCACCGAAGAAAACCAACTTTTGAAAGCAGATTTGTGGTACAACTTTGCAGAACAGTTTTCCGACCAAATTGACGGCAACGACGACGGTTGGCGCGGTGAATATTGGGGCAAAATGATGCGTGGCGGATGTTTTGTATATTCTTATACCAAAAACAAAAAACTTTTTGAAATTTTAACCGATACAGTTCGCCATATTTTAACTAAACAAGATGAACGTGGCAGAATTTCTGCTTATGTAGTAGCCAGAGAATTTAACGGTTGGGATATTTGGAGCAGAAAATACGTATTGCTTGGTATGCAGTATTTTCTTGAAATAAACGAAGATAAAGAACTCGAAAAAGAAATTATTACCTCTATGTGCCGTCAGGTTGATTACCTTATTTCAAAGATTGGCAGAGTTGACGCAGGAAAGGTTCCAATTACCCGTACTGCAAAACATTGGTACGGTCTTAACTCCTCTTCGCTTTTAGAACCCGTTGTACGTCTTTATAATATTACGGGCGAAAAAAAATATTTAGAATTTGCCAAGTACATAGTAAAGGAAGGCGGCTGTTGGGCAGACGACGTATTTAAACTTGCCCTTAAAAAACAGTTAAGAATTTATCAGTATCCTGTTACCAAAGCGTACGAAATGACCTCTTGCTTTGAAGGCCTTTTAGAACTCTACAGAATAACCGGAGAAGAATGGTATAAAACCGCTATTTTAAACTATGCAGATTTAATATTAGAGGACGAATTCACCGTTATCGGTTCTGCAGGTTGTACACACGAACTTTTCGACCACTCTAAAGTACGTCAGGCAAACTCCACCAACCACTACATTATGCAAGAAACCTGCGTAACTGTAACTCTTATGAAGTTCTTTATGCAACTCAATCTTCTTACTGCCGATCCAAAATACATTGATGCCTATGAAATTTCATACTACAACGGATTTTTAGGCGCAGTAAACGTTGAAAAAAGACTTTCCGACAGTAAAGATTTGAACAAGGCTTGTGAAAGAAATCCCGAAATTATTCCCATCCCATTGCCTTTTACAAGTTACAGCCCCTTAACCGCAGGTACACGTGGCGGTAATATAGGCGGATTAAGGATTATGAAAAACAATACCTACTACGGTTGTTGCGTATGTATAGCAGGCGCAGGTATAGGAAGCGTTCACAAAACTGCATTTATGAGCACCGAAAAAGGTTTTGCTCTTAACCTTTACATTAACGGTAACATTCAGACTGCTACCGCAAATGGTAAAAAGGTTGAATTTAACATCGAAACCAACTACCCTTCTGAAAACTACGTAAAGGTAACCGTTAATAATCCCGAAAAAGAGGAATTCGAATTAAAACTCCGTAATCCTTCATTTAGCACTAATACAAAGATTGCTCAAAACGGCAAAGAAATCGAAGTGGCAAACGGCTACAACACCGTTTTATGTAAAGAAGCAACCGAAACGTTTGAACTTACCTTCGATATGCCTCTTACCGTTGTTAAACCTATTCCTTACGGCAGTCAAACTCTTATGAACAAGGTAATATGGGGCAATCCCAGTATTACAATTCCAACACATGACGAAGAAGACCCCGAAGCCAAAAACACCATTGCACTTCAAAAAGGTCCTCTTATGTTTGCTCAAGATTCCCGTTTTGGTTACGATTTAAGTACTCCTGCAAAAATAGTTAACGAAAACGGTATAGTCACTTACGAAAAAGATAAAGCCGATTTTGACACCATTACAACCATCAAAGTAAAAACCGAAGACGGTTTCATTACTCTTTGCGACTATGCAAGTGCCGGAAAGGCGCTTGACGAAGATAACAAAGCAGCCGTTTGGATCAAAAATGCATAAAAAAATACCTCAGGTTAGGCGTTGTACCCGTAAGGATACAACGCCAGTTTTATTCGCCTACGGCGAGTTATATTGCAGCGCAGTGTTACTCGGCTTACGCCGAGTGATATTCGCTTCGCGAGTTTTAGAGGCGAATAAAATATCACTAAAACCGTAAGGTTTTAATATAACTTTTGATTTACCAAAAATATCACTGCGAGACCTGTCTCACAATATCACTAATAAATTTTTTATTTTGAGATAGTAAAACGGATGTGCAGAAATTCTACACATCCGTTTAATATTTGTCTCATACCATAACAAGCAGGACATTTAGGCACCAAAATGTCACTTGTTAGGAGAACCTAAAACCCTTTTCTAAACAAATATCACCTATTCGATAAATTGGATTTTATTTAATTGCTTTCATTAATCCATTTCTTTGACCAAGCAAACAATGTTTCGGACATCAAATTGAAATCTACCCTTCCGCCATTTTTCAAATTCATAAATGTTTCGACAATGACCTGTTCATCAGAAGATACAACTTGGAGCAATTCTTTTTGATGGCTGATATAGTTTCCCGTTTGTTTAAAAGCAATTGCCTGTACAATAAAAGACGCCGATTTGTATAAACCTCGCAAAAGATCTTCGTTTTTTTCGTGGAGCATATTATGAACACATCCGTGGTATATATTGCAGGCACCGATTTTAATGGCTCTGTTCACAGCACTTTCGTTAACAACAGCTATAACTTCGTTAAGACTTCCCTTAATTGGAGTGGTGTCATTACAAAACTGGAACAGGTCAGATGGCTCCCAGTTCATAATCTCCTTTTTTCCTGGAAGGAGACCACAAATCAGTTCCCTATGAGACATGGTGTCCAGCATGGTATTATAAGTTTGAATGTCCATAGCAGATAATTTATCCAAAATTACAACAATATCAATGTCGCTTGTTTCTGTTGCTTCACCACGACGATAACTACCTTGCAAACCAACAAACCATACACGGTCTGCGAAAGTATCATTTAACATCTGCAAGAAGTTTTGCATCCAAGCAGTAATATCTATCATCTTAATTACCTCATCAAATTCTTATTTATCGGTTAGTTGTATTATAGCACAACTTAACTACCAAAGAAAGAGAATATTAAAAACACCCACAGTTTTTAAAAAACTACGGGTGTTTTTGTGTCGTGTTGTACTGTCCTTAATTGTACGACCCTTAACCTGAGGTATTTTTTATTAATAATACATCATTTCATCAAAAACATCTCTAGCGCCAATTCCTAAAAATATAAACAACACTAAGAGAATCATAAATACCGCAAATACAACTATAAGATTGCACCAATAGGAACGTGCAAAACTTCTGCGGTTAAGATTGCCTCTTGAAAAAGAGAACACAATAAGAAAAACAAAACCAACAATAGGAATAGAAAAAAGAATATTAAGACCAAAATAAGCCCATGCACTCATTGGCTTTAAGTGGTCGGGAAGATCCTCTTCTTTGATTTCCTTTTTAGGAACTTCTGTATAAACAGGTTGCTGATATACAGGCTGTTGATATACAGGCTGAGCAACAACAGGTTCTGCTTCTACTACGGGAGCAACTACAACCTCAGGTTCTGCTTCAACTGAAGGCTGTTCGATAGCAATTCCGCAACCTACGCAAAATTTGCTGTCGTCACTAATTTCAATTCCGCAATTTTTACAAATCATAATAAACCCTCTCTTTATAAAAGATTAGCCTTACGCTGACTTTATTTTACTATAAAACCAAAAAAATTGCAACATTTAATCTTTTCGCTCGTCTCCCCAGAAGAAAAGTGCAACAGTGCCGGGGCCGGTGTGACTGCCTATAGTGGTCCCTATCCAATTAATTTCTGCTTCACCGTTAAGATTTTTAAAGCGTTCTTCAACCAAATTTTTAACATCCATTGCATCGTCAATACAGTCAGAATGGCAAATATAACATTTGCCGTTATAATCAAGACCGTTTTCGCAATGTTTTTCCATTTTATTTACAATAGTTTCAATAACCTTTTTCTTTGAACGGATTTTTTCTCGCGCAATCAGTCTGCCCTCATAATTCATATTAAGTAAAGGACAAATCCCCAACATACCGCCAAAAAATCCCGACACCTTAGAAACCCTGCCGCCCTTAACAAAAAAGGTAAGGTCAGTTGAAAAGAACCACAAATGAAGTTTAAGACGGTTATCTTCTATCCATACTCTTAATTCATCAATGCTTTTACCCTCATCGCGTAAATCAGCAACCTTATCTATTAATAAGCCGTAACCTGAAGAAGCGCCAAGTGAATCAACAACGTAAAGTTTTCTATCGGGAAATTCTTCCTTTAAAATTTCAGCAGCATTTCTTGCAGAATTATAACTTCCCGAAAGACCGGATGAAAGTGTGATATGCAGTACGTCTTTGCCCTGACTTAAAAAACTTCTGAAATATTCGATATATTCGTCAACGTTTATCTGAGAGGTACGCGTGTCTTCCCCTGCTACCATACGAGCATAAAATTCTTTAAAAGGTACACTTTTACCCAAATCGTCGGTATAATCAGTACCGCCAAGATTAAAATGAAAACATATAAAATTAATATTTCGTTTTTCAAAATGTTCATAAGAAATATCTGCCGTTGAACAGGCACTAAGTATAAATTCGCTCATAAATAAACTCCTTATCGCGTTTTTGCAGTTATATTTTACTCTTTGCACCCATAAACATTCAACCTACATTAAAAAACACCCATTCTACCGTTAAAAACGGTAATTCTCCCCGTAGTAGAATTGTTGTTAAACCTTGCGGTTTTAAGTCGATTATGGTAAAATAAAGAAAAGGAGTGAGTTATTTGGTACATTTAGGAAACGATTGGGATGAAATTTTAGCAGATGAATTTAGTAAACCTTACTATTTAAAACTAAGGCAGTTTTTAAAGGAAGAATATTCAACTAAAACAATATATCCTAATATGAATAATATTTTTTCTGCTCTTAAAGCGTCTTCTTTTAAGGATACTAAGGTTGTTATTTTGGGTCAGGACCCTTATCACGAGCCTAATCAGGCGCACGGACTTTGTTTTTCGGTACTAAAGGGTGTTGCCCCTCCTCCCTCTCTTGTAAACATTTATAAAGAACTTCACGACGATACGGGTTTTAAAATTCCGTCTCATGGAGAACTTACAAAATGGGCTGAACAAGGAATATTAATGCTTAACACAGTTTTAACTGTACGTCGTGGCGAAGCCAATTCCCATAAAGGTATGGGTTGGGAAATTTTTACAGACAGAGTTATAAGTGAACTTAACAAAAAAGACACTCCTGTGATATTTTTGCTTTGGGGTTCTCCCGCAAGACAAAAGGCTCAAATTATCACAAATCCCATACACGTAAAGTTAACCTGTCCCCACCCAAGTCCCCTGTCCTCTTATCGCGGATTTTTTGGTTGCAAACACTTTTCCAAAACTAACGAAATCCTTATAGAAAACGGACTTACTCCCATAGATTGGCAAATTGAAGAATAAAATTACCCCAAGCATTTTGATGCTTGGGGCTTTGTTTATTTGTTTATAATTTTATTAAAGTTATTAATTTGTTGTTTGGTGGGCGCATAATCTGTTTTTGAAGTACAAGGATAGGTAGGTTCTCTGCCATCGGAATAGTAAAAAGGAGAAAGAGTATCGTTTCTGTATTTATCTCTATCCTCTTTTTTGCTGAAATCGGGAATATCATAAGGAACGCCAAGTTCCATTAAACTTCTATGACCGAGAATAGCAACACTCGACATACGCGTTGCAAAATAGACGTCAAAATCAGGTTGTCTGTTTTCGCGAATACAGTTTAAAAATTCCTTTGTAACGCAAAATTCACCACCGCCGTGTCCCGCTTTTTTAATAAGTTCGGCGTCCTCACCCTCCCATTCGGGTTTATAATAATTTATACATTCTTTATCCTTTGGAGTATTCCATTCATCATAACGAAGCATAATTTTACCGTCAGTACCGCGCACGTTTTCGATTTGACCGTTTTCGCAACAAAGTCTATAGGAATTACCCTTGCTTTTGTATGTTTTTTGTGATATCATATAGAAAATAAAATATTAAAAACTGCTACCGAGTAGTAGAATGTTAAAAGCATTCGTTTGCACATCGTTAGGTCTTTGAAGATGTGTATGCGAATGCTTATTTTTTGGAGGTTTTAAATTGAAAAACTATTTTTCAAAATTAGAGATTATTTTATGGACTTCTTCTGTATTGTTGATAGCGAGTTCTTTTTATATATTTGACAAAGAGAACTATATGACGTTATTAGCATCACTTATAGGTGTTACCTCACTTATTTTTAATGCTAAAGGAAATCCCTTCGGACAAATCTTAATGGTATTGTTCAGTTTACTTTATGGAATTATCTCGTATGGTTTTAAATATTATGGGGAAATGATCACCTATATCGGTATGACAATGCCAATGGCAATTTTTGCTCTTATATCATGGTTAAAAAACCCCTACAAAGGTAATAGGTCAGAAGTCAAAGTAAACACCGTCAGTAAAATTGAAATAGTGTTGATGTGGGTGATGACCGCTGCTGTAACTGTTCTGTTCTATTTTATTTTGGAACATTTTGATACAGCTAACATAGTGCCGAGTACACTATCAGTAACAACGAGTTTTCTTGCAGCATATCTAACATTCAGAAGAAGTCCGTATTTTGCCTTGGTGTATGCTGCAAATGATATTGTTTTAATTGTTATGTGGGTATTGGCAAGTTTATGTGATATTAGATATATTTCTGTTGTTGTGTGCTTCGTGGCATTTTTTGCGAATGATATATACGGATATCTTAGTTGGCGAAAAATGATGAAGCGACAGGCAACAAACGGTTAAACTCTTTAGCCCACAACTCCAAAAGGCAAATAAAACAGGCATTGTACCCGTGAGGATACAACGCCTGTTAAATTTTGTTTTAAAAGGTTTAATTATTTGCCGTAAAGTTCTACGAGCTTTTCAAGATGAGCTCTGTTTGCCTTAGCAGCATCTGCTGCCTTGTCAAAGAGTTCTTCAGCACGCTCGGGGAATGAACGAGTAAGAGAAGCATAACGTGCTTCGCCAAGGAGGAATTCCTTATAGTCGCCGGTAGCAGGTTTGCTATCGAGGCTGAAGGGATTCTTACCTTCTGCTTTAAGTGCAGGATTGAAACGGAACATATTCCAGTAACCGCAATCAACAGCCTTCTTCATTTCCTTCTGGCAGTTAACCATACCGCCCTTAATGCTGTGCATTTCGCAAGGAGCGTAGCAGATTACGAGAGAAGGACCGGGATATGCTTCTGCTTCACGGATAGCCTTTAAGGTCTGAGCCTGGTCAGCACCCATAGCAATCTGTGCAACGTAGATATAACCGTAAGACATTGCGATTTCAGCAAGGCTCTTCTTAGCGATAGCCTTACCTGCAGCAGCGAACTGTGCAACCTGACCGATCTGAGAAGCCTTAGAAGCCTGACCGCCGGTGTTGGAGTAAACTTCGGTATCAAATACCATAACGTTTACGTCGTTGCCGCTTGCAAGAACGTGGTCAAGACCACCGAAACCAATGTCGTAAGCCCAACCGTCACCACCGAAGATCCATACGGACTTCTTGGAGAGGTATTCTTTGTTAGCAAGAATTTCAGGAGCAGTGGGACAACCCATAACAGCAGCCTTTTCAACTTCAACAAGAAGAGCATCAGCAGCAGCGCCGTTAGCCTTACCGTCGTTTTCTGTGTTAAGGAAGTTTTCAGCAGCAGCCTTAAATTCAGCGGAAGCCTTATCGGAAGCAGCCATTTCCTTAACTAAAGCGATAAGTCTGTCTCTAATAGCCTTCTGACCGAGATACATACCAAGACCGTGCTCAGCATTATCTTCGAAGAGGGAGTTAGCCCAAGCAGGACCGTGACCGTCAGCATTTACGGTGTAGGGAGAAGTAGCAGCAGGACCGCCCCAGATAGAAGAACAACCGGTAGCGTTAGAGATATACATTCTGTCACCGAAGAGCTGAGTAACAAGACGAGCGTAAGCGGTTTCTGCACAACCTGCGCAAGAACCGGAGAACTCGAGTAAGGGTTTCTTGAACTGAGAAGCAATAACGTTAGCATCGCTTGCAACGTCAGCCTTTTCAGTTACGTTTGCTACGCAGTAATCAAATACTTCCTGCTCTTTGAGCTGAGATTCGGTAGCAACCATGGTAAGAGACTTGGTGGGACATTCGCCGATACAAACGCCGCAACCCATACAATCGAGAGGAGATACAGCGAGGGTATAGGAGTAACCCTTATTGGTAACACCCTTTTCCTTAACTGCGATCTTGGTGTGTGCAGGAGCAGCAGCCTTTTCGTCAGCAGAAAGAGCGAAGGGACGGATAGTAGCGTGAGGACATACGTAAGCACACTTGTTACAGCCTACGCAGGTTTCATTGTTCCAAGCAGGAACCATAACGGCAACACCGCGTTTTTCGAATGCGGAAGCGCCCTGTTCGAAGGTACCGTCAGCATGGTCAACGAAAGCAGATACAGGAAGAGCGTCGCCGTCCATAAGAGCAACGGGCTTCATAACGTTTTCTACCATCTTAACGAGTTTGGAAGAATCATCGGCAACAGCCTTAACGTCTACATCAACAGCGTTAGCCCAATCAGCAGGAACGTCGATCTTAACGTATGCGTTAGCACCTGCATCAATAGCCTTTTCGTTCATTTCAACGATTTCTTTACCCTTCTTCATGAACTTCTGAGCCTTTTCCTTCATATAACCGATAGCATCTTCTCTGGGAAGAACACCGGAAAGTGCGAAGAATGCAGACTGAAGAACAGTGTTGGTACGCTTGCCTAAGCCGATTTGGGCAGCAAGGTCAATAGCGTTAACGGTGTAAAGATTAATGTTATTGTTAGCAATATAACGTTTTGCTTCAGCATTTAAGTGGGTGCCGAGTTCTTCGGGAGTCCACTGGCAGTTAATAAGGAAGGTACCGCCGGGTTTAACGTCGTTAACCATCTTGTAACCCTTGATAACGTAAGAGGGGTTATGGCAAGCAACGAAGTCAGCCTTGTTGATATAGTAAGGGCTCTTGATGGGTTTGTCACCGAAACGAAGGTGAGAAATGGTAATACCACCGGTCTTCTTAGAGTCATACTGGAAGTAAGCCTGAACGTATTTGTCGGTATGGTCACCGATAATCTTGATAGAGTCTTTATTAGCACCAACAGTACCGTCACCGCCAAGACCCCAGAACTTACATTCTTTGGTACCTTCAGCAGCGGTGTTGGGAGCAGGTTTCTCTTCAAGAGAAAGGAAGGTAACGTCGTCGTTGATACCGAGGGTGAACTGAGCCTTAGGAGCATCCTTAGCAAGTTCATCATATACAGCAAATACGCTTGAAGGAGGAGTGTCTTTAGAACCAAGACCGTAACGACCACCGATAACAGTGTCGATCTTTCTGCCGGTTGCTGCAAGAGCAGATACAACGTCAAGATAGAGAGGTTCGCCGATAGCACCGGGTTCCTTGGTACGGTCGAGTACAGCGATAGCCTTAGCAGTAGCAGGAATAGCCTCTACAAATTTAGCAGCGCTGAAAGGACGATAAAGTCTTACCTTGATAAGACCAACCTTTTCGCCCATAGCGGTAAGGTAATCAATAACTTCTTCTGCAACGTCACAGATAGAACCCATTGCTACGATTACGCGTTCAGCATCGGGCGCACCGTAGTAGTTGAAGAGTTTATAGTCAGTGCCGAGTTTAGCATTAACCTTGTCCATATACTTTTCAACAACAGCGGGAAGTTCGTCATAATATTTGTTACATGCTTCTCTGTTTTGGAAGAAGATGTCGCCGTTCTGGTGAGAACCGCGCATAACAGGACGCTCAGGATTAAGAGCGCGTTTACGGAATGCATCAACAGCGTCCATATTGCACATTTCCTTAAGATCTTCGTAATCCCAAACCTGAATTTTTTGAATTTCGTGAGAAGTACGGAAACCGTCGAAGAAGTTGATGAAAGGAACTCTGCCTTCGATAGTTGCAAGGTGAGCAACAGCGCCGAGGTCCATAACTTCCTGAGTGTTGGTTTCAGCCATCATAGCAAAACCGGTCTGACGACAAGCATAAACGTCAGAGTGATCGCCGAAAATGTTAAGAGCGTGAGATGCTACACAACGTGCAGAAACGTGGAATACGCAGGGAAGAAGTTCACCTGCTATCTTGTACATATTCGGAATCATGAGGAGAAGACCCTGAGAAGCAGTATAGGTGGTAGTAAGAGCACCTGCTGCCAAAGAGCCGTGTACAGTACCGGAAGCACCTGCTTCAGACTGCATTTCAACTACATTTACGGTAGTACCGAAAATGTTTTTGAGTCCCTGAGCGGACCACATATCAGTATAGTCTGCCATAGGGCTGGACGGGGTAATAGGATAAATACCTGCAACTTCTGTAAACGCATAAGAAACGTATGCAGCAGCATTGTTACCGTCCATAGTTTTAAACTTTCTTGCCATGGATAAAATCCCCCTTATATAATGGTGGAGAACGTCTTTAGACATATTCTCATACGTTAACATTTTAACACTTTTCGTTTAGTATGTAAATAGTAAAAACGAAAAAATTTCAAAAATTCAAAAAAAATTAACAGTTATTCGACTTTTTCTAAAGTAACATCATAAAAATTGGCGAAAAAATCTTCGTTTTCGAAGTTTACACTTATGGGAAGCCCTGCTTGAGTAAAAAAGTAACGGAATTTTCCAAAATCAATTTGCCCGTCAACACAGTAATTTCCGTTGTCACTCTCCGTTTTATACCCTTGAGTGTCAAAAAAAGAGGTCACTGCGTAAAGAATTGAAAATACCGAAGCGTTTTCGTCAGCAACCTTTTTTGTCATTCCGTCAAGTTTCACCGTTACTTGATTATTTTTAACAGTAGCGCCAAATCCTTTTATATTTCCATCCAAAACTTCGTATTCGGCGCTGTTTTCATTTATTTTACAAAATATTTCCAGTTGTTTGCCAAAATAAAAAATATGCGCCTTATAACTTAAATTCCTGTTTTCAACCTTTACGTTACTGCCCGACGAGCAAGAACATAAAAGTACAAGACTAAGTAAAGCGCATATAATTTTTTTCATTTATATCTCCCCTAATGTTTTATAAACTTCGGGAAGGAAAAAAATAGTATCGGTAGGAAGTGCAGAAATCTCACCGTATTTTTCACTTGCCATATCCCCTGCCATACCGTGAACGTAAACACTGCTTACGGCAATATTGATTGCATCTTCAAAAAGACATGCCATACCGCCCATAATTCCTGCAAGTACGTCACCGCTTCCGCCGGTTGCCATTCCTGCATTACCGGTAGTGTTAAAATAAATTTTTCCTTTACCGGAAACTACGGTTATGCTGCCCTTTAAAACAACTGTGCAACCAAGGGTTTTTGAAAGTTTTTTAGCAAATCCAATACGGTCGTTTTCTATATCTTCTACACAAACTCCGCAAAGTCTTGCCATTTCAGCAGGATGCGGCGTTAATATAATATCGGCCCCCGAACGTTTTATACATTCTATGTCGGACGATATAACGTTTAGACCATCTGCGTCAATAATAAGTTTTCCTTTATAGTTTTCTAAAACTTTTTTGACTAATTTTTCAGAAAACTTGCTTGTGCTAATACCGCAACCTATAACCACCGCTTTGGCGCCCAGTGTTGCTTTTTCTATAATTTCACCTTCGGTATGGTTTTCATTATAAACGTTGTATACTGCTTCGGGTGCACTTTGCGCAACAATAGGATAAATATTTTTCGGAAGGGTTACCCTTGCAATGCCTACCCCGCTTCTTAAGCCGGCTTTTGTGCTTAAAATTGCCGCGCCTGCCATACCGAAACTTCCACAAATAAGCGAAAGGGTACCGTAACTTCCTTTATGCGTATTGGGATTTCTTTTTGTAAAAAATGGAGGCGGAACGATTTCGCCAATTTCCTCAACACCAAAAAAAGCAGAGTAAGGAATATCTATATCAACGGTGACACATTCTCCGTAATTAAGTGCCGCAGGATACAAAACCGAGGAAGGTTTTCTTGCTATAAAAGTAGTTGTTAAATCGGCCTTTACCGCTATTTTTTCTTTATTACTATCGGCAAAAACACCTGACGGAATATCAAGTGAAACTTTAAAAGCGTCACTGCAATTTATTTTTTCGATTATCCTTAAATATTTATCTGATAAATCACGGGTTAAACCTATTCCGAAAATAGCGTCAATTATAATATCTGCTTCTAAAATATCAACCTCATAAGATGATGAATCACCAACATCTATGACCAATCCCTTAAATCGTGACGCCATTTCTTTGGCTGTATCGGTAACGGGATCATCGGTTTTCAAAAGGCGTACAAGCGCCCCTTCGTTTTCAAGTAATCGTGCTACGGCATAACCGTCACCGCCGTTATTTCCGCCACCCGCTATTATTACTACCGTTTTCCCAACAACCTGTGTTCTTTTTAAAATTTCCTTTACCGCACCCTCACCGGCATTTTCCATCATTGTAAGGTAGGAAATACCTAAATCGTTGGCGTTTTGTTCGATTTTTCTAATATTAAGTGAAGAAAAAACTTTCATTATTTAAAAGCCTCTCTTGCAACTAATTTATTTAAAAACGGCAACATATTTTCACGCATTTTTTCGGGAAGTTGCATAACGAGACATACCTTACCGGCTACCTTGTGCTTAAATACTACGCAGTAAACGTCACTGTCATTTGCGTTACAGTAAAAGTTCTTTTTATCAAAGGTTCCTCTATCGTAAATAGAATTTCCCTTTACGTAAGGTTCGATTTGTTCGATTTCGCTGCACTTAAAAGAAATAAGACGTTTACGATTGGTTTTACTTTGTATCATATCAACGTCCATTTCTCCGTTGGTAACTATGTACTCGTATTCTACGTTAAGCATTTTAGAAAGTTTAACACCCATATAAAGAGCCACACCTGTTAATACGAGTGGCATAGGAAGTCCTAACAGTAAAAAAGAGGCAACCGATATAGCAATAATGGACAACCATAAAAATATTAAAGCGCCTTTCGCTTTAGCGTCCTTTCGCATTAATATAAGATGTTCGCTGTAACTATCCATATTTTTTCCTCCGTAAAGAATAAGAAGTCGTTAAAATATATATACTATTATATATAATTTCAGTTCTACTTGCAATATAAAATATAATATTGTATAATAAAATTATAAATACGCTGGAGGAAACGGATATGAAAATTAAAGAAGGCTTTATTTTGAGAAACGTTGCAGGACAAAACGTGGTTGTTCCCGTTGGAAGTAACACGTTAAATTTTAACGCCGCAATTACACTCAATGAAACTGCCGCATTTTTGTGGAAACAACTTGAAAGCGAGAAAACTGAGCAAGAATTACTAACGGCGCTTACCGACGAATACGAAATAGATACCGCTTCGGCAAAGAGTGATATTTCGGTTTTTCTTAATGTTTTAAGGGAGCACGAAATAATTGAATAACAAAACCTCTGCCACAGCAAAAAGGTTACTTAAAAACGCAGTAAACGGACAAAAATGGCGAATTTTTATATCTTCGTTTTTGTCCGTGTTTACTTCGGTTACATACGTTTTTCTTGCTTTGATTTCAAAAAAAATAATTGACATTGCAACAATGGACAAGCAACAAAATTTTGCGTTGCTTAGTATACTTATTATTGCCATTATTGTAATTCAGGCTGCTATTTCAGCCGCCGTTTCACATTTCAAAACCGCCGCTGCGGGTAAAATTGCAATAGGTATAAAGAAAAACTTGTTTGCTGTTGTTTTATCTAAAAACTATAGTCAAATAAGCGACTACCATTCAGGTGATTTGCTTACACGTTTTTCTTCCGACGTTGACGTAGTATCAAGTTCCCTTTCTTCCCTTACTCCGTCGATTACTGCAATTATTTCTAAAATTATTTCGGGCGCTATTGCCATTTTGCTTATTGATTGGAAATTTGCAAGTGCGCTTATCGTTTTGGGAATTTCGGTTCCGTTTATTTGTAAACTAATCGGAACCAGATATAAATCCTTACATAAAAACTATCAGCAAAGTGAAAGCAGACTCCGTTCCTTTTTGCAAGAAAATTTCAAAAATCTTGCCATTATTAAATCCTTTTCTTCTCTTATTCCCACAAATAAAAAACTTGCCGCTTTGCAAAAGGAAAACTACGATTTAAAAATAACTAAAAACACCCTTAATATTATATACTCTACGGGACTGTCTTTATTTTTTACTTTAGGTTACTTCCTTGTTCTTTTATGGGGTGCAAAAGGCATACAGGCAAACACCGTCACCTATGGCGCACTTATTGCCTTTTTACAAATCGTTTCACAAATTAAAGCGCCTTTACAAAGTATATCGGCAATTGCCCCTGCATATTTCACCATGACTGCGTCAGCCGAACGACTTGCCGAAATTTGCGATTTAGAGGATGAAATACTTCCCATTCATAAAGACGTTTACAATGCCATAAACGACGTATTTACTTCTATTGACGCTGATAACGTTTCTTTTGCTTATAGCGACACACCCATACTGGAAAATTGCAGTTTTAAAATTAACCGCGGCAGTATTACGGTAATTACCGGCGAATCAGGCGTAGGAAAAAGTACGCTATTCGGTTTGCTTTTAGGTTATTTAAACGGCAAGGGCAATCTTAAATTTGACGGAAAATATGACATAAATTCTTCTACGCGAGCATTTTTCTCGTACGTTCCTCAAGGTAATATGATACTTTCGGGAACAATACTTGAAAATCTTACTTTATGTTGCAATAATGCAACCAAAGAAAAAATAAAAGCCGCAGTAGATACCGCGGTGTTAAGTCGTTGGATTGATACCCTTCCCGATGGGCTTAATACTTTTATAGGAGAAGACGGACTCGGCATTTCTCAGGGACAAGCAAGCAGAATAGCCCTTGCAAGAGCATTGCTTTGCGATACCCCCATTCTCCTTCTTGATGAAGCAACCGCTGCCCTTGACAGCGAAACCGAAAACGAATTGCTTTTAAACTTAAAAGAAATTAAAGATAAAACAATTATTTTGGTAACGCACAGAACCCTTGACGAAAGCATTTACGACCATCATCTTCATCTTGAAAACAAAAAATTAATAACAAAAAAATAAGAGGCTACGCCTCTTATTTTTATTTTACTATGTATTCGTCAATTTCGCAAAGAAAGTTTAGATCGCCCGTTTCGGCAATTACGGTAACGGGCTTTGTTAAGTCTAAACTTAAAACGCCCATCATTGATTTAGCATTCACAAGATATTTACCGGAACCCAAGTCGATGTCGTAATCTTTTTCGCTCATTTTTGCAACAAAACGATTTACGTTCTCGATATTATTTAAAAGAACTTCTGCTGAAATCATAGAAAAACCTCCGTATAGTTTTCTGCCTTTAATATTACTCTTTTTAGCGGCAAAAGTCAAGTATTGCAAACTTTAACGATTTATAGTAAAATGTATTAGCAAAGAAAAGCAAAAAGTATTTTGACGGGAGGGAAGAAAATGAAGGTAGGTTTTTTTACTTTAGGATGTAAAGTAAATCAATACGAAACTCAGGTAATGCGTGAGTTGTTTGAAAAACAGGGCGACGAAATTATAAGCGATGCATCTATGTGTGACGTTTTTATAATTAATTCCTGTACCGTAACGGCAGAAAGCGACAGAAAAACCCGTCAAATGCTACGAAAATACCGTACCCTTTGTAAAAATGCCGTAATAGTTCTTACGGGCTGTATGCCTCAGGCTTTTCCCGATATTGCAGACAAACTTCCCGAAGCAGATATTATTGTAGGAAATAAAAATCCCAAAGAAATACCCGTTTTAATCAAAAGGTTTTTAGAAAACGGCGAAAAAATAATAAAAATTGAAAAGCACGAAAGAAATGAAAACTTTAACACTCCCGATATAACCGACTTTGAAGAACGCACCAGAGCCTTTATGAAAATCGAAGACGGATGCGACAGATATTGCACCTACTGTATTATCCCCTTTGCGCGCGGCGCAATACGTTCAAAATCTATTGAGGATATTAAGGAAGAAGCCGCAACTTTAAGCAAAAAAGGATTTTGCGAAATCGTACTGGTAGGTATTAATTTAACATCCTACGGAAAAGAAACGGAAAAAAATATTTGCGACGCAGTTGATGCAGTATGCAGTGTTGATGCAATAAAAAGAGTTCGCTTAGGTTCGTTAGAACCTGACCATATAAGTGACGAAATGTTAATTCGGTTAAAATCTCAAAAGAAATTTTGTCCGCAGTTTCATTTGTCATTACAATCAGGTTGCGATGCAACCCTTAAAAGAATGAACCGCCACTATGACACCGCTTTTTACAGAGATTTAGTAAAACGCATTAGAGAAAACTTTGAAAACGCAGCAATTACTACCGATATTATGGTTGGATTTGCAGGCGAAACCGAAGAAGAATTTGAGCAAAGCATTAACTTTGCCAAAGAAATAGAATTTGCATCTGCCCACGTTTTTGCTTATTCACGCAGAGAAGGCACAGTTGCCTATAATATGAAAAATCAAGTAGATAAAATCGAAAAATCAAAACGAAGCAAATTAATGATTGATGCAACGTTAAGTACCCAAACCAAATTTTTAAACAGTATGATTGGGAAAACCTGTAGCGTACTTTTTGAAACCAAGGATGACTTAGGTTTTTACCACGGCTTTAGCGAAAACTACTGCCCAGTTAAAATCAAAAGTGAAGAAAAACTTAACGGCAAAATATCAGAGGTTGAAATTATAGATATTGAAAATTTAACTTTAATAGCAAAAAGCAAGTAAAACTTTAAGTCTTACTTGCTTTTTATTATTCTTCTAAATAGAATTCTCTTACAAAGCCGTCACTGTCAAAATATATAGTAACCGTCACTCCGTCGATATCGTAAACACCTCCGAAAAAACCGGAAAAATACGACTTTGCTTTGCCGTAAACAGCTTCAATTTCCATAAATGTCTTTCCTTGAATTTTAGCCTTTATAGGCGCTCTCTTTTCTTCCTCTTTAGCCACAGCCTCTTCTTGCGTCATCAGCGAATCTGCCATTTGATAAAGTTCTTTTTTCAAAATACTGCCCGAATACAAAGAAAATCTGTAACCGTCTTTTTCCCAGAAAAACATATGAAAACCTTTATCATTTACATAAAAGCCATTATTTTCCCTCACTAAATCCTTTTTGTGTAAATTAATTTTTCTATTGCTTACAATAGGCTCCTGAGTAAAATAAATCTTTGACGAAAACCCATTTATTTGGTACACAATACCGTTAGAAAAGTTTTTGTATCCATATTTTTCCGGTTGCATTGAAAAACGTTCAGGAACGTAATACGGAACGTAAATTTTCTCCATTGGTTTAATTTTATCACTTTCTTTTATTTCGCCGCTTACGTCAAAAAATTCTTCTTTCCCGTAATCACTATAGTATCTTCCTTCGCTTTCAAACTTATCGGCGTTTTTAGAAACCTTAAAATTCATACAATTTCCGTAATCCGTGTATTGTATTTCTAATTTAAAGCCATCCTTTTCGTACTTATAAACGTTGCCGATTTTTTCAAATATTGAGAGTTCATTTATCATTTCGTCGCGGTTCTTACAAATATTAAGTCCGCCTGGAAATTCTATATCACAGTTCCATATATCTATATTGTCACTAAAAAAACCATATATAGAAGCATCGTCCGAAGTATCAACGTACTTTGCGTCATTAATCAAAAACGGATCAATTTCTATAACATCTGTTTTATGTCTTAATAGGAAATTATCGCTATACGTATTTGCAGGAAGAGATGTGACAAAGTCCACTGTTTTCCAATCACGCTTAAAATCAGCATAACGCATAGGCAGACGGTATATTCTTCCACCAATTTTAAAAAGCCCTGAACTTAAATCCTCACCCAACTCAACAGGTTCATCATAAGGTATTTCTTCATTATCGTTTGCACGTGTTATATCGAACACTACGTTTCCAAAGTTATACAGTGCAACGGCAGGAAGTCCCACTTTATCATTATCTGTAAGACTATCATAAAAATAAAAATAAGCTTTATCAAATTTTTCTTCATTTTTGGTATAATAAAAGTTCTCAATTCCCTCTGCTGATAAAACATCAGGCAAACCAAAGGTGGAAATAATCTGCTCCCTTGTAAAATCATAGGATATATCGTTTTTCAGGAAAAATCTCACCTTACTGCCGTGATAAAATTTTATTCCAACTATGTTTGAATCGTCAATTGTCGCTTCATTTAAAGTGGGGTTTCCAATCAAAACGCGAACCTTTTTTTCGCCTTTAACTGCCTCAAATTCCTCACAACCGTGTCCCGCCAAATACACACGGCTGTTTTCTACGTTATTTATACTCCACCCGTTTGCTTTTAACATAGAAACCTTAAACGGCAGACTGTATTCCTTACCCTCTAAAATAAATGAATAACAGTCACTGTCAAACGGAAGTTTTCCTTCGACAAAGGGATTAGCGAAAAAGAATATTGCGCAGAAAACAGCAATCACAGAAACGACGGCAATTATAGCGCGTATAAACTTCGTTTTTTTCATATTAAATCCCCCTTTAGTTTAAGGTTACCTTTTCAACGGTATCATCTTCTTTGCTATAGGTAAGATACACCATAGAAGAAACAATATCGTCATATCCGTAGGTTCGTGCATTTTGATTTATATATTCAACGTGATATTTTTCATTAACTTCTTTTCTGCTTTTTCCTATAAACTCATTCATTAACAGAACCATCCAAGCTTTTCTGTTTTTCACTTGATTTTCCATAGCCTCAAGATAGGTCATTTTTTCTATATTTTCAACCTTTTTGTCTTCATCGCATTTAATAAATATACAGTTTTTATTGCTATCAAAATACACTCTGGTTTTCTGATATTTAAAAAATCCCTGAGGTTGTCCAAGCAAAGAAATCAAGTCTTTCTCATTCATACCAGACGCAACCTTCTCAAAGGCTTCAAAATCATCAAGAGGATTTTCGGGCAAAGTAATCGTTTCATTCGGATTTTTCCCGATTATTTCATTATTAATACCCTCAGCGAATATCTTTTGAGCCTTCTGATTTTCATCAAATTTAATTCTGACCCTGACATCAAAAGCGTTATCATATATTATGACGTTGTCTTTTTCGATTTTTTCATCAGGCTCACCATATCTTTTAATAATTTCTTCTTTAGTTCTCCCAAGAATTTTATTCATTATCTCACAGCGTTTTCTGGCATTACTATCGGCTGATATTTTAGCCAAATCCTCGCTTTGAAGTTTAGTAACAAGACCGTCGGCATTATAAGAAACAAGTAAAGCTTCACCATTTTCCTTAAGGAAAATTTCACAATTTTCATCCAAAATTTTAGCCGAAGGATCACCTATAAGATTCCTTACCTCAAATCTATTCATCTTGTTAATTTTTACATAAAGAGCAGCATTGTCATCAATCCAACCTCTAAAAACAATCTTTTCTTTTTTTGAGCAACCCGAAAAAAGAGAAAGAATAATAACTGAAGATAAAATCAGAGCAATCATTTTTTTCATAACAAACTTCACCTCTTCATTAGCAGTTTTTAAGGCCGTTTTTCATTTTTATAATTTCCTCTTTACTGCAGTTATCTGCCCTTATTTCAAAAACGTAGCCGTAATCGCTCCATATATATCTAACTTTCCCAGTTTCACTATTAAAGACGTATAGTCCTCCGTCTAATTTTTCATAAACGTCAGACAATAAATCTATTTCAGGCAAAAGCAGATTATCGTGATACTCTCTGGAATTATAGTATTGAGATTCACTGCGATAGCGTCTTTCAAAAAAACTTATAACGTCACCCTGTTCATTTTTCCAAGGACCGTCATCACCATAATACCAAGGTTCGTTTCTTATATATCCCTCCGGAAGATAACTAAGCGCATAACATAGATACGTTTCACCCGTATCGTACATAGCCCAGTTATACAGTTCAATAATTTTTTTGATTTTATTTTCTTTTTTATCGGCTGGCTGGGCAAAACTGCCTACAACGAAAGCACTTGCCAAAAGTACACATACTATAGCCACCGATGCCACCTTCATTAAAACTTTTTGGGGTGTGACTACCTTTAGGGGCTTTTTAGTATTCATGATAATTTCTATTTTGTTTTCAAAATCATCGGAAAATTCTATAGAGTTTAATTCATTATCAGTCGGCATCTTTTGATCCATTACGTATTTTTCAAAGGCTTCCTTATAAAAATTTTCTTCATTTTTAGTTATTTTCATCATCATCCGCCCCTTCATTTAAAATTTGTATAGCAATCTTTCGCGCGCGTTCTATTCTTTTTCTTACGTTTTGATTGGTTGTGCCCAACATCTCTGCAATTTCGTCATACGACATATCATAATAAAACCTTAACATTAAAACTGTTTTATACTTTTCGGGAATTTCATTAATTTTTAATGCAAAATCTTTTGCCTCTACACTTTCATAATCAAATCCATTACTCTTTTCGCCTTGACTAAAAAGTTTTATTTGTTTAATTTTTTGTCTTATTTCAATTTTTTTAATATCCTTGCAACAGTTTTCGGTCGCCAAAACAACAAATGCACGGCATTTAGGAGAGTTTATGTCTTCAATTTTATCTATAAATCTTAAAATTTTTATAAAAGCATTTTGAACTGCATCTTCAGCTAGTGTTTGGCTACCTATAGTTTTAATTGCTATGTACTTCATAAGCCGACCATATTGTTCGTAAATTTGTTTAAACTTTTCGTTTTTTTCACTATCTAAAACTGCATTTTCGCTTTTCATAAACTCCCCCCTTTTCACCTTTCTGTACATATTAACGACACTCTTATAATTTTTGTGACAGTTTTTTTTAAAAAAATAAAAATAAACGCGGAGGCGCTTTAATACCTCCGCGTTTTATTACATTATCTTATGCCATATTTTTCAATAATATAATCCATATCCTTATCGCCTCTGCCCGAAAGGTTGATAAGTACACTTCCCTTGCCCATTTCTTTTGCAAGTTTAATACCGTAAGCGACGGCGTGTGAACTTTCGATAGCGGGAATAATACCTTCAAGACGGGAAAGAGTGAAGAAAGCGTCAATTGCGTCATCGTCGCCGATAACGTCGTATTTAACTCTGCCAAGTTCACTTAAGAAGGCGTGTTCAGGACCGCTGGAGGGATAATCAAGACCGCTTGCCACCGAGTAAACGGGAGCGGGGTCTCCGTTTTCGTCCTTTAACATAATACTGTTAAAGCCGTGCATAACACCTTCGGTTCCGTACTGCAAAGAAGCAGCGTGGTCACCGAGTTTGGTGCCCTTTCCGAGAGGTTCAATTCCGTAAATATCAACGGGATAATTTAAGAAGCCTGAGAAGAAGCCTGCAGAGTTAGAACCGCCGCCCACACAAGCAACAACGGCATCGGGTAGTTCGCCTGTCATTTCCACAAATTGTTCTCTTGCCTCAATACCAACAACGCTTTGGAAATCCCTTACCATCATTGGGAAAGGATGAGGACCTACAACACTGCCGATACAGTAAATACTATTTTGATAATCTTTGGCGTAAGCCTCAAATGCAGCGTCAACCGCTTCTTTAAGGGTAGCAAGTCCGTGAGTAACCTCAACAACGTTTGCGCCGAGTATCTTCATTCTTGCAACGTTGGGAGCCTGTTTTTTGATATCAACGCTACCCATATAAACGTCACATTCAAGACCAAAGTAAGCAGCAGCGGTAGCAATAGCAACGCCGTGCTGACCTGCGCCCGTTTCAGCAATAAGTTTTTTCTTGCCCATATATTTTGCAAGAAGCGCTTCGCCCATACAGTGATTAAGTTTATGAGCGCCGGTATGGTTTAAATCTTCACGTTTTACGTAAAGTTGAACGTTACCAAGAGAATTTGAAAGGCGTTCAAGATGGGAAATAGGAGTAGGTCTGCCTTGGAACTCCTTTCTTATTCTTCTGAGTTCATCAATAAATTTTCTGGATTTACAAATGGTAAAATACGCCTCATTAATTTCGTTCATAGCCTTTTTAAGTCTATCATCAACGTACATACCGCCGTATTTACCAAAATATCCGTCCTCGTTAGGATAGTTTTTAAGATAAGTATCAAAATCAATTCCGTTATAAATCATTTTTATTTCCTCCGTTGTCTACATTTCTATAATAACACATTTTTGCAAAAAATCAACCTAAAAGACGCCATCGCAAAGATAATATACACATAAAACCAACCCTTTTTTAAAAATAAAACAGCCCGAGCCTGTTAAAACAGACTCGGGACGAAAAAACTTTCCGCGGTACCACCCGACTTTGCCTTTCGGCACCCTTCACGCACTAACATACGCTATCCGCTGTAACGGTCGGCATCCGTCTTCCCTACTTTTATTTCAGGTTGCCCTCGCAAGCCCATTCATTTGCCCATCAGTTGTTGACTTCCACCACGTACAACTCTCTGTAAACTTAAAAGCAAATTACTTTTCTTACTCATCGGTTTTTATCATTTTAATTGAATATTTATTAAAAGTCAAGAATTATTTAATAAGAAGACCAAAAGATAAAAGCACAATAATACCAAGCGCTATTCTATAATAACCGAACACCTCGAAATTATGCTTTTTAATATATCCCATAAGGAATTTAATAGCAAGTACCGATACAACAAATGCACACGCAGTACCTACGCAAAGGAAAATAATATCGTTATTGCTAAGGGTTACTCCCTTTTCAATAAAATCAAATATTTTAAGAACACTTGCCCCAAGCATAGCAGGAATAGCCAGTATAAAGGTAAATTCCGAAGCAGCAACGCGCGAAACACCTAAAAGTAATGCACCAAGTATTGTTGCGCCTGAACGTGACGTTCCCGGAAATGCCGCAGCCAAAAGTTGAAACAAACCTATATAAAGCGCAAGTGAATAGGTAATATCATTTAATTCATTAAATTTAGGAGTGCGTTTTTTATTGTATTTTTCAATAAGTATAAAGAAAATACCGAATACGATTAAAGCGATTGCAACGCCCGTAGAATTATAAAAGTATTTATCGCATATTTCATCAAGATGCAAAAGTATAAAGACAACTCCCGGAACGGTGGCTATTGCAACTTTAAACCAAAGGGCAAAACTTTCTTTTTTTATAATACCCTTACCTAGCGCCTTATCAGGTTTTTGAAACGGCCAAATTTTATTCCAAAAAAGAAGCACCGATGCCAATATCGCGCCAAGTTGAATAATAACCAAAAACATATCCCAAACGTCTTTTGATACGTAGGTAGGAAGTATTTCTTCAAATAGTATTAAATGGCCCGTACTGCTTACAGGAAGCCATTCCGTTATTCCTTCAATAATACCAAAAATTATGGCAACTATAATTAAACCCATAATAAACACCCTTCTTTTAATACTACAATATGTTAAAAGGACGGCAAATATCACCGTCCTTTAGTATAGCATATTATTTATTATTTGCCAAGTATCTGTTTATAAAGTCTTATATACTCATTTGCAGATTTGCCCCAAGAATTATCACATTCCATAGCGCGTTTTTTAAGAACTTCCCATCCCTGTTTATCGCAGTAGCCCTGAAGTGCGCGCCACACCGTTTCAAGCATATCGTGGGCATTATAATTCTTAAAGGTGAACCCGTTCCCCTCATTATCACCGCTATCTTTAATAGTATCGGCTAATCCGCCCGTTTCTCGTACAATCGGAATGGTACCGTAACGAAGCGCAACCATTTGCGCAAGACCGCAAGGTTCACTTTGACTGGGCATAAGGAATATATCAGCACCTGCATAAATTTTTCGCGCAAGAGACGGTATAAAGCCCATTTTAAATGCAACCTTTTCAGGATATTTTTGTGACATTTCGTGGAAAAACGTTTCAAACTCCCATTCGCCGCTGCCAAGTATGGCAAACTGCACGTCAGCCTGTAAAATCTCTTCAAACACGTGTTTAACAAGGTCAAATCCCTTGTGTTTTACAAGACGCGACACAATACCGATAACGGGAACGTCACTTCTCAACGGCAACCCCATTAAAGATTGCAGTCCCATTTTATTATTAACCTTTTTATCTATTGAAGAAGCGTCGAATTTTTCAAAAATATTTTCATCGGTAGCAGGATTATATACCTCGGTATCAATACCGTTTACTATTCCCGACACCTTACCCTCAAGTGCTCTTAAAATACTGTCTAAACCGTGTGCATAATAAGGGTCTAAAATTTCTCTTGCATAGGTAGGAGATACCGTAGTTACTCTGTCCGCCTCTTGAATACCGCCCTTCATAAAATTAACACAGTTATCATAATCGACAAGTTGTGATGTACCCGAAGGCAAACCCAAAACGTCATCAATTAGTTCGTATCCGTATTTCCCTTGATACTGTATATTATGAATGGTAAATACTGTATGAATATTTTTATGAATTTCGTTTTCACGGTAAAGGGTATTAAGAAAAACGGGTACAAGGGCAGTTTGCCAATCGTTACAATGAATTATATCGGGAACGTAATTGATATACGGTATAATCTCTAAAACTGCTCGTGAAAAGAAAGCGAAACGCTCAGCATCGTCATAATGTCCGTAAAGACCACTTCTTTTAAAGTAGTACTGATTATCTAAAAGATAATATACAACTCCGTCCACCTTAGCCTCAAATATACCGCAGTACTGTCTTCTCCAAGCAACCGGCACCGTAATACTGGTTATAAAATTTATATTTGCCTTTAATTCTTCAGGCACCTCTTCATAAAGCGGCATTACAATTCTGCAACCCACCAATCGACGTCTTAAAGCCTTAGGCAGTGCGCCTGCAACGTCGGCAAGACCTCCCGACATAGCAAAAGGATACGCTTCACTTGCAGCATATAGTATTTTCATTTATCATTTTCCTTTCGTTTCGCCCTTTTTAAGAATCACAATGTTTTTTCTGCCGCCAATAAGTTCAGCATTTTCCTCAACCTTTGAAATTTTATCCATTACGGCATAACAAACCTTTGCATCTTTTTCAATAACTGCATTTTGCATTATAATAGCATTTTCAACTACAGCACCTTTTTTAACAACAACGTTTCTAAATAAAATAGAATTTTTAACGGTGCCTTCAATTACACAACCGTCGGCAATAAGGCTGTTATTTACCTTACTGCCTATAGCATATTTAGCAGGCATACTGTCGTGAGTTTTAGTATAAATCGGTCTTTCTCTGCTGAAAAGTTGTTTTCTGACCTTTGGTTCAAGCATTTTCATATTTAGGTCATAGTAACTAAGAGGACCGTCCAATATTTCTGCAAAACCTTCAACCTTATAACCGAAAATTTTACATTCATTAGCCGCAGGAATCAGTACATCACGAGTAAGCGACTGTTTTCCTTCTTCTATACAGTTTTTTATGGTATTAATAAGAAACTCGCGTTTGCATAAAACCATATCAAGGCTATAATTAACCGTTTCTCTTGCCTTAACGTACTTTATTTCTTTAATAACGTTGCTTTGGTCAACGTCAAAAACCATAACCTTGTCATGATTAAAGGGCAGTTTTCCATATTTATATGCAATTGTAAAATCCGCTTTGCTTTTCTGATGTGCTTCAAACATTTCGCTTACGTCCACGTTGGCTATAACGTCACTGTCGCAAATAATAACGTATTCCTGCTTTGAACGATTAAGGAAGTTAAGAATACCTCCAAGTGCGCCTAAATGTGTTTTATAAACGCCGTCGCTTATACCGCCCGAAACAAACGGTGGAAGAATAAACAAACCACCTGATTTTCTGTCTAAATCCCATTCTCTGCCGCTTCCTATGTGGTCCATAAGAGATTGATAGTTTTGTTTAGTAATAATACCTACCTGACTTATGCCTGCATTGGTAAGATTAGATAGTGAAAAGTCAATAAGACGGTAACGTCCTGCAAAAGGAACCGACGCCATTGAACGTTTTTCGGTTAATCCGGGAAGAAGGTCGTCGTGCACGTTTGCATAAATTATACCTAAAATATTATTGGTACTCATACAGTTTCCCCTTCCTTAACGTTTTTGCTAATCATTGATTTAGCCTTAACACAAGACTTTTTGCCTATTTTAACGTTTGAACCGACTACGGCAATACCCCAGTCGTCACGGTTTGCCATCTCGGCAGGGTTTTCGCCAACACTTGCGTCCTCGCCTACCTTAACGTTCTCAGCAATAATTGCATACTGAACGTGAGCGCCTTTTTTAATTACCGCACCCGGCATTATTAAGGAATACTCTACTGTGGCGCCTTCCTCAATAGTAACGTCTTCAAAAAGCACCGAGTAATCAAGTTTACCGTAAACCGAACAACCGTCGCTCACAAGAGAATTTTCCACCGTCGCATTTTCGCTGATATACTGCGGAGGCAACCAACCTGTACGGGAATAAATCTTCCAGTCGCTACTGTCAAGTTTTAAATCGAGTTTCGGATTAAGCAGATCAAGATTAGCATCCCACAAAGATTCTACCGTTCCAACGTCTTTCCAATAGCCCTCAAACCTGTACGCCATCATTTTTTCGCCCGCAGCCAACATATTTGGAATAATATCCTTGCCGAAATCATTATGCGACTGCTTGTTTTTTTCGTCAGCAATAAGATACTCTCGCATTTTATCCCAAGAAAATACGTAAATACCCATAGAAGCAAGATTGCTTTTAGGATTTTCAGGTTTTTCTTCAAATTCATAAATTGTGCCGTCATCTTTAGTATTCATAATACCAAAACGTGAAGCCTCATCGAAAGATACTTCCATAACGGCAATAGTACAGTCGGCATTATTTTCTTTGTGCGCTTTTATCATTTTAGAATAATCCATTTTATAAATGTGATCGCCCGAAAGTACAAGCACGTATTCAGGGTCGTATTTTTCTATAAAATGTATATTTTGATAAATCGCATTTGCCGTTCCCTTATACCAATCTCCGCCCTTGCTTTTTTGATACGGCGGAAGAATATGAACACCGCCGTCAATTCTATCTAAATCCCACGGCTTTCCGCTTCCCACGTAATCATTAAGTTCAAGCGGCTGATACTGGGTAAGAATACCTACAATATCTATACCCGAATTTACGCAGTTTGAAAGAGGAAAATCAATAATTCGGTACTTTCCGCCGTATGGTACGGCAGGTTTCGCTATTTTGTGTGTTAATACACCCAATCTACTTCCTTGACCGCCTGCAAGCAACATTGCTACACATTCGTTCTTTTTCAAGATACTCACAACACTTTCATTAATTATTTGCGTTTATTTCTTTTAAGGTATATTACTGAAAGAGGCGGTATATCTATTGATATACTGTTCTCATATCCGTGCATTTTTGTTTTTTCGCTTTTATAATACGATCTGCTTTTTTTCGCCAATCCGCCGAATTCTTGCCATTCCGAACAAAAAACTGTTCTGTAACTTGCATTATACGGCACACCTATACGGTATTTTTCTCTGCCAACCGGAACAAAGTTACACACTACGATTATTTCGTCACCGTTTTCGGCTATTCTTCTAAAGGAAATAATACTTTGCGAATAATCATCATTTGAAATCCAATTAAAACCTTCCCAAGAATAATCTATTTCATAAAGCGGTGGGTTTTTAAGATAAAACTCATTTAGTTTTTTTGTGTAATACTGCATTTGTTCGTGCGCCTTATAATCAAGCAAAAACCAATCCAATTGTCTCCTATAATCCCACTCAATAAACTGAGCAAATTCCTGTCCCATAAAGGTAAGTTTTTTGCCGGGATGAGCCATCATATAAGCCATAAATGCCCTTAACCCTCTAAATTTTCCTTCGTAATCGCCGGGCATTTTGTTTATCATAGAACATTTGCCGTGAACTACTTCGTCATGTGAAAGAGGTAAAATAAAATTTTCACTAAAGGCATAAAAAAATGAAAAAGTCAAACATTCGTGATTGTTTTTTCTAAAAAGCGGGTCAAGAGAAGTATATCTGAGCATATCATTCATCCAGCCCATATTCCACTTAAAATTAAATCCCAACCCACCGTCAAAGGCAGGTTTTGTCACCATCGGCCACGCAGTTGACTCCTCAGCAATCATTAAAACATTAGGATTAACACTGAAAGCGGCGGTATTTAACTGTCTTAAAAATTCAACCGCCTCAAGATTTTCTTTTCCGCCATTTAAGTTAGGAAGCCATTCTCCATCTTTTCTGCCATAGTCAAGATAAAGCATTGATGCAACCGCATCTACCCTTAGACCGTCAATATGAAATTCCTTTAACCAATAGCAAGCGCTGCCAAGCAGAAAATTCATAACTTCATTTTTGCCAAAATCAAAAATTGCCGTTCCCCACTCTTTGTGTTCGCCTCTTCTTTCATCGCTGTATTCGTAAAGAGGAGTACCGTCAAAACGGTAAAGAAACGGTTCGTCTTTTGGGAAATGAGCAGGAACCCAATCCAAAATTATTCCAATTCCTTTGCCGTGAAGTATATCAACAAATTTTTTAAAATCTTCAGGTGTACCGTAACGGGATGTAGGGGCGTAATAGCCGCTTACCTGATAACCCCAAGAACCCTCGAAAGGATGCTCACAAATGGGCATAAGTTCAACATGGGTATAACCCATTTCTTTTACGTAATCGGCAAGAGCATTAGCGCACTCCTCATAAGTGTACGGATTGCCGTCTTCGTGAATACGCCAAGAACCGAGATGTAATTCATATATATTAACAGGAGAGGAATATATATCCATTTTGGACTTTTTTTCTGCCCATGCGCCGTCATTCCACCTATAGTTATCGTAATAAACCTTTGAGCAGGTGCCGGGCGGAGTTTCAAAATGCTTTGCAAAAGGGTCTGATTTTAAAACCGTTTTATCACCACTGGTAACGGCATACTTATAGTTATCAAAAGGCTTTATACCCTTTACGGTAATTTCAAATGTGCCATCACTGTTTTTTTGCATAATATTGGCATAACCGTTCCAACCGTTAAAATCACCAACCACCGAAACTGTATCTGCCGAAGGCGCCCACACTCTAAAAAGAGTACTTTTTTCACCGTAAAAAGAACCTAAATAATTATACGCATCATAAATTACTTCGTTATGAAACTTTTCTTCGTATCCGGCCAAAATATTATCTCCTTTCAATATATTTATTTTCTTTATTATCATACCAAACTGCAGAGCAAATTTCAAGACATTTTTGTTAAAAATAAAGCATTTTTAACTTGTTATTTTAATAACGTTTGTCAAATTTATACAAATATTTACATATTTTTGCAAATAATACAAAACTCACAAAATGAAAAACAAAATCTTTTTTTGTGTTTACTTTTCACCAAAAGTATGATATCATTGGTCTATAAATAAATGGAGGTTTTGTAATATGATAACAAAATTCAGAGGCGACGAGTACATAATGCACCGAAACGCCAAAAACCCAATTATAACTAAAGAGGATTTCGCCCTTGCTACCAATGCGGTATTCAACTGCGGACAAACCCTTTTTAACGGAAAAACCCTTTTACTTATTGCTGCTTATTACAAAGAACGCATAAACAACAGTATGTGCGGTATTCACGTAGCAACAAGCGAAGACGGCGTAAACTTCGACATTAATCCTAAGCCCCTTTTCCTTAGCGATAACTGGAGCGGCGACTGCCCCGGTGTATTTGATAACTGGGTAATCGACCCCCGAGTTACCAAAATTGACGATACTTATTATATTATCCGTCCCGGTCAGGTAAGAGGTAGCGGTCCTTGCGCACTTCTTTACAAAACCAAGGATTTTGAAACGGCAGAATTTGTTGACTGCGTAGCGCTTCCCGCTAACCGTGTTCCCTGCCTTTTCCCCGAAAAAATCGACGGTCTTTATGTAAGACTTGACCGTCCTTACAACGTACACTGTCCCGAAGAACCCGAATGTATTCCCGATACAGATATTCTTAGAGCAAGTATTTGGATTTCCTATTCTCCGGACCTTGTTTATTGGGGACATCATCGTCCTCTGCTTTATCCTGAAAGCGTTCCATACTCCAACTGGAAAATCGGTCCTACTCCCCCAATCAAAACTAAAGACGGTTGGCTTGAAATCATTCACGGCGTATGGAAAGAAAACGGAGAATTCTGCTATTCAATAGGCGCTATGCTTATGGATTTAAAGGATCCCACAAAAATTTTAGGTTTGCTCGACCGTTGGATTCTTACTCCTACCGAACCTTTTGAAACCGATGGCAGAGTCGGAAACGTTGTATTCCCCTGCGGTGCTATTGCCGAAGAAGAAAAGGATGAAATCCGCATTTACTACGGCGCTGCCGATGAACATATCGGTCTTGCAAAGGGTAAACTCAGCGAATTGTTAGACGCCCTCAAAAATTCAAAAGCACCTTATTAATAAAATATTATTACCGATTTTTATAAAAATAAAAATATTAAAAGAGAGACTTTTTTCTATCAGAAAGTCTCTCTTTTTTAAAAATAAGGCACACTCCAAATTGTGAACAAGTCCAGTAAAAACGGACAATAGTAAAAAAGCACCTCCTATGGTAGAATTAAAGAACTACCATAGGAGGTTTTGTTATGGCTGGAAAAAAGGGAATGAAAAAATATCCTGAAAGCATAAGAAATGAGATACGACA
>JAZRNY010000036.1:0-4135 GCA_045648445.1 Acutalibacteraceae bacterium
TTCATCACCTTCGTCACGGAAACGGCGGTAGCTACTTGCACCGTTATCCATAGACTTACTCCTTTCCGAAAGGTTTTTCTTGCCCCTTTCACTTATTACACAACCAAACAATGGTAAACCTCACACTTGTTTTGAAAAAAAATTAAGAAAGCCACTTCTTTGAAGCAGCTTTCTTAAATGTACTATATCATTCTTTCCAATAGCCTATCGAGTCTAATAGGTCAACAACATCATCCTTGTATTCTGTTAATGCAGAAACATAGATAATAGTATCTCTAATACGAATTTTGGCTACATAATTGGTTTGAGTTTCTGCTGAGCAGATCTCGTGTATGATTCCACCGTCATCCGTAATCTCACCGTCAGTTATTGGAAGTGTCATACCATTATATAAACTTTCGGAACTGTCTACCGTGTCCATCACACAAAAGTCCATTCTCATCGTACCGTTGTCAATGGAAACTGCTTCGGTGAGCATAGAGCCTACACGCCATTCTTGACGAAGTTTTTCAGTAGTATCGGTTGTTGTATAGCCGGCTGCTTCTGCGGCCTTACAAAACGCTTCTGCATCTATTGATTTCGTTCCGGGGAAGAACTTTATTGAAATCATAATCAATGCTACCGCTATCACTGCGAAAACAATTCTGCGAACTAACGTTACGGTAAACGACTTTTGTTTTCGTTCTGTGCTATCAGGTTTGACATATTCTTCAGGCGGTAGCACCTCTTGTTCTTCAGGTTTTCCTTTTCTAATTAGTTTACGAATTAAACCAAAGGCTCCTGAAAGGAAAAATCCCAAAGTTGAGAATATCAGACCGAAGATAACAAACACAAGCAGGTCGCTTATACTTGGCGACAAAGATGTGGTGGATTCCTCCGGAGCATCAGGATTATATTTAATTTTTATATCATCGCCCACCGAACGAGGTGTCGGTTGGCTTCTTATCTCGTCTGAATAAACTTCTCCATCTACTTCATATTCGTAAGTAATATCGTAGATGGTGCTTCTTTGTTTGTTTTGTGATTTAGTGTTTCTGAGTCGGCTCGAAACATCTGTGACTTCGGCATTTATTACAACCCAATCATTCTGTTGGTGCTGTTCGATATAGTTGATCGTTCCTTCTGCAATCATTCGTATACCGACAATCAATATTACGACGCCAACTATCCGAGCCACAAATCTTATTATAGCGTTACGTTTCATTATCATCGTCCTTGTGCTTGCTCTATACGAGAAACTAATACATTCATTTCCCGTTCAAACAGAGCCTTGTTATAAAGTATTCTATGTTTCTTATTGCTTGCATCCGTGAAAATCAAATAGTAAAAATAATGTGTTTCACGAACACCTCTGCTTCTAACAGAGCCAAACTTTTTCCGTTCTTCTATCAACTTGTAATTGGTTATCTCACGATATTGATAGTATTTACCGTCAAAGGGGTTCGTACGACAATAGAAACCGTCTTTTTCAATTTGTATTTTATAGAACATATTATGGACAACCAAGACCACAACAGCTACTGCAGCCATTGCGATAGGAAGTATATAGGTGATCGGCGGCAATCCTTGTTCTGCAAGTGACTTTGCTAATAGTAGGAGAATTGCAAGAATAAATACTACGACCGCAATTCTTATACCGCCTTGAACTTTGCCACTAATCACGAGATCACGACCATCGTCTGTTGCTCCACTGCTATCTGTGGTTTCTACGGCTTCAACCCGCTTCATCAAATAATCAACTGCATCAAGATTTACGCCCATAAAGAAAAATCTCGAAATCTTACCTTCATTTGTTTCAAAATTGCAGTAGGTCATTTGTTGTGAATTGGTTTCATTACCGGAGCTGATCCACATCTTGCGAATTTCATAGTAATGATAATATCTTCCGTTGCCGGGAGCTGTTTGATAGAAGAACCCGTCTTTATCAATAAGCACCTTAAAAAATACCGCACGGTATAACGCAAGGACAAAAGCAACTGCTGCGAAGATCACTAATATTCTGCCAATAATTATTGCATCGTTCTGACTGACGTGAAACCAAATAGCCAAACCACCAAAGATAGCAAGCATAATAAAGGAAAGGATAACTCCCGTCAGTCCACTTGTAATTTTATGTTTCCATTTTTTCCTATTCAACTCTAACCCTCCATAACACTACCTCTCTTTTATAAACCGTAGTGTATTACAAATCTATTTTTCTTTAACGCTTCACGCAGTAAATTTCTCAAATCAGTCATTTCGGCTTGGTTTTCGATTAGTGATATAAATTGTTCGATTGCTTCCGGTGGTATAAGTGTAACGCCACAATAAGCCAAACCGTCAATCGGAACATCAAGTGTATGTGCATAACATTTAAGAGCCGTAAGTTCTGCAGTTACACGCTCAACACATTCATCATCAACAGAGATACAGTCGTATTTCTGCAGTTCATACTCATCATAACGGCGACCTTTAACCGGATCACTTTTCATTATTCCAAATTCGTGCTTTGCCATATTAATAATCCTTTGAAATTTACACATTTATTGATTATCTAAAGAAAGTAGATTAGCGTTGCAACTACAAATATGAAGGCTGATAACAATTGTAACATAGCCTTAAACCTGTCTTTAGTCCAATACAAAACCGTTTGAAGTGATGTTCCTACAAAACCAAAAATAAAGCCAAAAGCCAACCCATTTTTTTGCACTTCAAATATATCAAGTAAAAAGAAGGAAAGCATTGCTATGAATGAAATTATTATAAGAGAACGTAACATCGTCTTTCTTATTTTTTCTTTCAAAAAATCACACTCATTTCATAAATCAAGCTTTATTCGCTTTTATCTAAAAGTCCTGAGATTGCAAATCCAACGCCGATTATCGGTATAACCAATCCAATTACTTCTCCAACGCCCCATTCTCCGAGAGAAGAAGCGTATAAACATAAGAAACCTAATAAAATTAACGCTATTCCAAATAATATTTTTTTAATGCCTTTCATTCCGAACCCTCCAAACTTGTTTACTTTTTAATTTTGAATCAGCAAAGCATTTATCCTTTTTGAGGATTTGCTTCGCCTTGCTTAATGGTAATCCCAAAAATCTTATATGTGTATTTATCCACTTCATATCTTCCGTTGCTTTCTAAATGTCCATCAAGATCAAACGAATATCCTAAACCAATATATTTACCCGAACCGCCATCGTCAGCGGTCATTGTAGTAATACAAAACTGTGGTTTATCAAAACTAATGGCAACATCTGCATAGTCAGAATATGCAATACTACCCCAAGCCACCAACAAAACGATGATAGCAACCAAGATAATAACTTTCTTTTTCATACAATCACACTCTTTTGTCAAATTTGAATTAGTCAGTTGATTTCAACCAAAATGGCTTCTTCAACAGAGAAGTAATCTTCTGTATTGCTGCTAAGACCACTTGCCATCATAGCTTTTTGAAATGAAATTTCTTCTATATTGCTCAAATAAACATAAGTGGTATCTTTAACTGCCGAAGGTTGCCTTCCGCTAATTTCCAACCGATATTTGTATGTATGCCCATCCATTTGCCACGTTCCATCAGACATTTCATAATATGTGTTCATATTGCCCTTAATGGTGTTGATAGCTTTTAAGGAATGAGCATCAGCGCCATCATTATGATATTGCACAGTTATAAACTTTGCCTTATTGCTTTTTGATAACCAACGATAATTACCTTCAATAACATCACCGACTTTAATATCTGATAAATCAACATCTGGATCATCTTTACAACAGTATGAAACGTTAGTTTTATTATTTGCTACCACCGTATAGGATGTGTCAGTTGTGGATAGGTGAATAACGGTATCGTTATCAACAATTTTGATTTCTGTTACCGTGCCACGAAAATCAAGGGTTTTTGAGGGCATCATCATACATATACCAATAACGATTATAACTGCAATACAACATAATCCTATAATTTTAATTGTTTTTTTCATATAACAACAGCCTTTCAAATTCCAATTTGTCGAACTATATTATTCTTTCGCAACCAACTTTTTGATACCTTCAGGATTATCAATGTAGGTTTCGGTATAACCGCACTCAGGACATACGGCGCATTTGATTTTACCTAATGAGCCTTTGAACATCCCTTTTTCACG
>JAZRNY010000037.1:0-65364 GCA_045648445.1 Acutalibacteraceae bacterium
GTATCTCATTTCTTATGCTTTCAGGATATTTTTTCATTCCCTTTTTTCCAGCCATAACAAAACCTCCTATGGTAGTTCTTTAATTCTACCATAGGAGGTGCTTTTTTACTATTGTCCGTTTTTACTGGACTTGTTCAAAGGTAAGTGTGCCTTTATTTTTTAAATACACTTTATAGTGGATTTAATGAATGTGATTTGCTGTGAAAAAATTTTTCTGTTTTAAAATATCAATTTCACTTTACAAATTTTAGTTTTTAATATACTATTATTATATATTGTGTAAACGGAGGAATTATAATGAAAGACGTTTTTAATAATAAAGTTCCCGCTCCTTTCACAAACGTAGAAACTGTTGAAACCGAAAAAGGTTGCGAAATTTCTCTTTGGGGCAGAACCTATAAAATCGACAATAATCTTCTTTTTTCATCCATTACCTCTCAGGGTGAAGAATTACTTGCTTCTCCTATAAGAATTAAAGCAGGCGAAAACGGACACGACGTAATCTGGCGCGATATTGACGTAATAGTTGGTGAAACCACCGACCAATACGCTTATGTTTATACCACTGCGCAGAGTGATGCTTTTATCGTTAATATTTCTACCAAGGTGGAATTTGACGGTCTTGCTACCGCCGACGTAAAGCTTATGCCTAAGGGCTATACCGTTCCTCAGCTTTTCGGTCTTGAGTCAAAAGAAAGCACTCCTACGCTTCTCGACTATTTCCATATTGAAGTTCCGATTATGGATGATATTGCAAAGCTTTATCACGTTTCTCCCAACAAGGTACATCCCGATGACGAGGGTAATACCGGTAATATGGACAAGTATTCAAGTAGCGCATATCTTAAAGATAAAAACGCTGACCTTGACTTCGCTTCCATTCTTTACGTTGGTAACGATGATAAGGGTCTTTTCACATACTGCGAATCTAATGAATTATGGCAGCCTGTAGAAAAGTCAAAATCTTATCAGTTTGTTGACGGCGGTGACCACACAATCGTCAGAATGAGACTTCTTGACGCTCAGCCTTATGCTTGGCAGGACGTTGGAGAAAAGTTCGGTCAGTATAAATATCCCGCTGTAAGCTTTAGAATCGGTTTCCAGGCTTCTCCCGTTAAGGCATTTCCGAGTAATCCTTATAAAGAAAAGCTTTTACATATCGACTGCTTCAAGAAAATTCAGGGCGATTATATTGATTTCCTTGCTAATCCCGTTGTTGAGGGTGACACCGAAATCGGTTACGACAGAATTAAGCGTCTTGGCGTAACTACTCTCGTTCTTCACGAAAAGTGGAATAATATTCAAAACTACTGGAAATTAACCAAGCGTACCGAACGTCAGCTTACCACCATAATCAGCGAATGTCACAAGCGCGGAATAAAGGTTGTTCCTTATTTCGGTTACGAAATTTCTACTATGGCTGAGATTTTTGCCGATAACGCTAAAGAGGCTGCGTTACACCGTAAGGGTGAGGACTTCAGAAGCGTACAGTGGTATCGTTTCCCTGCGCAAAGAGAAATCCCTGTTTGCTATTGCAGTAGTTTTGCCGATAAGTTTGCAAGCGGTCTTGAAGAATTGGTTGATAAGTATGATTTCGACGGCGTTTACCTTGACGGTACCGCTATGACAAGAGCTTGTCAGAATACCGCTCACGGATGCGGATACGTTGACAGAGACGGCGTACTTCAGCCTACCTACAGAATGTACCCCATCAGAGAGATGTTCAAGCGTCTTTACGAAACATTTAATTCAAGAGGCAAGATTATTAACTGCCATATTTCCGACTGCGTAAACGGCGGTGTGCTCGGCTTCGCGCATTCACTTTGGATGGGTGAATACATTCAGTACAACCTCGTTAAAGAGGGTATTAACGAAATGCCTGACGGTTATTTACGCGCTTCCCATTCGGGCAGAAACTTTGGTATTCCTACCGAGTTTATCGTTTACGAAAATAGACCCATCTGGAACTTTGAAGATGCGCTCGTATTCGCTATGCTTCACGGTATTCTTCCCCGTCCAAACGATATAGGCGGACCTCTTGACTTTATGTCGGGCGTATGGAAAATAATTGATAAATTCGATATGGACGGCGCTCAGTTCGTGCCTTACCATAATAATCCTTATTTTGTAAGCGATAACGAGAACATTAAAATCAGCGCCTTTAAGAAGGACGGTAAGTGGCTTCTCTTCGTGGCTAATGCAGACGGCTACGACCAGGGCGAAGTTACCATAAACGGCTTTGACGGTAAAAAGATATTCTGCGAAAGCTGTGGAAAAGAACTTAAGGCAGAAAACGGAAAACTCACCCTACAGTTTAAGAGATTTGCTCATTACTTCTTAAGTGTAGAGTAAAAAAAGAGACCGCAAGGTCTCTTTTTTAGTGAAAAGGGTACGATATCCATATCGTACCCTTTGTTCTTGCAAAAAGTTGGGATTTGGTATATAATTTTTTTGGTGATTGAAGTGACGAAAATTTATGAAAGCATACCTTCTTTAGAAAAACAGTACGTCGAGTTTTGGGAAGAAGTATGTAATATTGAAAGTCCGACCGATAATAAAGAGGCAATTGATAAAGTTGGCGCACTTTTTATAAAAAAAGCAGAAGATTTGGGATTTAAAATCGAAAAATGCAAACAAAAGGTGTCGGGTGATGCAATATGCATTACTATGAACGAAGAAATCGCAGAAAAACCGATTTGCTTTTCTGCGCATATTGATACGGTACATCCTGTTGGGGCTTTCGGTTATCCTCCGGTGAAAATTAAAGACGGAATTATATACGGCCCCGGTGTTACCGATTGTAAAGGCGGCGCAGTGGCAGGTCTTTTTGCTATGCACGTATTAAAGAACAATGGTTTTAATACTCGTCCGGTAAAACTTATAATTCAAACCGATGAAGAAACTAGCAGTAAAGGCAGTAATAAAGAAACCATTAAGTTTATGGCGGAAAAAGCCAAAGATTCTGTTGGATTTATAAATCTTGAGGGACTTAGAAACGGTGGAATGGTACTTAAAAGAAAGGGAATACTCCGTTTTGAAATAAAGGTAAAAGGTGTGTCGGTGCACGCTTCGTCTTGTGTTGACGGCGCAAGTGCAATAAGACAGGCAGCACATATTATAGTCGAACTTGAAAAGTTTAAGGATGCTTTAGGAATTACTTCTAACTGTGGAATAATAAAAGGCGGAACTGCTGCAAATACGGTGCCGAGCGACTGCACTATGGAATTTGATTTTAGGTTTTCTAACAAACTTGAATATCAAACTATAAAACAAAAGGTAAAAGAGGTTTGCGAAAATAACGCCGTAAAAGGAACTAAAACACAGTATGTTTTAAAAAGCGAAAGGGTTTGTATGGAAGAAACCGAGAAAAACCTTGCGCTTTATGAAAAAATAGAAGAAATTTTCGAACAAAACGGGTTAAAAAGACTTGGCAAAACCTTTAGCGGTGGGGGGAGCGATGCGGCTGATATGACGGCTTTTGACATACCCACCGTTGACGGACTGGGCGTTTACGGTTCAAAAATACACTCGGTTGATGAATATGCCCAAATACCATCGTTGTGCCAAACGGTAAAGCGTTTGTGTGCTATAGCGGTGAAAATAAAGTAATAAATTGTAAATTTATGGCGGAATACTTGATTTTTTGAAAGAAAAATATTATACTAAAATTTGCGGAATTAATTTTAATGATTGGGATGTAATAAATGGGTAGAAAAGTAAAAAAATTCGGACATCTTTATTTTATGTTGCTTTTTCCGGCAGTTTTAACATATTATGAATTGCTTTTTAGAATAGGAACGGTAAGAGAACTCTTTAAGTGGAGTTCTCTTTATCTGCTTCTTTTTTCATTTGCTTACGGTGTTATAGGTTATCTTTTTTCTTCGATTTTTAAAAATCGTAAGGTAAACAAGATTATATCCGCCTCTATTATAGGTGTGACCGGAATTATTTATATAGTAGAATTTCTTGTTTATAAATTCTTTAAAGTTTTTTACGATATAAATACTGTTACAGGCGCCGCAGGTGATGCAGCAACAACCTATACTACCGAGATTTTTCAACTTATCTTAAAAAACCTTTGGGCAGTTATTTTATTTATAGCGCCTACGGTTTTATATATTTTGTTTTCTGACAGATTTATTCCTGCCTATAAATCAAAGGGTTCGGTACGTATGGTTTCCGCCTGTTTATCGTTACTTAGTTTTGTTTTGGCGGCATTGTTGATTACAACCAGCAGTATTTACGGACCGATTTATAAATCGCAGTATAACTTCCAATCTGCAGTAGGGGATTTCGGTCTTGCTACAGGATTGCGTCTTGATATTAAATATCTTCTTTTTGGCAGAGACAGCGGTTTTGAGAATAGCGATCCTAACGGTGAAGGTAACGAAACCCCACCCGAAGACGAACCTATTGTATACGGTAAAAATGAACTTGACCTTGATTTTGCCGCTCTTGATGAGGGCGCATCTACTAAAATTAAAAATCTTAACGCATACGTAAGTACCTTAAAGGCTTCAAGCAAAAACGAATATACGGGTATATTTAAGGGCAAAAACCTTGTGCTGATTTCTGCAGAAGCGTTTACTGCAGAGGTTATTGACTCAACCCTTACGCCCACTCTTTATAGACTTGCTAATAAGGGTATTCAGTTTACTGATTACTATCAGCCTTCAAGCGCAGGTACTACAGGCGGTGAATATCAAAACGTTTTCGGTATGCTTCCTATGGCAGGCGGACGTTCCTTTAAGAATACTGCAAAAACTCTTAACTACTATACTATGGGAAGTCAACTTAACAGACTTGGCTATTACGGAAAGGCTTTCCACAATAACTCTTATACCTATTACGACCGTCATAAAACACATACTAAACTTGGTTATAGCGACGGCTTTATGGGACAGGGTAATGGTATGGAAGAGTTTGTTAAAAATGCTTGGCCTCAAAGTGACCTTGAAATGTTCCAAGGTACTTTGCCAACCTATATTGATAAACAACCATTTAACGTTTATTATATGTCAGTAAGCGGACATAGCGGTTATACAAAAACCGGTAACTCTATGACCAATAAAAACTGGGATAAGGTTAAAGACCTCAACTATTCAGATTCCGTAAAAGGATATTTGGCAGCCAACCTTGAACTTGAAAATGCGCTGACCTATATGGTAGGCGAACTTGAAGCAAAAGGTATTGCCGACAATACGGTTATCGTAATTTCTACCGACCATTTCCCCTATGGACTTGACGAAGCAGGAACTCTTGGAAATATGCCGTATCTTTCCGAACTTTACGGATACAAAGTTACCGATTATTTTGAAAGAGACCATAACCGTCTTATAATTTGGAGTGGTTGTCTTGAAAAGATGGATCCAATAGTTGTTGACACTCCAACCTTTAGTCTTGATATTTTGCCAACGCTATCTAATCTTTTCGGCACAGAGTTTGATTCTCGTTTAATGCCGGGCAGAGACGTATTTTCAGATGCGACTCCGCTTGTTTATAATACCAACTATGATTGGAAAACCGATCTTGGTACCTACTATTCTTCAAAGGGTAAATTTGTTCCCGTTAATGATACGGTAGTAATCCCTGAAAATTATGTAGAAGATATGAAAAAGGTTGTGCGAAATAAAATAAACTTCAGCACAAACGCTCCGGCGGTAGATTATTATAGACACATATTTGGATAAAAAACGGGCACTGCCCGTTTTTTTGTTTTAAAGCACTTGCAAAAAACAAGTATTTATAGTATAATTTTAAAGTTATATAGAATGGAGGAAAGTATTTTTTATGAACAGTTACCTTTCTATGTCGAAAGATGAACTTTCGGCAGAATTTTCTAAAGTTAAAAAAGAATATGCCTTTCTTACTACCTTAGGTCTTCATCTTGATATGTCAAGAGGTAAGCCCGGCGCTGACCAAATGGATTTAAGCAGACGTATGTTCGACCTTGTGGGTAATGATTTAGGCTTCAAAAATAAGGATGGGATTGATTGCAGAAACTACGGCGGTCTTGACGGACTTAGCGAACTTAAAGAACTTTTTGCAGGGATTTTAGGTTTGCTTCCTTCTCAGATTATCGTGGGCGGTAATTCTTCGCTTAATATGATGTACGATACCATTGCTCAGGCTATGACACACGGTCTTGGTGGAGAACCTTGGATGAAACAGGGCGAAATCAAGTTTATTTGTCCTGTTCCGGGTTATGACCGTCACTTTGCAATTACTGAACATTTTGGTATTAAAATGATACCGATTCAAAATAATGAAGACGGACCCGATATGGACAAAATCGAGGAACTTATTAAAGATCCCGCCGTTAAAGGTATGTGGTGTGTTCCTAAGTATTCTAATCCTGAAGGAATTACCTATAGTGACGAAGTTGTAAAGCGTCTTGCAAATATGAAACCTGCTGCTAAGGATTTTCGTATTTTTTGGGATAATGCGTACGCTATTCACGACCTATATGAAGAAGGCGATGAACTTTTAAACATATATGACGAATGTGTAAAAGCGGGTAACCCTGACTTAGTTATTATGTTTACTTCTACTTCTAAAATCACCTTCCCGGGCGCAGGTGTTGCGGCTCAGGCGGCAAGTCCGAATAACGTAGAAATTCTTAAAAGCAGAATGATGTTCCAGACTATCGGACCAGATAAACTTAACCAGTTGCGCCATGCAAGAGCGTTTAAGAGCGTTGCCGACGTTAAGGAACATATGAAGGAACACGCAGGTATTTTAAGACCTAAGTTCGAAAGTGTATTAAATGAACTTGAAAACGAACTTGAGGGACTTGAAATCGCAAAATGGAATACTCCCAAAGGCGGATATTTTATTAGTCTTAATGTAATGGACGGATGCGCTAAAAGGGTAGAAGAACTTTGCGCAGGAGCAGGAATGATTCTTACTAAAGTAGGCGCAACGTATCCTTACGGTTATGATGAAAACGATAGCAATATCCGTATTGCTCCATCTTTTCCGCCGGTTGAGGAAATCAAAAAGGCTTCGAGAGTTCTTTGTGTATCGGTAAGATATGCAGTTCTTGAAAAACTGTTAAGTGAAAAGTAATTATACATTGACTTTTAAATGGATAATATGTATAATTAATATATTAATTTAAAAAATGGAGGACTTGTAATGAAGAACAAAAGAGCAAGTAAAATTACATTTTTTGTAGTTTTCATTTTGATTCTTGTTCTGACCTACACCGCATTCTTCGGAATTGAAAGTTATCACGGCGATACCCGTAACGTTTACGTTAAGGGCGCACAGGATATTCGCTGGGGTATTGATATTCGTGGCGGTGTTGAAGCGGTATTTACCCCAAATATTCCCGACAGTCAGATAACTGACGCCGAAATGGATGCCGCAAAAGCCATTATTGATACACGAATGGTTAACCAGAACATAACAGACTATGAAATTTATGCTGATAAAGAAAATAAACAGATAGTTGTTCGTTTCCCTTGGGCTGCAGACGACAGTTCTATGGACCCTGCTGCTGCAGTTGCTTCCCTTGGTGAAACAGCAGAACTTTCTTTCTGTAAGTCATCTACCTATGATGCTAACAACATTCTTTTCACAGGTGAGCATATTGAAAAGGCAGAGGCTGTTTATACCGAAGAAAACGGTTGGGTAGTTTCTCTTGACCTAGACAGTACGGCAACAAGCATTTTTGCTACTGCTACTTCTGAATTGGCTTCTTCTAAAGGTCAAATAGCAATTTGTATGGATCAATCGGTTATTTCTGCTCCTACTGTTGAGGTTGCTATTCCCGACGGTAGCGCTATTATAACCGGTATGGAAAATGCTGAAAACGCAATTGACCTTGCTAACAAGATTAATGCAGGTGCGCTTCCTTTTGCACTTAGTGTTGACGATAGCAAACTTTCAATCGTTTCCGCTACTCTTGGTGCTAACGCACTTAACGTAATGGTTATTGCCGGTGCTATTGCATTTGGCGTTATCTGCATACTTATGATTGTTCGTTACAGACTTAACGGCGTTGTTGCTTCAATTGCACTTCTCGGACAACTTGCAGGTACCATTGCTGCTATTTCGGGCTACTTCCCAAGTGTTGATAGTTTCACCCTTACAATTCCCGGTATTGCAGGTATTATCCTTTCTATCGGTGTTGGTGTTGACTGTAATGTTATTGCTGCCGAAAGAATTCGTCAGGAATTTAAAAACGGTAGAACTATAGACGGCGCTATTAATAACGGCTTTAAAAACTCTTTGAGCGCAATTGTTGACGGTAACGTAACCATTCTTATTGTTGCAATAGTTCTTATGGGTGCGTTTGGTACAAGCGGTATCGTATTCTATAAGTTGTTCTCTTGGTTATTCGGCGCTTCTATCGCAGGTGCTATCTACTCTTTCGGTTACACACTCTTAATCGGTGTTATCTTTAACTTCATAATGGGTGTGCTTTGTTCAAAGTGGATGCTAAAGAGTGTTTCGCAACTTAAATTCTTGCGTAACCCCTGGCTTTATGGAGGTAAGAGAAATGGCTAAAAGATTAGATTTCAACAAACCTCTCAAGTGGGTTCTTATTGCATATGCAGCATTTGCGCTTGTTGGTGTTATAATTGCTGTAACTTTAGGCGTAAAACTTGATATTAACTTCAAGGGCGGTACTGTTATTACCTATAACTATACCTTTGAAGAAGGCAAAGTTGCCGATATTAACGTAGAAGACGTAAAAACTTTAGTTAGTGAAAATCTAAAGGCTGACGCAGTTGTTACAAAGGGTGCTTCTCTTGCAGGTAATACATATACTATTACCGTTTCCCTTGTTAAGAACGAGGCAGTAACTACCGATTCTCAAGAGGCTCTTTCAAAAGCGCTTCAAGAAAAATATAAAGATAACAATGTGGAAGTTTACAGCGCTACTTCCGTAAGTCCTACACTTGCAGTTAAGTTCTTCATAAAAGCACTTACCGCTGTTTTAGTGGTTGCAATTCTCGTTGTTATTTACGTAGGATTCCGCTTCCGTAAAATAGGCGGTGTAACCGCAGCGCTTACAGCATTGGTTGCAGTAGTATTTGACGTTGTAGTTGCATTTGTTGCTTGTGTGGTTTTCCGTTTACAAGTAGATATGAACTTTATTGCCGTTGTATTAACTATACTTGGTTATTCACTTAACGATACTATAGTTGTGTACGACTCCGTACGTGAAAACAAAAAAATCAGCGAAGGTCTTACCCTTGCTGAAATGGTTAACAAGAGTCTTCACGACGTATTCGCAAGAAATATCGTAACAACAACTACTACCGTTCTTGCGGTTATTACTATTATCGTAGTATCCGAAATTTACGGTCTTACTTCACTTCGTACATTTGCTATTCCCATGGTATTCGGTCTTATTTCCGGATGTGTTTCTTCTCTCTTCATTGCTTGTCCTTTGTGGGTTTGCTGGAGAAACAAATTGGATGCAAAGAAAAAATAAAAACTATAAAACCGACTTGCAAAGTCGGTTTTATTTATAGGTGATAATATGTTAAATATTGCTACTATAGGTACAAGTTGGATAACCGAGGCTTTTATCGGTGGACTTGATTTGTTACCCGATATGTATAACCTTACAGCAGTTTTTTCAAGAAGTAAAGAACGCGGAGAAACTTTTTTAAATAAAATCGGGAAAACTGCCCGTGTTTTTACCGATATTGAGCGAATGGCTAAAGATAACGGAATAGACGCTGTTTATATAGCAAGTCCAAATTCCCTTCATTTTGAACAGGCTATGCTTATGGTTGAAAACAAAAAGCACGTAATAGTGGAAAAGCCTATTGTAATAAGCGAACAACAATTTATGGCACTTAGCGATGCGGCAGAAAAAAACGGCGTTATTTTTATGGAAGCAATTATTCCAATGCATCTTCCTGCACGAAAAATAATAAAAGAAAACTTAAAAAAATTAGGCAAAATACAAACTTCCCGTTTTCAATTTTGTCAGTTGTCAAGTAAATATAACCAATATCTTAATGGAGAAAATCCAAATATTTTCAATCCTCTTTTTGCAACCGGCACCCTTATGGATTTGGGTATTTACTGTATTTATCCTGCTATTGACTTTTTTGGTTTACCCGAAAATTTAAATACTTTTGCTACATTTTTAGAAAGCGGAAGTGATGCCGCGATTTCTTCGGTTTATAATTACTGTGACCATATAGTTAATATTATTTCTTCAAAAACCTGTCAAAGTGATTTGCCAAGCGAAATTGTCGGTGACAAAGGAACTATGACCATTGGACATATTTCTAAATACGATGAAGTTATAATTACAGTAGACTCCAAAACCGAAAAACTTGTGGGTACTATGACAAAAGAAGAACTTATGAGTTATGAAGCCAAAGATTTTTACCGATATATTACCGATAAAAAGTCAACGGCTGAAGAATATAAACAAATGCGCACTTTGTCTCTCACGGTTTGCGCCGTAATGGAAGCAATGCGTATGCAGGCGGATATAAAGTTTTATTAAAAATATACTGAATATAAACACAAGTAAAAAAACGGTAGTTTTCCACAACGGTAAACTGCCGCTTTGTATTTTTAACGCAGTAAATATTGACACAAAAATTTTAAAAAAGTATATATAAAATAGAAAAATTAAATTTCTGTGTCACAAATTCACTGAAAGTGTCGTTATTATATACAGAAGGGTAAAAAGGGTAGAGTTTTATAATTATGAAAGAGATGTTCCCAATGTACCATTTAGCTTAAGCAAACACGAATAATCCGAACCTGATTTTAAAGGCTCAATTTTCGTCTTTGCATTGTTAAAATACTCGTTAATCCGTCAGGATTAACTGCGTTTTGTGCCTCGCACAGCCAAAAATTCAACTCTTTAAAATTCTGCGACCTAAAACGGGCAGAATTTGGAGTGATTTTTGGTGCGGAAGAATCCGTCAGGCTAATGCCTACGGGTGATGACAAACCGAAAAGTGCCGAAAGAATGCCGTTTTAGGCAGGTTCGGATTATTCGTGTTTGCTTAACGCAAATCAAATATATTAAGGAGAAAGATTATGAAAAAACTGGAGAGTGTTTATGAAAAAAATTGTTGTGATTTTATCTTGCCTGTTGTCTGTTTTGATAGTTACTCTTGTTGTATTTGGTATAGTTGTATACAGCGAATATCAAAAAGCGTTAGAACAAGTTGTTAACAGAGAAATGCTTTTTTGGAAAGAGGAGGATAATCTTTGCTTTACAAATCCAAACAAAGCATCCTCAGGGTTCAAGTTTGATACAGTTTCGGGTAAAATAAAGCAGATTGTTTCTGACGTGGATTACAAATATATTAAATACGAAGATGAAAAACTCAGATTTGTAAAAGATTTACAAAAAGGTATTTACTGCTTAAACAAAGAGAGCGGTGAAATATTTTACTTATTTGATATGCAAAAAGAAAAGAAAAACGACGGTTATGCTGACGGATTTGGCATAACAGACGTAAACGTTTCAAATATGTATAATTATAACGGTAAATTGTATTATTCACAAAGCATATCAATACGCACGCAGGACAACTCTGAAACTGTCAAAGCATTTTTCTCCTTTGATCCTCTTACTAATAAACTGACCGAAATTTCTGTTCCCGAAAATATATTGGGAAGAGACGAAACTAAAAATGTTTTATATTTTGTGCAAAGTGAAAATGAAGAAAAAATCTTGAAAAGCTTTGATATAAATACGGGGGAAATAACAGAAATAGTTGATAGTCTAGGCAGTGTGATATATAACGTGTATCCTTATGAATACGGAATTTATTATCTTTCAAGCGTGAATGGAATCGATGATTTTACGCTTAATACATACAATACTTCTACGGGAGAAAGCAATAGAATTGATTTGCCGAGCAGCCTGGTTACAGGACTTTTATATAGCGAAAAAGAAGACATATTCTTTTGTTTTTTTGCCAATAACAATTATTGTGTGTTGGATAGCGACTTAAAGAACGAAGTGAATCTAAAGCAAATACCAAAAGATAAAAACGAATATGCAAAAACTGACGTTTCGCCTATGATAGAATTGAACGGAAAAATTTATTTTGCCAAGTACAATTCTTATGGAATTGACGATGCTTACGTGGTTTACGGTATGGACGCTGACGGTAATTTAGAAACGGTGAAGAAACAGGAAACGTCTTTTATGAATAAAATTCTGCTGATAATTGCTGAAAAAGAAAAATAATCATTAAGAACACAGAACGAATGAGACGGTGTTCCCCAATAAGCCGATTATATAGAAGCAAATACTTGACCAAAATAATATCCCCGTATTTATGGGAGCGGTAACAGATTTAAGTTAACTGAGAACTAAAAAACAGACTCAAAAGAGTCTGTTTTTTTAATGAGTCTGCCTATAAGCCGAGTTCTGTTATCGACGACTATCTATCTCGAAAGGCTGTTGCCAACCTCCTCAAGCCGCTTTTCACGACACGTCGAGCAAACGTATGGTCGTAGTCAGCGTTGCTCCGGATAAGGTTTACAGGGCCGATACGTCTCCGTATCGCCGGTGAGCTCTTACCTCGCCTTTCCACCCTTACCGAAAAATCGGCGGTATATCTCTGTTGCACTATCTCTAAGGTCACCCTCGGCGGCCGTTAGCCGCTATCCTGCTCTATGGGGCTCGGACTTTCCTCACACTGTTGTGCGCAGCCGTCCGGCAAACTCGCAAGGGTATTTTAACATAAAATATACTTTGTGTCAAAGTCTTTTTCTTTTGCATATATAGAATTAGAAATGTGTAAAGGAGAAGTTTTATGTTTTTAAGTTGTTTGCCTACATATTTTTTGACCGCTAATTCTGCTGATGGTTTTATTAACGGCTTTAACTCTGCTTTTGATTTAAAGGACGGTTGGCGTGTCTATCTTATTAAGGGTGGTCCCGGCACGGGAAAATCAACCTTTATGAAAAAAATGGCGGAAGAACTTTCAAATAACGGGGAAGAAGTGCACCTTGTTCCTTGCAGCAGTGATCCCAATTCACTTGACGGCGTTGTTACGCCAAATAAAAAAATATGCTTTTTTGATGCTACTTCACCGCATATTTTAAATCCTGAATATCCCGGAGTATGCGAAGAAACTATTGATTTGGGTGTGTTTTGGGATAGCGATAAACTATATAATGACCGCGACTCAATAATCAAACTCACCGATAAAAATAAAGAACTTCATAAACTTGCTTCAAAGGTTATTTCGGCGGTAGGGCAACTTAAAAGACGTAAAAACAGAATTTCTTTAATGGCAACGGATATAGATAAAACGTTTGATTTTGCCATTAAATTGGCAAAACGTTATATAAAAGAAGGTTATAAAAAGGGAAAAGAAAGGGTATGGTACCTTTCAGCCATTACCAATGAAGGAGAAGTTTTCTTAAAGGATACTGTTGAAAAATTGTGCGATACAACCGTTTTAATAGAAGATAATTATGCAACCGTTACGGGTATTATTATGGCGGTTATAAGGGATTACGCCATAGAAAAAAATATAGAAATAATAACCGTAAAAAATAATGTTTTACCACACGAACAAATAGACCATATACTTATTCCGTCTTTATCACTTGCCTTTATAAGCGGTAAGGAATTTGAAGGTGATAAGCGAGTGATTCACAGTTCACGCTTTATGGATAGAAACGTTTTAAAGGAACATAGAAGCACCGTAAAACTTATTGACAAACTTTCGGCAGAACTTACTTTGAGCGCCGTTGAATTGCTGAAAAAGGCTAAAATTAATCATGATGAACTGGAAAGTTTTTATATAAAGGCAATGGACTTTAATTCTTTGGAAAAATTTGCGTCAAATTTCGCTCAAAAACTGCTTTTGTATTGACATTTTAATTTTAGTGAATTAAACTTAAAATATAATTTATAAGGAGGGATTGTGTGAAAAATGGTAACGGAAAAATATATTTAATGGCAATAGTTACTATATTTATTGCCGTAGGTACTCTTGTTGGCGCAGGAGTTCTTGCAAATATTTACGGCAAAGATTTTTCATACACTCCCAGCCTTACCGAATACGGCAGTCAAACCGATAATGTTTCAAGCGAAAATACGTCGTCTGATAACGTTATTAGCAGTAGCCAAAGTGATTTGCAGTTAAATTCTTCTTCGGAAGAAAGTGTTCCCGATGAAACGTATCCACATATTGAAACGGGAATTTATTTAAACGGGGAAGATAGTATTGTTGTAACTTTTTATGAGGCGGGTTTTATAGAGGGTAATATTAACTGTTCGTCAATTACTATGGAATTTTCGGGGCAAATGATTGAAAATACTCTTGTAGCAACGGGAACGGACAGCCTTAATAACACTATAGAAATTAAATTTGCATTTAATGAAAATAAAATTGATGCAATAAGCAGACCTACAATACGCTATGAAGAGAACGAAGATTATTTGGTTGTTTTAGGGGTTTTTGAAAAGTAGGAGAAAAAACATGAGTGAACTTTTTAAAATTAATATTACAGAATATAAAGAGTTTGGAAAACTTCCCGATCCTTTTTTAAAGGAAGACGGAACAAGATTTACCGATCCTAAAGATTGGGATAAAATGAAAGACAATCTTTATAAAAGCGCAGTTGAATTTCAGTACGGCAAACAACCGCCTGCACCTGAATTTTTTAAGGTTGAACCTACCTATATTTCAGGATACGGACATTCTAACACCTATCTTATATATGCCGGAACCAAGGAGAAATCTATTGTATTTCGCTTAAAACTGTTTTTACCGAACTGTAACAAACCCTGTCCGGTTGTGGTTGACGGTGACGGTTGTTTTGAGTATGCGTACGATAAAGCCTTTATAAATACTTTTAGAGATAACGATATTGCATTGGCACTTTTTGACAGAACCGAAATTGCTCATGATATAAACGGAGAGGGCAGATGCAAAGGCGCTTTTTACGATACATATAATGATTATAACTACGGCGCTATTACCGCGTGGGCTTGGGCTTATTCAAGGGTAGTGGATGCGTTGGAAATAATAAATAAAACCGACAATTCATTAATAACTTTTACGGGTCATTCACGTGGCGGCAAAACTGCAATGCTTGCGGGTGCGCTTGATAGCAGAGCGGCAATAGTAAATCCGAATGAAACCTGTGCAGGCGCTTGTTCTTGTAACAGACTTTTTATAAAGGCAATAGGTGAAGACGGGGTGGAACGGCCCAGTGAAACAGCCGCCGACCTTGTAAAGATGTTCCCCTTCTGGATGGGTGAGGAATTTAACGAAATGGCAGACACCCCTGAACTTTTGCCCTTTGACTCCCATTATTTAAAGGCTATGGTAGCGCCACGCGTATTGTTTGTGTCGGAAGCGGGCAGCGATATATGGGCAAATCCTGTTGGCAGTTGGCAAACCACTATGGCGGCGCAGGAAGTTTATGATTTTTTAGGCGCTAAAGATAATTTGTATTGGTATTATAGAAACGGCAAACATTTTCATCATATAGAAGATTTAGAAAAACTGGTTAAGGTTATAAAAAATGTAAAATATACAGAGCCTATCGGCGAAGGCTTTTTTGAAACACCTTTTGATAAACCGCCTCTTATGTACGATTGGAAAAATCCTGCCAAATAAAAAACACGCTCCGGTCGGAGCGTGTTTTTTTATCATACCTGTTGAATAAATCGTAAAAATGCGGATTTGCCTTGCGGTGTGCGTTTGTAAACACCTGCATCTTCTAAAACTTTAGAGAATACAACACCTATTTCTTTTTCTATAATATCGTCAATGTTATTGCTGTTAAAGGTGTATTTTTCTTTAAGTTCGTCGGTCCAATCGGCGTGTTTTGCCAAAACTTAGTCTTTTCTTACGTCACTGCCGTTTAATATGGCGTTTTTAAGGGATTTCATTTCATCCTTTAAACGCGCAGGCAGAACTGCAAGACCCATAACTTCAATAAGACCTATATTTTCTTTTTTAATGTGATGAAGTTCTGCGTGGGGGTGATATACTCCTAAGGGGTGTGCGTTTGTGGTAATATTATTTCTAAGAACCAAATCAAGTTCAAAGTTTTCGCCGTTTTTACGAGCAATGGGAGTTATTGTGTTATGAGGAGTGCCGTTAGATTGGGCATAAATAAATGCATCCTCGTCTGTATAACATCTCCACGAAGCAAGGATTTTATCTGCAAGGGCGATAATTCTATCGCTATCCTTACCGTATAAACGGATAACCGACATTGGCCATTTCACTATACCTGCGCCTACGTCTTCAAAATCTTTAAAGGTGACTTCGGTTTCAATTTCGGCTTTTGCCATTGCAAAAGTGTAGTTGCCGCCTTGGAAGTGATCGTGGGTTAAAATCGAACCGCCTACTATGGGAAGGTCGGCATTTGAACCAACAAAGTAATGAGGGAAAAGTTTAACAAAATCAAAAAGTTTTACGAAGGTATCGTGATTAATAGCCATTGGAGTGTGTTTTGAATTAAATACTATGCAATGTTCGTTATAATAAACATAGGGAGAGTATTGAAAACACCAGTCACTGTTATTTATGGTTACGGGAATAATTCTGTGATTAGCCTTTGCGGGATGGTCAAGTCTTCCAAGATAACCTTCGTTTTCGCGGCATAATTGACAAAGAGGATAAGAACTTTGCGTTGCGTTCCTTGTCGCTGCAATTGCTTTAGGGTCCTTTTCGGGTTTAGAAAGATTTATTGTAATATCAAGTGTTCCGTAATAGGTGTCGGTAGTCCACTTTATATCTTTTTTATGCGATAACGGCGAATATAGTCGCTGTCCTGACTGAAAGTATAATAAAAGTCAGTTGCAAGTTTAGGACTTTCTTTATAAAGAGCATTAAATTTTTTTATAACCTCGCTGGGACGGGGAAGAAGCAACGCCATTAATTCGGTATCAAAAATATCCTTTTGGGTAATGCTATCTTCACAAAGTCCGTTTTCAACGGCAAAATCAAGTATATCCTTTAATATAACTTCAAGGTTTTCTTCGTCGGCATTAGCACACTCGTCAAATGCATCAAGTTTTAATTTTGCTAAAATTCTATTGGTTACATAAATTTTGTCTTCCTTTTCTAAAAGACCATTTTTAATACCGTAACTTACAAGTTCAGTAATACGTTTATTTATCATACCTATTCTCCCGAAAAGTTAAATTTTATCCAGTGCAATTATATACCTAAAAGTCTTTTTCGTCAACGAAATAAAAAAATAAATTTTTTTAAAAAAGTACTTGACAAACCTTTTATAGTGTGGTAAGATATCAAAGTCGCAGGACGACAGACAGTTGGTGCTGATTGCGGTGAGGGTCCACCCGTTCCCATCCCGAACACGGAAGTTAAGCTCACTTGCGCCGAAAATACTTGGCGGGCAGCTGCCCGGGAAAATAGGTAGGCGCCAACACAAAGGACACAAGCAAACGCTTGTGTCTTTTTTTTATTGATTTATGATTTTTGCTATGGTATAATATCTTATATTATTGTTGATAAGGAGAAGATTATGGGCTTTATAAAAGAAATGAAAAAGCACGGTTTTTTGCTTTCTTATCTTATTACAAAAGATTTTAAAATCAAATATCGCAGAAGTGTACTGGGTATTGCGTGGAGCGTACTTAATCCGCTTTTTATGATGCTTATTGTATCCACCGTATTTAAAGTGGTATTTCGTATTGATTTAGGTAACTATTCTTATCCCGTTTACGTTATTATTGGACAAACTATGTTCAACTTTTTAAGTGAAGCCACTAATTCTTCTATGCAGTCAATATTAATAAGCGCTTCACTTATCAAAAAGGTTTATATCCCTAAGTGTATTTTCCCTTTGCAAAAGGTTAGTTTTGCATTTGTTAACTTTGCCGTTTCAATGATTGCCATACTAATTGTAGGGTTAATTGAGCAAATCGGTATTTCTTGGCATATTCTTTTGTTGCCATTGCTTTTAATAGTTTTTTATTTCTTTTGTTTGGGACTGGGTTTAATTCTTTCGGTACTTGCCGTATTTTTCCGTGATACACTTCATATTTACGGTATTATTCTTACCGCTTGGATGTATTTAACACCTGTATTTTATACCCTTGAAAATATTGGTATTAAAGAGGGCGCAAACGCTACGTTTTGGATGAACTTAATTGAAAAAGTGTTCATTTTTAATCCTATGTGTCAGTACATTACCGTGTTCCGTGACCTCGTGCTTTTTCATAAAACGCCCGATATATTGTCAATTATTCTTTGCGTTGGTTATGCACTGGTATTTATGTTGCTTGGAATTTTGGTATTCAGTAAAAAGCAGGATAAATTTATTCTTCATATTTAAGGGGGAAGAAAAGTGGAACAGGAATATTCTATTGTTGCAGAAAATATATCGATGCACTTTAATATGGCGTCTGAACGTCTTGAAAGTTTAAAGGAATATTTTATAAAACTTCTTAAACGTCAACTTTTCTTTAAAGATTTTGTTGCCGTAAACGACGTTTCCTTTAAAATTAAAAAGGGAGAGGTTTTCGGTATCGTTGGCACTAACGGTTCGGGTAAAAGTACCACCCTTAAAATGATTTCGGGTATTTTAAAGCCCACCAGCGGAAAAATTACCATTAATGGAAATATTGCTCCGTTAATTGAACTTGGCGCAGGTTTTGACGGAGAACTTACTGCAAGAGAAAATATTTATCTTAACGGCGCTGTGCTCGGCTATTCAAAAAAATATATCGACGAGCATTTTGATCAGATTGTAGATTTTGCCGAACTTCGCGATTTTCTCGATATGCCTATTAAGAATTATTCTTCGGGAATGGTTGCCCGTATCGCTTTCGCTATTGCAACGGTTATAACCCCCGATATCCTTATCGTTGACGAAATTTTGTCGGTTGGTGACTTTCTTTTCCAAGAAAAATGTGAAAAGCGAATAAATGAACTTATGGAGGGCGGTACTACTATAGTTATCGTTTCCCATACCATAGGACAAATTGAACGTCTTTGTGACAGGGTTATGTGGATTGAAAAGGGAAATTTAAAAATGCTTGGCGAAACTGCAGAAGTATGCGAGGCATATAAAAATATTGCTAATTCGTGAGGAAAATGATGAAAATTTGCGCAGGAATAGTTCTTTATGAACCGGAAAGCCAAAGACTGAAAGAAAACGTAGAGGCAATAATATCTCAGGTTGATAAGGTTTTTTTGATTGATAACGGCAGTAAAAATATAGATGAAATAAAAAAACTTTTTGACTTTGAAAATAAAATAACCTTTATACTAAACGAAGAAAACGAAGGTATCGCTAAGGCGCTTAATCAACTTTGTAATACTGCTTTAAAAGAAGATTTTGACTATATAGTTACTCTGGACCAAGACTCTGTAGCAGGAGAAAATATGGTAGAAGAAATGCACCATTATATTCAAGAAGATATTGGTGTTATTGCTCCAAGGGTAATGGATGATTATGAAGAGCAGATAAATGAAGATTTGCCTTTAATAGAAGAAATTGAGCGACCTGTAACCTCGGGTTGTATTACAAGCCTTAAGGTATGGGAAGAACTTGGCGGTTTTGATGAAAAAATGTTTATCGACTGTGTTGATTTCGACTTCGATACCCGTGTTTTAAAGGCACAAAAACGCATAATACGGGTAAACAGAGCAGTCCTTCATCATAGACTCGGAAAAGCAAAAGAGGTTAAATTTTTCGTATTTTTCGGTAAACTTTTGGGTATAGAAAAACTTAAAAAACCTTTTTACACCTATAACCATAGTGTTATAAGAACCTACTACTATGCAAGAAATATAAAATATTATATTTTTAAGCATAAGGATTTTTTGGATTTAAAAACCGAACGCCGTACCTACTTAAAGTGGTTTATACTAAAGGTCTTTTTTGAAAAACAAAAATTGAAAAAATTGTTCGCAATTATAAAGGGCAACGCCCATTCCAAAAAACTTATTAGAGAATACAAAAACCACTGTGGGTAACACAGTGGTTTTTTGTTGGGTATAGGATTTAGGGAAGAGGGTGTAGTGATGTGGATTTCCACCGGCTCCTCAAGGAAAAGCCTTTTTTAGAAATTACCTTCGAATGCTTCTTCGCTTTCGGTAAAGGAGAAGGTGATTTTTGAGTTGTAGGTTTCTTCGCTGTTAAGGAATGGAAGTACGCCCTGTTCTCTCATTTTATTTCTGGGACAAGGACAAACGTTACCGGGTTCAATACCCAAAACGTAGTCGTATTTACCCATCATTTTCCATTCTGTAAGGCATGGGAGTTCTTTTTTGTCATAGGACATTACAAGACCTGCGTTTATATCGGGGTTATAAATACCTACGTTTACCTTGCCATCTTTTTCTTTTGCATCAAAGAAATAGCAACGTTCAACATAATTTGCCTGTGGTTTTTCCATAATCATAGCGGTATCAATATGCTTGGTTGCGTTTTCATCGGTTGCCCAAATCTTATTATTGGGGAAATGAACGATACTGTTTTCGCTAAGTAGTGGATAACCCATATTGCAATGATATAAAAGACAAAATGGTGTAGTATTATCACCGTAGTTTGTTACGCTGTCGTTAACACTGAAACTGTTTTCGGTGTAGGAAATAACGTATGTACGTTTAAGGGTGAATTTTCTGCCGAAAATAACGTGATCTCTTATTGTGAAAATTAATTTAAGTTCTTCATCGTTTTCTAAAATGGCATCTAAATTAGCAGGGGTGTTGCCGATTCTTCCGTGAAGACCGATTTCTTCTCCATCGTCTACACAAGGGCCGCCTGCGCCGTCAAAACCGCAGGTGGTAAAAAATCCTGCGTTAAAGGATTTTAAAAAATTAAAGCCTGTTCTGTCGTAATAAGCGGGAGCAACCTGACCGCAAGGGGAGGTATAACTCATATTTTTACCGTTATAAGAAACACGGGCAACATCTGCACAACGGTCAGTACTTATCCAAATTTCAAGACCTTTTCCGTTACGCGCGTAAAGAAAGTTCATTCCTTCGCCTTTTGCACCCTTTAAAACGTATTGTTCTGCGCCTCTTACCTGAAGAGGATGTCCAATGTAATAATTCATATTGATTTTCTCCTTTTTATGTGCTAATATATAAATGCATTTTACAACAATTAAAATCTACTGTCAATGTATATAATATATTTTTTTCAAATGTGCACTAATTCTTTACATTAGTGCATTGTTATGAAATAAAAGCAATGATAGAATAGATTTAATAGAGGTGATTTTTAATGGCAAACAAAAAAGGTATTACATTTGTTGGTAACATTATTACCGACGTTGTAAAAACCGTTGACTGTTATCCCGAAATCGGTCTTCTTGCTAACATTAAGGATGTTAAACGTGCTGTAGGCGGCGCTGTGCCGAATACCGCTATTAATCTTCGTAAAATTGATGGCAAAATTCCTCTTTCGGCAATAGGTAAAATAGGTAATGACGACGGTGGAAGTTACATAATGGAAAAATTTAAAGAATTTAACATTGATGCTTCTAAAGTTGTGGTAAGCGAGGACAAACCCACTTCCTTTAGTGACGTTATCAGTCTTCCTACAGGTGAGCGTACTTTCTTCCACGCTCGTGGCGCCAATGCGCAGTTCGTTCCCGAAGATATTGACCTTGATGCTCTTGACTGCGATATTCTTCACGCAGGCTATATTCTTCTTCTTGACGGCTTTGATGCAAAGGATGAAGTTTACGGAACTAAAATGGCTCATTTCTTTAAGGATGTTCAGGACAGAGGTATCAAAACAAGCGTTGACGTAGTAAGCGATGCAACTGCCGATTATAAGGCTACCATTCTTCCTGCACTTAAATATTGCGATTATGCAATAATGAATGAAATTGAAAGTACCACACTTTTTGATATTCAGCCTTATAATGCTGACGGTAGCATAAACAGCGCCAATATTAAAAAGACTATGGAACTTATGGCTGATGCAGGCGTAAAGGAAAAAATCGTTCTTCACTGTAAAGAAGCAGGTTTTGCTTATGACGTAAAAACTAAAACCTTTACCGCAGTTCCTTCTCTTAAAATCCCAAGTGAACTTATTAAGGGAAGCGTTGGAGCAGGTGACTCCTATTGCGCGGGAACACTTTTCGGTCTTTATTATGGCCGTCCCGACAAAGAAATTTTGGAATTCGCTTCTTGTGCTGCAGCGTGCAATCTGTTTAGCGAAAACTCTATAGACGGTATGCGCAGTTATGAAGAAGTTAAAAAATTAGCCGATCAGTTTGGCAGAAAAGAGATAAAATTATGATAGTAAATTTAAACGACGTACTTAAAAAAGCACAGGAAGGCCACTATGCAGTAGGTCTTTTCAACACCACCGATACCGATATGGCTGAGGCTGTTATTGCTGCTGCAGAGGAAATGAATTCTCCCGTTGTAATCGGTACTGCAGAAATTCTTTTACCCTATGGCGAATTAAAACTTATCGCTCCTTCTCTTCGCGCTCTTGCTGAACGCGCAAAGGTTCCCGTAGTTCTCCACTATGACCACGGTCTTACCTTTGACAGATGTATCGAAGCATTAAAACTCGGATTTTCAAGTATTATGTTCGACGGTTCTTTGGGTGAAAGCGATAAGAACATAGAAGAAACAAGAGAAATCGTTAAGATTGCTCATTCTTTCGGCGCTTCTGTAGAAGGCGAAATCGGTCACGTTGGTAACGCTATTGACGGCGATGGTGTTGAAGACGATATGTATACAACTCCTGAAGAGGCTGTAAATTTCGTAAAGGATACCGGTGTTGATGCTCTTGCTGTTGCTATCGGTACCGCTCACGGCGTATACAAAACCAAACCGAAACTTGACCTTGAAAGACTTAAAGAAATCAGAAATGCTTGTGATACTCCTCTCGTTCTTCACGGTGGTTCGGGGCTAAGCGATGATGACTTCAGAAACTCAATAAGAGATGGTATTGCTAAGGTAAACATCTTCACCGACCTTTGCGTAGCAGGCGCAAAAGCTATGGAAGAGGGCATTAAGGAAGGCAAGGGTTATCTTGAAATCCGTAATATGAAGGTTGAAGAAATCAAGAAGTGCGTAATCAATAAGATGAAGCTCTTCGGTTCTGAAAATAAGGCATAAAAAAGAGACCGCAAGGTCTCTTTTTTATGCCTTTTTTGCGTATTTATCGGGGTATGATACGCTTGATGCGTATTGAGTCGGCGTCATTTTTGTTGCCTTTTTGAAAACACGGCAAAAATAATGGGGGTTATCGTAACAAAGAAAATCTGATATTTGCGAAATGGTATAAATATCTTTTCGAATCAGATATTTTGCTTCGCTTATTTTTAGGTCGGTAAGATATTCGGTAATGGTTTTTCCGCAGTTTTCTTTAAAAACAGAAGAAATGTGTGTTCTTGAAAAACCAAGATCTCTGCTTATGGATGCAACCGTTACTCTGCCGTAAATGTTATTAGTAAGTATATCAATAATTGCATTGGTAAGTTTGTCGTAATTTCTGGTATCATCATCAATTTTTGGCAGGGTAGTAGAACGAATAAGTTTTAAAAGCAACATTTCAAGGTTGATTTTTAAGAGTTGTTCGCTGCCGAAAGAACCGTCATTGCGCTTTCTGAGTTCGGTTTCGTAAGGACTGTCATCTTCCAAATGATAGGCTTCGTTACCGTCTGAAATCATTTCAGAAATATATTTTCTAAGCGGTGTTGGTATGTTCATATGTCTGTCTTTAAAGAAACTCATATCCTTCGACGGACAGTAAAATGTGATTATAAACACTGTTGGCGGATTTTCGGGATCACTTGCGATTGCGTGACTTTCACCGGGTTTGTGGAAGATTGCTTCACCTTGAGAAAGTCTTATAGTGCGGTCATTTGAAGTGGCGATTGCAACGCCCTTGTCAACGTAAACCATTTCCCAGTAGTTGTGAATTTCACTTAAAAAATTATATGAGGATTTAAACTCAAAATAATGAATTGACATTATCTGTTTAACGTTGATAAGACAATTTATTGAGTTTTTTCCGTATTTTGGTTCCAAAAAAGCAACCCCTTTACAAAAGTGTACCAAAAACCTTAATTTGTGCATTGATTTTAAAACTATGTTAACATAAAATAGAAACGAAGTCAATAAATATATACGGAGGTATTTTTTATGAACGTATTAGCAATTTCTTGCCATCCCGACGATATGGAAATCCATTGCGCCGGAACTTTGCTTCGCTGTAAAAAGCGTGGCGATAACGTAACTGTATGTCACGTTGCAAACGGAAATATGGGACACGTTGTTATCCAGCCCGAAGAACTTGGCAAAATTCGTATTGCCGAAGCAAAAAAATCGGGTGACATCGGCGGTTTTAAGACTGTTACTTTAAACGTTGGCGACCTTTATGTAAACTCTAAGGACAGAGAACAGCATGACGCACTCGTTAAGGTTATCCGTGATGCAAAGCCTGACTTTATTATCACACACGCTCCCGACGACTATATGATGGATCACGTTGAGGTTTCAAGACTTGTTTTTGATGCTTCCTTTGCAGCAAGTGTTCCTCACTATAGACCTGACCTTGGCGAAGCATGTGCAGTTACTCCCGTTTACTATATGGACAACTCTGACTACGTTAGCTGCGAACCCTATGAGTTCGTTGATATAACAGATGAAATGGAAACCAAACTTGAAATGCTCGCTTGTCACGAAAGTCAGATCGTTTGGCTTAAAGATCACGATGGTATCGACGTTTTGGAAACCACAAGAATTTATTCACAGATGCGCGGTGCACAGTGCGGCGTTAAGTATGCAGAAGGCTATAGAAGACTTATGGCAGGTCTGCGTGGCACTACTAAGAGATTATTACCTTAAGCAAACACGAACAATCTAAATTAAAAAATAGGAGAGATAAAAATGGATTTTAATTCTACCGTAAAAGGCTCCGCCCTTGAAGGCTTCTATCCTGCAGGTTGGGACTTTGAAAAAATAGACGCTTCAATAGGCGCTCCTGAAAGCATTACCGAGCATCAGGCTCATTGGAACGATAACTTTACCCCCATTAAGTGCGATAACTTAGGTGAGTTTGAAGTTTATATGGGTCACGAAATTGCAATGCAGATTAAACTTGCTAAAGAAAGAAACGAAAAAATCGCTTTCATTCTTCCTGTAGGTCCTATGGGTATGTACAAATGGGTTGTTTACTTCATCAACGCTTGGAAGATTTCCTGCGAACACGTTTATACCTTCAATATGGACGAATGGGCTGACGCTGAGGGTAACACCCTTCCCAGCGATAACACCGGTTCCTTTAAATATGCTATGGAACAGGCTCTCTTTAATCCTCTCGGTGAACTTACCGTTCCCGAAAATCAGAGAAACTTTGCTACAAAGGATAATCTTCCTACCTATCCTGCAAAGATTGACGCATTAAAGGCTGAAGGCGCAAAACTCGTACTCGTTTACGGTATTGGTAGAATGTGCCATATTGCTTTCTGGGAGCCTCAGTTTGCAGGCGAGTATGCAACTGCTGCTGAATGGGAAGCAGATCCTTATAGAATTGCTGCTAAAATTCATCCTTTGACTGTTGAACAAAATGCGTTCACCAGTTTCAAATCCAGAACTACTCTTGTTCCTTGCAGAGCAAATACTATCGGCCCCGGCCTCTTCTTAAAGGCTGACTATGCTATCGGCGGTGCTGACGGTACTCTTGGCAGAGGTATGCAGTGGCAGGGTATGTCTTTATGGATGACTCTTCGTCACGAAAAGACTCCTTGGATTACTTCTACATACATTCCTACCATCCCCGGTAAACTCTTCTTCCTTAAAGACCTTGCAGGTCCTCTTGAGGCTGAATGTAACTAATAGAATATATTTTAAATGCCCTTCATACACTTTGTATGGAGGGCGTTTTTTTATGAAAAGTATTATTATAACTAAAAGACATATTACTCTTTTTTGCAGTCTTTTATTGGCACTTACCGTTTGTATTATTGGTACAACCGTTACTTTTGCAGGGCAGGAAAGAAAACTGCCTATTTATTGTGTTGAGTGCGATAAAAAACAAATTGCAATTTCCTTTGATGCTGCTTGGGGAAATGACGATACAGGCGATTTAATAAAGATATTAAGCGACTATAACGTTCCTGCCACCTTTTTTGTGGTGGGCGCTTGGGTGGATAAATATCCCGAATCTGTAAAACAACTAAGCGATGCGGGACATAGGATTGAAAATCACTCTAATACGCACCCGTATATGACAAAACTCAGCAGTGAACAAATAAAAAATGAAATTGACTGCTGTAACGAAAAAATTGAAAAGGTTACGGGAAGAAAGCCAACCCTTATCCGCGTACCCTACGGCGACTATGACAATCACGTAGTCGAAACTATCGAAAATATGGGAATGTACTGTATCCAGTGGGATGTTGACTCTCTTGACTGGAAGGAAAATGCCACACCTGAGAGTATTTGTAAAAGGGTGACTAAAAAGGTTAAAAACGGTTCAATTGTTCTTTTTCACAACGATGCCGACCATACCCCTGCCGCACTCCCAAATATCCTAAAATGTCTTAAAGACGAGGGGTATGAGTTTGTGTTTATTGAAGATTTGATTTATAAAGAAAATTATGAAATAATCCACGACGGAACGCAGTGCAAAATAAAAGACGGTGCCGAGTAGCACCGTCTTTTTTAGGGAATAGGGATTAGGTAAGAGGGAATAGGGAATGTGTGCCTTCGGCACGGATTAAAATTTTTTATCTGCCAAATAAATAATCTAATGAAACGTCAAGGATTTTTGAAATGGCATCTATTTCAATATCGGTAACTGCACGTTTGCCATTTTCAATACGAGAAAGGGAGCCGCGACAAGTATATACAGCCATAAGTTCCAATTTTTCGGAAAGTTGTTTTTGACTGTAACCTCTCATTTCGCGAGCTTCTTTAATTTTACTCCCGATAACATTATACTGTTGACCATCAATAATTCTTTTCATAATTTTCTACCTTTGTCTTGATTTAGGACAAAAATAGTTTATACTATAATTAAAGAAAATATGTCCTACCAATAGGACAAGGGGAGAAAAATTATGTATACAGCAGTTTTTATAGGTCATAATGAGTGTTATGATATCTCAGCAGAACAATTACAAAGGACTATTATTGAGTGTATAGATAAAGGCGTGACTGTTTTTCTTAACGGCGGACAAGGCGGTTTTGACCGAATGAGTGCGGGAACAGTTCATAAATTAAAGAAAATATATCCAAATATAAAAAATGTGTTAGTTATTCCTTATTTAAACTTTAAAATATTTAATGATAAAATATTTGATGAGATAATTTATCCCGATGGCTTTGAAAAATATTATTTTAAAGCGGCAATTATAGAAAAGAATAAATATATGGTTGACAAATCACAGTTTGCAATATGTTATATAAATCATAGTTGGGGCGGAGCATATAAAACCTATGAGTATGCTTTAAAGAAACAATTGATAATATGTAATTTATCGGTATTAAAATGACGGTTAAGTGATAGGCACAAAAAAGACGGCATTAGCCGTCTTTTTTAATGTTTATTGTAGGGACAGGTATCCTCAACTGTCCGTTTAATTAACACACAGAACCGACCAATGTGTTTTATGTAAAAATGAAGAGTGAAAACCTATTTTTGTGTTGTAAAAACTATTAGAATATGGTATAATATTTATGTAATTTATGAAATGAGGTGAGGATATGCTTGAAAATAAATTGGGTATAACATCTGCTGCCGAACTCGCAAAGGAAGAAGAAAAAATCAGTAAGAAAAAAGCAATCCAACTCTTTGAAAATGGCATACTAGACAAATTAGCGGCGGGCAAAACCGCTTCGCTTATGGCTATTCATAAAGCTTTATTTGAAGATATTTATGATTTTGCAGGCAAAATCCGCACCGTAAATATTGCAAAAGGCAATTTTCGCTTTGCACCGCTTATGTATCTTGAGGCGGCTCTGGAAAACATTGATAAAATGCCGCAATCAACCTTTGATGAGATAATTGAGAAATATGTAGAAATGAATATCGCTCATCCATTTCGCGAAGGTAATGGCAGAGCGACGCGCATTTGGCTTGATTGTATTTTAAAAAAGGAAATCGGCAAGGTTGTTGATTGGCGCCTTGTGGATAAAGAAGATTATTTACTCGCTATGGAACGTAGTCCTATTAAGGATATTGAAATTAAATATATTTTAAAAAATGCCTTAACCGACAAAATCACCGACCGTGAAGTTTTTATGAAAGGTATCGACCATAGTTATTACTATGAAGATTATCAAACCTTTAAAACCGAAGAATTATAATCGTATCCGCCTGAAGAAATTCAGGCGGATTTTTGCAGTGATATAAATTCCTTATCGCAAAAAAAGACGGCATTTTGCCGTCTTTTTTTAATCTTTACTTAAACAATTCTATTGCTTTATCCATTTGGTCGAATTCGGCGAAAAGCATATCTTTTAAATCTTTGGTAAAAGGCTTAACGTCGGGAATTCCGATAACCTTCATACCGGCATTAAAAGCGGATTTTATGCCGTTGTCAGAGTCCTCAAAAACTATACATTCTTCGGGCTTTGCACCAAGTCGTTCTGCCGCTTTTAAGAAAATATCGGGAGCAGGTTTGCCGTTTTCAATTTCGTTTCCGTAAACGGCAGCATCAAAATAACTGAGCGCCTTTACCGAGTTTAGACGCATTAAGGCTATATCTTTACTTGTGCCCGACGCCAGACCGATTTTAACGCCTTTTGATTTTAAAAAGTCAAGGGTTTCTTTTACACCTTTTTTAAATTTTATGGTTAAGTTATTTGCAATATAAACATCAACGTCTTTTTTGAATTTTTCAATATCAAGGGTAGGGAAGTTGTTTATTAAATAGTTTGTCCAACCAATTTCGTTTGTACCGCAAACAAGCAAGGCGGCTTTATCCATATCGGGAATACCTTGTATATCTCCCGCGAGTTTCCAAGCAGGCATATATATTTTTTGCGTATCTAAAAGTGTGCCGTCCATATCAAATATTATATACATTTTTATCACCTGAGAATATTTTAACATAAAATTTGCCTTTAGTAAATGTGTAATTTATCAATGATTGTCTATAATAACCAAAAAATTTTTATATAATTATAATAAATAACTGTAGAAAAATATAGAATATAGTGGTATAATTTTTATGAATGATAAATGAAGGGGTGACCGATATGTCAAACTACATAAGATACAGTTATAAGGAACTGGAAAAGTTCTGCATTGATTGCTTTAACAAATTTGGTTTTAAAGAGGAAGAAAGCCGTATAATCAGCGATGTTCTTCTCCTTTCTGACCTTTATGGAATTGAGTCTCACGGTATGCAGAGACTTGCTCGTTATCACAAAGGCATTGAAAAAGGTTTAATTAAAATTGATGCAAAACCTGAAGTAATTTATGAAACTCCTGTTTCTGCCGTTATTGAAGGTAACGACGGTATGGGACAACTCATTTCTCACAAGGCTATGGGTATTGCTATCGAAAAGGCTAAAAAGACAGGTATGGCTATAGTAACAGTTAGAAATTCTAACCATTTTGGTATTGCCGGTTACTATGCTAAAATGGCTTGTGATGCAGGACTTCTTGGTATGGCAATGACCAACAGTGAAGCAATAATGGTACCTACTTTCGGACGTCTTGCTATGCTTGGCAGTAACCCGATTGCAGTTGCTATGCCTGCTGAGCCTTATGATTTCTTCTTTGATGCTTCTACTACAGTTGTTACTCGTGGTAAGCTCGAAATCTATAACAAGTTAAACAAGCCTCTTCCTGACGGTTGGGCACTTGACGCAACCGGTAAAGGTTCAAGCGATGCAAGTGACGTTTTAAAGAATATCGTTGCTAAAAAAGGCGGCGGAATTATGCCTCTTGGCGGTGAAACCGAGCAGACCGGTAGCCACAAGGGTTACGGATACGGTATGTTCTGCGAAATATTCTGTTCTATTCTTTCTATGGGCCTTACTTCAAACCATACCCATATAGGAGGAAAGGGCGGAACATGTCACGGCTTTATCGCTATTGACCCCAAGGTATTTGGCGATCCCGATGCTATTAAAGAACATCTTTCAACCTTCCTTAAAGAACTTCGCGAGTCTCCTAAGAGCGAAGGACACGACAGAATTTATACCCACGGCGAAAAAGAAATTTTTGCTAAGGCAGACAGACTTGAAAACGGTATAGACGTTAACATTAACACTGTTAAAGAAATGTTTGATATGTGTAACTATGTTGGTCTTAATCCCGTTGATTATCTTGGCGACGTTAAATTTGAAGACTCGACCGAGAGTTCCTATTCTTGATGAGGTGAACCTAAATGGATATTAAAGAAAGAGCATTAAAACAACATTACGAGTGGAAGGGTAAACTTGAAGTTGTTTCCCGTACTCCTGTTACCAACAAGGAACAGTTATCAATCGCTTATACTCCCGGTGTTGCAGAACCTTGTCTTGAAATAAATAAGGACTATAACAAATCCTTTGAACTTACACGTAGATGGAATATGGTTGCCGTTATTACCGACGGTACCGCAGTTTTAGGACTTGGCGATATAGGTCCTGAAGCAGGTATGCCTGTTATGGAAGGCAAGTGCGTTCTCTTTAAAGAATTTGCTGACGTTGACGCGTTTCCTCTTTGCGTAAGAAGTAAAGACGTTGATGAAATAGTAAGAACAATTTATCTTATTTCCGGTTCTTTCGGTGGCATTAATCTTGAAGATATTGCTGCTCCCCGTTGTTTTGAAATCGAAAGAAAACTTAAAGAACTTTGCGATATTCCCGTATTCCACGACGACCAGCACGGCACTGCCGTTGTTGTTGGCGCTGCGCTTCTTAATGCATTGCGTCTTACTAAAAAGGAAATCGGCGAAATTAAGTGCGTTATTAACGGCGCAGGCAGCGCAGGTATTGCTATTGGTAAGCATCTTTTGAAACTTGGCGTTAAAAATCTTACAATGGTTGACCGTTTTGGTATTATTGTTGAGGGTGACAGTCAGTTAAATCCTGCTCAGGCTGAAATGAGCCTTGTAACAAACCGCGAAAAGAAGACAGGTTTATTGAAAGATGCTATGGTTGGCGCAGACGTATTTATCGGCGTTTCTGCTCCAGGAGTTGTAGATGAAGAAATGATTAAATCTATGAACAGCGATGCAATCGTATTCCCCATGGCTAACCCCGTTCCCGAAATTATGCCCGATTTGGCAAAGGCTGCAGGTGCCAGAGTAGTTGGTACAGGACGTTCCGACTTCCCCAACCAAATTAATAACGTAATGGCATTCCCCGGTATTTTCCGCGGCGCTTTAGACGTAAGAGCAAGTGATATAAATGAAGAAATGCAGATGGCTGCTTCTCTTGCTATTGCCTCACTTGTAAGCGATGAAGAACTAAACGAAGAATATATTATGCCTTTTGCATTTGATGAAAGAATAGGCAAGACAGTAGCAGAAAAGGTTGCTGAAGCTGCTAGAAAAACGGGCGTTGCACGAATCTAAAAAAACAGTTGAAATTTTTAACAACTTGGTATATAATTGCCATAGATTTATAAAAATCAAAAAAAATCGAAAGGTGAATAAAAAATGAAAAAACTTTTAGCATTACTTTTAGCAATTCTTATGATGTTTAGCCTTGTTGCTTGCGGCGGCGATGCAAACGGTGACGACGTTGACAATTCTTCTAATCCCAGCATTGTTACCGGTCAAGATGATATTGATGACGTAGATGCAGATGACGTTGATGACGTAAAAGAACCTCTCGTTTTAGACGGCAATGATGAATATGTTGTTGCTATCAAAAAGGGTAGCGGTATTACCATTTCTCACATTAAAGACATTAAAGGTCTTAGAGTGGGTTTTGCTTTCGGTAACGACGGAGAAAAAATTGCTGAGTATTATAAGGCAGTTGCTATCGGTTACGGCGGCGAAAACGATGCTTTCTCCGATCTTATTGGCGGTACAGCACTTGACTGCGTTATAGTTAAGAAGATGGCTGCTGAGTCTTACGCTAACGAAGGCAAAGCAGAAATTGCTCTTGATCCTATCGTAATAGAATAGTTTAATTTAATTATACTAACCAAAACCGTGCTGAAAGTTTCAGCACGGTTTTCTTTTATGTTAAAATGAAAGAAAAATGTCTATAATATATTTAATCGGCTTGACATATCTTTATAAATATAATATTATAAATATAACTATATATTGGGATATTATGGCTGATTGCCGATTAACATAAACAAAAAAATAGGAGGTTACTAAATGAGCCAAGAAAAAGCGATGCAAGACAAGAAGCGTCGCAGAACAGAAACGGGAAAATCCGTTAAATCCTCAAAAAACATTGCTCAGTCAAAAAAGACATCTTCAAAGAAAAAGAAGAAATATATAGGCAAACCGGAAATTAAATTTGATAAAAAATCGACCAAAAAAACAGGCTATTCTAAAAAGAGTAGCACTACACTTTCTAAGCCTAAAGAAAGTCCTAAAATACCGGTGCATATTATTCCGCTTGGCGGTCTTGGAGAAATAGGTAAAAATATCACACTTTACGAATATGACGGTGATATGTTTATAGTTGATTGCGGAATGAGTTTCCCTGATGAATCAACTCCTGGTGTTGATGTTATCATACCCGACTTTACCTATATAATGGAAAACAAAGATAAGATAAAGGGTATGGTACTTACCCATGGTCACGAAGACCACATAGGCGCCATTCCGTATCTTTTAAGAAACTTTAACGTTCCGATTTATGCAACTAAATTAACGTTAGGTCTCGTTTCAGGCAAACTTAAAGAACATTCATTGCTTGGAAATGCAAAACTTATTGAAACTAAAGCAGGTGATACGGTTAAACTCGGAAAGTTTGCGGTTGAGTTTATACACGTTAACCATTCAATTCCCGATGCAGTTGCACTTGCAATCAAATGCGCTGCAGGAACAATAATTCAAACCGGTGACTTTAAAATTGATACAACGCCTATTGACGACACGGTAATTGATATTGCGCGTTTTGCCGAACTTGGTAAAGAGGGTGTTTTGGCGCTCCTTTGCGAATCAACAAATGCAGAACGTCCCGGTTTTACCGCAAGTGAACGAATTGTTGGCGATACCTTTGCTACGCTTTTTAGAAAAGCGGGCAAACACAGGATAATCGTTGCAACTTTTTCCTCTAACATTCACCGAATTCAGCAGATTATTTATCAGGCTGAAAGATGTGGCAGAAAGGTTGCCGTTTCGGGCAGAAGTATGGAAAACGTTGTGAATATCGCTCACGAAATGGGTTATTTGCATATTCCCGATAATCTGCTTATTGATATTAGTTCTATTAAAAATTATGCGCCTGAACAGTTGGTAATAGTTACTACGGGCAGTCAGGGCGAACCTTTATCGGCGCTTCATAGAATGGCAATGGGCGAACACAGACAAATAGATATTATACCTTCGGATATGATAATAATTTCCGCTACGCCGATTCCCGGTAATGAAAAAACGGTAGGTAACGTTATTAACGAACTTATGCGCCGAGGCGCTAACGTTGTGTATGAAAAAATGTACGACGTTCACGTTTCGGGACACGCTTGTCAAGAGGAATTAAAACTTTTGATGAGTATAATAAATCCAAAGTTTTTCATTCCTGTACATGGCGAACAAAAACACCTTGTTCACGGTGTTGCACTGGCACAGGCAGTAGGTATAAAAAAAGAAAATTGTCTTGTTGCCGATATAGGTAACGTTATCGAAATAGGTAACAAAGGAATAAAGGTTTCTTCTAACGTTCCTGCAGGAAGACTACTGGTTGACGGTCTTGGCGTTGGTGACGTGGGTAGCGTTGTTTTAAAGGATAGAATGAACCTTGCCGATAACGGTATAATCATTGTTGCCGTTACCATAGACAGCGTAACAGGCGAAATCGTTTCGGGACCAGAGGTTACTTCTCGCGGATTTGTTTACGTTAAAGAATCGGAAGAACTTATGGCTGAACTTAACGAAACAGCCTGCGATATTCTTGAAAAATGTTATATTCAAGGAATAGGCGACTATTCTTCAATAAGAGCAAGACTTCGCGACGGGGTATCTAAATTTATAAGAGAACGTACGGGCAGAAGTCCAATAATACTACCAATAGTAATGGAGATGTAAAAAAATGAAAGTTATATTAACTGCTGACGTAAAAGGTCAGGGTAAAAAAGGCGAACTTGTTAACGTTAGCGACGGATATGCAAGAAATTTCCTTTTCCCGAAAAATCTTGCTATAGAAGCAAATTCTGCCGCTATGTCAGAACTTAAAAACAGAGAATCTGCTGCTGCTCATCACAAGCAGGAAGAAATTGACGCCGCAAAGGCATTAGCCGCAAAACTTGACGGTCAAACCGTTGTTATAAAGGCTAAAGCGGGTGGTCAAGGTAAATTATTCGGTGCAGTTACTTCAAAGGAAGTAACTGCCGAGATTAATAAAAAGTTTTCTGTTAGTCTTGACAAAAAGAAAACCAATATGTCCGACATTAAAAACTTTGGCGAATACTCTGCAGAACTTCGCCTTTATACAGGAATCAGTGCAAAAATCACCGTGAAGGTTGAGGAATAATAATGGCTGACGAAAGACAATTTTTAGACATCGACGGCGCAGGTCTTCCTTATGACGTTGATGCAGAACAGGCGGTAATAGGTTCTATACTTATTGATCCGTCGTGTATAAACGAGGTTATTACCCAGATTAAAGAAGAATATTTTTATATTCCTCAGCATAGAGAAATATATAAAATACTTGTTGATATGACAAACGATAATCTGCGTATCGACTTCGTTACAATTCTCGATAAACTAAAAAAAGAAGGCGTTTACGAAAAGGCGGGTGGTAAATCTTACATTACCGAACTTGTTCAAAGTGTGCCAAGTAGCGCAAACGTGCTTACATATGTGTCTATTGTTAGGGAACGCTATTATGCGAGGGCACTTATTGTTGCTTCAAGAGAGATAATCAACGACGCTACCGAAAATACAAAAGATGCAGGTATGCTTTTAGATACTGCCGAACAACGTATATATAATATTCGTGAAGGCAGAAGCGTTTCGGGCCTTGAACACATTAAGTCGGTTATTGAAAACGAAACCTACGACCGTCTTTCAAAAATGAACAATCCCGAAACAAAAGATAATTACGTTGGTATTCCTACCGGTATTTCGGGACTTGATAAAATGATTACCGGTCTTAATAAATCCGACCTTATAATACTCGGTGCTCGTCCCGGTATGGGTAAAACGTCTTTTGCCCTTAATATAGTAAGAAACGTTGCGGTACAGGCGGGTAAAACGGTTGCTTTCTTCTCGCTCGAAATGACACGCGACCAACTTGCTCAGCGTATGCTTTCGGGCGATGCCGCCATAAAGAGTGAAAAACTTCGTACAGGTCAACTTGAACCTGACGAATGGACAAGACTTGGTCAGGCTGCCGCTAATCTTAGTTCTGCTAACATTTATTTTGATGAAACTTCGTCTATTACAGTTCCAGAAATGAAGGCTAAAATCAGACGTAAGGGTGACATTGATTTAGTTGTTGTCGATTATTTGGGACTTATGCATTCTGCTCATCGTACCGATAACAGAGTTCAGGAAATTTCTGAAATTACACGAAGTCTTAAAGTTATGGCTAAAGAATTAATGATACCCGTTTTGGTTTGCGCACAGCTTTCCCGTGGTACCGAATCAAAAGGACAGTCACACCGCCCTGCGCTTTCGGACCTTCGAGATTCGGGTTCTATCGAACAGGATGCAGATATAGTACTTTTCCTTTATCGTGAAAAATACTATGACGGCGAAAAGAAAGACGGAGAGGAAAAGGGAGATCCAAACAAGGCTGAGTGTATCGTTGCCAAAAACCGTCACGGTGAAGTTGGTACGGTAGAACTTCATTGGGACGGAAGATTTACACGCTTTACTTCTCCTGCAGGTTTTGATGAATGAGTGACGTTTTAACTTCAATAAGGAAGTTTCGTTTTAATAAAAACGAAAAGCATATTGCGGTTGCCCTTTCGGGCGGCGCCGACTCAATGACGTTGTTTACTGCTCTTTTTATGCTTAAAGAGGAACTTGGTATTACTCTTAGCGCGGTGCACATTAACCATATGTTAAGGGGCGATGAATCTGACCGCGACGAAGCATTTGTAAGAAGAACCTGTAAAAAATACGGTGTTCCGTTAAGTGTTCACAGAATTGACGTAGAAAGTATAGCAAGAGAAGAAAAAATCAGCGTAGAATTGGCCGCGCGAAACGTAAGATACGAAATTTTTGATGCAACAGAGTGCGACGCATTGGCTACCGCCCATAATGCTGACGATAATCTCGAAACAGTTCTTTTTAGGATGACCAGAAAAACGGGGATTTCGGGACTTTGCGGTATTCCAAAACGTCGAGGAAAATATATTCGTCCTCTGCTTTATTGCAGTAGAGATGAGGTTGAAAAATTTTGCAGAGAAAACGGAGTGCCTTTCGTGACCGACTCTACAAATCTTTCTGACGACTTTACACGAAACAGACTTCGTCACAGTGTAGTGCCCATAATGAAAACCTTAAATCCTTCGTTACTTAGTTCTTTTGCAAAAACACTTGAACTTTTGAAAAACGACAGCGATTATCTTGACAAAACAGCAAACAACGAGTTTGTTAAAAGGTTTGACGGTGAAAGATTAGATGTTAAGAATTTTAGCAGTCTTCATAAAGCAATATCTTCAAGGGTTGTTTCTTTATATCTTGACCATTTCGGTTATGGCGGAAACTATTCGGTAAGCAGTACCCTTAACATAGCCGTAAACGGTGGCAGAACCGAACTTAAAAACGGTAAAATGCTTAAATCGGCTGACGGGTATCTTTCTTTTGAAAAAAATAAAAATGTGACTTTTTCGGTGACTTTTAAGGAAGAAGACCTAAAGTTAATAAAAGAAAACGAAAAAATTCATAATTTGTTATTAAAAAATGCAATTGACTGTGATAAAATAGTCGGTAGTTTAGTAGTTCGTACAAGACTATCGGGTGATACAATATCTTTTTCTCACAGAAAGGTATCCAAGCCTTTGCGTAAATGGATGAATGAAGAAAAGATAGAAGCGTATCTTCGCGACATTCTTCCTGTTGTGGCAGATGACCAAGGTGTTGTATGGGTATATGGCGGTGGTGTTGACAGCCGTGTATCAGTTGACCAAAACACCACTAAAATAATAAAGGTCGTTTGCGAAAAAACGGAAAATTAGAGAGGGAAAATTAAATGAATAAAACAGTTAAAAATCTGCTGCTTTATATCGGAATTCCGATAATATTAATTATGTCGGTTTTAACGGTTTCTCGTTATTCAACAAAAACGGTTAAAACTACCTATTACGATGTAATTATGCAGTTTCAAAGCGGTCAGGTAACAGAATATAGCCTTAATCTTTATAACGGTGACCTTGATTACGTTACAAAAGATGGCAAAAAACATAACTACACCGTTCCCGATATAGCCATTTTTTATGATGACGTTGACGTAAAGGCATATAATGCCGCCCATCCCGAAGCACCCATAAAAATGAACTATGAAAAGGGCAGCGATTACGCATGGCTAGTTAGTCTTATTCCCAATATTCTTCTTATAGGCATTATGGTGCTTATCGGAATAGTATTTATAAAAAGAATGGGCTCTACAATGGGCGCAGATAAATCTTTACAGTTTGGTAAGGCTAAACCAAAAAGGGAAACAAACAGAAAAACTACCTTTGCCGACGTTGCAGGCGCAGACGAAGAAAAGGAAGAAATGGCTGAGATTGTTGATTTCCTTAAAGACCATAAGAAATTCGACGAACTTGGCGCCAGAATTCCAAAAGGTGTTCTTTTAGTTGGCCCTCCCGGTACGGGTAAAACCCTTCTTGCACGTGCAGTAGCAGGTGAAGCAGGGGTACCTTTCTTTAGCATTTCGGGTTCCGACTTTGTTGAAATGTTTGTAGGTGTTGGTGCTTCCAGAGTTAGAGACCTTTTTGAAGAAGCAAAGAAAAATGCACCGTCTATTATATTTATTGACGAAATCGACGCCGTTGGTCGTCAACGTGGCGCAGGTCTTGGTGGCGGACACGATGAAAGAGAACAAACCCTTAACCAGTTGCTTGTTGAAATGGATGGTTTTGGCGCAAACGAAGGCGTAATCGTTATGGCGGCTACCAACCGTCCAGATATACTGGATAAAGCGTTACTTCGTCCCGGTCGATTTGACAGACAAATAACTGTTAATTACCCTGACGTTAAGGGTAGAGAAGAAATTCTTAAAGTACATTCTCGCGGTAAGCCTTTAGGTCCCGACGTTAACCTTAAAACTATTGCCGCTTCCACAGCAGGATTTACCGGCGCAGATCTTGAAAATCTTCTTAATGAGGCAGCGCTTCTTGCCGTAAGAAAAGGTCTTAAAGCCATTACACAACCTCAAATTGAAGAAGCAACCATTAAGGTTGTAATGGGTACTGAAAAGAAATCAAGAGTAATTAAAGATAAGGATAAGATGATTACTTCTTATCATGAAGCAGGTCACGCTATAGTTTCTTACTTCTTGCCTACCCAAGACCCTGTTCATCAAATTTCTATTATACCCAGAGGTATGGCGGCAGGTTATACAATGTATATTCCTACCGATGAAAAGAGTCACGTTTCTAAGAATTCTATGCTTGAAGATATATGTTCTCTTCTTGGCGGTCGCGCTGCTGAGCAACTTACACAGGATGATATATGCACAGGCGCATCAAACGATATTCAACGCGCTACCGAACTGGCAAGAAAAATGATTACCAAGTACGGTATGAGCGAAAAACTCGGTCTGGTTACCTATGGTACCGATAACGATTCGGTATTCCTCGGCAGAGATTTTTCTTCTACTCCAAACTATTCCGAAAAAATTGCTGCTATGATTGACGAGGAAATCGAAAGTATCGTTATGACGCAGTACAATAAAGCGCTTGATATTCTTAAAGAAAATATGCCTAAATTGCACGAAGTTGCTAAGGTGCTCTTTAATGAAGAAAAAATCGACGGTGCTCGTTTTGTTTCAATTATGGAAGAAAAAACTGAAAATATCAGCGAATAAAAATAAAACTGCAGTGAAATTCACTGCAGTTTTTAATTTCCAAGATTTTTTATATTCGTGTCGTATATAATAGTAATAAGTTTAACGTCTTTTATGTTACATATAAGGGTTGCCGCCGTAGATGCTTCAAGTTGAAGTACCATATAATCTACTCCCACCTTGTAAAGTCTTCCTATATGGGTTACGGGTGAATTGCCGTAAAGTAACTGAACCTTCATCCATCTGCCTACGTTTTTCAGCAAAAAAGCAGGTAAAAAAGCATCGTTGTTTATTATATCAGAATAATCGGTATAGTTTGAAAGCAATTGTTCGGCATAGGGAATAATGTCGGTCATATAAAAAACTCCTTTCTGTTTATACTATTCACAGAAAGGAGTTTTGGTTATTAATCTAATTTTAAATCCAGTTTTGCAGGGTCAATGGGTTCAACAACGAAATCGTTTGTCCAAAAGCCCGGTTTAATATATACCTTAGCAAAAGCGTGACGGCATTCAGGTGTTAAATCAACCAGAAGGTCTTTACAGTTTCTGCTCATACCAACGGCGCAGTGAATATTATGTTTACCGTAAGGCATAGGAATACAAAGTGTTTCTTTATTGCCTATGTGTCCAAAGGGTTCACCGTCAATGTAAATACCAAAACCACCTGCTATACCATAGGGGGAACCTTGTCTGTAAAGATATATACAGGCATCGGGAGATATGTTTAAAGGTTGTTTGCATTTGGGACAAATAGTTTCTCCGGGTTTAATGTTGTTAACGTCACCGCAAGCGGCGCATTTTACTCTTAATCTTGCCATAAAATAGCCTCCTTTTTATATTAATATGATAACCTTTAAAAAGCCTTGTGTCAATTGTTAATTTTATGTTAATACTATTGATTTTTGCTTTAAATTTTGATAAAATATATTGGTAATTTTTTGAAAGGAAAATTTATATGAAATTTTGGTTTAAATACGTAAAACCGTATACTTTTTCGTTTATTGCGGGACCTTTATGTATGATAGTCGAAGTAATAGGCGAAGTTCTTATGCCTTATCTTCTTTCTTGCATAATAAATCTTGCTCAGAATGGCGAACTTACTGTATCTATAAGTATATATTTGGGTCTTGATATGGTAGGTGTTGCCTTACTTATGATGCTTGGCGGTGTTGGCGGCGCATATTTCGGTGCCAAATCTGCCGTTAATTTTGCAGGAGATATAAGAAACGATATTTATAAAAAAATCCAAAGTTTTTCCTTTGCCGATATTGATAAATTTTCTACCGGTTCTCTTGTTACGCGAACTACAAATGACGTAACACAACTTCAAAACTTTGTTAATATGTTGCTCAGAATGGCGCTCAGAAGCCCAGGTATGCTTATTGGTGCGCTTATTATGGCTATATCTTTAAATCCGAGTTTGGCAACGGTTTTTGTTGTATCAATTCCTTTGATGATAATTGTAATATGTATCCTTATTTCTATTGGTTTTCCTCGTTTCCAAAAAATGCAGTCAAGTCTTGATAATCTTAATAATACAGTTCAGGAAAATATTCAAAATCAGAGGGTTGTTAAATCTTTTGTAAGAGGAAATTTTGAAGAAAAGAAATTTAATAAAGCAAATGCTAATTTAAAAAATGCGGGCGTTTCTGCAATGAAGGCTGTTATATTTATGCAACCTGCAAACACACTTTTTATGAACCTTACAATTATTGCTGTTGTATGGTTCGGCAGTAAAATGGCACTTAACGGCAGTATGCCGGTCGGTGACCTTTCGGCATTTGTTACCTACGTTACACAAATACTGTTTTCGTTAATGATGATAACCTTTTTACTTCTTACTTCTGCCCGTGCACTTGCTTCGGCAAAAAGAATTAAAGAGGTTCTTACCACCAATCCCGATATAAATGACGATGACGCTTCTTTACCGGAAAAACGAATTGAAAACGGTAATATAGAATTTAAAGACGTAACCTTCCGATATTATAAAAACAGTGAAGACGCCGTACTTAAAAATATAAATCTTAAAATTGAGGGCGGAAGTACTGTAGGTATTATTGGTTCTACGGGTTGCGGAAAAACTACCCTTGTATCCTTAATTCCGCGTCTTTATGACGTTGATGACGGTCAGGTGCTTGTGGACGGAACCGACGTAAAGGATTACAGTCTTTATAATCTTAGAGAAGACGTTGGTATGGTACTTCAGAAAAACGTACTTTTTTCGGGAAGTATTGAAGATAATCTGCGTTGGGGAAATAACGATGCTTCTGTGGAAGAAATTAAAGAAGCGGCAGACAACGCTCAGGCAGATAAATTTGTTTCTTCTTTTAAAGACGGTTATGATACTGCTTTAAGCGAAGGCGGTACAAACGTATCGGGTGGTCAAAAACAACGTCTATGTATTGCAAGGGCGCTTCTTAAAAAGCCGAAAATTCTTATTTTGGATGACTCGACAAGCGCGGTTGATACCGCTACCGAAGCCTTGATTAGAAAGGCGTTTGCTTCTACTCTTTCTTCTACCACTAAAATCATTATTGCTCAGCGTATTTCTTCGGTTATTGATTGCGACCTTATAGTAGTTATGGATGAAGGCGAAATAACCGGTATAGGTACTCACCAACAACTTCTTTCAAACAATACCGAGTATCAAGAGATTTATCAATCTCAAAATGTGGGAAGGGGGCAATAATTATGGCAAGAAATATTGAAAAACTTAATGCCCAATATACCACAAAATCCCACGGCGCTTCACTTAGGGGCGGAGGCCCTCACGGACACAGAGGTGCGAAAGGTAAACCAAAGAACGCAGGAAAAACCATAAAAAGAATACTTTCATACGTTGGCAAATATAAAATTCTGCTTATATTCGTTTTGGTTGCAATGATTTTTTCTACCGTAACTTCTTTGATCGGTTCATATATGTTGGCGCCTGTTATTACAAGAATTACCCTTGAAATTAACCCCAACGCCGAATTTAATTTAAGCGTTATGGAAAAGAAAGCCGACGAAATTATTTCTCAAATTGTGGGTAATAGCGCTACAGTTACCGAATATATAATTATTGCTCTTACGTTACTTTTGCTTATATATTTGGTCGGTGTTGTTTCTACCTATATGCAAAGCCGTCTTATGTTGGCGGTATCGCAAAACAGTGTGGAAAAAATCAGAAACGATTTGTTTTCTAAACTTCAAAAACTTCCCGTAAGTTACTTTGACAGCCGTCCCACAGGCGAAATTATGAGCCGTTTTACAAATGACGTTGATAATATCGACGTAATGCTTAATAACTCGTTAGTTTCGGTGTTTTCAGGCGCAATTACCCTTATAGGTACGCTAACGTTTATGATTACTACCAACTGGATTTTAACGCTGGTTACAGTCGCTTTTGTACCGCTATTTACAAAATTGGCAGGTCTTATAGGAAGGTCAAGTTCTAAGTATTACGGTTCGCAACAGGCGGCGCTGGGCGCGTTAAACGGTTATATCGAGGAAACCGTTAATGGTCAAAAGGTTATTAAAGTATTTAACCACGAAAAAGACTGCAACGAAGAATTTGCGCTTTTGAACGAACAACTGCGTCAACGACAGTTTAAAGCACAGTTTTACGGTGGCATTATGGGTCCCATTATGGGAAATACCAGTCAAATTTCTTATGGTGTTACCGTAGGTGTCGGCGGTATTTTAATGGTGTTAACAGGATTTACACCGGGCGCCTTAACGGTATTTGCAGGATACTCACGCCATTTCTCAATGCCAATAAACAACATTTCTATGCAGATGTCAACGGTATTTGCCGCCCTTGCAGGTGCTGAACGTGTATTTAACGTTCTTGATTCTGAAAGTGAATACGAAAAAGAATCAGGTGAAATAAAAACCGAAATTAAAGGTAACGTTGAACTTAAAAATGTTGATTTCGGATATGTTGAAGGCAAAAGAGTGCTTCACGATATTTCTCTTTCTGCCAAAGTTGGTCAAAAAATTGCTTTTGTTGGTTCTACAGGTGCCGGAAAAACAACTATAACAAATCTTTTAAATCGTTTTTACGATACTGAAAACGGTAGCATTACCATTGACGGAATTTCTATAAAGGATTACGATAAAGACTTTTTAAGACAAAATATAGCAATGGTGCTTCAAGATACTCATTTGTTTACGGGAACCGTTCTGGAAAATATTCGTTACGGACGTCTTGATGCATCTGATGATGAAATTGTTGAGGCTGCTAAAATTGCAGGTGCCCATTCATTTATAATGAGGCTTGAAAACGGTTATGATACCGTTATAGAGGGTGATGGCGCCAACCTTTCACAAGGACAACGACAACTTCTTAATATCGCCCGCGCAGCCGTTTCAAAGGCTCCTATTTTGGTACTTGACGAAGCAACAAGTTCTGTCGATACACGTACCGAAAGACACATTGAGCACGGTATGGACAGAATAATGAAAAACCGCACTACCTTTGTTATTGCCCATAGACTTTCAACCGTTCGCAATGCAGATGCAATTATGGTTCTTGAACAAGGCAGAGTTATAGAACGCGGAAATCATGATGACTTAATAGCCCAAAAAGGTACCTATTATAAACTTTATACGGGCGCTATTGAACTTGATTAAAAATTTACTGCAATATCCTATAGGGTATTGCAGTATTTTTTTGTGTTGAAAAAAAATTTTAGTTATGGTATTATATAAAGGAATATAGAGTTAGGAGAGAGAACTTTGAGTCAATTTAAAAAAAATGTTAAGGTTTTAATTTTAGTTTTAGTTGATATTATTACTGTGGCTTTTTCATTTTTGTTTGCTTTGTATTTGCGTTTTGATCATTTGCCCAAATATTTTAGAGGAAATCCTGAAATGGCTAAAGGAATGTTAACTGCTATTCCCTTTGTTGTAGCGGTTTTTATAGCGGTTTTTGTCTTTATGAAAATGTACCGCATAATTTGGCATTATGCAGGACTTAGGGAAATAGGAATTGTAGCGGTTTCTTGTTTTATGTCTTCTGCTTTTGCTTATGCAGTTCTTTTTATTGTCAGTCTTTATTTAAAATATGACAGTATTCTTGCAGTTTTCCCACGGTCAGTGTATATTTCGGCGCCTTTCTTTGCTTCGGTATTTATTATTGTTGGACGTTTTGCAATGCGTTATATGATGCGTGTAAATCACCGAAGAAAAAAACAAACCAAAAGCGAAGTAAACGGAAATATTATGATTATAGGCGCAGGAGACGGCGCAAGTCTTATTATTAATAATATACACGACAGCGCTTACTATGGCGGCGCAAACCCTATTTGTCTTATTGATGATGATAAAAGCAAAATCGGAATGCTCATAAATAACGTGCCCGTGTTGGGTACAAGGGCTGATATTATAAGAATAGCAAAAGAAAAAAATATTGATATTATAATTTTTGCTATACCTTCTTGTCCACCTGAAGAAAAATCCAAAATCCTTAAAATTTGTCAGAAAACTGGGTGCGCTTTAAAAACGTTGCCTGCTGTATATCAAATAGAAAAAGCAGAAGATTTTTCTGCTAAAAACGTTCGCGACGTTGAAATAGAAGACCTTTTGGGACGTGAACCCATTAAACTTGAAACAGAAGACGTATCCGGTTACGTAGCAGGGAAAACTGTTCTTGTGACTGGTGGCGGCGGTTCAATAGGTAGCGAACTTTGCAGACAAATTGCGGCAAATAAGCCTAAATTGTTGGTTATTTTCGATATTTATGAAAATAACGCCTACGATATTCAAAACGAACTAAAACATACCTATCCCGAACTTAACTTAGAGGTAAGAATAGGCAGTGTCCGCGACACAAGAAGAATGGAACAAATCTTCAGAGATTTTCAACCTCAGGTTATTTATCACGCTGCTGCGCATAAACACGTTCCATTAATGGAAGACAGTCCTAACGAAGCAATTAAGAATAACGTTTTTGGTACTTTAAAAACGGTACGTGCCGCCGATAAATACGGTGCTGAACGTTTCGTTTTGATTTCTACCGATAAAGCGGTTAATCCTACCAATATAATGGGCGCTTCAAAAAGAATGTGTGAAATGGTGGTACAAGCCTATAATAAAAAGAGCAAAACCGATTTTGTTGCCGTGCGTTTCGGTAACGTACTTGGCAGTAACGGAAGTGTTGTTCCGCTGTTTAAAAAGCAGATTTCCGAAGGCGGACCCGTTACTGTTACCGACCCTGGTATAATAAGATATTTTATGACCATTCCCGAAGCGGTATCCCTAGTGCTTAAGGCAGGAGCCAACGCAAAGGGCGGCGAGATTTTCGTACTTGATATGGGTGAACCCGTTAAGATTTTAGACCTTGCTGAAAATCTTATAAGTCTTTCAGGCTTTACTCCTTACGTTGATATTGATATTAAGTTTACGGGACTAAGACCTGGTGAAAAGAAGTACGAAGAACTTTTAATGAGTGAAGAAGGTCTTACTCAAACCGAAAACAGACTTATATTCATAGGACAACCTATTGATTTTGATGAAGAAGAATTTATTAGTTCTCTTGATGAATATAAAGACAAAATTTACGACGACAGCGAAGATATTCGCGATTGGGTGAAAAAATTCGTACCAACCTACAAAATACCAAAAAAATAATTTTTTAAGACACGGATAAACACATCCGTGTCTTTTTTTGCATATACTGAAAGCGGAGGCGAGTGTATGCAAAGCAGAACAGTAGAAGAATATATAAACGAAATGAGGAAAATGAGTTTAAGAGCAAAGCCGGTAGTCAGTGAAATGAACGATGAAGCGTCCGGCAAAGGCGGTCTTATTGTAGTGGTAAATGAGGCGCAAAACAGACCGCTTAAAAACGCAACGGTTGTGGTAAGAGACAGCCAAACAGGGGAAATGATTGCGCAGGAATTAACCGATATAAGCGGTAAAACAAAGGTTATAGAACTTTCGGCGCCTTTAAAAAGCGAAAGTCTTTCGCCATCGGGTGAAAAAATTGTATACGGACTTTATGATATAACGGCATTGGCAGAAAATTTTTTAGATTTTACTTTGAAAGACGTTCCCGTATTTGATGCGGTTGTTTCTATTCAGACTGTAAACCTTTTGTGGAAATGGGCGGCAGGCGGAAACGATAGTTCTGAAAACGTTGTTGAAATAAAACCTTATAATCTTTGATGGAGGGATAATATGCCACTTAATCCGGTTATTCCAACTAATATAACGGTGCATTTGGGTACTCCAAGCAGTAACGCGGAAAATATCACCGTTCCTTTTACCGAATACATAAAAAACGTAGCGTCAAGTGAAATATATCCAACTTGGCCTGAAAATGCCCTTAGAGCCAATATTTACGCTATCATAACCTTTGCCCTTAACAGAGTGTATACCGAATGGTACAAAAGCAGAGGATATAATTTTGATATAACAAATTCGACGCAGTTTGATCAGGCATTTGTTAAGGATAGGGCTATTTTTGAAAATATAAGCGTGATAGTTGACGATATTTTTAACGATTATGTAGCAGAAGACGGAAGCGTTCAACCGTTTTTTACACAGTTTTGTAACGGTACAACATCTACTTGTGACGGACTTTCTCAGTGGGGAACTGTCAGCCTTGCCGAAAGAGGTTTGACTCCTTATGAAATTCTGACTAATTATTATGGTGACAATATAAATATTATTGAAGACGCACCTGTTAGTAACCCGGAAGATTCCTATCCGGGTACGCCTTTAAAGGTTGGGGATTCGGGAAATGACGTTAAAATAATTCAAACGCAACTTAATTCTATTAGCAATAATTACCCTGCAATACAAAAAATACCTTTACCAAACGGCATTTTTGACGTTGCTACCGAAAATGCAGTAAAAACCTTTCAACAGGTGTTTTTTCTTGATGAAACAGGGGTGGTTGATAAATCCACTTGGTATAAAATAAAGCGTATTTTTGTTGGGGTAAGAAGGCTTAGCGAACTTAATTCAATAGGTATAACAAGGGAGGAAGCAAGTCTTCCTTATTCACAAGAATTAAGAGTAGGCAGCAGCGGTGATGAAGTAAGGGTTATACAGTATTATCTTAACGTCATTGCATATTTTAACCAAAATTTAAATACATTTGCTATCGATGGTGTTTACGGCGAAGATACCGCTAACGGTGTATATACCTTTCAAAGTTTTTACGGTATTAATCCTACAGGGGTAGTTGATAGGCAAACTTGGGAGAAAATACGGGAAATATACGACGATATAAGAAATAATCTTCCCGAAAATTATTCCGGACAAAATGCTAAACTTTATCCCGGTTACGTTCTTAGTGAGGGAATGCGTGGAGAAAACGTCAGAGATTTGCAAACCTATCTTGCCCGTATTGCTACCTTTATTCCCGAAATACCCGTCATTGCGGTTGACGGTATTTACGGACCTGAAACGGCAAACGCCGTAAGAATTTTTCAAAAATTATATTCCATTCCCGTGTCGGGAAGTGTAGGACCTATTACTTGGTTTAATATTGCAAGAGAATACGATTCAAGTTATGAGTAAAGTTTTTTTGGTAAAAATAAAAAAACTACGGGTGGGATTGCTAAAAAAGGCGCAATAACTATAAATGGCAAATTTGTAAAAACGTTAGTTAAAACGCTTATTAAAAGATAAATTAAAACAATTAACGGTAAAAAGAATTTTTCTGCCTTTTTAAATGAAACGGAAAAAAAGTTTTTAGCCGCCGTAATAGAAATAACGGTTTTTATAAGAGTGCAGGCAAAATAAATAAAGTATGAAAAGCCTTCAAGACGGCTGTACTTATTCCCAAAGGTAATTATTCCCACCGCAGAAGAATATGGATTTAAAAGACTTGAAAGTGAAGAAAAACCAAAGGTGCCTACACATTGAATAAGGGTTAAAAACAGTATGGCGCCGCCGAATAAATATCCGCCGAAATACGAATGTTGACCCTTTTTTAAAAAACCGAATATTATAATGCTTTGAGCAAAACTCATAGAGAAATAGGCTAGACTTTGATAGCCTATTTCTTTTATTGTGGGCATTTTTTCGATAGTTAAATTAAATGATAAAAAATCTATAGAAAAAAGAAAAAGAATTACTGTTAAAATTAATATGACGGCAAAACTTATAAAACTTAATTTTAAAATAACCATTTCATTTTGTTTACACAAAAACCACACTAAAGCCAAAAATAAAAGGGTTGGAAAAATACTGCTTATTTCGGGTAGTATTATTCTATCGCTAAAGGTCACAAAATTTCTAAGAGTTACTATTCCGCATAGTAAAGCGTAAAGGCATAGAAGAATATAAATTATTTTTGAAATAAAGGTCGTTTTGGGATTGAATTTTATTGAACTTAGTCGCCATATTACAAAAAAGCCAATAAAAAAGGCAATAAAAAACCCGAATATGCTTCCTTTAGTGTATTCTTTTAAAGGCAGATTTATAATGGCGTTGCCTATAAAAAATAAAGCGTATAAGCATATATAAGAAAAATCGTCTTTTAATTTATTTTCCATTTTTGAGCCTCTCTTATTAAAACCTTTTGGTCACTGGTAAAACAGGGGAGAATTATTTCTTGGTTTTTGTATAACGAAAAAATACGGCTGTCTGTGTTTTCGCTTTTGTTCAGTAACAACTTAGATATTGCATAACCTACTGCTTCTCCCGAAGGTGTCTCACATTTTAAAACGTTTTGTGCGTTATCGGCAGAAACAACGTAGCAATTTAAGGGAAAATCTTCTTTTAAAAATAAATAATCAAGTATAAGACGCGAAGTTTTTTGCGTAAGGCTTTGACTCAAAATTACAGTTCCGCAGTGTGAAAATAAAAGTTTTTCGGGAATGTTTTTTTCTACTTTTTTTATACATTCTTCGGGTGTTGCGGCTATAGCAGTAACCAAAGACGTTTCATCGCTTTTAAAGGCTATTTCTGCCGAAATTTTCATAAAATCACCGCTTTTGTCAAAACCGATTGCACATACCAGTACCGCATCTTCAACTTCACGCATTTCGGTAAGCGTTTTGCATGAACAAAGAGAAAAAACGATTGATAACACCAAAAATATTTTTAAAGTTTTCATTTTTTTCTCCCTTGCCTAATTCTGTTTTTACTAATTTGGGGTCTTGTAAGCATTTTAAACCAAGGCGCTCTGAATACACTGTCTTTAAGACTGTCAAAAGATAAATTATTAAGCGATACTGTATAATCAGTTCCAAAGGATTCAAGAGAAAAAATTATTGCAAAAAGCGCAGTAATACCTACGAAATATCCCGTTAGTCCAAAAAAATAACATAGTAAAACAAGTATTATTCGACTGTAAAAAACTGCGCCTTTAAGTTTTTGTACCATAAGACCGGCAATACCGCCTGCCGCTACTGCTATAAGCATAGGGGCGCTGACGATTTTTGCTTCAACTGATGCTTGACCTATAACCAAACCGCCTACTATTGATAAAGCGCTTCCCATACTTTGCGGAACTCGCAGTCCCGTTTCTCTCAGCAGTTCAAAAATTAAAATCAAAAACAAACATTCAAGGAGTGAAGGGAAGGGAAGTCCGTTTCGCGAAGCAGATATTGTAAGGTAAAGGGATGTTGGGATAAGTTGTTTATGGTGACTTATAAGGGCTAAAAATATAGACGGAATACTAATTGCTAAAATAAAACTTATATATCGCATTATTCTGCCGATAAAGGCTACGGTGTAATTCTGATAATAATCGTCGTCACTTTGAAAATTTTCACTAAATAAATAAGGAATTGTCAGAATAACAGGTGTGCCGTCTATAAAAAGCGCTACTCTGCCTTCAAGAAGTCTTGCCGCCACAATATCGGGTCGTTCGGTGGTACCCGCCGTTTTAAAAATTGAAAAGCGGTTTGTGTTTATAAGTTCGTTTATATAGTTAGCATCAAGAATTCCGTCTATATCTATTTCATTTATACGTTTTTTTAGTTGATTTAGGGCGGTTTTGTTAACCACCGATTCAAGATAACAAATAAACATTCTGGTGTCGGTGCGTCTGCCTGACTGTATGAATTCTGCTTTTAGGTCGGGAGTGGAAAGTTTTCTTCTGAGCATTGCCAAATTAAGCATTACCGCTTCGTCAAATCCTTCTCGCGGACCCTGTAAAACCCTTTCGTCTCCGGGTTCGCTTATGCCTCTGGTACGCCACCCTTTTGTGTTAACGGTAACTGCTTTTTTATCGCCGTCAAAAATAATCAGCGTATCGCCGTACAATAAATTACGCAGCATATCCGAAAGGTTTTCACAAACGTTGGTTTCGGCAGTAAAAAGTATATGCTCTACGGCAAAATCGGCTCCGCAACCAACATATTCTTGGTCAAAAGTTAAAAGCGGACGCACAACCGATTCGTTTTGAACTTCGCTGTTAACCATACCGTCAAAAAAGAATAATGCGCATTTTAATCCTTTTGGAGTTGTAAGTTCTCGTGTTCGTAAAATATCGTCTTTTTTAAATATTTCTTTTATATATCTAATGTTTTCTTCAATATTTTCACTTAAAGATTTACCTTCAAAGTATTTTATATCCATTTTTTTCACCATTTTTAGTATTAACAAAAAGTTTAATAGCATACACTGTCCGGCTTAATGATAAAAATTTTAAAAAGTGTTGCTTTTTTAAAATCTATAAAGTATAATTTACGTGGAGTTGATGATATGGATATTTTTACAATAAAAATAGAATATCTTAATGAGGCTGTACGACTTGAACGAATAGATGGAGACGGGTTTGAAAACTTGTTCGAAAACCAAGAAATTTCCTTTGAAGCATTGTGCTATAGCAAAATAACTCCTATTGTTTTTTATAACGGTAAAGAAGTTGTTTGCGAAAAGGATTTTTACACCGTAAAGGTTGTAAAAAACGGCGTTCTTACAGTAGATGCCAAATCGCTTCCTAAAGGTCTTCGTCATAAGGTAGGCGTTGGACTTAACAGTGAAAATTTAACTGAGTATAACCCTGAAGTGTTTATGAAACCTGTTTGGGAAGGTGATACCGTTTACCACGAGGCTGTAATGTTTGCCGATTCGGCTGATGGTATAGTGCAAAAGGAAAAGAAACTACTTTTCCCAATTGACGAGATTGTTTCGGTTCGTAATAATAATCTTGATAAATGGTACGTTTTAGGCGTTGACTTTAAGGTTGAAAACGGAAAGTTAATATTTATTGAGGGCGGAAGCTGTCCTTGTTGGAAGGGGAATTTTACCGTTTCTGCAAATGAGGAAGACTCTTACTTTGACCCTGCGCTTAACGTAGGCACTTCGGGCAAAGCGGCTTCATGGTACACAACCGTTGAAAAAGGTGATAAGGGCCTCAACCTTATTTATGACGCTTATCACGAAAAATGCACCATTTACGTGACCTATACACATTCTAAAACGTGGGCAGATTTGGGTGAAGAGGGATTTTGTCCCGAAAAACCAGATAATCAGAGTGACAGAGTTAAATATTTTTACGAAAAACTCGCTTCGGGTGAGGAGATAAACGCGCTTGTTTTCGGCGCTTCTACCGCAACGGGTTGCAGTTCAACGGGTATGCTGAAAAATTATGAGCTTTTTAGCAGAGAACCCGACGAAAACGGAGAATATCAGGTGACGTTAAGAAAAGAAACCTGCGACGGTATTTCTGCAGTTCCTTTCTTTGAACAGGCAACCAATGAAATGGTTAAAAGATACGGTAACGGCAATAAGGTTAGTTTTTACAATATTGCTAACGGCGGTACGGGTGCAGCTTGGGGTAAAAAGAATCTTATTCCAAGAATAGAATTTTTGAATAAATATTACGGCAAAAAAATAATGCCCGACATAATATATATAAAATTTATGGGCAATGATGCAAGAACCGCTCCTGCTTCATACTTAGAGTCTTTTGATAGTATGGTTGCTGATTTTAAAAGGCTTTATCCTAACGCCCTTATAGTTATGGTATCGGGAAAAATTAATAATGAAAGAACCTATATTTATAGAAATTATCGTCAAAATTACTTTGAACTTCAAGAGGTTTTATCCGAAGTTTCAAATAAATACGATAACTGTGTAGTTGCTAAGACAACACCCTTTTGGGTTAATGCTTTAAACAGTAAAAACTATGAAGATTATCTTAGTAATAACATAAATCACGCCAACGATTTCTGGGCAAAAACAACCGCTCAAATAATAGTTGCAACTATTGAAAAATAAATTTTAAAAAACACTTGATAAATAAGCCTTGATAGTGTATAATATCAAGGTAAATTTGCCGGTGTGATGGAATTGGCAGACGTAGTGGACTCAAAATCCACCGGTAGCGATACCGTGCCGGTTCGAGTCCGGCCACCGGCACCAAAAAACCTCTTTTGTCTATATAACAAAAGAGGTTTTTTATTTGCAAAAATATTATTCGTAGTTGCGGATGAGTATCCCGTAGCCGCTTCCCATTTTTTTGCCGCTTTCAAGGAATTTATATAAATTCTTTTGTAAAGTTGTTTTTTGAGGGAATTTATTGAAATCGAAATCCATAGTACCGAATACGCGCCAACCGGCTTCGGTATAGTTTGCTTCTCTTTGTGATACTATATCAAAAAGTTCGTAAAAACGGCTTAAATTGGAATTTTTAGGAAATACTTCCTCATAATGAGGCGGATATAAAAGCCAAGAACTGCATACAACAACTAACGGTCCGTTTATATGATAAAAATCATAGGCTAACTTAAAGGCTTCTTCAACGTCTTCAATAAGAAGAGGACCTGTAGCAGGGATATGGCAAGAAAGTACCATGTCTCCTTTTTTACATACGTCTTTATAGTCAAATGGAACGGGGATAGCCTCGAACTGTAATCTGCCCAGAGCAAAGCGTTCACACTGGTAGTGACGCTTATATGCATTAAAAACGAAGGTGCCGACAATACCGTAAAGTTGCTTACAAACGTCAATGTTTTGACGAATGGTATGAGGTATGGTTTTTGTAAATATTTCTTCACTGTATCCGTGTGTTTCGTAAAGTTTTGATACACGAATTGCTGCATATATTGCTACAATTAAATCGACGGTATAACGGTGAATGCCTGTTTTTTCGGCTAATCTTTTATTGATTTTAGTTGGAACATAGCCGGACATAAACTGTTTTTCAGCAGATATAAGTTCACTAAAAAAATTTGGGTCAGCCTTTATTTTTGCAAAACATTCTTCACAATAATCGGCGTCCTCTTTGTTCATTTCGGAAAGTTCTAGGATTTTTGTAATTTCGCTCATTGTTTTTTCCTCGTTTCTTAAAAATGTTTTCTGTGTCGGGCATCGGTAGGTGAGATGCCGTAGGTTTGTTTAAAAATTCTTGAAAAATATTTTTCATCGCTGAATCCACAAGATTCGGCAATTAAGGAAATGGTACTGTTTTCGTTTGCCAATAAATCAATGGCTTTATTAAGCTTTAACTGTAACAAATATTGTTTTGGAGATATTCCTATATATTTGAAAAAGTAACGCTGTAAAGTTGAACGGCTGATATATCCAAAGTCGCAAAGAGTTTCTATTTTTAAGTTTGGGTTGCAAAAATTTTTGTCCAAAAAATTTAAACATTTTTCAAATTCGGCAGGACGTTTGCTTTTAGTTTCAATAAGTTCTTCTTCAAGTTTATAAAGAATATCGTATAAATAAGATTTTGCCTTGTTAGACGATTTTCTTTTTCTCCAATGTTCGAGCATTTGAACAAAAATTGATAACAGGGCATCTTTATTGTTTGGGGTAATAGATTCTGCTTCGGTATAATTGCACTCGATTAAGTGAACCACAATATATTCGCTACCTGAATATTTCACTTCATAGATTTTATTTGCGGGAATAAATAAAATGTCGCCCGTTTTAGCAGTAATATGTTTATTATCAATTGTAAAACTGCTTTTGCCGTTTATTCTTATTGAAAGCGCGGCATAGGGACGTTCTTTTACACTAAACGTACCGTCTTTGTGTTTTACTCTCTCAACCGACAAAATTTCAAATGAAAGTGAATCGTAATTGAATATCATTATCATCACCTTTTATATATTTGCACATTTTAACCAAAAAGTCAACCAAAAATAAAATTATGCGAATATATTATGGTTTTAAGGATATAAATAGTTGACTAAAAAATCCACGCTTTTGATTGAAAATAAGGTTCACGATGGTCACGATATATTTTATAATAAGAAAAAATATATGCAAAATAAGGCGTTATTTGTTATGGAAAACGTTAATTTAAAGAAAGTTATTGAAGATGCAGCCCAAAAAATCGGAATAGATATGATTGGTTTTGCAGACAAATCCCGTTTTGAAGGTGTTGATCCTCAGCACAATCCTTTTTCTATTTTCCCTGAGGCTAAAACCGTTATAATGGTGGGCAGACGTATTTGCAGAGGTTCACTCCGCGGTATTGAAGAGGGTACTAATTTTTCGGATTATAAACTTTTCGGTCTTAACTGGCTTGAAGATGAATTTTTGTCGGTAGCCTGTTATGATTTAGTTAACATTATTGAAAACAACGGTTGGGAGGCTTGTCCTATTTTCCCGAATCCCAGTGAACTTGGTCCTCAAGGCGTTGCGGTAGCAGAGGGTAGAGCAGAACCGAACGTATATCCTGATTTTGATTATGCGGCAGTTGCTTGCGGTCTTGGCGAAATTGGTCTTAACGGTATTTTCCTTTCTAAAAAATACGGTTCACGTCAAAGATTTCATATGATAATTACCGATGCCGAAATTGAGCCAACACCCATATTTGAGGGCAGTGTTTGCGATAAATGCGGAAAATGCGCAGAAGTTTGTCCTATGGGCGCTATTGATAAAGAAAATTTGACCGAAATTGAAATTTGTGGTAAAAAAATGCAGGTTGCTGACATTGATTACGATAAATGCCGTAGTTGTAAAAACGGCGCTTCAATAAGCAGATTTGCGCCAAACGTAAAGCCTGACAGAATAGCGGCACTTTGTAACCGTACCTGTCTTTGCCATTTGGAAGAGATAAACGCGCTTGAAAATACCTTTAATAAACCTTTCCGCACTCGTGATGCTTGGGCAATCGGTGGTAAAAACTATGCTGCAGAGCGTGATACACAAAGCCATAACGTACTTGGCGGTCAGTTCAGCAAAGGAGCAAAATAATGAAACTAACATCTGAGATTATTAAAGAAAAGGCAAAAGAATTGGGCATTGACTGTATTGCCATAGGTAATATTGAACGTTTTAAAAATGCTCCCATATTAATGTCGCCTCTTACATACTTTCCTGAAGCAAAATCGGTTATTGCTGTTGCTATGCGTATTCCGAGAGGTACCTATCGCGGTATAGAAGAAGGTACACATTGGCATAACTATACTTTTTACTCTTACAATAAATTAAATTCACTTTTCCGTCCTATCCGTTCTTACGAACTTGCTTGTTTTATTGAAGATTTCGGTTGGGAAGCGGTATGTCATTATCCTGCCGTACCCGAAGGTAACGGTGTGACGAACGAACCTGTAGCAGAGGGGAAAGTACCTGCTGACGTAGTTTGCAGTGTACGCGTTATTGCGGCAGGTTGCGGACTTGGTGAAATAGGATTTTCAAAGGTATTTCTTACAAAAGAGTTTGGGCCCAGAGTTCGTCTTGGATTAATATTTACCGACTGTGAACTTGAACCCGATCCTATTATGGATACAGGAGAAATATGTCTTCATTGCGGAGCGTGTCAAAGAGAGTGCCCCGGTAGCGCTGTACCAAGCGTCAAGGATGAAAACAAACGTCTTTATGTGGATTTTAATAATGAAAAAACTATTTGGTATGGTGACGTAAGAATGGGACGTTGTACCCTTTCGCATCACGGTATGAACAATGAGTGTTCTCCATTCCTTAAAAAAGAATTTCCAAATATGGCTTTTGACGTTCGAAACAGTGAAATGACCGAAGAAGAAGCGTATATTATGTCGTATACCATGGCAGGCGGCAGATGGGGAAGAAAGCCCGAAACATCTAATGTTATGGGATATTATGATTACATACTTTCACACACGGGATATTTTGCTATATGCGGTGCCAGAGGCTGTATAAGAGCCTGTATGAATATGTTGGAAAAGGCAGATAGAATTGAAAATAAATTCCATAACCAATTCTATCGTAAAAAGAGTTGGTTGCTTCCTAATAAACCCGAGACAGTTTCAAAGGGCCTGAATCCCTATAGAGAAGAATATTTAGATGAAAAATATCCGGGCATACGTGAAAACGAATACGTAAAAACCGATGATTAATAAAGGAATGATTATATGACAATTACCGTAATTCGTCCAAATGAGGCTCATACCGCTTATAAAATAGCGGCAGAAGAATTTGAGAATTTTGCAACAAAAATTTGTGATGGCGAAATTGTAACCGTTACCGATACGCAGTATATGGGTTCAGATATAACTTCGGACCTTTTTGTTCTTATAGGCAGTGATAGCGCAAACTCTGTTACGGCAGACCTTTATTTGAATAGAAAGACCGATAGTTTTTCTATTAGATACGGTACCGATGATTACTGTATAAGAACGGTTAACAGTAATGGTAAAAACTATTTAATTTTTGCCGGCGGACGCGGTAGGTCCACTATTTACAGCGTTTTTCGCTATTTTGAAAAATATATGGGTTGCAGATATTTTTGGGATGGTGACAGGATTAAAAAAGGTGAACTTGTTGCTCAAGGTATAGATTTAACCGAGTCTCCGAGATTTGATTACAGAGGTCTCCGTTATTTTGCTCATAGAAGTTTACATCGTTTTCAAGCAGAACATTGGAGTTTTGAAGACTGGCAAACTGAAATTGATTGGCTGCTGAAAAAACGTCTTAATCTTTTTATGCTCAGAATTGGTATGGACGATATTTTTCAAAAGGCATTTCCCGATATTGTAAGTTATCCAGAACTTGATAAACCGTTACCGGAATCAACCGACGGTTATAATGATAGAAATCTTTTCTGGTCACTTAAGTTTAGGGGTGAACTCAGAAAGAAAATTTTACAGTATGCCAGGGAGCGCGATTTAATGCATCCTGAAGACTGCGGTACCATGACCCATTGGTATTCTCGTACGCCTTATGAATTTTTAAATAAGAAAAATCCCAAAATGTTACCACAAGCAACCACTAGTTACAGTGAGCCTACGGGACTTGTTTGGGACGTTAGAGAAAATGAAAATTTAAATAATTATTTTCATCTTACCGACGCTCACGTAAAGGAATACGGAAGCGGTGAAATTTTTCATACTATAGGTCTTGGTGAGCGCAAATATTCACAAAACCCAGAAGAAAATCACCGTATGAAACTTTACGTTTATAGACGTATTGCTTCACACATTAAAGAAAAATATCCTAACGCACCATTGCTTATTGCAAGTTGGGATTTATGGATGCGTTTTACTCCTGAGGAAGTAAGAGAACTTATAAGCGAACTTGACCCCAATCAGTCTATTATATTTGACTATACTTCAGATACCACCAAAGAAAACAATTTTACAAAATGGAACTTAAAAGATAATTTTCCGTGGATATTTGGTATATTCAGCGGTTACGAGCCTGAAAGCGATATACGTGGTTTTTACGAACTTACTAATGAAAGAATTAAAATTGCTAAAGACGATAAAGCCTGTAAGGGTGTTGTTCTTTGGCCCGAACTTTCCCACGGGGATCCGCTTATAACTGAGTATTTGTCTTTAAACGCGTGGGAAAAAGAAACTCCGTCAATAGGACAGTTTATAAGTAAATACTGTAATGATAGATACAGCGAAAAAGTTGCCTCTGTTATGAATGATTTATGGCAAGACTTTTTGCCTATAATCTCGCTTAGCGCGTGGAGTATGGATAATTCTGCAGCACAAAGCGGAAATCCCATATTTACGTATCCTTTTGGCAGGGTAGGTTTTGAAGCAAGACATTTAGATTGGAATAAACGCAGACTGGGCGACAAACCTAAATATAAAAATCTTGCTATTGAAATTTTGGAAAGGCTTTCTGATATTTCTCCCGAAGACGAGCAAATGAACCGTGATTTGTATGATATAGCAAGAACTGTATTAGGTAGATATTTAGATGCCGTTCTTTTAAAGGCTCAAATTCTTTATTTTGAAAAATCGGATTATGTATTTACGCTTATGGATAATGCAATTTCGCTTATGAAACTTATGTGTGAATTGCTGGCAGGACATACCGATTATTCGCTATATGATTCTTTAAATAAATTAAAGAGTGTGACAAATACCAATCCTAATTTTGAAACCACCCTTAAAAATAACTGCGAATGTTATTACTGCCGTTCATTTATTTATGAAAACGCTGAGTATTTATATCTTCCTGAACTGGAGTATATATTCTCGGAAGTTAAAAAAGCAATTTTTGAAAAAACCGAAATAAACCGAGACGGTATGGCAAAAGGTATTTTGGAAATTAAAAATAGATATTTCGAACTTCCATTAGAAATAATGAATAAAAATAAAAAAGCGAAATCCTTTGCACAAATATGCAAACAGGCGGCGAACATACTCTCGAAAACCGAACTGTAAAAAAACACATAAATGCATTTAAAAAAATGTAATATATAATTATAATCTTTTAGTTAATTGACTTTTGAATTTCCATTTGTTAAAATGAAAAAAACACTTTGGAGGTGTCTTAAATGGGAATTAAAGAGTTGAAACTCAGCGACCTTACAGTAGAGCAAAAACTTGGCATGGTAATGTGTGGTCATATAAATAATTTGTGGGACGATAAGAAGAGTGACGAAAATGCAGAATACGCTCTTCAAATGATCAGAGAACATAAATTGGGTGCTGTTTGGATGGGCGCCGCACCCTATAAACTTAAAGAATTTATGGCTAAGGTTAAGGAAGTGGCCGATTATCCTATTCTTATTGTTACCGATGCTGAAAGCGGTTTTCGTGGCGAATCTGAGAATGGTGAGCTTATTGGCGCTCACAATGCAATAGGCACCTGCAATACCGTTGAAAGCGCTTATGCATTTGGTAAAGTAACCGCTATTGAAGCAAGAAAAATGGGGTATAACGTTGTATGTAACCCTGTTCTTGATATGGTTAAGGAAGACAGTTGCTGTATGATGACAATGCGCTCAATGGGTGGCGATAAATACCGAGTTACCGAACTTGCCGCTGCTGAAACACATGGTATGCACGATGGTGGTGTTTTGACAGTTGGTAAACATTTCCCAAGCGCTGGTGCTGCTGATAAATGGATTGACTCTCATATGGCAGAAGGTAAATCTGACATTAAGTTGAACGAAATCATTGATTATTACTGGTATCCTTATCTCGAACTTTGCAAACGTGGCCTTTTGGACGGCGTTATGACAGGTCATACTTTAATTCCCGCATTAGACGAAGAATATCCATCAAGCCTTTCTAAAAAGACTATGGATTTATTCAGAGAAAAAGGCTTTAATGGCTTTGCTATTACCGACGCTCTTTGTATGGCAGGCGTTACTGCTAAATACGGTGTTGACGGTAGCAGAGGGTTAAGTATTGCGGGCGGTAACAGTTTGGCACTTATCTGGACGCAAAATAAAGCAGGTTATGAATCACTTCTTAAATGCTATAACGATGGTCTTATTCCTGATGACGTGCTTGATGAAGCAGTGCAGTGTGTACTTGATGCACAGCATAAGGTGACTCTTCTTGATACTACTGCTGAAATTACCGAGGAAGACAGAGCCAACGTACATAAAATCAATACCGATGGTGTTTTCGCTAAAACCGACGATGGTGTTGAGGTAGCACTACCAAAAGATAAAAAGCACTATTTTGTTATTATGTGTCAAAACGAAAATAACGTAAAAAATGGTGTTATTGACGTTGATACTATGACTAAACAGTGGTACGACCCCGTTCATATTAAAGAAAGACTACAGGAAATTTATCCCGATTCTGCCTTTAGAATTATTAAAGAATATCCTACAAGTACGGATGGCTTGAGAATAACTTCTGATAATACGTCTTATGATGACGTTGTGTTCGTAACCTTTACCGATAGCCGTGCTTATCTTGGTTGCGAAGACTTTACTCCACGTATTATTTCCTTATTCAAAGCACTTCAGATTACAAATAGAATTTCTACAGTGCTTCACTTTGGTAATCCCTTTACATTAGAAGCCTTGCCTCACGTTTCACGCGTTATTATGGGCGGTATGTCCGAAATGGCAGTAAATGCAGGTATCGATGTACTTATTGGTGACCATGAAGCCAAGGGAAGTTTAACTTACGATATTAAACTTCAGTAAAAAGTAGAAATTGTAGGTGTGCTGTTATGGGAATTTAAGAATTAAAACTCGAAGACCTTACCGTTGAACAAAAACTCGGTATGGTTATGTGTGGACGTATTTGTAATTATTGGGACGAAGAAAAAAGCAAGGCAAATGCTGAATATGCTATTCAGATGATAAGAGAACATAAACTTGGCGCTATCTGGATGGTAAATAATTACAAATTTGAAGAATATATGGCTAAAATTAAGGAAGCGGCTGATTATCCGATACTTATTTTTACCGATGCTGAAAGCGGTTTTCGTTCTGTTGACGGTAACGACGAACTCATTGGTCAACACAATGCTATCGGTACCTGTAACACAATAGAGAGCGCATACGCTTTCGGTAAGATTACCGCTGTTAAAGCAAGAAAAGCGGGATATAACGTTGTTTGTAATCCTGTGCTTGATATGGTTAACTTTAACGCCCTGTGCGCGACCACTAATCGTTCCATTGGTGGCAATAAGTATAGAGTAGCCGAACTTGCAGCTGCAGAAGCTCAGGGTATGCACGACGGCGGTGTACTTACCGTTGGTAAGCATTTCCCAAGCGCAGGCGGAGCAGGTAAAGACCATAATAAATATATAGATTCCCATATGGCAGAGTCTTTCTCCGACGCAATAAAAGAAGAAATTATCGACTACTGTTGGTATCCTTATTTGGAACTTTGTAAAAAAGGACTTTTGGACGGTGTTATGACAGGACATTCTTTGGTTCCTGCTCTTGACCCCGAAAAGCCTTCAAGTCTTTCAAAGCCCACGATGGATTTGTTCAGAAGCCTTGGCTTTAACGGTTTTGTTATTACCGACGCTCTTTGTATGGGTGGTGTTACCGCTAAATACGGAGTAGAAGGTTGCAGATCTCTTGCCGTTGCGGGAGGAGCCGATTTGGCGCTTATTTGGTATGAAAATCAACCCGGTTACGAGTCGCTTCTTAAGGGTTATAAGGAAGGCCTTATTCCCGATGACGTGCTTGATGAGGCTGTTCAGTACGTGCTTGATGCACAGCACAAGGTAACGCTTCTTGATACAACTGCTGAAATTACCGAGGAAGATGAAATTAACTATCATAAGCTTAATACCGACGGTGTTTATGCTAAAACTGACGAAGGTGTAAGCGTTGCTCTTCCAAAGGATAAAAAGCACTATTTCTTAATTATGTGCCATAACGAAGCGGAACTTCACAACGATAAAATCGACGTTGATACAATGAGTAAAAATTGGTACAATCCTATGTATATTAAGGATAAGTTGCTTGAGAACTATCCTGATTCGGGATATAGAATTATTAAGGAATTCCCCAGTTCCACTGACGGTTGGAGAATTACCGAGGATAATTTGCCTTATGACGACGTAGTGTTTGTTACCTTTACCGATGGTAAAGCATTTCAAGGCTGTGAAGACTTTACTCCCCGTTTACTCTCAATTTTTGCTGCGCTTCAGGTAACAAACAGAATTTCCACAGTGCTTCACTTTGGTAATCCGTTTGTGCTTGAGGATATACCTCACGTTAGCCGTTTAATTATGGGCGGTAATTCAAAGATGGCTGTCGAAGCAGGACTTGAGGTACTGCTTGGCAATCACGAAGCAAAGGGAAGCCTTACCTACGACGTTAATTTAAAATAAAATATAAATGGCGAATGCTCCACTTGAGCATTCGCCATGTTTCTTATATAAATTTCGATGGAGGATTTCCCGTAATTCTTTTAAAAACGGTGGAAAAATAATTAGCATCGTTAAAGCCTAATTGAAGCGCGGTTTCCTTAACACTCAGTCCTGATTTTAAAAGTTCGATACCTTTTCGTATTTTTATATTATTAAAGTATTCGATAACACCTATTCCGGCATACTTTGAAAAGGTTTTTTGTACGCCGATTTCACTCATATTAAGAAGCTTTGCAATATCGCCGACCTTGAGATTTTTGTCGATATTTTGTTGCAGTGTATTTACTATAAGGGAATAGTTGGCTTTGCTTAAACTCGGTTTTTCTTTTTTCTTTAGAGTGCTTTCCTTTAAGGAAATAAGAAATGTTTCAAAATCCTTTATAAAGAATAAATGGGAATTATTTTGCACTTTTGCGGAAGTAACCCAAATATCATTAAAGTTGAAGGATTTTTCCGCTTTGCTTAACAGGTTTTGAACTACCGACATATTCTCGATTACACTTACACCCATAACTTTTGGGATATGTTGACCCGAAAAGGAGATAACCGCAACGCTTAAGGGTTCGGTTGAAGCACTTATAACGTTGTGAAACTGCATGGGTGGATGAAGAAAAGCCTGACCGCTTTCAAGAGAAAAAACGTCGCTGTCAGCAGTAATACTGGCCTTTCCGGATAATATAATTATTACTTCGTAAAAGTTATGACTTTCGCCGTGAAACTTAAAATCTGCAGGGTAGGTGTAGGTAAAAAGGGAATGAAGCGCAGTTACCCTAGGATTATCTTTAATAATTAACTGATTCATAGTTCTCCTTTTTTTGTATATAATTTTAAAGATTATATATATGATTTTGAATTTACTTTTTATTAAAAAACCTTATAATAATTAGTGATATAGCGATTATATCACAAAAAAACTTTTTTTACAAGTCTTTAAATTTAGGAGGCATATTTATGGAACCAATTAAAGTAATAGTAATCGGTGCAGGTGATAGAGGCAGAACCTATACAAACATTATGAAGAACCGCCCCGATGAGTTTAAGGTAGTAGGTGTCGCTGAACCTATCGTTAGCAGAAGAGAATCGGTTAAAAAAATACATAATATTCCCGATGAAAACTGCTATGTTACTTGGGAGCATATTTTAGATAGACCTAAGTTTGCAGACGTTGCAATTATTTCTACTATGGATCAACTTCACTTTGAACCTGCTATGAAGGCTTTGGAACTTGGTTATGACCTTCTTCTTGAAAAGCCCGCTGCTCCCACTCCCGAAGAATGCGGAATGATTTATAAGCAGGCTGAAAAGTACGGCAGAAAGATTATGGTTTGTCACGTACTTCGTTATACTCCTTACTTTATGCAACTTAAAAAATACATTGATGACGGTGTGCTCGGCAAGGTTATTGCCATAAACCATACCGAAGCAGTTGGTAACGTTCATCAAAGCCATAGTTTCGTAAGGGGTAATTGGGGCAATTCCGGTCGCGCTTCCTTTATGCTTTTACAAAAGTGCTGTCACGATATTGATATCCTTCAGTGGCTTGTTGGCAAAAAGTGTGATAAAATTCAGTCTTTCGGATCTCTTAGTTACTTTAGAGAAGAAAATGCACCCGAAGGCGCTCCCGAAAGATGTCTTGAAGGCTGTCCCGAATACGATACCTGTCCTTATAACAGCGTAAAACTTTATTATGATGATAAGGCAAACGGTTGGTTCAGATGGGCTTCTACTCAAATGGTTAATCCTACCGATGAGGACGTTATGAACGCTCTTAAAACCACACAGTACGGTAAATGTATCTTTAAGTGCGACAACGACGTTGTTGACCATCAGACCGTTAATATGGAATTTGAAGATAAGAGTACCGTTCTTCTTACAATGTGTGCATTTACTAAAGGTGGCAGATATAGTGATATAATGGGTACTAAAGGTATGCTTCACTGCGAAATGAAAGCCGAGGACGGCAAACAGTTCTACTTTTATGATTTCGCTACTAAAGAGTATCGTTATCTTGAGGCAGATATTGAGATTGCAGGTGACTCTATTATTTCAGGTCACGGCGGCGGAGATACAGGTATAGTTACTGCCCTTTATAAATATTTAACAGGTCAACTTACTAAAGAAGACGTAAGCGAAATCGGAATTTCTTGCTACAACCATCTTCTTGTATTTGCTGCTGAAGATTCACGTATTTCCGGCAAAGTTATTGAAACTAAAGATTATACAGACAAATATATGCAATAATTAAAATATAAGATAATTAAAGCCCTTCCGTTAACCTTAAAAAACGGAAGGGTTTTTATACTTATTGGAGTTTTGAACGGGTTATTAACATACGTTTTGCACCAATTGTGCAAAACTATGTCGGCGAATGTCGCACATTTACCTATTATTATTTTTTTGACAGTGGAAATGAGGTCAGGCAATACTGCTGTTAAATAAATAAAAAAGAGGTAAAATTTATGATTTATTCAAAAGTTAAGGGTCAGCACATTGATGTTTGCGCAGATCCGATTTATTCCGATTCCGTAAATTTTTTGTCACTTAAATTAGATTTGTCAAAAGAGTGGAACGGATACCAAGTGACCGCTGTTTTTAAGGGAATTGAAGGTAACGTTGTTTCGGCAATTTTTAATGAAGATAGCGGTTTTTACATAGGTGATAACAGTTATCTTGTTCCTTATGAGGTAATTAAGGTTCCGTCTTTTACTTTCTCGCTTATAGGTACTAAGGATGATAGCCGTATTACCACAAACGCAGTAGAGGTAACGGTGAAAGAAAGCGGTTACGCTCAGGGAGACGCACCCGGTGAACCGACTCCCAGTGAATACGAGCAAATAGTGTCTCTTTACCAGTCGGTTTTAGAAATAGCGCAAAGTGTTAGATTAGATGCCGATAATGGTGCTTTTAAAGGTGAAAAAGGCGATAAAGGTGATGACGGTTTAAATGGAATTGACGGTAAAGATGGTATAAATGGAATTGATGGTAAAGATGGTATAAATGGAATTGATGGTAAAGACGGGGAAGATTATATTCTTACCGAAGCCGATAAAACCGAAATAGCGAATATGGTGCTTGATATTATGCCTGACGGAGACGAGGTGAACTACTAATGGCAAAGAAAGTTTATAAAGAATCGAATATTAAAGCCATAGCAGATAAAATCAGAGAAAAAACAGGTGGCGAAGAAACCTATAAGACAAATGAAATGCCGGGAGGTATTGATGCAGTTTACGAAACTGGGCAAAAAGCGGAATACGATAGGTTTTGGGATAACCACCAAGACTACGGAAATTTAACAAACTATTCGGGTGCTTTTTCGGGTAGAAGTTGGACGGCAAAAACATTTAACCCCAAATATAAGCCTATGATTTTAAGTCCTACAGGCTCAAATCGTATGTTTTGGTTTTTTTCGTGTA
>JAZRNY010000038.1:0-17640 GCA_045648445.1 Acutalibacteraceae bacterium
TTTGGCAAAATTAAATAGTGGAATTTAATTTTGCACGACACTTATTGCAATGGGTAATGACAAATTTTCTTTGAAAATTTGTCATAAAATCAAAGATTTTATGTCGAAACTTGTAAGTTTCGACTTTCATTAACCATTATAAGACAAAAAAATTAAACGGATGCGTAGAAATTCTACGCATCCGTTTTTACTGACTCAACAAAAAATATACTAAATTTTTGAGAGCGGTATTTTGCGATATATTTTACTTTGTAAATGCGATATGTTTGCCTTGCGGCAAACGCGATATGATATAAATCCCTTATCGTCCGAAGGACATATCGCAGGGCACCGCCCTATATCGTATCGTCAGATATATCGCAAATCCCGCAAGGGATTTATATCACTGCGTTGTGTCCTTAACGGTACAACGCCTAATACCCACTGTTTTTTTAGCATTTGTTTATAAGGCGTAAATAAAATTCTACCGATTTATAAATTGTTTCAAAACGGATTTTTTCGTTATTGCCGTGTATGGTGGCGCGTTCTTCGCTTGTAAGGTCCATAGCGGAAAAACGGTAAACGTGATTGGAAAAACCGTTATAGTGACGGCTGTCGGAGCATTGCACCATAAGATATGGAGAAACTATACAGCTTTTCCAGGTAGATGCAACTGCAGTTGCAATTCTTTCCCACTGTTCGCAACCCGTTTCAGAAATGGTGCTGGGGTTGGTGCCTATAAGTTTTTCAATCTCCACATTTTCTTTTTTAGTAAGATTTTTCAAATAACTAAGGGCAGTTTCAGTTGTGTCATTAGGATTAAGACGCATATTTGAAACAATGGTAGCGCTAGGCGGTATAACGTTTGGCGCAGCGCTTCCCGTACTTTGCGTAAAGGCGGTAGTTGTTCGAAGAAGTGCGTTCATTTCTCCGCCGCCCTTTTTAGCAATGCCGTCAAGCACTCCTGCAAAAAGCCATAAATTAGCAAAAATCATACGGTATAAGAAATTGCTGTGACGCCCTAACGTATCAAACATTTCGGCAACCGGTTTTGTAATATGCATTTTAAAGGGATTTTTTTCGACCTTTAGTATTGCTCGGCTAAGCCTTATTAAAGGAGTGTTGGGTTTTGGCGCAGATGCGTGACCGCCCATAGATTTAGCGGTATAACTTACGTTCATAAGTCCCTTTTCGGCAATACCGATAAGTCCGCAAGCGTCCTTTACACCGGGGAAAACGTCCTTGACAACGGCACCGCCCTCGTCAACAACCATATATGGTTTTATGTTGTTTTCTTTAAAGTAGTTTACAATATTAACTGCGCCGTTACCGTTGACCTCTTCGCCGCCCGAAAAGGCAAAATATATATCGTTTTCGGGAACAAAACCTTTTTTAATAAGGGTGTCTGCGGCAAAAAGCGCGGCATTAAAAGTAACCTTTGTGTCAAGGGTGCCTCTGCCCCAAAGTACGCCGTCCTCGATAATTCCCTCAAAGGCAGGCTTTTCCCAAAGTTCTTCGTTAACGGGAACAACGTCGTAGTGAGCCATTAAAACGGTGGGGTTTTGGCTACTTTTACCCTTCCAATGAATAAGCAAACCTCTGTCTTCAAGTTCTTTTACAGAGCAACTGTTAAAAACGTTTTTGTAAAGGTTGGGCAAAGCGTCCAATAAACCTCTAAACTCTTTTTCGTCTTCATTTTCTTTTTCTTCAAAAGACACGGTTTTAAACTTTATAAGAGTTTTTAAATTTTCTATCGCTTTTTCTTTTTCAAATTCTACCGTAGTATCATCGGCGGTTATATTGTTTTTAGGGGTAAAAAGTAAAGTCCGTATAACAATAACCAAAAGAAAAAGTATTAAAGCGGCGGCTAAAATATAAAGGACAATATCCAATTAAATCATTCCCCTTTTATACATAATTCTGGAAACTATTACAGTGAAAATAACGCCAACGGGCACCATAATACCAACGGTACCTTCATTAAGTGCAGGAACGAATATAAATAATCCCAACATAAGTATAATGGGCGCAATACTGAGTTTTAAGTTTTTAGAAATAAATACTACTGCAAGACCGCCGAAAAGGGCAGGAAGTATTTGGTCGAATGCAGGCTGTAAAAGGGGAGAACTTAGAAATGCACCTATAGGTTCAACCGTAATAAGAAGTATTACACCAACGATTATAATAAGGGTGGTAACAATACTTGAAACGGCAATCGAAATGGTAGAAATGATTTCTCCGTCTTCGCTGGTTGGTTTAACTTCAGCCTTTTCCATAGCGTCAACGGCAACGGGAAGTTTTAAGTTTGAAATATTTCCGGTCACAAAGGACAAATAGGCGCCGCCGGCCCCCAGCATGGGAACATAGGTGAAAATTTCAACAATTCCTACTGCCCAATACATAGGAAGAACTGCAAGAAGGGCTTTAAAAAATGCATCCCACTTTGGAAGTACGCCGTAAATAAGGCATAAAACAGTTGGGAAAAGAAGAATAAGTACCAAAATGGTAAGACCCCATATTCTGCCGTCACGGTGAACGCTTTCAAGATAGGTCAACTTGTTTTTTTCTTTCATAATAAGCACCCTCCTTAACTAAGCCAAGCGGTAAAGGGAATGGCAGAAGCCATACCAAAGATAAGCGAAATGGGCAGAGCGTAGTCGTTCATCCATTTTTGATGAAATACCTTTGCTACAATACCGCAAATAGCCATAATTAATGCCGAAACAGCCATTACGCATACGGGAATAAGACCCGAAGTAGCGGAAACTTCGGTAATATTTTCAATATACGTACCGTCGTTTTGAAGAATTTTTTCGGTGATTATACGCGCGTCTTTGTCCCAAAGACGTGAAACGTGGGAAAAAACAAAACCTAAAAATGCAGAAATCATACCTAAAAACATTGCGTTGTTAAAGGTTTCAGCCCATTTTTTGTCTTTCATACCGATTTTATTCATACCGCCCTGTATTCTTTTTGTAAGAATTGGGACAAGAATAAGACCGACTAAAATACCAAGCGTCATAACCCAAGCAACAGTAACGAAAGCGGAAGGTTGGCTTATTTCCTCTCCAAGACCTTGTCCAAGTTCGCTGACTGCTCTTTCGGCGGCAATGGTTTCATAGGAAAGAGAACCGATTACCGACAGTCTGAGCCACGGCAAAGCAATACCAAGGCTTTTTGAAAGGGTAACAACACCTACAAGAATAGATACTGCAGGGGCAATGGTGGCAATAGCGGAACCGGTTATTGTCTTTTTGATTTTTGACATATCCATTCCTTTTTCTTTGGCGCGTTTTAAGGCGCGAACAAGGAAAAATACCGATTGACCGAGTACTGCTAAAATGATAATGCCAACTAAAACAAAAATAATTGGACTGTTAACATTAAAGGTCATTTTTTGTTTCCTCACTTTCTTCTTTTAAAATATTATAAGTAATAGGTAATATGAAAAGGCATAAGGCAATGCCGTCATAGTCAATGGGAACGTCACCGTGAATAAAGGTGTCGCCAAGTGAAAAATGCACGATAAGTCGGCTGATTACGCTTGTAAAGGTAAGAACAAAGGTTGCCATACTAACGGGTAAAAAGAATTTTTTTGTACGAGGGGTAATAAGCCCTGCGCAAGTTCTTAAAAACATTAGCATAAAAACAAGAATTAAACAACGATAGGAAAGGGAAAATACGTGTTCGGACACTAACGCCGAAGAACTGAAGGTTGTGAAAATAAGAACCAATCGCATTAAATAATAAAACATAGGTATAACATAGGAAATGGGGGGAATTTTTATTTCGATAAATGCGGAAATTCCAAAAAAAGCAAACCATATACCTGTTAAAAGCGAAAAGAAAACAGTGAAATTATTTTGCCAAGGTATAATTGACGGTGTTTTAAAAAGTACGGGATAAAGAAGTATTAAAATACCGCAAATTACCGCAAGAAAACCCGACACTTTATTTAATTTAAAATTAGCGCAAGGTTTTTTGTCGGTAAAAAAACCAAAAAGAAATGCAACTAAAGCAAGAATAAAAACCGAAACGCTTAAAAATATTCCAAGAGAAGCAAGACGGGCAACAAAAAAACCGGTAGTGCCTTCGGTGGTGTAAAGTATTACGGCTGTTCTTATAGCGGTACAAATAACCGCCAAAGAAAATGAAAAAATAAATAGGTTTTTGGTTTTCATAATAATTTGCTCCCGTGGTTCATATTATATAGTAAATTATGTTTTAAAGGATGAAGCGTATGAAAAGTATTTACGGATGGATAAGCATTTTTTTGGCATTTGTGTTTTTGGTATTTCCTTTAATGTCAATGAAAGGCGAGACTGCCGCCACTTCGGTTTCAGCAGACGTTACTGCTCAAGAAGTAACCTTTCGCTTAAAGGACAAGACTTCCGGTGAAGTTACAGTTATATCGGCGCGCGATTATATATTGGGGGTGGTATCGGCGGAAATGCCGGCTTCCTATCATATTGAAGCCCTAAAAGCCCAAACGGTTGCCGCCTACACCTTTGCTTTATGGCGTAAAAACGAAAATAAAAAAGAAGAATACGATATAACAAACGATTCTAATTTAGACCAAGCCTATATTGATAAATCAGGCAGGGCGAAAAAATGGGGAGAAAAGGAAGGGGAATATACCGAAAAAATATTATCTGCCATAGATGCGGTGCTTGGACAAACGGTAAATTATGAAGGGAAAATTGCTTTAACGCTATATACCGCTATTTCGGGTGGAAAAACCGAAAACGTTAAAAATCTTTGGGGTAAGGAATACCCATATTTGACCCCTGTTGAAAGTGTTGGAGATTTATTAAGCCAAAACTATTTAACTACCGCCGATTTCAAAAAAGAACAGTTAACCGAAAAAATTCCGAAAATAGCAGACATACCCGCTTCAAAGTGGTTTTCTTCTCCGTCTTACAGCGAAAGCGGTACGGTGCTTTCATACAGTTTCGGAGAGGTTACCCTGACGGGCAAAGAAATACGAAGCGCTTTAAACCTGCGTAGCGCCAATTTTGACGTAACTGCCAAGGATGACCAGTTCACCTTTACCGTGCGAGGATACGGTCATCTAGTGGGTATGAGCCAATACGGCGCCAACTATATGGCGCAACAGGGAAACGATTATAAAGAAATATTAAAATGGTATTATAAAGGAACCGAAGTTATTTAACGATATTCCGTATCCAAATACCCTTTTTAACAAGAATAAAGCCTAAAATGCATTTTAAAATGTCAAGAGATTGCACCAAAAGATAAACGGTGACAATGTTTAGAGAAGTGTGACTGCAAAGGGCAAAAGCAATGGGAATATTAATTCCCCACATAACAACGCTGTCAAAAAAGAAGGTAATAACGGTGCGTCCGCCGCTTCGCATAATAAAATAACAACAATGGGAAAATGCATTTACTGGCATTATAAGGGCTAAAATCAGTAAAAAAGATGTTGCAATATGGCGAACGTCATTTTCGGTATTGTACATAAGAGGAAATGCCTTTGATAAAAGGGCAAGAAAAGTTCCCATAACGACACTTAAAAATACCGAAAGCGCAATAAGTTTCCATACCATATCTTTAGCCTTTTGGTTGTTACCTGCGCCCAGTGCCTGACCGAGCATAATCGAAAGAGCGCCGCCCATAGAAATAAAGGCTACGTTAAATAAATTTGCGGCAGTTCCGGCAATGTTTGAGGCAGCAACAACGTGAAGTCCCCTTACTGAGTAGCACTGCAAAAGCATAGCCATAGAAAGCGACCATAAAAATTCGTTAATAAGCAAAGGGAATCCTGAACGGATAATCTTTTTTGTAAGAGGTACGGGTATTTTAAAGGATGAATAAACACCCTTTATAAAGGTAAAACGATTAGCCCTTGAATGTGTAAAAATTATTATAATAAGGGCTTCGGTATAACGGGAAATAACAGTAGCAATGGCGGCGCCTGCAACACCCAGTTTGGGAAGTCCCAGTTTTCCGAAAATTAATAGGTAATTAAGAATAAGATTAACAAAAATTGCAATTACGGTTGCAATCATTGGAAGTTTTGTTTCGCCGAGTTCCCTTAAAGTACTTGCGTATATCTGCGAAAGGGCAAAGGGAAGAAGTCCGATAAGCATTATAAAAAGATACTGTTTGCCAAAATAAAGGGTGTCGGCGGCATCTCCTTTTGAAGTGCCTTCGGCAAGATAGGCGTTTATTAGTTTATCGGGGAAAATAAGAAAAATGAGCACTGCTAAAAAAAGCATTAAAATACCTACATAGCACTTCATACGGAAGCAGTAACGCATACCTTCGTCGTCTTTTGCGCCGGCGTATTGGGCGGCAAAAATTCCTGCGCCTGCAAGTCCGCCGAAAATACAAAGGGCAAAAACGAATAAAAGTTGATTGACAATGGCAACTGCAGACATCGGAGTAGTGCCGACTCTGCCGACCATAACGTTGTCAAGCAAACTTACAACGTTGGTTACCGTATTTTGCACTATCATAGGTATTAATATTATAAAAACCTTTGAATAAAAGTTTTTATCGCCAATTAAAGTATTTTTAATGTTTTTAAATGTTAAAGATGACATAATTATTCAAGCACTTTAAAGAGTTCGGGCAGCGCAGATTCAAAGTTTACACCGTATTCTCTTTCAGGATTTTCTTCAATTGTTTTTTCGATTGATTCACGGGTGAAGTTAACAGCTATTTGCACTGCTGCTTGTAAAGAACGGTCGTTAATGAGCGCTCCTATCATAGCACTTGCAAAAACGTCGCCGGTACCGTGATAAATAGCATCAACTTTGCGGGTAAGAGCGTAACGAATTTCGCCGTTTTCGCAAATTGCGGCGCCAATACGTCTGTCGTCAAAACATACGCCCGTAAGTACAACGTCGGCACCTGTAAGGTCGTAGGTGCGCTTAATAAGTTTTTCAATATATTCTTCGCTGTAGGGCGGTTCAAGATACTGCATACCGGTAAGCATTGCGGCTTCGGTTATGTTGGGAACTATAATGTCTGCAGTTTGGCAAAGAGAAAGCATAGCGAGTGGGAAATCGTCGTCAAAGCCCTTGTAAAGTCTGCCGAAATCTGCCATGGCAGGGTCAACTATAACAAGACTTTGCTGAGTGCGAAGCATTTCAACGGTGCGTTTAACAATGTCAGCCTGCTGTTTAGAACCTAAATAACCGCTGTAAAAAATATCGGCGGTAATGCCTTCTTTTCTCCAGTGGGAAGCGACGGGTAAAATATCTTCGGTTAAATCACGAAAAGTATAACCCGAAAAACCGCCCGTATGGGTTGAAAGTACGGCGGTAGGGATAACGGCACATTCGGCACCGCAGGCAGACAGAATTGGCAGAGCCACGGTAAGTGAGCACTTTCCAAAGCAGGAAATATCGTGAATGGCTACTACTCTTTTTTGGGACATATTTTTTTACACCTTCTTGGGACAAAATTCGTTAAGTACACAGTTTTCACAAAATGCTTTACGGGCGGTACAGACCTTTCTGCCGTGAAGCACACATCTGTGGCAAAAATCGTTTGATTTATTAGCGGGGAGTATTTTTCTCATATCCATTTCCGCTTTAAAAGGGTCTTTGGTATTTATAAAACCAAGTCTGTTTGAGAGTCTTATAAAATGAGTGTCGGCAACGACGGCGGGCTTGCCGTAAATATCACCGCAAACAAGATTAGCGGTTTTTCTTCCTACACCGGGAAGTTTTGTAAGTTCTTCTATAGTGTCGGGGATTTTTCCGCCGAAATCACTACAAAGCATTTTTCCGATTTCTACAAGGCTTTTTGCCTTGCTTTTATAAAGACCGCAGGTTTTGATTAAATCTTCAACCTCGCTTAAAGGGGCGTTTGCCAAAGCGTAGCAGTCGGGAAATCGCTCAAAAAGGGCAGGGGTTACAATATTCACCCTTGCATCTGTGCATTGTGCAGAAAGACGTGTTGCAATTAAAAGTTCAAATGGATTTTTATAGTTTAATGAGCATATAGCATCGGGGTATTCTTTTTCAAAAGCCTCAACGCATAAAAGGGCACGTTCTTTTTTAGTCATGGGTTTTAAGGGACATATAGCCGTTTTTAATCATTCCCATTTTGCGCATACCTTCGCTAAAGGCAAGAGAAACGACTGCAGGAAGAATAAAGTGCATTAAAGCGATTAAAAGCAAAGCCTTTATAGAGGTCATTCCGTTATCAACCATAGCGCCGAAAGCGGCGAACTGACCAACCAGTCCTGCGCTTCCCATACCCGAACCTACGGGGGTGCTTACCATTTTAAATACGGCAGAAGCAACGGGTCCTAAAATAGCGCTTGCAAAAATAGAGGGCAACCAAATTTGAGGATGGCGAACAATGTTTGGCATTTGAAGCATCGAGGTTCCAAGACCTTGCGCCATAAGACCGCCGAATTTGTTTTCGCGGTAACTGATAACTGCAAAGCCTACCATATTACAACAGCAACCTATTGTGGCGGCGCCTGCGGCAAGACCGCTCAGCCCCATTGAAACACCTATTGCTGCGCTTGAAATGGGGAGGGTTAAGAAAATACCCATAACAACCGATACAATCATACCGCCTACAACGGGGTGTTTATCAACGTTAACGTTTACAAGGTTACCAAGCCACTTCATAGCAAAGGAAATGTAAGGTCCGATAAGGAAAGCGGCAAGACTTCCTGCAATTATACAGCAAAGAGGGGTTACGATTATATCAACCTTTGTTTTGCCCGAAACGAGAGCGCCGATTTCAACGGCTATGTAAGCGGCAATAAATGCGCCTAAGGGTTCACCGGGGGCGCCAAAGGCAAATTTACCTGCATCAATAATGGGAAAGGCGCCGACCATACCGCAAACAGCGGCAGAAACTGTAGTTAAAGGAGAAGCTTTTAACTTAGCGGCGACACCAACACCGATACCTGCGCCGGTTATGGTTTTTGCAAAACTTGCCACGTAGCCAAGATAGGTGCCGACTACACCGGGAATAAAGGATGCAATCTGACTTAAGATTGTACCTATAATAAGTGTGGCAAAAAGGCCGAGAGCCATACCGGAAAGTCCGTCAATAAAAATACGGTTAAATATTTTTTTCATTTTTTTCACTCCTGTGAGAAGAATTGTATGGGAAAATGATATTTACCCACTATATACTCCTTTATTATACTACTAATATATATAAATAGTCAATATAAAAAACGCAGAGCCTAAACTCTGCGTTTTAGATGTTTATCTTTTGGAAATGGTGCCGTCTTCATTAAAATCGTAAAGTTCGCCCGTTTCGTCCTGATAAAGACGTATGTAGTCGATTTTATATTCGATAGGCTCGGTTCTGTCTTCCTCGGGAGCAGAAATATGGGGAAGTCCGAAAGCCATACTGATTATAAAATAAATCGGAGTATGGAAGGCGGAATACATAGGATTATTTATATCTACATGGGTAAAGGGTACGCCGTCAACCGTAAACTCTGCAAAATCCTTGGTCCAGTAATAGCCAATGGTGTGATAATCCTCGGAAAAGGAAGGATTAACCTGAATCTTGTGGGCAATTTCACCTGCTCCAAAGCTTATGTGATGGGGCTTTTTATATATTCTGTCGCGCCACCAAGCGTGAAGGGTTGATTCAATTTTGGTGTCGTCCTCAAACATTTCGAAAATATCGATTTCGGTATTCAAAAGTGCGCCGTTATAGTCAGACTTGGTCCAAAAGCCCGGCCAGATACCCTTACCGCCTTTGGGAAGTTTTGCTCTTATTTCGGCATAGCCGTTTTTACCGACGAATGACATTTTAGGCCATACACTCTTTGAAAAGGGAGGAAATTTTGCCTTTATTTCCATATAACCCTTGCCAAACGTTCTGTTTTTATACTTAATCATTGCACCGGCGGTTTTGTCAACGCTCAGATGCAGTAAGCCGTCGCTTACGGTGACGTTTCTCTTTTCGTATTTTACGGTACCGTCTTTGGTGGGCGCTTTTTCGCCGTCGTCAACGTGGGTGGGAATTATTCCCGTTACAGGCTCTTTGCCTTTAAAAAACTCGGAAAATTCCATTATTTCCCAGTTATTGAGGTCATCTTCATTCTTAAAAGTGTTTTCAAAAATAAGTTTTTTATAATTTTGACTCGTTTTTTATCCGCTCCTTTCAAGGAGAAGGATAGCAAATCAAGATAAATGTGTCAATAAAAAAATTTTTCAGGCGGTTTTCAAAATTGCCGCAATTACCGTTATGTCATCCTCTTTTTTGTCGGTGCGACGGCGTCTTGCGCATTTGGAAATTCTTTCCGCCAACGCCTGAGCACTGCCGTCATCCCAACCTTCTATTTCGGCGCTTATCCAATCGGTACCCTCACTTGCGGCGCCGTCGGACATCATAAGAACAATATCTCCTTTTTTCATTGTTATTACCGCTTTATCAAAGGAGACACCGCGTAAAATTCCTGCAGGAAGCGAGGTGCTTTGTGCTTTTCCCGCCCTGCCTGAACGGCGAATTATGGTAGGCGCCGCGCCTGCCTTTAAAAGACGCGTTTTTCCTGTAAAAAGGTCAATTTCGGCAATATCTAAGGTTGCAAGAGACTCATCTGTTGATTTAAACAGCATAGAGGAATTTAAAATTTTAAGGGCGGCGTCAAAATCAAAACCCGCCTTTAAAAGTCGGCACATAAGACCGCTTGCCATAGCGCCGTCAACAGCAGCCCTTCCGCCGGTTCCCATACCGTCGGATAAAATTATAATAAGTTTGCCTTTGCCGTCAAAAAAGTATTCGTAAGAGTCACCGCAAATTGAATTGCCTTTACTGCCTATTTGATTTACGCCGATATCGGCGGTAAGATATGCGTGTTCGCTTGCAGTAATATAGGCGTTATTGGATGAAAAGGTAATAAGGGGAGGGTCAAAATCGCGGTCACAGGCAACGCATAAGGCTTTCATAATATCGGCGCGGTTAAGCACAATGTCCTTTGCATTTTTTATGCATATATCTACCGTTAAATGGTCCTCTTTGTCAAGTTTTACACCACATTCGTCGGCAACTATATCAAGATTTTTAAGGGTTGAAGCAATGCGAGAAGCCATAGCGGTATCATATTTTTGGTCGATTTCAAATTCTTTTGAAAGGGAAGAAAGCATTTGGGCTATTCCTAAAAACTGGTCTGTAACAACGCTTCTGACTTCTTCAATACGCTTTTCGGCTGAAATAGCAAGAGCGTATTCGCTGTAATGTTTATAAACGGCGCCTCCCATTCTTGAACATCTTAAACATCTGCCCTTAAATTCTTCGTCGCAAAATCTTTCAACACCGCTTTCGCCGTTTTTTACCGCCTTTGTCATAGCCATTACGGCGGCTAAGGTTTGATCGTATTTTGTTTCCCAACAAAAAATCTGCATTGAACAACCTTTACAGGCGTCGCCCTCGATTTTGGTAAGAACCTTTTTAAAATCAGGACAGTTGATTTTTGAAAGTTGGCTTGATACGTTTTCTACCGTTTCGGACACTTCTTTTAATGCGTTTCCTGCAAGATTTAGTCGCATGGTTAATGCTTTTTTAAGTCCTTCGGGACGTATAACGGTTACCGAACGGGCAAAATATTTTGAAAATCGGCGAAGTACGGTTTTAGGTAACATTAAATAAATTCCGCAACCTATAATTGCCTCAATAACCACAACAAAACTTTCATTTGTAAAACTGCCGGTAAGGGCACCGATTAAAGAAGCGCTTAAAAATGCGCAAGATATGGCAAATTTTCCCATATCAGCAAAAATACCGGCCATAAGACCGCCGAAACTAAGCATTACGGTAACACTGGCTGAATCCCCTAAGGATGCGCTGCTCAGCGCCGCCGCAACTCCGAATATAGCGCCCGTTCCGGCACCTGCCTGTCGGGCGGCAAGAAGAATGAAAAATATAAAAACAATTCTTCCTACCGATAAATCTCCAAAGGTAAAGGTGTTAAGTCCCGTCAGCACCACCGATATACAAATAACTGCACTTGCAGACTGCTCGGTTGAAAGTCCCGATTTGCATTTTATAAGAGAATGTGAACCGCTGTGCAAAAAGTAAGCAACACCGCCCGAAAGTAACGCCTCAATAATGGCGAAGGTAATGCCGCCGCTAAGACCTTTTAAGGTTGAAACGCCCGTAAAAAATGATGATAAAAAGGCAATAAATCCGCAAAAAATCGGCTTTTCTCGGGTAAATTTAATTTTTGATGTTAAAAGTCTTATGGCAACAACCGTAAGTACTGCGGCAATATACCTGAAACCGCCGTCACCGGTAACTGGAAATATGTAACCGATTATGCAACCCATAGCCGCTGATGGCATATAGGTCATTGGACTTGCCGCCGCAGCAGAAATGCCAAAGGGAATATATTTTCCGAAAACGGCTGCGCGGCTGCATAAAAACGAAGCGGTTAAAAATATAATGTGAATAACTACTTCGTAAAAGATTTCTTTTCCCGTAAGGGCAGTTCGCTGTTTTACTGCATTAATTTTTCTTTTTATTGCGCTTATGTTTTCCTTCATTTTTAAAACTCCTTGCTTTACATATTTTTCCACAGCATATTATAACTAAATTCCTTTAAAAAATTTGTCGCAATAATGGGGAAAGATTTCAAATATTTTTGTAAAAACCAAGGGAAAATGTTGGAAATAGCAAATAATCGGAAACATTAAGTAATATTATTTTAACAAGTTATTAAAATGTTGCAATTAAGTGCAATTTATGTTAAAATAAAATGTAATTTTATGTTTTAAAAGGTGGTGGAGTAATGGCGGAAAGAACAATAGCGGCAATAGCAACCCCTCTGGGTGAGGGCGGAATTGGTATCGTTCGTATTTCGGGCGAAAAATCTGCGGAGATTGCCGATAAAGTGTTTTTTAGCGCGTCAGGCAAAAAAATAAGCGAAATAAAAGGCTATACCGCCCTTTTTGGCGAAATCAAAAAGGATGGCGCAAGGCTGGACGAAGCGGTTGCGCTACGCTTTACTTCGCCTAAAAGTTATACCGGCGAAGACGTTGTTGAACTTTCGGTTCACGGAGGAGCCCTTATGGTTAAAGAGGTTCTTCGTGCCGTACTTGATGCAGGCGCTTGTCTTGCCGGCGCGGGTGAATTTACAAAACGCGCATTTTTAAACGGCAAACTTGACCTTATTAAAGCAGAAAGTGTTATGAGTCTTATTTCGGCTCAAAACACAAGCGAACTAAAACTGGCAAGAAGTGTTCATGCAGGCGGTGTAACGGGACAACTTTCTCTAATTGAAAAGGAACTTGTATCAAGCGCCGCAACAATAGCGGCATATTGCGATTATCCCGAAGAAGATATCGGCGAAATTGATACTAAAACATTTAAAAGCGAACTTACTAAAGTTAAAAATGCACTTTCGAAAATGCTTAGCGAATACGACGTAGGTAGAATTTTAAGGGAAGGCGTTGAAACGGTAATAGTAGGCAGTCCAAACGTTGGAAAATCAACCCTTATGAATTTGCTTACCGGTATTAACCGTTCAATAGTAACCAGTGTTGCAGGCACAACCCGTGACGTAATTGAAGATACGGTTATGCTTGGAGAAATTCCGTTGCGACTTGCCGATACTGCAGGTATAAGGGAAAGCGATGACGAGGTTGAATCACATGGTATAGCCCTTGCGCGACAGCGTTTAAACTACAGTCAACTTGTTTTTGCGGTTTTTGACTGTTCAAAACCCGTTACAAATGAAGACAGGGCTTTACTTAACGAATGTAAAGATAAACCAACAATAGTTATATTTAACCAATGCGATAAAGGCTGTGTTTTTGAGGAAGATTTTGCAAAAGGATACGAAATAATTAAAATGTCGGCTAAAAACGGCGACGGATACGATGCGTTAATATCTGCCGTTGCACGTGTTACCAAAACCGAAAATTTGAGTCCCGACAGCGCGGTGCTTATAAGCGAAAGACAACGGGATTTGGCAAACAGGGCGTATATGGCAGTAAGCGAAGCCTTAACGGCTATCGAAAACTCAGTCACGCCCGATGCAATAGGTGTTTTGGTGGATGACGCCTTAACTGCCCTTTATGAAATGACTGGAAAAAGAGTGACCGAAACGGTTACCGAAGAAATATTTAAAAAATTCTGCGTAGGTAAATAGGAGGAAACTAAAATGTCAGAATACGGATTTAAAGTGAACGAAGAAATCGAAGCCGGAAAAAAGGTTCAAAGAAAGTCTAAAAAGAAAAAAGGCGCACCCGCTATAGTAAAGGGTTTTGCGGTTCTTTTGGTGCTTGCCATTGTGGGTATAGTTTTTTGCGCAACCGTTCCCGTATGCAAGGTGGAAATAGTTGAAACCTGCGAAATTAAGGGAACCGATGAAAACCTGCAAATTGATCATTATAACGCTAAAGGCCTTGTTGAAAAAAAGGTATTCTATTATATGGGTGTTGAAAACGGATATACCGTTTGCACCTACGATAAAAACGGCAATATATTAAAAGAAGAATCAACCTTTCAGGGTATTTTTACCGATTCAACCACTTACATTTACACCCGTTCAAAACTCACCCGTATCGAAACAAGAGATGCAACAGGCAAACTTATCGGCAGTTCCGAAATGCAGTATAATAAGGATGGAACTCTTGCCTTAAAAATTGTTTACGATGAAGAAAACAATCCCATTGCGCAGTATACGTATAGTTTTATTGCAGGAAGACTTGTTAAAGAAGAAATTCTTCATATTGCAAATAACTATACCGAAGAAATCACCTATACCTACGAAGGTCAATTTATGACCAACGAAGTAAAAAAATCCGAAAGAAGCGAAAAGGTTACTATTTACACCTATGATGACAGCGGTAAAGTATTGACCAGAAACGTTAAAAACGGTGAGTATATAGTACATACCTACTCCTATAAAGAAGTAAAGGTTCCTGTTTTCAAAAAAAATAAAGTATGATAACTTATAATGCAGAAAATTACGACGTTGCCGTAATCGGCGGCGGTCACGCAGGTGTTGAAGCGGCGCTGTCAAGTGCAAAACTTGGGGTAAAAACAGTAATGTTTTCGGTTACTCTTGACTGGATAGGCAATTTGCCATGTAATCCGTCTATCGGCGGAACAGCAAAAGGCCATCTTGTAAGAGAACTTGACGCCCTTGGCGGTGAAATGGGAAAAGCCGCCGATAAAAATACTATTCAAAGCCGTATGCTTAATCGCGGAAAAGGCCCTGCAGTACATTCACTCAGAGCGCAAATAGACAGAAGAAATTATTCTGCCTATATGAAACACGCTGTTGAAAAACAAGAAAATCTTGACGTTAAACAGGCTGAAATAATAGACGTAGTTAAAAACGGAGAAGATTGGGAAGTGACTACAAAACTCGGCGCAAAATATACCGTAAAGGCGGTTATTCTTGCAACGGGAACCTTCCTTGGCGGAAAAATATACGTTGGCGAAGTGAATTACAACAGCGGTCCTGACGGACTTGCTCCTTCACTTGACCTTGTGACCTCTCTTAAAAAGTTGGGTCTTCCTTTGCGCCGTTTTAAAACGGGTACTCCTGCCAGAGTTGATAGAGCAAGTATTGATTTTTCGAAACTGGAAGTGCAGTACGGCGACAGCGAAATTACGCCTTTTAGTTTTTCTACCGACCCCGAAACGATAGATAATACGGCGGTTTGTCATATTGCCTATACTAACAGCGATACCGAACGCGTTATACGGGATAATCTTGACCGTTCACCTCTTTATGCAGGTGATATCGAAGGCGTAGGCCCAAGATACTGTCCAAGTATTGAAGATAAAATAGTGCGTTTTGCCGATAAAAAGCGCCATCTTTTATTTATTGAACCTTGCGGTAAAGAAACCGAAGAACTCTATCTTCAGGGAATGTCTTCTTCACTTCCCGAAGAGGTTCAAATTCAGTTTTATAAAACTATAAAGGGTTTTGAAAATATAAAAATAATGCGTAACGCGTATGCAATAGAGTATGACTGTATCGACCCTATGTGCCTTTCCTATACCCTTGAAATAAAGGGTCATGACGGACTTTACGGCGCAGGTCAGTTTAACGGTTCGTCGGGTTATGAGGAAGCGGCTGTTCAAGGTTTTGTAGCAGGTGTTAACGCGGCGCTTAAAATTAAGGGCGAAGAACCCGTTACCTTTTCGCGTACCGAAAGTTACATAGGCACCTTGATTGATGACCTTGTGACAAAGGGTTGTTCCGACCCCTATAGAATGATGACAAGCCGAAGCGAATACCGTCTTCTTTTGCGTCAGGACAATGCCGATGAAAGACTTATGCCAACAGGCAGAAAATTAGGTCTTATAAGCGATGTCGAATGGGAAAACTTTTTAACAAGAAAAGAACAAAAAGAAAGGGAGATAGAGCGACTAAAATCGACCACTATTGCCCCTAACGATAAACTTAACGAGTATTTGGAAAGCGTAGGCACAGCCCCTATGACTACGGGACTGAAACTCAGCGAACTTATTAAAAGACCGCAGGTGACATACGACGGACTTGCGCCCTTTGATAAAGAAAGACCCGTACTTCAAATCCCCGTTAGAGAAAAAATTGAAACCGAAATCAAGTACGAAGGCTATATTGCCCGTCAACAGTCTGCCGTTGATGAAATGTTAAGGCTTGAAAAGAAAAAAATACCCGAAAATATTGATTATTCAAAGGTTGGTTCTTTGCGTCTTGAAGCGGTAGAAAAACTTAACAAGGTAAGACCTAAAAGTATCGGACAGGCTTCGCGTATTTCGGGCGTTAGCCCTGCTGATTTGTCGGTGCTTATAATTTATCTTGAAAAAAATAAAAACGGAGAAAATTTATGATAGATTTTCCTATTGCTGAAATTTTACCTGAAATTGAAAAGTTCGGCATAAAACTTAGCGATAAGCAGATTAACAATCTTAATATTTATGCAAATTTGCTTACCCAGTGGAACGAAAAAATGAACCTTACCGCCATAACAGACCCTTATGAAGTGGTGTTTAAGCATTTTTACGATTGCATTTTGTTTTTTAAATACGTTGACCTGCCCGAAAAATCTAAAATAATAGACGTTGGAACGGGAGCAGGGTTTCCCGGTATGGTTTTAAAAATAGTTCGAGAAGATATAGAGTTAACACTTCTCGACGGGCTTAATAAACGCCTTGTATTTTTGCAAGAGGTTCTTAATAAATTGGGACTCAAGGCAAATATCGTTCATTTAAGGGCGGAAGAGGGCGGTAAAAAGGCTGAACTCAGGGAACAGTATGACTTTGCAGTGGCAAGGGCGGTGGCAAATATGAATTTGCTTAGCGAATACTGTTTGCCATACGTAAAAAAGGGTGGAAGTTTTGTTGCCCTTAAAGGACCCAGCGGAAAAGACGAAGTCCAAAATGCGCAAAAAGCCATAAGCATTTTAGGTGGTAAAGTAACAGACGTTATAGAATTCGACCACGAAAAACTCGGTGGACGAAGCGTGGTAAAGGTACTTAAAAAAACCGAAACTCCGCCTAAATATCCAAGGCCTTCTGCAAAAATTTCGAAACAACCACTTTAAAACAAAAAACTCGCAGTAACGGGAGTTGTTCTTAGGGATAAAATGCCTAAAAAAGCAAATTTTTGCGTTCTAATGTGTTAAAAAGCCGTGGTATGCGTCAGCATTACCACGGCTTTTCGCCTTTTATTCCACTAAAAATTTATCTTTTTTAGGTGCA
>JAZRNY010000039.1:0-16381 GCA_045648445.1 Acutalibacteraceae bacterium
CAAGGGTAATTGAACATATTCATTGCAATGATATCGAAGTTGCAAAATAACGTTTTAAGACGTTTTTTGCAACATAGAGCCGATTTTATCGGCTTCGTCGAGAAATTCAATCAATTTCTCGACATTCGATAGTCATTATAAGTTTATTGTATCATACCATTTTTTAAAAAGCAATATACATATAAAATATATCGCAGAGTTTTTTTGCTTTTTACCGGTTGTGACAAAATATTTGTCGGCGTAAAAGGATAAGGGTAAAAAAGAGTCTTTTAAGGGCATTTTTTGTCGATGTGTTTTTCTTGAAATAGAGCAAATTATATGCTACTATTTTTTTGCCGAAGGGGTTTCGGCAGGAGGTATAAAAGTGAAAGAGGCATATTTTAAACGGTTAATCTTTTTAAATCCGTCTGAAATAATACCCCCAAAAGACGTTAGAAAAGAATATGACCGTTACCGTCTTTTTCTTTTGTCAGAAAGCATAAGAGAAAACGGATTGCTGGTTCCCGTTGCGGTAAAGGAGACCGACGACGGTTATGAAGTAATAAGCGGTGAAAAGCGTATAAAGGCTTGTATTATTGCAGGAGTTAAAAAAATTCCTTGCATTGTTACCGATTTTTTTGATGCTCAACTTTACAGGGTAACCGAAGAACGTATAGGTCAAAAAAATTCTTTAAGCGAAGATACAGCCATCCTTTACGAACTGTGCGAAAAATATTCGTTATCTACCGTTGCGCGTACCCTTTCCTTTACTACAGGAGAACTTGAACAACTTGTAAAGGTCGGAACGCTTCAAAAAGAAGTTAAAAATGAAGAACCACCCAAAAGGGAAGACGCGGACAAGCCTGAGGAAAAAATTAATTTTAAGGGAAATGATAAAAAACTTCCACCCATAAAAGACACAAGATTTTTTCTTAACAGTATAAAAAAATTGGTGGATAGCGTTAAAGACGCAGGAACAACCGTTAATTACAAGCAAAAAGATACCGAACGCAGTATTGAAATACGCATAAAAATAGATAAAGATGCAGTATTTAGCCAAATGTCGCTTTTGTAATCTCTAAAATATTCATTTTGCCCCTATTCATCCCTATCCCCTTTTTAAACAGAAAGAACTGCAAGTAATTGCAGTTCTTTCTGTTTAAATCACCGTAAGGTGTATATAATCAGTTCGCGAAGCGTACTGTATATCATCAACGCTTGGCGTTGTATAATAAAACACTGCAAGCAATAGCAGTTCTTTCTGTTTAAATCACCGTAAGGTGTATATAATCAGTTCGCGAAGTGGAGAGTATGGCATTAACGCGTATGGGTATGAGTATCTGCGATAATTTTCATATAGTAGCCTCCATACCGCCGCAGGTCACGGTTAACTTAGCGCCTGCTCGAATAATAATCTGCGCTCTTCCGTGAAATAGCGGAAGTTTGTTTGATTTTTGGTGATGATGAGCATTGGGATCTCCGTTACCAACGCCTAAAATTATGCCGTCTGATACGAAAAAACTTGCCGTTTCATCAAAATCGGGTACTAAAACGCCCTTTTCGTCGGCAACGCTTATATTTATAACCTGAACGTCACTGTTTGCAATATCCTTTGTCCAATCCTCAAGCACCAAGCGCGCAGGCTCTCCCGCAGTAAGAACCGAATCGGAGACCGTCTTATCCCCGCGCTTTGATAGTACCTTTAGCTCGCCTTCCTCAAAGGGCACTTCCCAAAAGGCTTTTTTAAGCTCCACCTTTTTAGCACCTAAAGACCTGCCGTTTAAAAACAGTTCGGCAAAATCGCCGTTCGTAAAGGCGCAAACCCGAACGGTTTCGCCCTTTTTGTGGTTCCAATGCGGAAGCAGTCGAACACAAAGCTCTTCGCTATACCAAGTCTTTAAGAGATAGGCCGTTTCCTTAGCGAAGCCACATTCGTCGTGAAAGCCCCAATGACTTATAACGCTTGGCCAACCGTAGGGGGTAGGCTCTCCGCGATGGTCGAAACCACACCAGGCAAAGCATCCCGCAACGTAGGGCTTTGAGAAAATCGTTTGCATGGTTTCGTCGAGAGATTCGGAAAAATCGCCCCACTCTTCCCCATACTGCGCGAAGATTTGTTTCTCGGGGTCGGAAATATGCGCCCCACGGGTCGCGTAGGTAGGACAGTTTTCGGTGCCGAGCATAACCTTTAGGGGCAGACGCTTATGAGTATCGTCATAATCCTTTAAAAAGTAGTTTACTCCAACAACGTCAAGAGCATCGGCGGCGTTTGAGCTTTCAAGCATACCGCCGTTTTGCGCCCCCGTTATAGCCCTCGTGGTATCGTTTAGTAAAACTCGGTTTTTAAGCCCTTCGGCAATTCGTCTGCCGCGTTCTTCCTGCTGCCAAGGTTCTTCGTTAAAGAGACTGTAAAGGAAAACGCAAGGGTGGTTCCTTGAAAGTTTAACTAAAGCATCAACCTGCTTTAAGGTATCTTCGGAAAGGTCGAAATGACGGTTTTCCACCATCACAAGCATTCCGAGTCGGTCGCATATTTCAAGCAAGGCTTCCGACGGAGCGTGATGAGCCGTGCGATAGGCGTTTATGCCAAAATTCTTTAGGGTAGCAACTCGCTTTTCCATAAGAGAATCAGAAATAGCGGCGCCGACTCCTGCGTGGTCTTGATGACAACAAATTCCCTTTACCCAGTAGTGTTCTCCGTTTAAGAACATACCCTTATCGGCAACCCATTTTATATCGCGCAGACCAACCGAAGAGGTAAAGGTATCAACTATTTCTCCGCGGTAGGACAGCTTGCAAATAAGTTTATAAAGATAAGGATTTTCAGGAGACCAAAGCTTGGGCTCTGCCACCTTAAGACATAGGCTCTCCCCTTTACCCTCGGCGACGAGCTTTTCTTCCATATCGAAAAGCTGAGCCGAAACGGTGCCTTCGCCTGCCACGGCTAAATCTACCTTAACGACAGAGTCTTCGTAGCGAACGAAACAATCTTCCAAAGCAAAACGAGATTTATCCCTAAAACGAATATACACGGGGCGGTAAAGACCTGCTCCTTCATACCACCAACCCTCGCAGCGGCTAGCATCCACCTTAAGCGCGATTGTATTTTCCTTACCCTCTAGCAGATAGGCCGAAACGTCGCAAGAAAAACGGTTATAACCGCTAAAATTTCTTGCCGCCGCAACTCCGTTTACAAACACGGTAGTATTGCCAAGCACTCCGTCGAAGATGAGTTCTGCGTGATAGATATCCTCATCGGGTAAGGTAAAGTTTACAGTATACCAACCGATGCCTCTCGGCTTAAATCCGCCTGCGGCATCTTCGTCGGGGTTTAAATCCAAAAAGGTAAGCCAATCGTGAGGCAAAGAAACCTCCTGCCAGACCTCATTTTCAAACTCTCTTTCTCTGAGGGCGCCTCCCGCCTTACAGCAAGCGTGAGTAACACCGATTGGAAGGTTACGCTTTACGGCAAGGTCGCCGAGATGAAATTTCCACCCATCTTTAAGGGGTAGATTATAGTTCGCCGATGCCATTCATCCACATCTCCCGATAAGAAATTTGCGGAGCAGAGGAATGCTCCCAGTGAAGCTCCATAGGACTGTTGCCCACGTATTCACTCTGCTTTCCGATAATCTGTACAAAGCCGTTTTTCTTGAGTTTTACAAAGGCATAAAGAGGGTCTTTATAAGGAACGACCGGCTTAAGCTCGCCGTAATCATTTTTAACGTTTTCGGCGTTGGATGAAAATTGAGTATATTTTGGACCGATATAGCGGTGGCTCATAGAGTTTATCAGCACGTAATGAACCCCGCCCTTAAAGAGATATTCGTCGGCGTGGTCGTGACCCGAGAAGCACATGGTAACCTTGTTAAAGCCTGCCTTTTGGTTAGCAAGCCAAACCACGTCGCGAAACTCGTGGGTGTTATATATTGTCCACTGACCCTGCGAAATGGTAGCGTGGGTAAAAATGAAACAACGCTTGTCGGTGGCGTCAAGGTCGGCCGCAAGCCATTCAAGTTGGTCTTTCGGGATATAGCAATTAAAGAAATCTTTATGATAATTATCAACGTTATAGTCGATATATTCGTCGCCTATCTTAGCAAAGTTTGTATCAAGCACAATAAAATGATAGTCGCCCATATCGAAGCTGTAAAACTTGCCCGGCATACCCAGAAACTTCATCATAGCTTCCTTACCTGCATGTTCGGTATCGTGGTTTCCGAGAACGTGATATTTCGGTCCCTCAAACTGATTCCATACGTCTAAAATTTGCTGACCCGCTTCATTAGGCAGGGTAAAATCGCCAAGCTGAATAATAAAATCAGCCCCGCGCTCCTTTGCCTCGTCGACGAATTTTTGCATTCTCCAACGGTTATCGTTACCTTTGCCGTGATGTACGTCGGCACAAATTCCAAAAATCAGTTCATCCATAGTTTTAACCTCCCGATTCTTTTAACCTGATTATAACATAAATTCAACCGATTTACACTTCCAAACTGAAAATTTCGATAGCCTCTTTAACGTTTTCTTTCATTGCGTTCATAGCAACAAGAGGAATATCGTGATAAAAGACGTTATCTTCATCAGACTTATTTTCAATAAACTCTTTAACCGCCTTACCGCCTGCCAAAGACATATATGTGTAATAATTTATTTTACGGATTCCGTTACGGATAGCAGTCTGAAATTCTTCCTTTGTAAGACCCGAACCGCCGTGCATTACAAAAGGAACATCGATTTTTTCTTTAATAAGTTTAATGCGGTCAAGGTCTAATTTAGGCTTGACCTTATATACGCCGTGAGCAGTGCCGAAAGCGATTGCTAAAGCGTCAACACCTGTGCGCTCAACAAAATCTTTTGCTAAATCGGGATCGGTATAAACGTCTTCAGCGCTTTCGAAAGAGTCGAGAGTTTCCTGTTCGCCTGCCTCACCTACACCGATATCGGACTGAAAAATGTGACCAAGTTCTGCCTCAACGGTAACACCTACACTATGAGCCAAGCGGCATATAAGAGCGGTCTGGGCAACGTTTTCTTCATAGTTTTCCCCCGAAACGTCAAGCATAACGGAAGTAAATCCCAACTGAATGGCTTTCATACAACTTTCAAGCGACTGGCCGTGGTCGAGATGGACACATACGGGAACCTTTGATTTTTTAGCCATATCCACCATAACGGGAGCAATAACCTCCAAAGGCATTAAAGGAAAATGAACCTCTGCGTGATTTAAAATAACACCCCTGCCGGTTTCTTCGGCTGCGGCAATAACAGCTCTTAAAGATTCGAAATTCACAGCATTGAAGGCGCCTACTGCATAGCCCTTTTCGGAAGCATCCTTCATAAGTTCGGTCATTGATACTAACATAATTAACTCTCCTTAAATCAAATCGATCTTATATCCAAGATAGTTATCAAACGCTTCTTTTACGGCTTCGGCACAATTACCCTTGGTAACGGCAACGTGATGTCTGTATCCGTTACGCGCCATATAATTAAACATTTCATTTACGTTTTCTTTTTGGAATACGGCACCTATACCAAAAAATTCTTTTGGTATTTCGTCCTCGGTAAGTCTGCCTTCGGTAACAAAAGCGCAAAGAGCGCCGTTTTCGGTCTTAAAACTTCCGACGGTAACGTCGCCTTTAATAAGCTGACCTACGTTAAGTCCAACACCGCTTCCGTCTCCGTAAGACTTTTTAAACATAAGATGCTGTTCGATTACCCCTTTACCTTCCATCATAGATGCAGGCGCAGGTCCGCAATGGAACAAAATTCCTTTGTTCATATCATCGCCGAAGTTATTGTTTACGTCAAGAAGTACGACGGGCCAATCTGCAGCAAGGCTGATTGCACGCATCATAACGGCATTGGTAATATCAAGTTCGCAAGCGGCGGCTATTCCTCTTTCATTAAGCATACCCATAAGCACACAAGGAGCAATACCGTATTTGAGTTGCAACTCATTCCAACAACGAATTGCCAAAGCCTGTAAATCGTATTTTTTAATAAGACTGTCGATTGCAACACCCAGACGTGCAAGGTTTTCGAGCTTTATAGCAGGCCATTTTGAAAAATCTGAAACGCTGAGTAATTCCTGCTTTTTGTCTTCGATTTTAAGCGGATCTGCCGAATCCATCAGGCTAAACACTACGGTCAGGTCGATAGTTTCGATATTCACCCGCTTACTCTGGAACGCAATCTCGTCACAGCGAACCGTTTTAAATGCAGTAGTGCGGGCGCCGATAGCACCGACGTTGAATCTTCGCATACCCGAAACTACGCGACAAGTACCCGCAAAAAGTCTTAAATCTTCCTTAAAGGATTCATCAAGCGGGTCAACGCAGAATTTTTTAGTAAGAGTATATTTAATATTCATTTGACGTAAAACGTTGCACATAGCAAGTTTACCACACATAGTATCACTGCGATTGGCAAAATCCATTTTATCCATTAAATCGGGACAAGCCTGCACAAGGATTGGAACGTTTACGTCCTTAAAGGCAACCGAAGCGCCGTTTTCATCACCAAAGTTTGGAAGGCATAAAATAATGCCGTCATATTCTCCCCTGTGTTCTTCAAGGAACCTTGCATAAAGCTTACCTTCTTCTATTGTTTCGATCGCACCGTAGCGGGTAAGACCTTCATCCATAATTAAATAGCCGTAATCGTTTTCCTCGCAAACCTTAACCATTTTTTCGCGGGCGGCTGCCACAAGCTTACCCGGGAAAAAACCGCGATTTCCGAAATAGAGAGCAAATGTTGTTTTTTTCATAAAATCCTCCCAAATTATTATCTACGTTATCATTGTAGTTATATCAGAAGGAACATTATAGTACCTACCTTCATAAAAAACTACACTTTCTTCCCGAATAAAGCGAAGTTTGTGTTGCAAATCGTTGCAGAGACTGCTATAATTGAGGCGAGGTGAAAACTTTGCTTATAAATTTTAACATCGAAAAGCTGGATCGGCTTTTATATGATTTTTACCGTATTACGGGTCTTACCATCAGTATTTGGGATGCTCAGTTCAATCAGCTAAGTCATCAACCGAAAGAAATGCGCAGTTTTTGCCGAATAATAAAATCCTCCCCCGAAGGCAACCGTCGCTGTTATTCGTGCGACAAGAAGCTTTGTATGGAGTGTGCAAAAAACGGCAGCCCCGCCACACATCGCTGTCACGCCGGTCTTGTAGATACCGCCATACCCATAAAATTTAAAGATACTATCATGGGATATATGATGTTCGGTCAGGTAATAGATAAGGACACCGACAAAACCGAATCCGTTTCGCTTATCGACAGGCTCAGCCGCGAGCTTAGCCTGTCGCCAGAAGAACTGCAAAGCAGTTATGATGAACTCGAGATATATAACGAAGATAAAATTATCTCTGCGGCAAATATTTTAAAAACCGCCACCCGCTCCCTTTGGCTTTCGGAATATATTGAAATAGGCTACAATACTACGGCTTCAAGACTTGACGGTTATATACGAGCTCACATAAACGAGGAGCTTTCGGTAAGGCTGCTTTGTGATGAACTCGGTGTTTCGAAAAACAAACTGTATGAAATAGCCCATCAAAGCTTCAAGACGTCGATTGGAGAATATATCACATCGGTAAGAATTGATGAGGCAAAACAGCTGCTTAGTGCCACCGATTATCCCATAACTCAGATAAGCTCGATGGTGGGCATACAAAACTATAATTACTTTATAAAATTATTTAAAAGCAGGGTTGGAAGCTCGCCCCTTAAATACCGAAAATCTCTACGGATTTAGAGTATTACGGTTTCAAACAAAACGCGGATGCGCAGATTGTGCACATCCGTGTTTTTTATCCTTTAAAGCCGGTTGGGGAAGAGTTAAAGCGTTTTTTTAAGAGGCGGGAGAAGTAGTAAATATCCGAAAATCCGACCTGCTCCGCCACCTCAGATACGGTTAAAGTACCGCCTGAAAGAAGGCGGGACGCTTCGTTTAGCGTTGTATATGGTGAACGGTGAAAAAAACCTGCGGAAAATCTATGTATTTTTGTCTTGTGTTAGTGTATATGTTATGCTATTATAATATATAAAAAAGGAGGTATTCAAATGATAGAAAAATTTAGAGGACCTGAATACATAATGCACAGATATAAGGATAATCCCATTATAACTGCAGAAAATTTCCCTGTTCCTGCCGTTTCGGTTTTTAACTGCGGTCAGGTAATGTTTGAAGGCAAATATCTTTTGCTTATTGCTGCTATTTATAAACAGCGTAATGCAAGCGGAAGCCTTACCGGTATCCACGTAGCAACAAGTGAAGATGGTATTAATTTCGATATTAACCCCGAATCTCTTTTCGAAAAAACCGCTTGGGTAGAAAATATGCCCGGTGACTTCGACAGTTGGATAATTGACCCCAGAGTAACTCAAATCGGCGATACCTATTATATCGTTCGTCCCGGTCAATGTCATCCCCTTAACGGCAGAGATATAGGACCCAGCGCACTTCTTTATAAAACTAAAGATTTTAAAACCGCTGAATTTATCGATTGTATTGCCCTTCCTCTTAACAGAGTACCCTGTCTTTTCCCCGAAAAAGTAAACGGCGACTACGTAAGACTTGACCGTCCTTACGGCCTTGCACGTGTTTGCCCTCCCGGACATACCCTTGACGACCAACTTACCCACGGTATGTGGATTTCTTATTCTCCCGACTTGGTACACTGGGGCAGACACCGTCCTTTCCTTTATCCTTGCAATTCCTTTGCAAACTATAAGGTAGGCCCTACCCCTCCAATTAAGACAAAAGACGGTTGGCTCGAAATTTTCCACGGTGTATACAAGGAAAACAGAGAGTGGTGCTACAGCCTTTCTGCAATGCTTATGGATCTTGACGATCCTACAAAGATTATAGGAATTCTTGATAAGCCTATTCTTACTCCAAATGAAGATTATGAAATTTACGGCAGAGCCGAAAACGTAACCTTTGCTTGCGGTGCAATAGTTAATGAAGAAAAGGATGAAATCAGAATTTACTACGGCGCAGCAGATGAAAGAATCGGTCTTGCAACAGGTTCTTTAAGCGAACTTTTAAGCGAACTTAAAAAGAATCCGCCCGAACTTCTTGAAGCATACAAAAAATAAAATCAAAAAAACCGAGTCGCAAGACTCGGTTTTCTGTTATTCTTCGCTATATTCAGCAATGTAAGGTAGATTTCTGTAAAATTCACCGCAGTCAAGACCGTAACCGATAACAAAGTGATCTTCTACAGTGAAAAGCGACAGATCGGCGGTGAAATCTACCACACGTCTTTCGGGTTTGTCTAACAGTGTGACAACGCGAAGTGAAAGGGGATTTCTTGCCTTTAAAAGTTTGTATACATCTTTAAGGGTTCTGCCAGTGTCAATAATATCTTCTACAATAACAACGTTATAGTTGCTAACGTCCTGTTCAAGATCCATAGTTATTTGAACAACACCCGAAGAAGTAGTGCCCGTATAATAACTTTTAGCGCACATAAAACCAATTTCACAAGGAACGCTTACTGCCCTGCATAAATCAGCCATAAAAACGAAGGCGCCTTTAAGAACACTTACCAGAAGAATAGGTTTGCCGTCATAGTAACTGTCGATAACCTTTCCTGCCTTTTTAATGGCTTCTTTTATTTCATCTTCGGTTATAAGAACTCGCTTTATTCTGTTGTTATAATCTTTAACGTCTTTTATTTCCTTCATAATTTTCACCACTATAATGATTATAGTTTGTCGAAACGCCCAAAAGCGCTTCGACAAGCCGATTTTATCGGCTTAGAACAATTAAATTATCAAAGAATTTAATTGTTCACAATACTCATTGCAATGGATATAGTCAAATTTTCTTTGAAAATTTGTGACCAAATCTTTGATTTGGTGTCGAAACAGTAAATGAATTTGCTGTTTCGACTAACTATAACCACTATAAAAGTTCTATTCCGTTTTGCTTACATTCGTTAATCATATCTTCACTCCAGAAGGATGATTGCACTTCGCCGATGTGTGCTTTTTTAAGGAAAAACATACACATTCTTGACTGGCCTATTCCGCCGCCGATAGTATACGGAAGTTTTCCGTCTAAAAGCGCCTTGTGGAAGGGAAGTTCTTTTCTTTCAAGGACGCCTCTTATTTCAAGTTGTTTTAAAAGCGCTTCTTCGTCAACGCGAATACCCATTGAAGAAAGTTCGAGCGCAATATCCAAAACGGGATAATAAACGATAATGTCGCCGTTTAACGACCAGTCGTCATAATCGGGAGCCCTGCCGTCGTGCTTTTCACCGTTAGAAAGCAGACCGCCTATTTGCATAATAAATACTGCACCGTATTCTTTCGCAATAGCCTTTTCGCGTTCCTTTGCGGTAAGGTTAGGATATTTATCGTAAAGTTCTTGGGTAGTTATAAAGAATATTTCATCGGGTAAAAATGCAGTTATAAAATCGTATTCCTTGGCAATGTATGTTTCGGTATTTTTAAGAGCGGCATATACGGCGCGTACGTTTTCTTTTAAAACGTCGATGTTGCGGTCGCTTTTATCAATAACCTTTTCCCAGTCCCACTGGTCAACGAAAACCGAATGAATGTTATCAAGGTCTTCGTCACGGCGAATAGCGTTCATATCAGTATAAAGACCTTCACCGCGAACAAATCCGTAACGTGAAAGTGCATCGCGTTTCCACTTTGCAAGGGAATGAACGATTTCCATTGTGTGACCCGTATCCTTTACGTCAAAAGATACTGCCCTTTCGGTGCCGTTAAGGGTGTCGTTCATACCGCTGTCCTTGTCAACGAAAAGGGGCGCAGAAACACGAATAAGACCAAGCTCTATTGCAAGGTCGCGCTCAAAAAAGTCTTTTACCTTCTTAATTGCAACTTCGGTTTCGCGAAGGCTTAAAAGCGATTTATAATCTTTAGGAATAATCAAACTGTGCACAAAGATTACCTCATTCTTTAAAATATGTATTATTATCCCACAAAACTAAGGGTTTTTCAACTGTTTTTTGCTTGAATATTAACAAATATTGATTTTTTTGTAATTTATGGTTGCAAAATTCGACTATATGTAATATAATGTGTAGGTAAAATTTAATGTCAGAAGAAACTTGCAGGAAAAGCTCTGCTGCCGAAGGAGTAACACTCTCAGGCTCGGGAAACCGAAAAGACTGTAAGTGGATGACACTCTGGAGAAGTCCATTAGATTGGATGCCGAAGGTGAAAGTACGAAAGTGCAAATCTCTCAGGCAAAAGGACAGAGCAATTAAAAATCTTTCCCAAAGGGATAGGTTTTGCTCCGGAGACTGTCTTTATAAAATAAAGGCGGTTTTTTATTTTAAGGAGGAATTTTAATGTTAGACAAAATCGCGCAAATAAACGGCGAAGTTAACGGCGTCGTTTGGGGACCTATAGGACTTGCTCTCCTTATAGGTACAGGTCTTCTTATGACCTTGGTAACCAAAGTGTTCCAGATTTCCCATCTCCGCCTTTGGTGGAAAAACACCATTGGCAGTATGTTCCACAAGGACGTAATCAAGCACAGTAAGGAAAAGGGTTCTATTTCTCCCTTCCAGGCTCTTTGTACTGCTCTTGCCGCAACCGTAGGTACCGGTAATATCGCAGGTGTTGCCGCTGCTATTTGCATTGGTGGTGCAGGCGCTGTATTCTGGATGTGGGTTGCAGCATTCCTTGGTATGATGACCAACTATTCCGAAAACGTTCTCGGTATGTACTTCCGTAGAAAGAACTCTAAGGACGAATGGTCCGGCGGTGCTATGTACTATCTTAAGGACGGTCTTGGCAAAAAGAAGGGCTGCAAATGGATAGGCAGCATCCTCGCTGTTCTTTTCTGTATCTTCACCATGCTCGCTTCCTTTGGTATCGGTAGTATGGGTCAGGTAAACAAAATCGTTGCTAACGTAGCAGCAGCATTCAACGTAGAAGCTCTTTCTTCTAAAATGGTATTCGGTACCGTTTCCCTTTATAACCTTCTTTTAGGTGTTGTAATTATGGCTCTTACCGCTCTTATTACCCTTGGCGGTCTTAAGAGAATAGCAAACGTTGCTGAAAAAATCGTTCCCTTTATGGTAGTTCTTTTCGTAGCAGGTTCTCTTGTTATTATCGGTGTTAACTATCAGGCTATTATCCCTGCATTCAAGGCAATATTCGTAAACGCTTTCGCTCCCGAAGCATTTGTCGGCGGCGGTATCGGTGGCGTAATAGTTGCTATGACCAACGGCTTTAAGCGTGGTGTGTTCTCCAACGAAGCAGGTCTTGGTTCTTCCGTTATGGTTCACTTCAACTCCATCATAAAAGAACCTGTTAAACAGGGTATGTGGGGTATCTTCGAGGTATTTGCAGATACTATGGTTGTATGTACCATGACTGCTCTCGTTGTACTTACTTCCGGCGGTCTTGAAGGCGGCGCCTTTAACGTAGTAACAGGTGAAATTGCAGAAGGCCTTAACGATGCAACCCTCGTTGGCGGCGCATTTAACTACGTATTCCCTTGGGGTAATATCGGTCAGAGATTTATTGCTATTGCAATGTTCCTCTTTGCTTTCACTACCGTACTCGGTTGGTCCCATTACGGTTCTAAGGCTTGGGAATATCTCTTCGGTGCAAAAACTACCGTTATCTTCAGAATTATCCACGTATGCACCGTTATCTTCGGCGCAGTTCTTTCCTCTTCTCTCGCTTGGGATATCTCCGATACCTTCAACGGTCTTATGATGATCCCCAACCTTATCGGCGTAGTTGTTCTCTTCCCGCTTGTTATGAAGATTACAAAGAACTTTGTTGACAGAAAAATTAAGAAACAGGACGTTGCTCCCGTACTTTCTTATGATGCAAATATCGAAGCAGCCGCAGTTGCAGCTTTAGATGAAGAATAATTTCAATTTAATTAAACACGCGTATTCGTTGTGGCACCTTCCTTACGGAGGGTGCCACAGTTATATTCGCGGGCGGCGAGTGATATTGCTTCGCAGTTATATTTGGACTGCGCCCAAGTTATATTTGCTTCGCGAGTTTTGGGGGCTAATATAATATCACTGAAACTGCAAGTTTCAATATCACTCTTTAGAAATATCTCGCCTTTGGCGAGGTATTCTAAAGAATATCACTGTGAGACCTGTTTCACAATATCACTTAAAGTAACACAGTAAAGTAACACAGGTGACGGTTCTATGTGTTCTGGCAAAAGCGTTTTGCACTTCAAACGGGTTGAAATCCCCAACAAGTTCAAAAGTATCGTTTTGGTGGAAATGATTGAAAGGAGACAGTTTTTTATGCTTAAAAAAATTATATGTGTAGTAAGTTTATTAAGTGTTTTTATGACAGGTTGTGCCCAAGTAGAATTTTATGAAGACAATAACAATGAAAGTCTCTATAGTCGCAGTCAAACTGAGTTTATGGTTTCATCAAATACCTTCGGCACATTTAAAAGCGATGATATTTATGTTGCACTTGACAATATATATAATAGCGAAGAAATCAAAAATAAACATGGAGAAGATTTTAATGTTTTGGAAGAAGATGTTGTTTGTCATAAATCTGAAACACAAACAAAATTCTTTAAAAGTTGCATAAAAGGTGAAGCTGAGTATTCCATAAAAATAGATTATGCTGTTTATCGAGTAAAATTAACCAAAGAATACAATGGAAAATGGAAGGTTGTTTCTTGCGAGAGCGAAAACAGGTAACACAGAGAACACTGCATGATTTGTCATCGCACACAACAACATGAAACCATGATATAATTAGCATTGTCGGAAAGCTCGAGGGACGGTATGTTGAGAAAATCACGACTTTAGAACAAGAGCGAGGTTATTCTGGAAGACAGGGGACGGTTCTGTGTCTTGACAAAAAGTGAAGTAGGGTATAATTATTGTTGGTGATGAATTATGCCAAGAGAAGCTAGAAAAAGGAGCAAAAGCGGAGTATATCACGTTATGCTCAGAAGTGTAAACCAACAGCAGATATTTGAAGTGATTTCTGAAGATAGAGAACCGTCCCCTGTCTTCTAAAGATAAACGGTGGTCATTTGATAAAAAAATTATCAAGCAACCTTTACTTTTTAATACTATAGAGGTGAAACTAATGAAAAAAATTCTTTTGATGCCAATAATCTTAATAGTATCAACTATATTATTAGCGTCGTGTCAAGAGGGGAGTAATATGAACTCAATCGGTTTTTTAGAAGATAAGGATAATAAACTTGCTGATATATGCATTAACAATCTTTGTGATGGGATTAAAGAAAAAGATAAAACAATTGTCAAAAAGACATTTTCAGAAAAAGCCTGTTCGGATGCTGGTAATATTGATACCCACATTGATGAATTATTTGAATTTATAAATGGCGACTTTCTTTCTTGGGATAGAGAAGAATCCCCAATTGTTGAGGATTATGCAGAAGCAGGAAAAAAAGCCAAGCGAGAAATGTTTTGGTTTTCGCTAAAAACATCAGAAGAAGTTTACTCTGTTTTTCTTTCGTATTATCCTATTGAAGATATCAACCCTGACAATAAAGGCATATATTCAATGCTGATTATTAAAGAGTGTGATGAAAATACACTTGAAGGTTCGATTAATGAATGGAGTGCTGCTCCTGGAATAAACATACAAAATTAAAAACCTGACTGATAATTAGTATTTTTTATAGATTTGCTCTACTCATACGATTATAGACAGAGCAAATCTTTTATTATGAAAGTATGATTTGCGGTATGGGCTATTATCTTAAAAAATAACATATTATTTGTTACCGATTTGATACAGAAAATTGTTGTATTTTATCCAATTAAAAAACAACACCATATCGGTTTAGCAAAAGTGAAAACAAGAGACGGTTAGAAACCACTAAGACAGGAACGCTAAGTGGCGGTAGTGGATCTGGCGGTAATTTGGTATATCATTATTATAAATATCCTTATGCCGATAAAAAATTATCGGGTATTCAGATAAGCAACAATACAAGTGGTATATGTTGGGAAACATCGACTTTTAAAGGTTGTGCGTGGTATATTCCATTACGGAAAGTTTTCAAACCATTATTCAAAAAAGCCGGAACAAGAAAGTTGGCTATTAAAAAAATAGTGAAACAGTTTAAAATTAAATTATATCGCAAATAAAAGGTGTAAATATGTTTAAAAAAAGAAGTTTTGTTATGATGGCAATAATCATTATTATAATTGTTATGCAACTAACTATTGGATTTTATTCTATTCCGTTTGTCAAAGCAAACAATCTGTTAAATACAGCGAATAATCGAACTCTTGCTGAAATCGCAGATGTTTTTAAGGAAGATGTAGAAAAGACTTATATCTCAAAAGAACATTATGAAAAAATGAGGGTAGTAAAAGGCGATTTGGCCGATAACGAATATGTGGAGTTAAAATTAAAATCTAAAATCAATTTTTCAAATTTAACAACGATCAATATGACTTGCAATGTTCGTGCAATTGTGTATCTTTTTGATGAAACCAAATTTCTTAGAGAGTATAATGATGTTTTAACTGTGACTTTCACTTTCCAAGGAGGACATTGGAAAGTGACGAATGTTGATTGAAACACAGGGGACGGTTACTTGTGTTTTCGGTAAATACCATTTTTCAGAGGAGGAATATTATTATGGCAAAAAAACTAACATTTATTTTTTCTATGATTTTAAGCGGCTTATTGACAGTTGTGATTTTAATCAATATAGGAAGCCAGATAAGATGGGATAAAATTCCCGTAATAAAGCACTTTGTTTTGCAAATCAATCTCTATCCTGCTGCTTTTGATGCCCAATATTTAGACGAACCAATTAAATGGTATCAGCTTGATGAAGAGCCTGAAGATTTTGAAGGCAATGGATATGGTAGGTGGTTTGCCATAAATCCATATACTAAAAGAATGCTTAAAAACTATATGCGCGAAAATAATTTAGGCATTGTCCCTGATGAATGGTGTGATTTGGAAATAAACTCGAATTTTGAGGAATGTTTAGAAACATTTGAATTTGTAGAATTAAGCGAAGAAGAAAGAGCGCCTGTTAGTAAATTTTCAGTATTTGAAATTTTGTTGATTATCTTCTCGATACTTTCCATTACATCTTGGATAGTATATTTTATTTTCAGGCGGCGCTGTTAACGGAAGCACAGGAACACAGGGGAACATAAGACAGGGGACGGTTCTCTGTCTTACAGCGATATTTTCTTTAAAAAAGAAAGCGATATAAAAGGGCTTTGCACGAATATAACTGAGGCACACTTCCTTTGAACAAGTCCAGTAAAAACGGACAATAGTAAAAAAGCACCTCCTATGGTAGAATTAAAGAACTACCATAGGAGGTTTTGTTATGGCTGGAAAAAAGGGAATGAAAAAATATCCTGAAAGCATAAGAAATGAGATAC
>JAZRNY010000040.1:0-45900 GCA_045648445.1 Acutalibacteraceae bacterium
ACCGCGAGCCAGATCATGTTCATCAAATTCTTCACCTTCGAAGTATTTTTCCATCAATTCTTCGTCTTGCTCAACAATGTGTTCGATAAGTTCGGTACGATATTTGTCAGCTAATTCCTTCATATCATCGGGAATAGCTTCAACAGTAACGTCTTTACCAAGGTCATCATGATAAATAATAGCGTTCATTTCTACTAAGTCAATGATTCCCTTGAAGGTGTCTTCAGAACCGATAGGTAACTGAATCGGAACCGCATTACACTGTAAACGGTCCTTTACCATGTCAAGAACATGGTAGAAGTCAGCACCCATGATATCCATTTTATTAACGTATATCATTCTGGGTACTTTGTATTCATCAGCCTGTCTCCAAACGGTTTCAGACTGAGGTTCAACACCACCCTTTGCACACATAACGGTTACAGAACCGTCAAGTACACGCAAAGAACGCTGAACTTCAACTGTGAAGTCAACGTGACCTGGAGTGTCGATAATATTGATACGATGGTCTTTCCAGAAGCAAGTAGTAGCAGCAGAAGTGATGGTAATCCCTCTCTCCTGCTCCTGTTCCATCCAGTCCATGGTGGCGCCGCCATCATGGGTTTCACCCATTTTGTGATTCTTACCTGTATAGAAAAGAATACGTTCGGTGGTGGTGGTTTTACCAGCATCGATGTGAGCCATAATACCAATATTTCTGGTCATTTCAAGAGATACCTTTCTTGGCATAACTTAAACCTCCATAATAATATCAGTAGTATAAGACTACCATCTGTAATGTGCAAATGCTCTGTTAGCTTCTGCCATCTTGTGAGTGTCTTCACGTTTCTTAGCAGCACCGCCTACGCCGTTAACGGCATCAAGGATTTCGGCTGCAAGACGCTCTTTCATTGTTCTTTCAGAACGAGCACGGCTGTAAGTGGTCAGCCAACGCAGACCAAGAGTCTGCTTTCTTTCGGGACGAACTTCGAAAGGAACCTGATAGGTTGCACCGCCTTTACGAACGGCTTTAACTTCGAGCTGTGGCATAATGTTTTCCATAGCAGCATCGAATACTTCGAGAGCTTCTTTCCCTGTTTTTTCTACAATAATGTCGAAAGCACCATAAACAATTTTCTGAGCAACACCCTTCTTACCGTCTAACATAATGTTATTGATAAGACGAGTAACTACCTTAGAATTGTAAACCGGATCCGGCAATACATCGCGTTTAGCAATAATACCTCTTCTTGGCACTTTACTTCCCTCCTTCATAATGATGATATCATAGGTACTCGAGTGACAAATTCCCGTACGCACCAAGCAAGGCGTATAATAAATATATATATACACCGCTGCTTGTACTATGCAGCAGAGATTCGTCTTTTACTTACCTGCCTTAGGACGCTTAGCACCGTACTTAGAACGGCTCTGCATTCTCTTGGCAACACCCTGTGCATCGAGCGTACCACGAATAATATGGTAACGTACACCAGGGAGGTCTTTTACACGTCCGCCACGGATCAAAACAACGCTATGTTCCTGAAGATTGTGACCAATACCGGGAATGTAAGCGGAAACTTCGATACCGTTACTAAGTCTAACTCTGGCGATCTTACGAAGCGCGGAGTTCGGCTTTTTCGGAGTTGCAGTTTTAACGGCTGTGCAGACGCCTCTCTTCTGCGGAGAATCATTGTCAGTAAGTTTGCGCTTCATAGAGTTATAACCCTTTAAAAGTGCAGGAGCCTTTGCTTTCTTCTCTACATTTTCACGTCCACTACGAACCAACTGGTTAAAAGTAGGCATAACACACCTCCTCATTCAAAAAATGTATACGACGCAGACAGGGTTTTCCTGCCTGCGTTATATCTATTGGGATGCAAAACATAGTTTCGCATACTATTGAATTTTAACACCAAAAATACTGCTTGTCAATAGTATTTACTCACTTTTTTTAGAAAAATGCGTAATTATTCTGCTATAGCAACAGTTTCGGCCTCAATTTCTACTATTTCTTCGGTTTTTTCAAGTTCGTTATTTTTAAACTTCATACCTGTACCTGCAGGAATGAGTTTACCGATGATAACGTTTTCTTTAAGACCAAAGAGAGGATCAACCTTACCCTTAATAGCGGCTTCGGTAAGAACACGCGTAGTTTCCTGGAAGGAAGCAGCAGAAAGGAAGGATTCGGTAGCAAGAGAAGCCTTGGTGATACCAAGAAGCAACGGTTTGTAAGAAGCGGGTACAAGACCAACTTCGCCTGCTTCAAGACGTGCATTAATAGCCTTATTTGCTGTGCGAACTTCTTCTACGTCATAACGTACGTTCTGGAGAAGATCGGTAGAACCGGGTTCGGTAATAAGATACTTCTTCATCATTTGACGGATGATAACTTCGATATGCTTATCGTTAATATCAACACCCTGTGTACGGTATGCGTTCTGAATTTCAGCAATAATATAATGTTGAACTGCCTCAGGTCCCTGAGCCTCAAGAATATCCTGAGGATACTTAGAACCGGAAATGAGGAGTTGACCGGGAAGCACGAAATCGCCATCTTGAACAAGAGGATTAACACCGTAAGGAATAGCAACCTTTTCTTCGGTTTCATTATTACGGATGGTAATAATCTTGCTCTTCTTTTCATCAGCAACAGTAACCTGACCGCCGATTTTAGCAATAAGTCCGCAGTGTTTAGGACGACGTGCTTCAAAGAGTTCTTCAACTCTGGGAAGACCCTGAGTAATATCTTCAGTACTTGCAATACCACCGGTATGGAAGGTTCTCATGGTAAGCTGTGTACCGGGTTCACCGATAGACTGAGCAGCAACGATACCAACAGCCTCACCTGCTGTAACAGGTTTACCTGTTGCAAGGTTAGCACCATAACACTTCTTACATACACCGTGGTCAGAAAGACAACTGAGTATAGAACGGATTTCAATTTCGGTAACACCGGTATCACAGATTTTCTTAGCATCATCAGCAGTAATAAGAGTATTACTGTCAACAATCACTTCACCTGTAGCGGTATCAACCAAATCGTGAAGCAGATAACGACCGATAAGACGTTCCTCAAGGGGTTCGATAACGTGGTTACCATCCTTGATTTCGGAAACCATAAGACCTTCGGTGGTCATACAGTCATCTTCACGGATAATAACGTCTTGAGATACGTCAACAAGACGACGGGTTAGATAACCTGAGTCTGCAGTACGAAGAGCGGTATCGGCAAGACCTTTACGAGCACCACGAGAAGAAATAAAGTACTCAAGTACGTTTAGACCTTCACGATAGTTAGCACGAATAGGAACTTCAATTACCTTACCTGCGGTATTTGCAATAAGACCACGCATACCTGCAAGTTGTCGAATCTGGCTCATAGAACCACGGGCGCCGGAGTCAGCCATCATAAAGATTGGGTTGAACTCATCAAGGTTATCTTTAAGTGCATCAGCAACATCTTCAGTTGCTTTATTCCAAATTTCAATAACGTGACGGCTACGTTCATCGTTGCTCATAAAACCACGACGATATTTCTTAGTCACTTTATCGATTTCGCTTTCGGCAGCACTCATAATATCTGATTTGCTTTCAGGAATTACTGCATCGAATACAGATACGGTAATTGCACCCTTTGTAGAATACTTAAATCCTGTTGCCTTAATATTATCAAGAACAATAGAAGATTCACTGGTACCCTTTAAAGCAATACATCTATCAATGATTTTACTAAGTTGTTTTTTACCAACCTTGTTCTGAATAATATCATCATTACTCTGAACAAAAGTTGCCTTATCATCTTTAAGTGAGAAGGTCCATTCAAGGTCAAGTTCGTGACCTTCAACGTTACGCTTAACAAAACCTAAATCCTGAGGAATAGATTCATTAAACATAATGAAACCAACAGTACACCATACAAGACGAGAAAGTCCGTCTTCGCGTGTATAACGTACACGGATAGGAGCGTGAAGTCCTACGTCACCGTTCTGATAAGCCATAACTGCTTCATCTTTATTACGGAACACCTTATTAGCACCGTGTTCTTCTGCCTTAACTATAGTAAGATAATAAGAACCGAGTACCATATCCTGAGTAGGAACTACAACAGGCTTACCGTCAGAAGGTTTAAGCAGGTTGTTAGCAGCAAGCATAAGGAAACGTGCTTCAGCCTGAGCCTCTGCAGAAAGAGGTACGTGAACAGCCATCTGGTCACCGTCGAAGTCGGCGTTATAAGCGGTACATACAAGAGGATGAAGTTTAAGCGCTTTACCTTCAACAAGAACAGGTTCAAATGCCTGAATACCAAGTCTGTGAAGTGTAGGAGCACGGTTAAGGAGAACAGGATGTTCTTTAATAACTGTTTCGAGTGCATCCCAAATTTCACCGCTGGCGCGTTCAACTGCTTTTCTTGCAGCCTTAATGTTTGGAACTTTCTTTTCCTCAACAAGACGTTTCATAACGAAAGGCTTGAAAAGTTCAAGTGCCATTTCCTTAGGAAGACCGCACTGATACATTTTAAGTTCAGGACCTACAACGATAACGCTACGACCGGAATAGTCAACACGTTTACCGAGAAGGTTCTGACGGAAACGACCCTGCTTACCTTTAAGCATATCGTAAAGAGACTTAAGGGCACGGTTATTAGCGCCTGTAACAGCCTTTCCGCGACGGCCGTTATCAATAAGAGCATCAACTGCTTCCTGAAGCATACGTTTTTCGTTACGAACGATAATGTCAGGAGCGTGAAGTTCAAGAAGACGTTTAAGACGGTTATTACGGTTAATAACACGACGATAAAGGTCGTTAAGGTCACTGGTAGCAAAACGACCGCCGTCAAGTTGAACCATAGGACGAATATCAGGAGGAATTACGGGAAGAACGTCAAGAATCATCCATTCAGGACGGTTGCCTGAAATACGAAATGCTTCAAGAACTTCAAGACGCTTTAAAATGCGTACTCTCTTCTGACCGTTTGCAGTTTCTAACTCGGTACGGAGTTCTGCACATGCTTCCTCAAGGTCGATTTCGCAAAGAAGTTTTTTAATTGCTTCTGCGCCCATCTCGGCTACGAAATCATCCTCATACTTTTCCTTCATATCACGGTATTGCTTTTCATTAAGAAGTTGTTTCTTCTCAAGTGGAGTATTACCGGGATCGGTTACGATATACTGTGAAAAGTAAAGTACCTGTTCGAGTGCTTTAGGAGAAACGTCCAAAGCAAGACCCATACGGGAAGGAATAGTTTTAAAATACCATATATGAGATACAGGAGCAGCAAGTTCGATTGTACCCATACGTTCTCTACGAACCTTAGCACGTGTAACTTCAACACCGCAACGTTCGCAGATTTTACCCTTATAACGAATACGTTTGTACTTACCGCAATGACATTCCCAGTCCTTAGTAGGTCCAAAAATACGTTCGCAGTAAAGACCCTGTTGTTCGGGTTTAAGGGTTCTGTAGTTAATAGTCTCAGGTTTAGTTACTTCACCGTAAGACCAACTTCTGATTTGTTCAGGAGACGCAAGGCCTATTTTTATAGACTCGTACTCAATATTGTTATCCATTCGCGTTTCCTCCCTTAATTATTTTCATCGTCAAACTGTAAGAAATCTTCCTCGGTAAAATCCTCGGTAATTTCTTCGCCGTTTTCATCCTGAAGGGTATATCCGTCAGGAGTACCTTCAAGAACTGTTTCTTCTTCAAATGTTTCATCGCTTACAGGAACAAAAGGTAATCCGATATCTTCATCCTCTTCAAAGGTCTGCTTTAAGTCGATTTCATTGTTATCGGCATCAAGCACCTTAACGTCAAGAGCAAGAGACTGAAGTTCTTTAATAAGAACCTTGAAGGATTCAGGAACACCTGCTTTAGGCACGTTTTGTCCCTTAACGATTGCTTCGTAAGTTTTAACACGTCCAACAACGTCGTCGGATTTAACAGTAAGAATTTCTTGAAGGGTGTATGCTGCACCGTATGCTTCAAGAGCCCAAACTTCCATTTCACCGAAACGCTGACCACCGAACTGAGCCTTACCACCAAGAGGCTGCTGAGTAACGAGTGAGTAAGGACCGGTAGAACGTGCATGAATCTTATCATCAACAAGGTGATGGAGTTTAAGATAATACATATAACCAACGGTTACAGGGTTATCAAAACGCTCACCGGAACGACCGTCGTAAAGGAAGGTCTTACCGTCAACAACCTTGAGAGTACCCTGAGAAGCAAGTTCAGCAAGAGCAGCAATGTCGTTTCTAACTTCGTCATCAACACGTCTGATATCCTTTTTGCCGTCTTCTAAGGTAACTTCTTCTACAAGAATTTTACCTGCAAGAGGTTCAAGGAATGACTTGCTTTCGGGATTAAACATAATATCACGGCATACGCCGGCATCAATAAAGGACTGAATAATATCAGATTCGTGAGCACCGTCAAATACAGGTGTACAAATCTTCCAGCCAAGTTTACTTGCAGCATAACCCAAGTTCACTTCAAGAACCTGACCGATATTCATACGTGAAGGTACGCCCAACGGATTAAGAACGATATCAAGAGGAGTACCATCTGGCAAGTAAGGCATATCTTCACTTGGTAAAATACGGGATACAACACCCTTATTACCGTGACGACCTGCCATCTTATCACCTACAGAAATCTTTCTCTTCTGTGCGATATAGCAACGAACTACAAGGTTAACTCCAGGGCTTAATTCAGAAGAATTTTCTCTGTTAAACACCTTAACGTCAACGATAGTACCATATTCACCGTGAGGAACGCGTAAAGAGGTATCTCTAACTTCCCTTGCCTTCTCACCGAAGATAGCGCGGAGAAGTCTTTCTTCAGCAGTAAGTTCGGTTTCACCCTTAGGAGTAACCTTACCAACAAGAATATCACCTGCAGTAACTTCTGCACCTACACGGATAATACCGCGTTCGTCGAGATCACGGAGTGCATCTTCACCAACGTTAGGAATATCACGGGTAATATCTTCAGGTCCGAGTTTAGTATCTCTTGCCTCAATTTCATATTCTTCAATATGAATAGAGGTGTACATATCTTCTCTAACTAATTTTTCATTAATTAAAACAGCGTCTTCATAGTTATAACCTTCCCAGGTCATAAATCCGATAAGAGCATTTCTACCAAGACTGATTTCACCGTTGCTGGTAGCAGGACCGTCGGCAATAACATCTTTGGCTTCAACCTTTTGTCCAACGTTTACAATAGGCTTCTGATTAATACAGGTACCGTGGTTAGAACGAAGGAACTTGATAAGGTTATATTCATCAACTTCGCCGTTTTCAGCCTTAATACGAATGGTATCGGCAGATACAGATTCAACAGTACCGGCACGCTGAGCAAGAACAACAACGCCGGAGTCAACCGCTGCTTTATATTCCATACCGGTTGCAACTATCGGGCTTTCGGTTTTAAGAAGCGGAACAGCCTGCTTCTGCATGTTTGAACCCATGAGTGCACGGTTGGTATCATCATTTTCAAGGAATGGAATCATTGCGGTAGCAACAGAAACAACCATCTTAGGAGATACGTCCATAAAGTCAGCATTTGCAGACTCGATTTCAATAAATGCATCTCTGAAACGGGTAGTAACCTTAGGATTAATAAAGTAACCGTTTTCATCAAGAGGTTCGTTAGCCTGTGCTACGTAATAATCGTCTTCCTCGTCTGCTGTCATATAAACAACTTCTTCAAGAACTCTGCCGGTTGCTTTATCAACCTTTCTGAAAGGAGTTTCAACAAAGCCGTATTCGTTAATACGAGCAAAAGTAGCAAGATAAGAAATAAGACCAATGTTAGGACCTTCAGGAGTTTCGATAGGACACATACGACCGTAGTGAGTATAGTGAACGTCACGAACTTCGAAGGATGCGCGGTCACGAGAAAGACCGCCGGGACCAAGAGCAGATAAACGACGCTTGTGAGTAAGTTCAGAAAGCGGGTTAGTCTGATCCATAAACTGAGAAAGCGGAGAAGAACCAAAGAATTCTTTAATAGCCGCAACTACAGGACGGATATTTATAAGTGACTGAGGAGTAGCATTATCAACATCCTGAGCCTGTAAGGTCATTTTTTCGCGAACAACACGTTCCATACGGGAGAAACCGATACGGAACTGATTTTGAAGAAGTTCGCCTACGCTTCTGATACGACGGTTACCGAGATGGTCGATATCATCGGTTACACCTACGCCGTAGTTAAGACCTACGAAATAGTTGATAGAAGCAAATATATCATCAACTGTAATGTGTTTAGGAATAAGATTGTCCGCATTTAAAGCGATAGCCTCACGGATAGCCTCTTCCCCTTCGTTGTTCTCAAGAATATCTTTAAGACAAGCAAAAGAAACGTTTTCGTTTATACCAAGATCGGTAACGTCAAAATCAATATAATCCTTGATATCAACCATACCGTTAGAAAGCACCTTAACCTCACGGTTGTTGCCTTCTGCATCAAGGGCGTAAACGTATGCTTCGTTAACACCTTTACGCTGAATGGTGTTAGCGAGTTCTTTTGTGATAATAGTATCGGGTTCTGCAAGTATTTCACCTGTTAAAGGATCGATAACAGGACGTGATACAGTATGACCTGCGATACGAGCGCCGATAGCAAGTTTTTTATTGTACTTATAACGACCTACGCGAGAAATATCATAACGACGAGCATCAAAGAATAACTGCGCAAGATAATTCTCTGCGCCTTCAACCGTAACGGGTTCGCTGGGACGCAGTTTCTTATAAAGTTCAATAAGAGCATCGGACTTGGTTGCAATACCATCTGCTTCCATTGTTGCCTGAAGGCATTCGCTACTGCCGAAAAGTTCGGTGATTTGTTCATTGGTTTCTACACCCAAGGAACGAATAAGAACGGTAACGGGAATTTTACGGTTTTTATCAATACGAACATATATAATATCATTCATAGATGATTCGTATTCAAGCCAAGCACCGCGGTTAGGAATAATAGTAGATGTATAAAGACGTTTACCGGTTTTAACATCGGCAGTTACATCATAATATACACCGGGAGAACGAACCAACTGTGAAACCACAGTACGTTCAGCGCCGTTAATAACGAAAGTACCGGACTCGGTCATTAACGGGAAGTCTCCCATAAATACTTCGCTTTCCTTAATCTCGCCTGTTTCATTATTTAAAAGACGTGCAGTAACGCGAAGTGGAGCGGCATAGGTAGTATCTCTTGCCTTGCACTCCGTTACATCATACTTGGGTTTTTCGTCGAGACGATAGTCAATAAAATCAAGCACAAGATTACCGGTATAATCGGTAATAGAGGACATATCGCGGAATACTTCCTTTAATCCCTCTTCGACAAACCATTTGTATGAATTCTTCTGAATCTCAATGAGGTTAGGCATATCAATAACTTCATTGATCTTGGAGAATGTCATACGAGTGTTTTTTCCCAGTTGTACAGGTTTTACCTTAACTGTTGACTCCATAGGTTTTAAATCACTCCTCCAAAAAATTACGGACAAATCCGTTTTAACCTTAGTGGCATAAAATGACCTTAGTAATACAATATACTATGATTTTGGCATGCTATTAGCCATAATATCCCATCATTAGCGAATACTAATTATATAATACTTCAACCTTTAAGTCAAGCCTTTTTTTGAAAGTTTTGGAAAAAAATATAACCGCGCATCAAATCGATACGCGGTTAATAGATATTTTACTTAGTTTCGCTTTGAGCAATTACCTTTTCTACCAGTTTTTCTACAGCCTGTTCTTCTACATATATACATTCAATATAGTTCTTTGTATACTGTTTTATTATTTCCTCTTTGCTCATACCTGAAGAAGCAGAAACCTCTTCGATTTTTTCATCTACGATGTTTTTGGGAACTTCAAGTCCTAATTTATCAAAACATGCATACAATACTATTTCAGTACCAAGAACTTCTTTCTTAAATGCATTTTCATCAAGAGTATAAGAAGCAAGTAAATCTTCAAAGGTCATATTATAATATGTTGCCATCTCGGTATAGTAATTCTTATAATAAGCATAAGTGTTACCTTCTTTATCGCTAGGCAGTTCAAAGGTGGAATTTTCAACAACGTAATTTACCACAAATTGTTCGTCGGTACGTTTTTGAAGATCTGCCATATATTCTTCCGCAGTTTTAAAACCTGCCACAGAAGCAAACTCATCGTTAACTTCTTCATAAGGACGTTCTACAAAATTAACAGTTACGGTAAATACTGCCTTTGCACCGGAAAGTTTCATTGTCTTAGAACCGGTTTCAAGGTCGGTAGAATCACCATAGTCAGCAGGAAAAGTAACATTTATATCTACCGTTGAACCGATTTTAACACCTATGAGTTGTTCTTCAAATCCATCAATAAACTGACCGGAACCTATTTCAAGTGTTTGATCTTGAGCAGTACCACCGGTAAATGCAACTCCGTCAACCTTACCGGCATAGTCAATATTAGAAATATCACCGTTTGCAACTTTACCTTCGGTAATTTTTTTAGTATATGTTTCAAGGTCGTTTTGCATCATAGATGAATTAAGTTGAATATAATCAGCAGAATTACGGTCGATTTTGATTGCGTCAAGGTCACAAAGTTGTACGTAATCGTCAAGTCCTTTTATATAGTTAAGACGATCAATGGATCCACAGCCTGTAAGGGATACCGCTAAAACAAGTACGGAGACTAAAATTAACAATAATCTTTTCATTTATTTTCCCAATCCTTTTTAATTATTATTTTCAAGTTTGCCCGTTGAGGCAGCCTTTAAATATGCATTAATAAATCCGTCGATATCGCCGTCCATTACGGCATTGATATTTGAATATTCAAAACCTGTACGGTGGTCTTTTGCCAGGGTATAAGGCATAAATACATAAGAACGTATTTGAGAACCCCAAGCAATTTCCTTTTGAACACCCTTTATATCTTCGATTTTATCAAGGTGTTCCCTTTCCTTTATTTCAACAAGTTTTGATTTTAACATTCTAAGACAGGTATCTTTATTTTGGAACTGACTTCTTTCGGTCTGACAAGCAACCACTATTCCGGTGGGAATATGTGTAATTCTAACAGCCGAAGAAGTTTTATTAATATGCTGACCGCCTGCACCGCTGCTTCGGTAAGTATCAATCTTTAAATCTTCTTCCCTTATATCAACTTCAACGTCATCGGTTATTTCGGGCATAACTTCAAGAGAAGCAAAAGAAGTGTGTCTTCGTCCTGAGGAGTCAAATGGAGAAACTCTAACAAGTCTGTGTACCCCGTGCTCACTTTTTAAATATCCGTAAGCGTTAAGACCTTCAATTGTGAGAGTAGCGCTTTTAAGTCCTGCTTCATCACCATCAAGGAAGTCAACCATCGATGTTTTAAAACCATGGCGTTCTGCCCAACGGGTAAACAAGCGAACAAGCATTTGATTCCAGTCCTGCGCCTCGGTACCGCCTGCACCTGCATGGAAGGTAAGTATTGCGTTGTTCTTGTCATATTCACCTATAAGCAACGTTTCAAGACGCTGAGTTTCTAAACTTTGCTCATAAGCGTCAAGTTCGCTGTTAATATCTTCAAGCATCGTTTCGTCTTCTTCTTCGTTTGCCATATCAATCAAAACCTGAATATCCTCATAAGAAGAAACGAGTTTATCGTACGCTTCTACCTTGTTTTTAAGTGCACCGAGTTTTTGCAATACAACCTGACTTTTATCAGGATCATCCCAAAAAGAAGCTTCGGCAGTTTTATATTCAAGTTTATCAATTTCCATTTTAGTTGTATCGTAAGCAATTGCGTCTTTTAAATCCACCATTTCGGTGTAATGCGAGGTAAGACGTTGTTTAAGTTCTTCAAAAACCAGCATATATACTCCTTACTTTTTAATCGCAAATGCATGCCATTCTTCACGCACAAGTTCTTGTTCTATAACAAAACCGTTATCAATAATACACTTTCTTACCTCGTCTGCTCTTGGAGCAATAATTCCCGAAGCAATAAGAATACCGTCAGGTTTCATATATTTCTTTACGTCACCCAGCAATCTCATTACAACGTCGGCGACAATATTAGCGCAAACAATATCAAATTGTCCGTCAACCTTTTCGGCAAGATCACCGTGAATGTATGTTGTTTTTTCGGTTACTGAATTCATAGTTGCATTTTCTTTCGCAACCTTTACAGCGCCCTCGTCTATATCAACGCCAATAGCACTTTCGGCGCCAAGTATAACACCTGCAATACTTAAAATACCGCTTCCGCATCCAATATCAAGTACGGTATCATTAGGTTTAGTGTATTGTTCTAAAAATTCAAGACAAAGTGATGTAGTAGCGTGTGTACCCGTACCAAACGCAGCGCCGGGGTCGATTTTCAGAATTTTTCTTTCTTCCTTATTATCATAATTCTCCCATGCCGGAACGACTGCAAGACGCTTTCCTATCAAAGAAGTATGGAAAAACTTTTTCCAATATTCATTCCAATCAATTTCAGCAACGGTACCCAGTTCAACCTCGAACTTAATTTGTTCGGCAGAAAAACGTTCCTTTAAATACGCTAAAGATTCCTCTACGTTATCGGACTTATCCATATAAATATGAATAAAAGCGCTGTTTCTGTCCTTTTTAAGTAAATCTTCATCTATTAAATCAATATGAGCAATTTCCCAAGAAACCGCTTCCATATCCGAATAATCCTCAATATAAATACCGTACGGTACAGTCATATTAGCAATTGCAGATGCTGTTTCGCATTGCTCGGTAGGTACTTTTATAACAATTTCAAACCAATCCATTAAATTACTCCCTAAAACATATGTATGTATTGTAACACAAATATCCGATTTTGCAAAGTATTTTTAATAATGTTGATTTATTTTTTTATATGTAGTATAATAAATTAAATTTGGATGGAGGGGTTCTATGATTTATCACAGTGCTCAAACTGATGACGTTTGTTTAAATTTTCAGGTTGACCCATCAAACGGTTTGCCTACCGGAGTAGTTGATCAACGTTATGATGAAAACAATGAAAATATATTAAAAAGACATCACTACTAAAAAACATTTCAGAACAAATCAAAAATTCAGTTAATATACTTCTTATTATAAGTGCATTAATTTCTTTTTTGGTCAATCTGCTTTACAAAGAGGGTTCTTGGTTTTCTCCCCTTTTAATAATTTTTATGTTAGCATTAAACATTGGAGTAACTATTTTCTTTTTGAAAGAAAGTGAAAAATCCGCCGACAGACTTGCTTCTATGAATATACCTAAAGTAAAGGTACTGCGTGACGGCATAATAAAAACCATTAATTCAAAGTTTATAGTACGTGGTGATATAATAATTCTTGAAAAGGGCGATTATATTTCAGCCGATGCAAGACTTATTGAAGCGGTCGACTTCAGATGCGATGAAGAATCCGTAACCGGAGAAGAAACCACTTATATTAAAGAAGCCTCTGCTTTACATACCGATATAACGCCAATAAAAGAAAGATCTAACATGGTATTTGCCGGCAGTAACGTATTAACAGGACATGCAAAAGCAGTCGTTACCGAAATCGGCATGGAAACCGAACTCGGAAAAGCCGTAACTATTTTAGAATCCTACAACAACATTAACACCAAACTTAAAGATAAACTAAATTCAATTGGTAAAGTTTCATCCGTTATTCTTATTATATTGTGCATTATTGCATTTTTCGCAAACGTTATAATTAATTTCCGTTCAGAACAAGAATTCGCAATCACTTTAGCAAATTCTTTAATCAATTCCGTAGTTCTTTTAGTGTCCGTACTTCCGGAAGGTTTACCCTTAATTGCCGCTTCTGCTTTGGGCATTTCGGTAAACGTTCTTTATAAAAACGGAATGATTACTAAAAACTACTCGGTTTTCGATATATTACCCGAAGTATCGGTAATTTGTTCCGATAAAACAGGAACCTTAACAAAAGACACTATGAAAGCCGAAAAAATATTTAACGGACAGGAAATAATAGACGTTTCTGAAGCATTCAATGACAACAACTGTGTATCAATCCTTCGTCTTGCATCCCTTTGTACCTCACAGTCAAAGGATGATATTGACAGCGCTATGTATAACGATGCAACCGAAATCGCTATTATAGATGCATACAAACAAAGTGTAATCAGCGAAGAAAGAGATATTCATAACAACTATCCCCTTCTTTGCAAACTGCCTTTTGATAGCGAAAGAAAAATTACCGTTACAGTAAATATGATTAACGGAACACCCGTTGCCATAATAAAAGGTGCGCCCGATTATTTGCTTTCGGTTTGCGGTGTTGATGAAAATAAAAATATAATTTCCGCTGTAGAAGATTTTGCGCAGGAAGGTATGCGCGTAATTGCCGTAGCATATAAACCATTAACCGAAATTCCTTCTAATCCCGAAATAAACGAATTTGAAGACGGTATGATTTTTGCAGGACTTATAGCGTTAAGCGATCCACCGCAAGACGAAAGTGTTGCGCTTGTTAAAGACTGCAAAAAAGGCGGCATAAAAACCGTTATGATTACGGGCGACCATATTACTACCGCAAGGGCAATCGCTAAAAAACTCAGAATATTAAATGACGACAGTGAAGCAATCAGCGGAGAAGAAATTGCAGAAATGACCGACGAAGAACTCTGCGAAAACATTAATAAATACACAGTATTTGCCCGTCTTTTACCAAATCAAAAATATCGCATAGTTTCTGCTTATAAAGCAAACGGACTTACGGTTGCCATTACAGGTGACAGTGTCAACGACGCTCAGGCTCTCAGCCTTGCCGACGTGGGTATCGCTATGGGTAGCAAAGGCACCGACGTAGCAAGAGGCGCCGCAGATATAATAATGAACGAAAACCGTTTTTCCGCTATTACTACTGCCATTAGTATTTCTCGCAGTCTTATAAGCACCATAAGAAAGGCACTGATTTATTTAATCAGTTCAAATATCGGTGAACTTTTATCGGTTATTATCTGCCTGATAGTATTTAAATCTTTCCCCCTTGCCGCTACCGCATTTTTACTTTTAAATCTTATAACCGATGCATTCCCGACTTTAAGTATTCTTTCCGACGGTATTCACGAGCGCAAACCTTTTGGCAAATTAAAAGAAAGCGACAAGCATCTATTTAAAGGCGAAGCAATCATAATGATGTCGGTACAAGCCATTATGACTGCATTTACAGCAATACTTACTTACGGTACCTTCTTAAAATCGGGCGAGCAAATTGCATCCACAATGATGTTCACGGTTTTAGTATCATCACAGTATCTTAATATGGTAAGCACAAAATTTGAAGCCTTATTCTTTAAAAACAAACATTTCAAGAACGTTCCTTTAACAATCGTTTTATTCTCCTTTGCGCTTATAACATTTTTAGTTGTTACTACCTCGCTTGGCGCTTCGTTTGGTATGACGGTTCTTAGTTTCGAACAATTATTAAAAGCAATCTTGATTTCTACTATTGTATTCGCTTCGGGAGAACTTACGAAACTAGGTTTTACAGTTTATAAAAAATTAAAATAAAGTAAAAATAAAAACCGCGTTAGGTGTTGTACTCTAAAGGACAGTACAACACGATACAAAAACACCCATAGTTTTTTAAAACTGCGGGTGTTTTAAATATTTTCTTTGTTTGTTGGTCAAGTTATGGTATAATACAACTAACCGATAAATAAGAATTTGACGAAGAGGTGATTCCTGTGACTAAAAATAGTGTTTGGAAGAAAGCACAAATTGTTGAACTGCAAGTTTCCGAAAACATCTTGCCTGAATTTAGTATCGGTTTTGACAAAAGAATTCCAACAGAAGTCGAGCACGAACTCCGCTCTTTCGTAACTTGGATTGAAAATAACTATCGTATTCCTATTACTCTCTGGGTTGATTTTGAATATAATCATTATCTGCTTAGTCGTAGCGGTAAAAGAGTTGGATACTTGTTCTATTGGGCGGATTTTTCTTCTTATCCTATGTTTGACAATGAGGATGATATTCCCCAGATCCGTATTCCTGTGCGAACAGAGCACAGTGCTATGGAAGAGATTCTTACTTCCTTCATAGAAGCGATAACAGATTATTATGCATGGATTTGCAACGAGATGTATGAAGGTTATAAGCCTAACGAAGATGATGTAAAAGAAATCCTACAAACCTATCTTTGTCATCGCAATTAGAAATCCGTTAGACAAATTCCAATTTATCGAATAGGTGATATTTGTTTAGAAAAGGGTTTTAGGTTTTCCTAATAAGTGACATTTGGGCGCCTAAATGTCCTGCTTGTTATGGTATGAGATAAATATTAAACGGATGTGTAGAATTTCTGCACATCCGTTTTACTGTCTCAAAAAATATTTTAATAGTGATATTGTGAGACAGGTCTCACAGTGTTATTTTGCCTATTGGCAAAGTGATATTAAAACCTTACGGTTTTAGTGATATTTTATTCGCTCCTAAACTCGCAAAGCGAATAACACTCGGCGATAGCCGAATATAACTGCGAAGCAATATAACTCGCCGTAAGGCGAATAAAACTGGCGTTGTATCCTTACTGGTACAACGCCTAAGCGGTTTTTATTTTTTGAAATAATAGTAAATATTTTCTGCAGTTTTTTTGTCAACGCCTTTTACCGAAGATAGTTCTTCAACAGACGCTTCTTTTATTTTCTTTAAAGATTTAAAATGTTTAAAAAGTACCTCTACCCTTTTTTGCCCTACACCTTCAATATTTAACAGTTCACTTTTAACCATACTGTCACTGCGTTTCTTTTTATGAAAAGATATGGCAAAACGGTGGGTTTCATCCTGAATGTTATTTATAAGTGTAAAGGTTTTTCTGGTGGGTTTAATTTCAATATCTCCATCTTCACTTGCAATGGCTCGTGTACGGTGTTTTGAATCCTTTACCATACCGTAAAGCGGTATATTTAAGTTATATTTACTTAAAACAGGTTTTACTGCCGAAATTTGACCTTTACCGCCATCAAGAAGAATAAGATCGGGAAGAATTGAAAACGCTTCGTCCTCACCCTTTATATATTCGCTTAATCTTCTATCTATCACTTCCGCCATAGAACGATAATCGTCTTGACCCAAAAATCCTTTTATCTTAAATTTGCGATAATTGACTTTAAAAGGTCTTGCATCACGAAATACAACCATAGCCGCTACGTTTTCGTTTCCTGCCGTGTTGGAAATATCATAAGATTCAATATAACGAGGGGTTTTCTTCATACCCAAAAGTTCACCGAGTTCACTTAATGCCTGTGTTTCTTTTCCCGTTCTTTCGAGACGTTTTGAAAGAACTTCATTAGCATTGCTAAGACACATACTGATTAGTTTTCTTTGTTCACCCTTAACCGGCGATGAAATTTTAACGTTACTTTCCGCTTGAGTATAAAGCCACTTTTCCATAATATCGATTTCTTCGGGAAGTTCATCTATAATAATATTTTGCGGAAAATCGTAGCAATTAGAATAAAAACGATATAAAAATTCGTTATATATTTCTGCTTTTGATGAAATTTCTTCAAACACAAAATGTTCTTGGTCGCAAAGATGACCGTCCCTAAATTTAAAGAACTGAACGCAACCTATATCCCCTACAACCGCACAGGCAAATACGTCCTGATTTTTGTGCACCGAAGAAATAACCTTTTGCTTTTGTTTTATTTTGGTTACTGCATCAATTCTGTCACGGAGTTTTGCAGCATATTCAAAATCTAAATTTTCTGCCGCTTTTTGCATTTCATTTTGCAGTTCTTTAATTTCGCTACTGCTATACCCACCGTTTTTAATAAAAGAAACGGCGCTGTCCACTGCCTCAAGGTATTCACTAATAGACGTTTTTCCTCGGCAAGGCGCAAAACATTTCCCTATATGAAAATTAAGACAAGGTTTTGACGGCTTATCAAAAGAACGGTTACAATCGGGAAGTTTAAATACGTTACGCGCTTCCTCAACGGCATTTTTTACTATCATACCGCTATGATACGGTCCAATATATTTACCGTCCTTGTTTTTTTGTTTTACCCATTCTATTTTTTTCCACTTATCGTCGGTAATTTTAACGTAATGGTAGCCTTTGTCATCTTTTAAGAGAATGTTATACTTTGGCTGATTTTGTTTTATAAGCGAATTTTCAAGCACTAACGCTTCAAATTCACTGTCGCATAAAATGTAATCAAAATCATCTACGTTTTCCACCATTTTTCTAACTTTAATGCTGTGGTTTAAATCAGAACCAAAATACTGGGTAACACGGTTTTTTAGTGCAACTGCTTTGCCTACGTAAATAATTGTTCCATGTTTATCCTTCATAATATATACGCCCGAAGTTAACGGCAAAGAATTCGCTTTCTTTTTAAGAAGATTTCTTTTATCCATAGACAAAACTGCACCTACCTTTCTTTTATATTGTAATATTTTCTTTTTTCTTTTTCAAGAGTTGATTTTTTAAGCAAAAAGGTTTAAAATTAGTTTGGTGAATTTTATGAAGAAAATATGTGTTTTATTTTTAATAATTATTTTTTCGCTTTTAACCGGATGCAGCGAAAAAAACGAGTTTTCTCCTCCACCCTATGCAATTATAGAAGAACCGACCGATTATACTGTACGTACAGCAGACGGATATCGGGATTACAACTATAAAGCCGAAGAAAAAGAAATTATTTATTACGGCAATAAAAATTCTAAAACCTTTCACTTTTCAGATTGCAAGTACGCTTTAAAAATAAGCGAATCTTCAATCATTTTTGACCGTGACAGGAACATCTTAATTTCTAAAGGCTATACCCCTTGCAGTTTTTGCACCCCTTAATTTTTACCAGAAAGGCAAATTAATATGTCGCTTATTAACTGTGAAAACTTATCCATCGGATATAAAGACAGGGTTATTCTTAAAGACCTTAATTTCACCATTGGTGAAAACGATTATCTTTATATAATCGGTGAAAACGGTAGCGGTAAAAGTACGCTTATAAAAAGTATTCTTAAACTGTTAAAACCGGTTTCGGGAAAAATTGAATACTGTGAAGGACTAAAATCTAAAGAAATCGGTTATCTGCCACAACAAAGTTCAATACAGCGTGACTTTCCTGCAAGTGTTGAAGAAATCGTTTTATCGGGTTCTATTAACCGTTTGGGCATCAAACCTTTTTACAGTCCCAAAAACAAAAAGAAAGCCCGTCACAATATGGAACTTATGAAGATTGAGGACATAAAAAGCGAAAGTTATCAAAATCTTTCAGGCGGTCAACAACAACGCGTACTTTTGGCACGCGCTCTTACAAGCGGTAGTAAAGCACTCCTTTTAGATGAACCCGTTACGGGACTTGACCCAATCGCCGCTTCCGATATGTATTCACTTATTGAAACCATTAACAAAGAATACCGAATAGCGGTAATTATGGTTTCACACGATATGAACGCCGCCTTTAAATATGCAACCCATATTTTGCATTTAGCAAATGACGAAGTGTTTTTCGGAACCGTAGACCAATACCGAAACAGTGAAATCCACAAAAGATTTTACGGAGGCGGAATTTATGAATGAGTTATTAAATCTTTTATCTTACGCCTTTATACAACGCGCATTAATTGTGGGTATGCTTATTTCACTTTGTTCGGCATTACTTGGCGTCAATCTGGTTTTAAAACGTTATTCAATGATAGGCGACGGACTTTCCCACGTTGGATTCGGCGCATTGGCTATTGCCGCCGCAGCAGGTCTTACCCCACTTCCCGTTGCTATTATAATAGTTATTATTTGTGCAATTTTACTTCTTAAAATAACAAACAACGGTAAAATAAAGGGCGATAGCGCAATTGCCGTAATATCAGCATCTGCTTTAGCAATAGGTGTAATAATCGTTTCAGTAACAGGAACAAATACCGACCTATCGAACTATATGTTCGGCAGTATTCTTGCCATAAGCAATTTTGATGCCATTCTTACGATAATTCTTTCGGTTATAATAATTATCCTTTATATTCTTTTTTATAACAGAATTTTTGCCATTACGTTTGATGAAGATTTTGCAAAGGCAACCGGCGTAAAGGTATCTATTTTTAATACCGTTCTTGCCATACTTACAGCCGTTACCGTTGTTATAGGAATGCGTATGATGGGCGCATTGCTTGTTTCATCACTGATTATATTTCCACCGCTATGCGCTATAAAACTTTCCAAAACCTTTAAAGGCGTTACCATTATTTCAGCACTAATATCAATTATCTCTTTTATTGTAGGATTAATCCTTTCGTATATTCTTTCCTTCCCTACGGGTGCCACAATAGTCGTTACAAATTTATTTTCACTGTCCGTCTCTATAATAATAAAAGGGATAAGCAATAAAATTAAACTTAAAAACAGTAAAAAAACTCTGTGATAATCACAGAGTTTTTTCTTTATATTGTTTCAGCAATTACTGCTTTAATAGTATGCATACGATTTTCGGCTTCTTTAAACACTATTGATTTTTCGCTTTCAAAAACTTCGTCGGTAACTTCCATAGCATCAATGCCGAATTTTTCGCCCATTTGTTTGCCTATGCCTGTTTTAAGATCGTGGAAAGCAGGTAAGCAATGCATAAATACCACGTTATCTGCAGCGTTATCCATAAGCGCCTTATTTACCTGATAGGGTTTAAGTTCTTTAATTCGTTCTGCCCAAACTTCTTCAGGTTCACCCATAGATACCCATACGTCAGTATAAATTACGTTAGCACCTTTGGTAGCCTTAATCGGATCGGTTTCAAATTTAAGAACGGCGCCACTTTTTTCGGCAAGTTTCATACATATGTCAACGAGGTCTTTTGAAGGCATATATTTTTCGGGTGCGCAAGCGGTAAAGTTAAGTCCCATAAGTGCGCAACCTACCATTAAGGAATTACCCATATTGTATCTTGCATCACCCATATAAACGAAGTTTATTCCCTTTAAATATCCGAACTGTTCTTTAATGGTTAAAAAGTCGGCAAGTATTTGTGTTGGATGGAATTCGTTTGTAAGGCCGTTCCAAACGGGCACTGTTGAATATTTAGCAAGATCTTCAACGATTTCTTGACCGAAACCGCGATATTCAATACCATCGTATATACCCGACAAAACCCTGGCAGTATCGGCTATGCTTTCTTTTTTGCCGATTTGTGAACCGCTTGGATCAAGATAGGTAGTACCTATGCCAAGGTCGTGTGCAGCAACTTCAAAACTGCAACGGGTTCTGGTACTTGTTTTTTCAAAAATTAAAGCAATATTTTTACCTCTGAATTCATCATGAAGAATTCCCGCTTTTTTCTTTGCTTTATATTCAGCGGCTTTATCAATCAAATACATAATTTCTTCACTGCTAAAGTCAAGAAGTTTTAAAAAATCTCTGCCTTTAAAATTCATAGCAATTCCCTTTCTGTAACGCAAAACTGATTATTTTTTTAAAAACTCAGTAATGTATGCTATTTGTTCTTTTACCGATTCATAACCCGTTGAACCTGCAGAAATACGCTTTGCAACGCAAGTTTCAAGAGAAATTTCATTATATAAATCGTTATCGAAAAGTTCGGAGTATTCCTTATATTTTTCAATGGGTAAATTTTCAAGAACAGTACCGTTATCTATACAATATCCAACAAGGGTACCAACGTGTTTATAAGCGGTTCTAAATGGCATACCCTTTTTAACAAGATAATCTGCAAGGTCGGTAGCGTTTATAAAACCTTTTTGAGCGGCTAAGTACATATTAGCCTTTAAAACCTTCATAGTTGCAACCATTGGCGCAAAAATGCTAAGACATTTTTTAATGGTATCAACACTATCAAATATGGCTTCTTTATCCTCTTGCATATCTTTATTATAAGCAAGCGGCAAACCCTTAAGAGTAGTTAACAAGGCTAAAAGGTTTCCGTAAACCCTTCCGGTTTTACCCCTAACAAGTTCTGCCATATCAGAATTTTTCTTTTGAGGCATAATACTGGAACCGGTAGTATAACTGTCATCAAGTTCAACAAATTTAAATTCCCAACTTGACCAAAGAATTATTTCTTCAGAAAAACGGGACAGATGCATCATAGCGGTTGCAAAACAGGACATTAGTTCAATACAAAAATCTCTATCCGATACTCCGTCAATGCTGTTCATCATTATTCCGTCAAACCCAAGTCGCTGAGCCTCGAAGGTTCTATCGGTGTTATAGGTTGTACCTGCAAGGGCGCAAGAACCTATAGGAGAATAATTCATTCTTTTAACAGCATCATTAAGACGCTCAAAATCACGTTTAAACATCATAGCGTAAGCAAGTAAATGATGCGCAAATGTAATGGGTTGAGCGCGTTGGAGGTGAGTATAACCGGGCATAATTGCATCTTGATTTTCTTCTGCTTTATCTTTAATAACTTCAATAAGTTTTAAAAGAAGTCCTGCAATTTCATCACATTCGTCTCTTAAATAAAGTCTTATATCAAGAGCAACCTGGTCGTTACGACTGCGGGCGGTATGAAGTTTTTTACCGTTATCGCCTATCCTTTTGGTTAGTTCCGATTCAATAAACATATGTATATCTTCGGCATCCATATCAAAAGGTAACACACCGTTTTCAATATCTTCAAGAATACCGCTGAGTCCGTTTATAATATCAGCGCTTTCTTCTTTAGTAATAATGCCCTGACGTGAAAGCATCATAGCGTGAACCATAGAACCCGTAATATCCTGTTTATACATTCTTGAATCAAAATGAATGGAAGAATTAAAATCGTCAGCCTCTTTATCAAGGGCTTTATTAAATCTTCCCGCCCACATTTTATCCATTGTAACTACCTCTAATAAATTAGTCTAAATTATTCTTTTTCTTCATTTTTGCATAGACCTTGGTGGGCAGACCGTAAAGATTGATAAAGCCTGCAGATTCCTTCTGGTCATATACGTCATCCTCGTCAAATGTAGCAATTTCACTATCATAGAGAGAATATGGAGATGTAACACCTGCATTAATGATGTTACCCTTATATAGTTTAACCTTAACGTCGCCTGTTACGGTTTTTTGAGTAGTCTTTACGAAAGCAAGAATTGCTTCGGTAAGAGGAGTAAACCAAAGAGCGTTATATACGTTTTCAGCAAGTTTTTGAGCAACAAGAGATTTATAGTGAGCAGTATCTTTATCAAGACAAATGGTCTCTAAAATCTGATGTGCTTTATAAAGAATTGCACCGCCGGGAGTTTCATAAACACCTCTGCACTTCATACCTACAAGACGGTTTTCTACTATATCAAGCAAACCGATACCGTTAGCGCCGCCAAGTTCATTAAGTTTAGAAACAAGCGCAATACTATCCATTTCAACACCGTCAATAGCGGTAGGAATACCCTTTTCAAAGTGAATGGTTACGTATGTAGGCTTATCGGGAGCCATTTCGGGAGAAACGCCCATTTCAAGGAAACCTTCTTTATTGTATAAAGGCTCGTTAGCAGGGTCTTCAAGGTCAAGTCCTTCGTGGCTTAAATGCCAAATGTTTTTATCTTTAGAATAGTTGGTTTCTCTGTTTATTTTAAGAGGAACGTTATGTGCCTCTGCATAATCAATTTCTTCTTCTCTGGATTTAATATCCCATTCTCTCCAAGGAGCGATAATAGGCATATCAGGAGCAAAAGCCTTGATAGCCATTTCAAATCTAACCTGATCGTTACCCTTACCGGTACAACCGTGACAAATAGCGTCAGCGCCTTCTTTAAGAGCGATTTCGGCAATACGTTTAGCAATAGGAGGACGTGCAAAAGCAGTACCTAACATATAATCTTCATAAAGAGCGCCTGCCTGAACGCAAGGGAAAACGTAATCTTCAAGAAATTCTTTGGTAAGGTCTTCAATGTAAATTTTAGAAGCACCGGTTTTGATAGCCTTTTCCTCAAGTCCTTCAAGTTCACTTGCCTGTCCTACGTTACCGGAAACCGCAATAATTTCGGGATTGTTATAGTTTTCCTTTAACCAAGGAATAATAATAGAAGTATCAAGACCGCCCGAATAAGCCAATACTACCTTTTTAATTTTACTTTTATCCATTTTAATTTCCTCCAATAAATTCATAAATCATTATTGCTATTATAACACCGCTTGTATAAATATGCAAGGTTTTTAGCAGGAAATTTGCACATTTTTTCTAAATACTAATTTTACTACAATTCACTACAATTTCCCTATATGTTATTTGTAGGTTTTGACCGAATATTTATGAATATTATGCATATTTTATGCAATAAAAAATAAGTCGGATATGCGTTGTACCCGTAAGGACAGTAATTGAATATTTTGATTTATTATATATGTTATTATACAATAAACTCAATAAATAATTGCTTTTATAAATTGTAATATCCCATTGGATTTTCCAATGGGATATTTTTAGTTAAAATACTTTATAATTATTTAGTTTATAATATAATCAATCAATATAGCCATATCATGTTCGTGTCCACTGCCTAACCAAGGATCGCAGATCATGGAAACAGAAACAGTTCCTGATTTTATTTTTTCAAATAACTCTGCAAATTTTTCGTTTTTCCTACTTGCGTATATGTACCAACTATCAAAAACCCCACCAGCAGTAGGAGTTACTCGTATACAGTAGTATAGCGGTTCCCAATTAGAAAAAGTCCAATTATAATAATCGTCTAATACTGCTGTACCTTCTATATAAAAATCATCACCCAAATATGAATATTTATCGTATTTAAATTCGCTTACAGATGGTAAATCTGCAATTTTTTCTTTCCACAAAGTCTTTTCTTTGAGCTCATTGTAGGTGTCTACATATATCTGTGGCGGTGCTAAATTAATATCAGTTTCTTTAAAATAATATATATCGTTTTTTTCAACTTCTCTTAGTTGTAGACTTCCGTATTTATCTTCATATATGTACAATAACCAGCCATCACAATTTATAGTTCCTTTTTTTATATTGTATGTTATGTTTCCTGTGGTTAGCGTTGCATCATTTGTTATTTCCTTATCAGTATTTTCATCCCAAAGTTGTTTTTCACCTGATAAATTTTTATCTACTATGTCTTGCAATAAAAATTCAGAACAATTATACTTTGAAAAATTTTTTCCATCTAATACTAATACAATATCGTTATAATATGACCGCCATGTTCCAAATACATCTTTAATCATTAATGTTTCGTCATCATATTTCTTAGCATCCGAACATCCAGATAAAACAAATATGAAGACACCTACCAATACCAATGCCAAAAGTCTTTTTTTCATAATTTTACTTCCTCCTAAAAATAAAAAAGTGTGTGCAACCGAAGTTACACACACCGAAAAATGCGGAACTTCGTTTTGCTACCACACAAAATTCCTACACTTCACAGAAGATGCGAAAATAGAAGTTCGCATTTTTACCAAAATAAAAATACAACTTCTGCAAAATGTCATATTGAATTTTGTGTGGTAAGCACATTTTATCACAATTTTTTTGAAATGTAAAGAGATTTATATTTTTGAGATTGGTAAAAGGGTTTTAGGTTCTCCTAACAAGTGACATTTGGGCGTCCAAATGTCCTGCTTGTTACGGTATAAGACAAAATTAAGAGCTGTGTAGAAATTTTCTACACAGCTCTTTTACTGTCCTTTAGAGTACGCCTCATATCTCCGACTTATTTTTATATACTTTCAACAGTTTCTTTTATTCTTTTTATTTTTTGCATTGAATCCTTTGTAATTACAAATTCATAAGGCAAAAATTCAATATCCGTAACCTTTTCTCCGGTTAAAACCTTATACCACGTTAGCGCAGCGGCAAATCTGCCGTAATCAAGACCAAGATGCTGACCGTCTCGGTTTAACGAAGGTTGCCCTGCCGAATAATCAAATTCCTCGGTATTTCTTAACGACTGAATAACGTCACCAACGGGAATGATTTTTAATTTGTATTCATCAGCAAATTTTTTATAGGTATCACGAATGTTATTATACATAACTTCGCGTTTTTCGTAATTTAAATTTTCATCAACCTCATAAGCCCACGTTTCGTGAACAAGAATTTCTGCGTTGCTTTTTTCTTTTACCAATCTGCAAAGTTCATCAAAATACGGAATATATGTTTTTTCGTCGCCACTAAGCCAACTTGCCTGTTGCACAGTTACAAAATCCCAATTTTCCTCGGTTAATACCTCTTCAATACTTCTGTAACGATCGGTTTTTTTGCCGTTTACTTCATAGAGATAAGCAGCATTATTTTCTTTAATATTCTTGAAATGAGTTTCAAGAGAACAACCGCCGATATATAAATTCACGCAATAAATTTCCTTTTGACCATATATTGAAATATCATGCAAAAAATGTTGCGCATCCTGCGAAAAACTATTTCCAATTGATAAAACCTTAACCATTGCAAACACCTCTTTAATATTGTATCATTGTAATAAAGTAAAGTCAATTATGATTATTAATGATTTAAAAAAGATATACGGTACCCATATAAAAAAGACAACGGAGACAACTTCTTTACGAAGTGTCTCCGTTGCCCGTCTTTATTTATTGTTTTGTAATAACCAATTCATCTGCAAAGGAACAAACAATCTTATCCCCCGCTTTAATTTCGCCCGATAAAAGTTTTTCACTCAAAACATCTTCCACTTTACCTTGAATTGCTCTGCGTAAAGGACGGGCGCCGTAAACGTCATCAAAACCTACCTCAGCCATCTTTTCTTCAACAGATTTGTCAAAGGTAGCGTCTATTTCAAGTTTTTTAAGACGACGAGACAGTGAAGACAACATTTTCCCTGCAATTTCGCCGATTTCTTCTTTAGAGAGTTTAGTGAATACAATCGTATCGTCAACACGGTTTAAAAATTCAGGCCTAAAGGCTTTTTTAAGTTCACCTATTACACTTTCCTTAATATCTCTGTGCTCGGCTTCAGCGCTGTTTTCAGCAAATCCAAAAGCCTTTTTCTTTTCCGTAATAAGTCTGGCGCCAATATTTGACGTCATAATTATAACCGTATTTTTAAAATCAATTTTTCTTCCTTGCGAATCGGTCAAAATTCCATCATCAAGTATTTGAAGAAGAATATTAAATACGTCAGGGTGCGCTTTTTCTATTTCGTCAAAAAGAACCACCGAATACGGATTTCTTCTTACCTTTTCGGTCAACTGTCCGCCCTCGTCAAATCCAACGTAACCGGGAGGAGAACCTATCATACGCGAAACGGTATGTTTTTCCATATATTCCGACATATCAAGTCTTATCATTGCATTTTCACTGCCAAACATAGCCTGAGCAAGCGCTTTACTAAGTTCCGTTTTACCAACACCCGTAGGACCAAGGAAAATAAAGGAACCAATGGGACGGCTTTCGTCCTTTAGACCCACTCTGCCTCTGCGTATCGCTTTACTTATGGCTGTTACGGCTTCGCTTTGACCGATAACCCTATCGTGAAGAACTTCTTCAAGACGTAAAAGTCTTTGGCTTTCTTCTTCAGTAAGGCTATTTACGGGAACCCCCGTCCAGTCACTGACAATTTCTGCAATAATTTCTTTATCAACTACAGCGCTGTTATTTTCGTTAAAAGATAATTTTTCTTTTGCCTCGTCTAATTGTTTTTTTAGTTCATCAGACCTATCTCTTAACTGTGCAGCCTTTTCAAAATCCTGAGTTTTAATGGCCTGTTCTTTTTGAAGTTCGTTTTCCTTAATATTATTTTCCAGTTCCCTTATACTGTCGGGCTTTTTAAATGCCGATAGTCTTACCTTTGAACCTGCTTCGTCAATAAGGTCTATAGCCTTATCGGGCAAAAATCTATCGGTAATATAACGTGAAGACAAATATGCCGCCGCTTTTATTGCTTCATCGGTAATTTTAACGCCGTGATGTTCTTCGTATTTTGCTCTAAGTCCGGTTAAAATACAAATAGCATCCTCTACCGAAGGTTCACCAATTTGCACAGGCTGAAATCTTCTTTCAAGCGCTGCATCTTTTTCTATATTTTTTCTGTATTCGGCAATAGTGGTAGCGCCTATAATTTGAAGTTCGCCTCTTGCAAGATTAGGTTTTAAAATATTGGCGGCATCTGTACTGCCTTCGGCACTACCGGCGCCAATTAAAGTATGAACCTCATCAATAAACAAAATAATGTCTCCGGCTTTCTTAACCTCTTCGATAACCGATTTGATTCTATCTTCAAAATCGCCTCTGTATTTAGTTCCTGCAATCATTCCCGTAAGGTCAAGGGTAATTACGCGTTTGTTGTTTATAACTTCAGGCGCTTCACCCTTGGCAATTTTAAGTGCAAGACCTTCGGCAACCGCTGTTTTACCAACACCCGGTTCACCAATAAGGCAAGGATTATTTTTAGTTCTTCTGCATAAAATTTGAATAACTCTTTCAATTTCCTGTTCTCTGCCGATTACAGGGTCTATTTTGCCTTCTTTTGCATCTTTTGTAAGGTCGTGACCGTATTTAAGGATATTGCCTTTTTGTGCGCCTTTTGTTTCTTCGCGTTTTTCTTCGGCATCATTTATATTAAGATCAATATCTGCGGCCTCTAAAGCGCTGGTTACAGCCTCAGTAACGTTAACGCCCATATCGGTTAAAAGCCTTATTGCATAGTTATCATTTTCACTAAGAAGCGCTATAAGCAAATGTTCGGTACCAACCTCGCTTTTGCCAAGACTTCTGCATCCCGAAACCGCAGATTCTAAAATACGCTTAGCGCGTTTTGTAAAATATTCGGGGGATAAATTAGTACGCACCCCTGCCCCTATTTTAAGGGTTATAAGTTCGTTTACTTTATCGGCAGTTACACCGTATTTTGAAAGTATTTCATAGGCTACTCCGCCACCAACTTTAGCAAGACCCAACAATATATGCTCACTGCCTATATAGGTATGGCCCAATAAAGATGCCGAGTTTATGGCGTGGTTTAAAGCCTCGTTCGCTTTAGCGGTAAAACCGCTGAAATTGTATTTCATCATATCACCTCTATGGTATCATTTTCCTTACCGTTTTTGCTCTTAAAAAGTCTCTTTCTGAAGGAGTTTTTTCTCCCGTAAATCTGCAAAGCATATTAGGAGAAGTTTCAATTAAAATTCTCATCGGAAGTGTAGCATCAAAAGGCAGTATATCTTCTGCAATTCCCACCTTAATATGAGAAACAAGTTTATACATTTCATCACTTGATAAAAGCCTTTGATTTTTTAGTATTCCATAAGCGCGCCACACTAAATCTTCAAGTTTAATTTTATCTGTTCTTTTTCTTTCGCTAATTTCTCTTTCGATAAGTTGTTTCGTAATAACGTTAAGATTATCAATAGCATTCTTTTCGGTAATTCCTAAGGTTATCTGATTTGAAATTTGATATAAAGAAGCCTTCGATTTGCTTCCTTCTCCATACATACCTCTAACCGTAAAACCTATTTTACCTATCGTATCATAAATTTCATTAACTGCTCCTGCGCTCTCCATAAAAGGAAGGTGCAACATAACCGAGGCTCTAAGTCCCGTACCCAAATTCGTAGGACACTCGGTAAGATATCCCAATTGATTATCAAATGCAAATCCACACTTTAACGCCAATAAATCATCAAGTTTTTCAGCAATATCGTAAGCCTTTTCTAAATTTAGTCCTGCCAAAATTACCTGAATACGAATATGGTCTTCTTCGCCAATCATAACGCAGATTGATTCGTCTTCACTTATTATAATTGCTCTTCCCGTTTTTTTACCTGCAAATTCGGGGCTAATAATATGACGTTCCACCATTGCGTATATTTCGTTATCAGGAATATCTTTCATCGAAATAAATTTAAGAGTTTTTGCAAATGGCGTATCACTATCTAAAATAGCATTTTTAACCTTTTCGGCAACATCTTCCATTTGCGCATCTGTTAACAGCGAAGGAAAGGGCGTAGCGGCAAAATTTCGAGCCAAACGAACTCTTGTTGAAACGGCAATATGGTTTTCAGGATTAACGTTGTACCAATTACTCATTTTTACCTTCCTCCTCATAAAGTTTAATTTTATCTCTCATAACAGCGGCTTCCTCATAATTTTCATTTTTGACAAGTTCGCTGAGTTTTTTACGCATTTCACTTAATTTATCGGTTTTTGAAACTATAAGCGCATCTTTTTCGGGCTTTTTACCAATGTGGGTTACACTTCCGTGAACACGTTTTAAATACGGTAAAAGTTCGTTTTTAAACTTTTCATAACATTTAGGACAACCCGCTTTTCCTGTTTTCGCAATTTCTCTAAAAGAACTGTTGCAACACGGGCAACATTCCGCTTTACTGTTTACCGTCATACCCATATCGCCAAATACCGACGAAAGCATTGAAGCAAGACTGCCTGAGGGCGCTGAAGAATAGCCTTCTTGCACTGCGCACACAGGACATAAATCTATATCCTTAACAATTCCGCCTATTACCGAATGTATATGAGTAGTAGCATTATTTTTTCCGCATTTCTGACAAATCATAACTATTCTCCTTTAATTAATTTGAGTTAAAAGTATCTGCTTAATTATGGCAGCCCTTACCATATCGCGATAGTCAATAGGCACTACCTGCATAACACCGTTTGATATTGCCGCCAAAATTGCAGTGGCTGCTTCGGATGAAATTAATGAAGCGCGTAATGTGTTTTCAACAACAATTCTTGCTGCCATTTGGTCAATAGAATTGCCTATCGAATTAACGATATGCATAAGCGCAGCCGACTGATTTATCTTAACACGCTTAATTCTTATATATCCACCGCCGCCGCGATAACTTTCTATGGTATATCCCTGTTCGGGAGTAAATCGCGATGATAAAACATAATTTATCTGACTTGGAACACAGCCCATCATTTCAGCAAATTCATTGCGTTGAATAAGGGTGGTGTTTTCTTCAGACTCATCAAGCAATTCTATGATCGCTTTTGTTATTATATCACTCATTTTCATAACTTTTCCCTCACTTTGACCTTTTCTGACCTTAGTATACAGCGAAAGTCAGAGAAAGTCAAAGTTTGCTTTGGGCTGATTTTTTAGGTTCACAAAGGTCAAACAAAGTCAAATCTTTGATTTTCTTTCATTTTCTGGTTTTTTCTTTAAAATACTCACTTTTTATATTTTGTAACAATCTTGGTGCAACGACATAGTATGTAATATAAAAGAAAGGAGGTTAAGATTTATGTGTAATAACTTTTTCGGCGGAAACTGCGCTTGGATTATCGTAATCCTTCTTCTTCTCTTCTGCTGCGGTAACAACGGCATAAGCGCTAACAACGGTTGTGGTTGCGGTTGCAATGATACTTGCTGCTAAAGAAAAAAACGGCTGTCTTACAAAAGTAAGACAGCCGAAGTTTTTTATAGAATTATTTGTTGTTGAAGATGTCGATAAGTTCAATATAATCTTCTTCAGAATCTTTTTCGGTAGCAAGATTGCCTATTTTAGCGGCAAGATCTTCATCCTTCTTATCGTTGCCCTCTTCACCTAAACCGGTAGCAACAACTGTTACGCGGATAGCATCTTCGAGAGTATCGTCGAACTTAGCGCCCCAAATGATTGTTGCATCGGGATGAGCCATATCGGAGATGATGGAAGAAGCAAGTTCAACTTCTTCAAGACCGATATCTTCAGAACCGGTAATGCTGATGATAACACCCTTAGCATTTTCCATAGAAGTTTCAATAAGGGGACTGCTGATAGCAGCACGAGCAGCCTCTTCAGCCTTATCTCTGCCTGTTGCGTAACCAACGCCCATGTGAGCATAACCGGCATCAGCCATAATAGCGGTAACGTCAGCAAAGTCAAGGTTAACAAGCGCTGTTTCGTTAATAAGTTCGGTAATGCTCTGAACGCCCTGACGAAGTACGTCATCTGCTACGTCAAATGCATTTTTAAATGTAATCTTTTGTTCGGAAACAAATTTAAGTCTTTCGTTAGGAATAACGATAAGGCTATCAACCTGTTCTTTAAGTGCAGCAATACCTGCTTCAGCCTGCTGCATACGTTTTTTACCTTCGAAAGCGAAAGGCTTGGTTACGATACCAACGGTAAGTACGCCGAGTTCTTTAGCAATTTTTGCTACAACGGGAGCTGCACCTGTACCGGTACCACCGCCCATACCTGCGGTAATGAATATCATATCGGCAGAACCGATAACTGCAGTAATTTCATCGGCAGCCTCTTCAGCAGCGGCTCTACCCTTATCAGGATTAGCACCTGCACCTTTACCACCGGTTGTTTTGTCACCGATTTGAAGTTTGCTATTTGCTTTAGAAAGGAATAATGCTGCTTTATCGGTGTTGATTGCTACGAATTCAACACCCTTTACGCCGGCATCTACCATACGGTTAACAGCATTTCCGCCGCCACCGCCGACACCTACTACTTTAATCTGAACAACGTCTTCTGCTTCATTTGCAATTCCAAAAGGCATTATGAATTCCTCCAATTTTTAATTTCTTATATAACGAGCCATTTAAACACAATTAATAATAACACAGTTATTTTTAAATTTCAATACATTTATTTATATTTTTATAAAATATTTTATTTTTTTCCTTGTTTTTCGTCTTTAACAAAAAAGGCTGACGGATTTTCAGGAGTATACTGACTTAAATTGATTTTTCCCGAAGCATTTTCAAGTTTTTCATTTTCGCACATTTTAACAAAATGCGCCAATTTTTCTTCGAAATACGAAATATCTCCGAAGTTAACTTCCAAACGGTTATCAAAAACCATTTTTATTTCGTAGGCGTTTGTTATATCAAGTTGATTTGCCGTTAAAACAAAACCTTCGATTTTAGCCGAAACCTTGTCTATAACCTCTTGTTTTTTTGCATCTTCAAAAACAACACTCAGGTTATCCTCACTTAAATTTGATTCGCAAATAATATGTAATATATTTTCGGGCAAGTTGTCGTATTGTTTTAGCACCCTGCCCGTTTTATCGGTAGAATAATATTTATCACCAATATTATACACAAATACTTCTTTTGCTTCTTTCACCTTAATCACAATATTACCGTCAAGATTTTTCTCAATAGTTATATCGTCTACAAAAGGAAGATTTTTTTGAATATTACTAAGAACGGTGTTTTTATTTATTCTCAGTAGGTTTTCGCCAACCTTAATTTCGCTGAATCTAATAAGTTCATCGCTTTGGTAAAACTTACTTCCCTGCGCTTTAACGCTTTTAACAGGAAAAAACACCGTCAACGAAAGACCTATAAGCAAAGAAAAAGTAAACAGTAAAAAAACAACAAGCGCTACTGTCTTTCTTCTTTTTCTTTTATTAACTTTTTTCTTCTTTAGTTTTTTAACGTCACTCAAAATTAACGCTCCTCTATATCAGCGCCTAAACTTTTTAAGTTTTTGGCAAAAGATTGATAACCTCGCTCGATATGAAAAATATCATTTATAGCAGTTTCGCCCTCTGCATTAAGGGAAGCCACCACAAGCGCCGCACCGCCTCTTAAATCGGTACAGTTAATAGTTTCTCCGTAAAGTTTTTTAATTCCTATTGACGTAACTTTTTTACCGCTTTGGTGAATATCAGCGCCCAGTTTGTTAAGTTCGGGAACATACCTGAAACGATTTTCGAATATTGTTTCTAAAAGACTGTTCTCATTTGGGAGTTTAGAAAACATAGCCACAATAAGCGGTCCTGCATCTGTAGGAAAGGCAGGATATACGTCTGTTACAGTAATGCCCGACGCTTTAAGTTTTGAAGGACATTTCATAAATATCGTGTTATTCTTCACTAAAATATCGCAGCCTATTTTATCAAAAAAACTTAAAATTGATTGCATATTATACACTGGACAATTTGTTATTTCGATATTTCCGTTTGTATTTGCCGCAGCAGAAAGAAACGTTGCCGCAACAATTCTATCACCCATAACGGTGTGTTCAACACTATGCAAACCGGAAACACCATCAATAATAACCGTATTAGAACCCGCACCTCTTATTCTTGCGCCGGCTCGGTTTAAAAAATCAGCCAAATCACTGATTTCGGGTTCACAGGCAGCGCCGTGAATAACCGTTTGCCCTCTTGCTAAACAAGAAGCAATTATAATATTCTCGGTAGCCCCTACACTTGGAAAACGAAGGTAAATTTCTCCGCCCACAAGTCCACCCGAAGAACTGCAGTTAAGAACTCCGTTTTCTTCGGTTATTTTGACGCCTAGTTGTTTAAGAGCAGTAAGGTGCATATCAATCGGTCTTGGACCAAGTTCGCATCCACCGGGACTGCTTATTACCGCCTTACCCATTCGGGCAATTATAGCGCCTAAAAACACTATAGAAGAACGCATTTCGCCCGAAAGATCTCTGCCAACTTCAAAGTTGGCGGCATCAACTGCATCTACTATAACGGTATTTTCATCTCTTACACATACACAACCTAATTTTACCAATATTTTAAGCGCTGCGTCAACATCACTTAAATCGGGACAATTATGTATAATACTCTTATTTTTAATAAGCAACGTTGCGGCAAGTATGGGCAAAGCGCTGTTTTTAGCGCCTTGCAGTTTAATACTGCCGTCAATTTTATTCCCACCGATAACTCTATAGGAATTCATATCTGCACCCCGCATATCTAAAATACAATATATTTCATAATATGCGGATTAATTTTTTTGGTTATTACGAGTTAAGAAGTTCCATTAAAACGTTATAAATGCGCTCGTTAGCATCGTCTATAGCGACTTTTTCGGCATTTTTGCTCATTTCAACAAGTTTACTGCTATCTGAAAGTATATCTTCAACCGTTGAAATTAATTTTTCACCGCTAAGTTCTTTTTCTTCAATTACTTCTGCTGCACCTGCATTTTTTAAGGTCATAGCATTGTGGAACTGATGATTTTCTGCAACGTATGGAGAAGGAATTAGAATTGAAGGTTTTCTGCAAACCGAAAGTTCGCTAAGCGTTATGGCACCGGCCCTGCAAATAACTATATCTGCCGCCGCCATACACACGTCCATATCTTTAATATATTCTCGCAAATCAATATTTTCGCTAAGTTTAATATCCGAAAGATTAGAAATCATATCGTCATATCCGGCCTTACCTGTAGCGTGAATATGATAATACTTTCCGCTGTCGTTATGATATTTTATAAGTTCTGTAACAGCGTTATTGATTTTTTCGGCGCCAAGACTGCCACCAAAAGAAAGAATAACGGGTTTATTTTCAAAACCAAGTTTTTCTTTTGCTTCTTCTTTAGTAATTTTTGTAAGTTCAGGTCTTACGGGATTGCCTACAATAAAAGGTTTTTTGTTAAGTTTAAATCTTTTTTCTGCTTCCTTCATAGCAAGCATAACTCTGTCAACGTCATTTGACAGCATTTTGTTGGTCATACCGGGATATGCGTTTTGCTCGTGGATAGCAGTTTTAAATCCAAGTTTTGCCGCTTGGCTAAGGACGGGACCGCTAACGTAACCGCCTGTACCTACCACAAGGTCGGGATTAAGTTTTTTAAGCAGTTTTCTTGCCTTTACGGAAGCAGTAACTGCGCATACTGCCGCCTTAACGTTTTTAGCAATATTTACAGGGGTCAAACTTCTTTGAAAGCCTGAAACTTCTATGCTGTAAAAATCGTAACCCTTTTCGGGAACGAGTTTAGCCTCTAATTTTTTAGCAGTACCAATATAACTGATTTTAGCATCATGATGCTTTTCTTTTATATAACCTGCAACGGCAAGAGCCGGATTTATATGTCCTGCTGTACCGCCGCCGGCAAATAATATATGCATAATAATTTACCTACACTTTCTCTAAATTAGCGCTTCGCGATATTGAAAGAACTATTCCCATTTCAGCAAGTAAAATTATCAGCGCCGTACCGCCGTAACTGAAAAAAGGAAGGCTTATACCCGTATTAGGTATAGTATTTGTAACAACCATAATATTTAAAGCAGCCTGAAGCGCCACCTGAAATGAAAGGCCTACTGCCATAAGTGAAGAAAACTTATCGGGGGAATGCATAGCAATTACAAAACCACGCCAAATAAGCAGACAGAAAAGAATAACTATTATCATAGCGCCTATAAGACCGAGTTCTTCGCTTACAATTGCGAATATAAAATCGTTATGAGGTTCAGGCAACCACGAATATTTTTGTCTTGATTGGCCAATTCCTCTGCCAAGGAGTCCTCCCGAACCTATTGCCAAAAGTGACTGTATTGTTTGATAGCCTTTACCTGCCGCATCAGACCAAGGGTCGAGCCAATAGGTAAAACGGCTTGACGCATAATCAACAAGACCTGTAACAACAAACAAAACAACCGCAACTATAGCCGCTCCGGCGCCCATTACGATATATCTGACCGCAAGACCGCCGACTATCATCAAAACAACACCGATAAATAATATAAGCACCGTAGCAGACAGGTGGGTTTCAACAACAACAAGACCGCATACTACCGCAAGTATAAACAATAGCGTAGCAACAAACTTAAACTTGGACATTAGTTTATGATACTTTGCTATAAGATGTGAAAAAAGCGTTATTATTGCAAACTTTGCAATTTCAGACGGCTGAAAGGTTATGGGACCCAAAACAAGCCATCTTTTATGGTCCATTCCCTCTCTCATAGGCGGAAGCGCAAGTACCACAACAAGCAAAATTATTGCAATTACATAAATAGGCACTGCAAATTTTCGATATACTTTTACGTCTATTCTTGAAAGGGCGAACATCATTACAACGCCGACTGCGGCAAATATTGCCTGTCTGATAATAAAATGATAACTATTATTAAAACGAGCGTAACTATACGCATAACTTGCCGAAAAAAGCATAACAAGACCTATAGACAATAGTATAAGAACAAGCGAAAGAAAACCCAAGTCGAGTTTGCCTTCTTTGTATATACCCATTTTTTTAAGCATCTTAGCATATAGGCCTTCGCGCATTACATTCACTCCGTAAAATTAATTTAAAAAACAAACAACAAAACTGCAATTACTGCACCGATAAATCCTACCGCAGAAAAGATGAATACTATCTTTTCTTCACTCCAACCCACCATTTCAAAATGGTGATGAATAGGACTCATTTTAAAGATACGCTTTTTGGTCAGTTTATAACAAGTCACCTGTAAAACTACAGATAATGCCTCAAAAAGATACACAATGCCTATGGGAATTAAAAGAATAGGTCTTTCGGTAGCAAAAGCAAGGCCAACTACGGCACCGCCCAAAAACATAGAACCGGTATCTCCCATAAACACCTTTGCGGGATGCATATTCCATACTAAAAATCCTCCGCAGGTACCGGCGACAGCAGAAGCATAAACGTTTACACCCATAAGAGAAGACGTTCCCGATATTAGCATAAAAGCGCAACCTGCAACCAAAGTCACCGATGAAGCGAGTCCGTCAAGACCGTCGGTAAGATTAACTGCATTTACAAAACCGTAAACGAAGAAGAAGGCTATGGGCCAAAAAATTAAACCAATTCCACTTGTAATATCTACAGTACCGAAAGGAGTCCACGTAGACTTCATACCCGAAAGCGCAAGTGAAACAAGATAAAGCGCCGTAACAAGCCCCTGAATAAATGTTTTTTGCTTTGCTGTAAGTCCAAGGTTACGTTTTTTTACAACTTTGATATAGTCGTCCAAAAATCCTATAAATCCCATTGCAAAAGCAAGAACTACGCCCGATACAAACATAGGGAGTTTTTTATTATCCCCCAGTTCACCTATGAACTCTCCTTTTATTATAGCCGAAAAAACGATGCTTATAATAATTGAAACAAAAACGGCAATCATCATCATTATTCCGCCCATAGTTGGAGTTCCCTGCTTGTTTTTATGCCAAGAAGGACCAATATCAAGTATAGTTTGACCAAATTTCAGTTTATGAAGAAAAGGTATAACTTTAAAACCGAGAAGCGCCGTAATACCAAATGATAAAAGGGCTGTAATAATAGGCGTAATATCTTTCATATTTTACACATCCTGTCTTTCTTTTAATGCATCAGATACCACTTCACGCTCATCAAGGTGAATGGTTTTATCTTTTAAAATTTGATAGGTTTCGTGACCTTTACCTGCAAGTATTATTATATCATCTTTTTTTGCATTTTTAACAGCAAATTTTATTGCATCAATTCGACTTTCGATAACCCTATACTCTGTATCGTGTTTTTTAACGCCAACCAAAATATCCTCGATTATACTCATAGGTTCTTCGCTTCTGGGATTATCGCTTGTAACAATAAGAAAATCCGATTTTTCAGCAGCAATTTCGCCCATTATCGGACGCTTGGTTTTATCTCTGTCACCACCGCAACCGAAAAGTGTTATAAGTCTTCCCTTTTTAAGTTCACTAAAGGTATTTAATATATTTTCAAGTCCGTCAGGTGTATGAGCATAGTCGATTATTATGGTAAAATCATAAGGATTTTTCACCACTTCTGCTCTGCCCTTTATACCGTCGCCCGAACAAAGCGCACTCTTAATAACTTCGGGCATAATACCAAAATTTAAAGCGCCAACCGCTGCCGACATAGCGTTATAAACGGTAAATTTACCACCCGTACTCATACTAAGCGCCATACTGTCTTCACCCTCAAGCGTAAAGTTTACGCCGTCGGCTCGGTAATCAATATTCTTGGCAGTAAAATCAGCGTCTTTTTCGGCAGATACCTTAACTATTTTACAATCAAGACCGTTAATCATTTTTTCGCACCATGGGTCATCTGCATTAACAACGGCAGTCTTGCACATAGAAAACAGTTTTTTCTTAGCCTCAAGATAATTTTCCATCGTAATATGATAATCAAGATGGTCTTGGGTAAGATTTGTAAAAATACCCACCTCAAAATCAACTGAGTAAACTCTTTTTTGGTCCAGGGCATGAGAGGAAACCTCCATAACCGCCGCTGTACAGCCTTTATCAACCATAAGTCTAAACAATGAATTAAGTTCATAGCAACTCGGTGTAGTACGCTCAGTAGGAATGATTTCGTCACCTATCATATTTTGAATAGTACCAATAAGGCCTACCTTTTCGCCGTTTGCTTCAAGTATATTCTTTAACATACAGGTAACCGACGTTTTTCCGTTTGTGCCTGTAACGCCAATAAGTTTTAACTCTTTTGCGGGATTATTAAACCAGTTAGCAGACATTTGAGCATAGGCAGCATGGGTATCCTTAACAACTACGTCAATACCGCTACCCGTATTTCTTTCGGCAATTATTACTGCAGCGCCTTTATCCTTTGCCATTAAAGCAAAGTTATGACCGTCGTTTACTGTGCCGACTATGCATATATAGGCAAATCCCTTTTCAACCTGTCTTGAGTCAGCAGTTATGCCTTTTATTTCTACGTCAGCCAAATCGCCGTCAACTTTAAGTAAATCCTTTAGTAACATAGTTATTACCTCTTTTATTCGGGTATAAAGTCTGTAACGTTTCCATCACGGAAATAAACCGTAATACTTGTTCCCCTTTTTACTTTTGTACCTGCCTTAATACTTTGACTGTATGCTAAAGTTTCTGCATTTTCAAGAGTATTACCTGCAAATTTTACGTTAACGCCACGTTCTGCGGCAGTTATATTAACCTCGTTTACAGTCATTTTATCAAAATTTGGCACTTCTACCATTTCTTCATCCATAGACTGTTCATCGGTATATAAAATCACCAAACCGCCCGAATACAAAGTATCTGTTGAAGCGGGAAGTTGCGAAATAACTTTATCGCCGTTACCCACAACCTTGTATATAAGGTCAACGTTGGTTATTTTATTCTTTGCTTCACTAACGCTAAGTCCCGTAACGTTTGGAACAGGAATAGCGCGTTTTGAAAGTTCTTCTTGACTGTAGTGGGGTTCATAACCCATATAGGGAAGAATTTCGGCAAGTATAGCACTTGCTACAGGCGCCGAAATAGTACCGCCGTATATACTACCTGCCGTAGGTTCGTCAAGTAAAACAAGAATTGCTATTTCAGGATTTTCAATTGGCGCAACACCTACGTACGAAGCAATGTAAAGACCGCTTTGATTGGTTTCATTCATAAGGTCGATTTTTTCACTTGTACCGGTTTTACCGCCTGTTCTGTAACCTGCAACGTAAGCGTTTTTAGCGCCTCCGTTAACAACCACTTCCATAGCCTCTCTAAGTTTTTCGGAAGTTTCGGCAGATACTACCTGACGTTTATAATCGTTAGATGCCGATTCTAAAACGTTTCCGTCGCTATCTACAATTTTTTCGACAACGTGGGGTTTTACAAGATAACCGCCGTTAACGGCTGCCGAAGTAGCGGCAAGCATCTGCATTGGCGTTATTTTAAAGGTTTGACCGAAAGATGCAGAAGCAAGTTCTACAGGTCCCATTTTTGATTCGGAGTAATAAATTGAACCCGTTTCACCGGGAATATCCACACCCGTTTTAGTGGTAAAGCCAAATGCTTCAAAATATTTTGAAAAAGTTTTAGAACCAAGCGCCTGACCTATGGTAATAAATGCAGGGTTACAGGAATTACTCATAGCGGTATAAAGACTTTGCACACCGTGGCCCGTTTTTTTGTGACAGTCGTAAGGCTGACCTGCAACCTGTGTATGACCTACGCAAGAAAATGAAGATTTTGGCGTTACAACGTTTTCTTCCAACGCAGCGGCGGCAGTAAAAATCTTAAATACCGAACCGGGTTCGTAAGCATCTGATACTGCTTTATTACGCCATTGACGGTTTCTAAGTTCGCTAAGTTTTGCAGTTCTTTCGTCACCTGTTAAAGAATCAACAGTTAGCATATCGTTTTTAGAAAGAGTAAAAGGCTGATTAGGGTCAAAGTCACCCGTAACCGCCATAGCAAGAATAGCGCCTGTGTTCACGTTCATAACTACTGCAACACCGCGTTCGTTACACTTGTTATCTTCAACGGCTTGTTTTAATTGTTTTTCTGCTACGTATTGAATATAGTTATCAATTGTTAAAATCAGCGAGTTGCCTTGTTTTGCCTCCTCTACCATTTCGTAGGTAAAAGGCATATCCACACCATAAGCGGTTTTGGCGGCAACTACTCTGCCGGGTTCACCGGTAAGTGACGTATCATAATAACTTTCAATACCGGCAAGACCTTGTTCATCATCTCCTACAAATCCTAAAACCACCGAAGCAAGACTATTGTTGGGATAATAACGCATTGTTGTTTCGTCAAGACCTATATATTTAGTAAGTTCAAAATCTTTATTAGCGGTTATAAATTCCCTAACCTTATCAGCAGTGGCTTTATCAACCTTCTTTTTAACCGTTACGTAATAGGATTTTTTGCCTGTATCTTCATAAATTTCGTTTTTATCAAGTGAAAGTATCGAAGATAGCCCGTCTGCAATAAGGTTTCTTATTTCTTCCTTACGCTGAGCATCGCTTAGTTTATTAATTCCGTTAGGAGTTATATAAACCGTCCATGCAGTTGTACTTGTAGCAAGTACGTTCATATTTTTATCGTATATGTTTCCTCTTGGAGCAGTTATCAAACTGTCGTATAACTGTTGTTCCGAGGCAAGACCTTGGTATTTTTCGCCATCGATAAGCATTATGCAAGAAAGCCTAAAACCCGATACTCCAACTGTAATTACTATTACGCAAAGTAGAACGGTAAACATTCTTTGAAGCATCGTTTTATTAGGTTTACTAGCCATAATCATCCTCTTTTCATATACTTTTAAAACGCTTGAAACGAGAGTTGAATTTTCAACTCCCGTATCTTTATTTATATTATATCGCATAGAGTTCTATGCGACAACTATTATTTATTTGATGTTAAAATTTTTCCGTCTTTGTTTCTTGCCATACTTTTATCGTTAACGCGTATATATACAACTTGATTTTGGTCAAGTTTTCTCATTCCAAGTTCAGTTGCTTCTGCTTCAAGGTTTATATAGGAAATTCTGTTTTCATATTCCATTTGTAAAGCAACACATTCACTCTGCTTTTCATTAAGCAAAGATTTTGCTTTGTTGATGTTATTATTCAGTTCGTTTACCTGAATTCTCATACATAAATTTGCACACAACGCGCCAACAAGCACAAAAGTTGCAAATACTGCAAAAGCGCTATTTGAAAGTCTAATTTTAGCAGCCCTTGCTTTGTTGTGTTTTTTTGTATTTTGAGAAGGCATTTTTATAACGTTGTCTTTTTCTACGGGTTCAGGTTTTGCTTTTGGCATAAACATCTGAAAATCATACGCTAAAGCATCGTTATAATACTTTAAATTGTTCATTTGCCTCATCCTTATAGTTTTATTATAGTCCTTAGTTTTGCACTTCGGCTTCTTTGGTTTTCGTTTATTTCTTCTTTAGAGGGGTCTATTCCCTTTTTATGAATAACCTTTCCACGAGGTGTTTTACCACATACACAAACGGGTATATCGGGAGGACAGGTACAGCCTACGGTAAATTCTTTAAACTTATGTTTAACCATTAAATCTTCAAGGGAATGAAAGGTAATTATTGCTAAAACTCCGTCTTTATTAAGTAAATCAAAAGCATCGTCTAAAACGTTTTTTAATACGTCAAGTTCACCGTTTACTGCAATCCTTAATGCCTGAAAACATTTTCTTGCAGGATGTCCGTCACGTCTTGCCGCTGCAGGAACGCTATTTGCTATTATTTCAGCCAATCTGACAGTGCGTTCTATTGGCGCATTTTGTCTTTCTTTAACTATTTCTCTTGCTATTTTCATAGCGAACTTTTCTTCGCCGTAAAGTCTGAATATATCAGCCAGTTCGTACACCGAAAGATTATTTACAAGGTCGGCTGCCGTTTTTCCCTCTTTGCTCATTCGCATATCAAGGAATGCATCTTTATGATATGAAAAACCTCGCTGACCTTCGTCGAGTTGATAGGAAGAAACGCCTAAATCCAAAAGTATTCCGTCAACCTTTTGGACACCTTCCTTTAAAAGAACCTCTTTCATATTTAAAAAATTACTCTTAATAACCTTTGCAGGTAAATCTTTAAGCCTTTCGGTAGCGACTGCAACTGCATCGGGGTCTTGGTCAAGGGCGTAAAGCATACCGCCCTTTAAACGCTTCGCAATCTGACTTGAATGTCCTGCGCCGCCTGCGGTACCGTCAACGTATATTCCGTCGGGTTTTATATTTAGTTCTTTTATAGTTTCGTTAAGAAGTACCGAATAATGTTTAAACTCCATAGGAATTCACCTTAAAAGTTAAGTTCTTCCATAATAGAAGCAACAGATTCGGGAGTATATTTTTCGTTTTCTTCTTGCCAAAGTGAAGTGTTCCAAATTTCAAGGTTTGTATCCATACCGATTATATGCGCCTCACTCTCAAGTTCGGCATATTCTCTTAAAGTATTGGGAATGAGTATTCTTCCCTGCGCATCACATTCTACGTTAAAAGCACCGTCATAAAGGAAACGTTTTACAACACTTGATTTGGTTACGGGAAGAGTTCCGATATTTTCAACCAATTTTTCCCACTGAGCAAGCGAATAAACGCAAAGACATCTTTTGCCGTAAATGCCTTTACAAATGATAAACTCTGCGCCAAGTTCTTCTCTCATTTTAGAAGGAATAAATACTCTGCCCTTCTTGTCGATATTGTGTTGATAACCGCCGTATAGCACAGAGCCTCACTCCTTTCATTTTCACCACTTTGCTACACTATAATGGATTTTTACTCCACTTTAAACCACTTTTACTGTTATTATAGAGCAGTTTTACAAAAAATGCAATAGTTTTTTTAAAATATTACAAAATTTTAATAAATTTTAGACAAAAAAATAGACGGTACGAAGAAATCCTTCGTATCGTCTAAAAAATAAATTTTATTTTGAAATTGTATCAAGCATATGTTTTTTAAGTTTTTCTACGTCAATATCGTAAGCATAAAGTATTTTTTTATTATCGTCATTAAATACCCAGCGCATATCTTCACTGACTGTAGGACGGTTTTCTACCCTGTACTTTACAAGTTCTTGGTTTTCTTGCAAAAACAGCGCAGGTGCTACTCCATCCCATATAATACGTTTCATATTTTTAAACCGTTCAGCATCGGGCGCCATTTTATGAAGATAATCAAGGATATATTCACTTAAAGCATCTTTGCCCTCAAAAGCCTCAACACACTCGTCGGTAGTTACCAAAAGTTTACTTGCCACTCCCATACAAGGGACAAGAATTAAAGGAGCAGAACTTTCAAGAACTATTTTAGATGCAGCAAAGTCGCTTTTTAAATTGTATTCGTTGGTATCTTCATATTCAAAACTATGACCGCCCACCCAAACAATCACAATATTTTTGCTTATTGACGGGTCGAGTAGCAAAGCGGTTGCTATATTCGTCATTGTTCCTATAGCAAATACGTAAAGAGGATTTTCCTTACTATAGTTCTTTGCTCTTTGAACCAAATCGAGGGCAGATTCGCTTTTTTCGGGATTATTTACGTCAAGACGTCTGTTGCCGCCTCTTTTTATAAGTGAATATTTATCACTGTTTCCCGTAGCATCAAGCAAATCCTTTACAGCGTTATATCTGCAACCGTACCAATGTTCATCTGCAGTAAGGTCAAGATAATAAGCCTTTATATCAAATCTATCGTCTTTTAACATATAACCTATGGCGAACTGTTCGTCACATTCCATATAATAGCCTACGGCAATAGCGGTATCGATTACTACGTCTATTTTTCCTTCAGGTATTATTAAAGCCTTATCCATATTAATTTCCCTTTCTGAAACTAAGTGGGGTCAAACCATAAATTTCTTTAAAGTGTTTTCTAAAAAAAGACTGATTAGCATAGCCTATTTCTTCAATAATTTCACCAACGCTCATTGACGATTTTTTAAGAAGTTCCGCCGCCCTTTCGCATCTCTTTTTTTGCAAAAGCGCCGAGAAAGTAAGTCCCGTTTCTTTTTTTACAACGATTCCTGCATATTCTTTTGCATAGCCTAAAACTTCGGCAACACCATTACAAATGGATGCAAGAAAATAACCTATAAACGTATCACCTGCCGCCGTTGTGTCAACAGCCTTTACGTCAAATGCATACTGCCGTCGTTTCCAATACAGCCTGCATGAAAAACTTTTGCCCCTGTCCTAGATGAAGCAATAGATTGGTTTAAACCCTTTCCGCCTGCAAATAATTCAAGTTTACTGCTTGACAAGGTTTCACCCGGTACAACTATATGTTCAACGCTATATACATAGTCTATATTACAAGAGCCAAAATTAAGTATTCTCATTTTTTCACTCCTTTTTTTCATAATGACTATCGAATGTCGAGAAATTGATTGAATTTCTCGACGAAGCCGATAAAATCGGCTCTATGTTGCAAAAAACGTCTTAAAACGTTATTTTGCAACTTCGATATCATTGCAATGAATATGTTCAATTACCCTTGCCCCGTATTTTTCATGCAAACGCTTGTACATCGCCAGATACGGATGATCGAAAATGCTCTCACACCGATTTTCCATAATCTGTTGGAACACACGGATATTGTCATCAACTGTAAAGCAGAACTCCTTCACATCGATTCCTCCTATGTAATTACAGTATTTCCATCAATTGATCCTTAATCTGCGTCATACCAATATCCGAGGGATGACCCCAAATCTTATCGATATCCGACAAGCGGATCACCTTTACCCCGTTGCGAGTAGCGGCCTCAATCAACGCATCGTTGATGCAAGGCTTCAACTCGGTGTTGATGATAGCATACACGTTGACGTGCGGCAAAATCTCCGCCACACGGCAGAATAAGCGGCCAATAGCCGGCAGAGCGCAGTACATATCCTCGTTGGTCCATCCCTCGTATTTCAGTTCACCCTCGGGAGCGCCGCACCAGTCGTCGTTGGTGCCACCAAAGATCAGTAACGTGTCAATATCGTCCAGCGTACCCGCCTCGTACATCTTGTCCAAACGGGTATTGAAAC
>JAZRNY010000041.1:0-4414 GCA_045648445.1 Acutalibacteraceae bacterium
CCACCATTTATTTTTTGTTAGTAATGTTCCGCTCTCGTGAACAGTTACATAGAAATTTTTAGTTTCGCATCAGGCGGCGTTTCACTTGCCTTCAAGTCGGATCGTAGCCATGTCGTTCTGTGTGCCAAGGAGTTGAATCCAGTGGTTGTCTTCCTAAGACCGCTTGGCCTCCGACTTCCACCATTTATTTTTTGTTAGTAATGTTCCGCTCTCGTGAACAGTTACATAGAAATTTTTAGTTTCGCATCAGGCGGCGTTTCACTTGCCTTCTGCGACAGGGACTTTCGTGTGAAAAATCATCCACTGGATAATTTTTCAAGACGAAACTGTTGGTCCACCATTTTTTTATTTATAGGGGTATGGTGTCAATGGTAGCACACCGGTCTCCAAAACCGTTTGTGAGGGTTCGAGTCCTTCTACCCCTGCCAAAAAATTCGACTTGTTTTTACAAGTCGAATTTTTTTATCCATTGCGAAAGCAATGGTATATCATCAACGATAGCGCTGCTATCGTTGTATCTCATCAGTCCGTCAGGACTGAATATCATCACGCGTAGCGTGTATAAAATTCTTTCGCAATGATGATATACAAGACTTCGTCTTGATGATATGCAATTCCTTAAGGAATTGATGATATACACGGCTTGGCCGTGATTTAATGTGCAAGGGTTTGAATTCATACGCAAGTTAATGATTTGCGCCCCTCACGTCCTCTACTTATCAGCAACTATCAAACCATTATGCTCAAGAGGAGCGGGGAGTGGATTATCAGTGATTAAATAATCAACCTGCGTAATATTACAAATCGTAAAGGGAAAGGCTTTGTCGAATTTTGAACTATTGGTACGTGTAGGCGGCTATAGCCATTATTTTGTAAGACTTTCACCTACGCTTCAAAAAGAGATAATCGACAAAATGGAATATTAAATTGCATTGACAACTTAAAAAGTGAGCTCTATAATAATGTTGTAAAGAAAGGGTGGTTATTATGAAAAAGTATTTATTGCCTCAAAACGGAAACTATTACAAGGCTAATTTGCATACTCATTCTACCGTTTCCGACGGCGGATATACTCCCGAACAGTTTAAGGCTTTTTATAAGGAAATGGGATATTCCATACTTTGTCTTACCGACCACGACCTGTTTGTTACTCATAACGATTTGACCGACGATGATTTTTTAATGCTTAACGGTTGTGAACTTGGTATTGACGGCCCTTGGGACGATTTTGCAAAGCGTAACGGCGTTGCAAAGGTTTGTCATATAAACGTAATTGCTACCTCGCCCGATATGGAAACTCCTGTTTGTTGGCACAGAACAAAATACGTGCCTTCATATTGCGAACATAACAGAAAGCTTGTAAAGGTTGACGAGAGCGTTCCCGATTATGAAAGAGAATATTCGGGTAAGGGCATTTCCGAAATAATGCGAATCGCCCGTGAAAATGGCTTTTTCGTAATATATAATCATCCGACGTGGTCTTGCGAAGATTATTCCGATTATATGAATTACGAAAATATGCACGCCTTTGAAATTATGAACGGTATCTGTATTTGTGGGGGGTATGAAGAACATAACGAGCGAGTTTTTGACGATATGCTCAGGGGTGGTAAAAAACTTTTTTGCATAGGCGCAGACGATGCTCACGGCAAAATTCTTATGGGTATGTGCTACGTTATGGTAAATGCTCAAAAACTTGAATATAAAACTGTAATGGAATCTTTGATGAAGGGTGACTTTTATTCTTCTGAAGGCCCTGAAATTAAAAACCTTTATTACGAGGACGGAAAGGTTACAATAGAAACAAGCGACGCAGAAGAAATAAGATTTTCTATGGGATTTAGGGTCGCAAAACGTTTTAAAGCAAATGAAAACGAGACTTTAAATACTGCAACCTTTGAACTTCCTAAAACGGATTTTCCGTCTTACGTGAGAGTGACCGTTACAGATAAATACGGCAAACACGCCTATACAAACGCTTATTTTACAGAAGATTTCAAATAACAAAAACGGACGTTTCACAAAGAAGCGTCCGTTTGCATTTTAAAACGTAAACTCTTTAAAAAGTGTTTCGCAGTTTTTCATATAGTCAAGGGCTTCTTCACCGGTTTCTATGGCTAAACTGTTGCATAGGCAATCAATAAGGGTTATCGGTACGGCGTAAGAATTTTTAATGGATTCAATATTTACTTCACACGGGAAAAGAATTTCTGCATTTTTCTCTATTTCATCATAGGGTGCAGAGGTGACAAGCATTACTTTTATACCTTGCTTTTTTAAGGCTTCAAGGATTTTTACCGAAAGACGCGTATAGCGGTGAAAAAGAAAAAATATGCATATATCATTTTCTTTAAGGCTAAGCAGTGATTCTATTTCGCCGCTTTGTCCTGCAGATAAAATGAAAACGTTATCCCTTACGGTTAAAAGTCTGGTATAGGTGTAATGCGCAAGGGAGTAAGATTCTTTTAGACCGAAACAAAATACCCGATGGGCTTTTTTTATTTCTTTAACTGCAGTATTAATTTTTTCTTCACTTAAATTTTTAAAAGTTTTTTCAATACAGTATAAGGTATTGTTTATTATTCTTGAAAAGGGGAGGGCGGTATCTGCGTTGTCAACCGTTCTTTTGAATTTATCGGGTAAGGTTTTGAAAAAGTTAAGGTTTTCTTGTACCGATTGCTGAAAGTCTTTATAACCGTCAAAACTTGCTTTATAACAAAATCGTATAACGGTGGTAGTGCTGACGTTTATTTTTTCTGCCATAATTCCTAAAGTGTTAAACGCAAAATCTTCGGGGTGCTTTAAAAAATGTGCGGCAACCTTTTGCTCCGATTTTGTCATATCGTCAAGCGCAATTTTTATTTTTTCTAACGTATTCATAATATCACCAAGTAAAGTGTAGCATATCTGCATGGCTTTTACAAGAAAAATGTATTATTTAGTACAAAAGTGTATCGAAATTAACTTTTCAAACCTGTTGACTAAACAAAAAACCTTTGTTATAATCGGTTAAAAAGATATGTATTAAAAAATACAAAGGAGAATGAAAATGGGCAAGAAAACTGAATTTTTGTATCTTAACGAAAAAGAAATGATTGAAGCCGGTGTACTTGATTATAAACGCTGTATTGACGTTGAGGAAGAAGTGTTTAAACTTTTAAGCGTAGGCGACTACGTAATGGGCGGAGATAAGCACAATTCTCACGGAATTATGATGAAATTTCCTAAAGAAAGTCCATTTCCCAATATGCCTGTTGACGCGCCTGACAGACGTTTTATGGCAATGCCTGCATACGTGGGTGGACGTTTTAACGTTGCGGGACAAAAGTGGTACGGCTCCAATATTATAAATTCACAGCGTGGACTTCCGCGTTCTATTCTTATGGTAATGCTTAACGATGCCGATACCTGTGAGCCTTTAGCGCTTATGGCAGGTAATCTTATAAGTTCTGTTAGAACAGGTTGCGTTCCCGGAGTAGGTGTTAGACATCTTGCCAATAAAAACGCTAAGGTTTGTTCCTGTATCGGCGCAGGTCCCGTTAGTATGGCGTGTTTTGACGGTATTATGTGTGAAGCAAAAAATATTGAGGAATTGGTCGTTTGCGACCTTTATTTAGAAAAAGCCGAAGCCTTTGCAAAACAAATGAGCGAAAAATACGGCATTAAGGCAAAAGGTACAGTTGATCTTGAAGAGGCTGTAAGAGCAGGCGATATTGTGAGTGTTGCCGCTTCGTCGGTTAAGCCTATTAAACTTGAAAACGAATGGCTTAAAAAAGGTTCCCTACTTATTTTCTCGGGCAGAGGACAGGTTGATGAAGAATACTTTACTACTTCAAAGGTTATTTGGGATAACACCAAAATGCATGAGGTTTATTATGACGAGCATATGCTGCTTCCCGAAAACGAACGTTTTATAAACGGCATTGCGGTGCAGATTTATCGCTTTATGTTTGAAGGAAAACTGCCTCCCATTACCGAGGGCGTAAGTCTTGGCGACGTAATATGCGGTTCGAAAAAAGGCAGAGAAAGTGAAGACGAAAGAATATGCTTCATTGCAAGCGGTATGCCCGTCTGGGACGTTGCTTGGGGATATGAACTTTATGAAAACGCTTTAAATAAAGGACTTGGACAAAATCTTCTCTTGTGGGATGACCCATATTTAGCATAAAAATTAAAGCATCAGGTTGTCGCCCACGCCTCGTAGGGAAGTATTTCCTTAAAAACGCGAAATTTTGGCACAATAATGCGTTAAAAAGCCATAGTACGAAAAGCGTACTATGGCTTTTTGCCTTTTCTTGCACTCAATATTTTCGTTTTAAGGTGCTTCGCAGTTTCGTAAGAACTAAAAATTTACTGTATTTAAGCCATAAAACGCAGAAAGGCTGTCGCCTTTCGAGGCTTTTGACAACAATAC
>JAZRNY010000042.1:0-17811 GCA_045648445.1 Acutalibacteraceae bacterium
ACCGTTGATGATATACAACTTCTTACGAAGTTGATGATATGCAATTCCTTGCGGAATTGATGCAATAAGGGCGAAGTCCGTCATTCCCCGAAGGGATATACACGCTCCGCATTGATTTATTTCCGCTTTTATGCTATAATATACCAAGGCGGTGGTTGCATGCAAAAAGAAATATTGACTATTGATAGCATTAAAAAAGACATACATAATGAAATCAAAGATAGTTATATCAGACTTGCTATCTTCTCTGCATTTTTCCTTGTTATGCTTGTTATATTCTTGGCTATCCCTGATTCAAATGTATTGTTTCTTATTTATAAATTGTTTTTCGGTTTCGGGGTATTGGTCTTTCTGTTGCTCTTAACAACTCAAATAAAAGATTTAGCAATGCTTTACAAAAATCTTAAAAACAAAAAATGTATTGTGAAAGATAAATTGATTAGCGCAGAAATCCAAGAGGATTTATATGGAAAAGCGTATGTTAAAACATATCATTTGAATTTTTCGGGATATGGTGAATATGTTATACACGCCGAGAACTACAAGTGGAGTTCAACTTTCTCAATGAGTGCAGAAGGTGTGTATAATTACTCAGATAGCGGTGATGAATTTTATTTAGTGCTTTCTAAACCGCATACAGGTAAAATTCTTTTTGCTTATAATACTAAAATGTTTGAATTTGAAGAATAAACTTATATTTTAAAGAAAATCAGGTTTTTAGACCGGTTCCATTTTGAGTGTCGGTCCCAAAAATCCCGAATGCGTAAGCGTTCGGGATTTTACTTTTTCACTCTTCACTAAACCTCGCATTCGGGATTTTTATGAAGTAAGAAGTAATAAGGAAGAGGTAATATATTTACGTCAAATAATCCTTATCATTTTACTTTTACCTCGTATTGACTTTTGTTTAATCCGATGCTATAATTACAAAAAATTGGCTAGGAGTTTTTTATGGCTATTTTTAAGAGAAGATGGTTTATGTGGGATACTGCTCGTCAGCGTCGTTTTGACCGTAAAGAATTTTTAATGGTGGCAACCAAGTTGAGCGAACTTGGCTATAACGGAATTGGACTTTATTTGGAAGGCGCTTTTGAACTTAAGTGTCTTGGTGGCGGCATTTTGCGTAAAGGCGTAATGACTCACGAGGATGCAGTATGGGCTAAGGAAAAATGTGAAGAATTAGGCCTTTATCTTTTCCCGATGACCAACGTTGTAGGTCATATGGAACATTTTATGCGTCAGGAACGTTTTAAATATTTGTGTAAGGATGATAATACCAGAAGCACTAATATTGCTTTTACAAAACCCGAGGCTGAAGAATTTGTTCTTAAAATAATTTATGAATATCTCGAAGCTTTTGATACCGATTATATTCATATCGGTGGCGATGAAGCTGACCTTAACGATAAGACACGTCCTCTTTATGCAGATTTCCTTGCCGGTCTTTGCGATAAACTTATTGCAGACGGCATAAAAACTGCTATCTGGAACGACCTTTTGTGCGCTCACAGAGAACTTGTGGCGCCTTTTAACCGCGACGTTGAAATTTTTGATTGGCATTATTACGGTCACCGCACTCAAAGTTTAGAATATTTTATTAATGAGGGCTTTAAAACTGTTGTGGCTTGTCCCAGTGATAATTCATGGAACGGTTTCTGCGCTCATCAGTATATGAGACCGTGGCGTACCGACGAAGACCTTATTCCTGTTACTCCTGACGAGGTTGAAGCGTTGTTCGTTGATATGGCAAAAGTTGGTGATCCCGAAAATCTTTGCGGTATGCTTGCTCACTGGGAAGATTATAATGGTAGAGATTTATGGGGACAGTGGTCTGCTTTTGCACGTGCAGGTCTTTATATGAGTGGCAATTTTGAGGCAAGCACTCAAGATGACGAAAAAATTGAACTTGCGCTTTTTGGTAGAATTACTCCTTATACAAAGATAATGCACATAATTCAGGATGAAGTTCATGCCGCTTTTTATCCGAATTTTAAGCATCAAGGTCACGTTGGTCAAACTATACCTATGCTGTATCATAAAAATTCATTTGTTGAAAAGGGTTCTGAGTTTATTTTAAGAGAGGTTGACTTACTACCGGATGTAGTTGAACCGTTAAACAAAATCGAAAAACTGCTTTCCGAATGGAATACTGAAAACGATTTTGAACTTTATTGCAAAACCTATCTTGTTTCGGTGGTAGATTTTATAAAATCTACTATCACCTTAACTTCTGCCTTGTCTAAATGTAATGCTTTATATACACAGGCTGCAAAAATACAGTTTAGTGATAACAAAAAGGCAAGAGAATTGGTGCTAAAATTTGCCGAAGGTTTTGCAGATACAACAAAGAGTATAAAGCAGTATAAAGTTACTTTGGGTGAGTTTATTGACCTTGCTCCTCATATTGCCAATGACCTTGACAAATTAGATAACAGCATAGAATATACCGAGAGAATTTACGCATTTTTGTCTGATTTTGCTTCTTCTGATGATTTTGCAGAAATACCTCTTCCGAACTTCAATTTTGTTGTAGATTATGCTGTTGACAAAAGAGTAATAGCACGATAAAGTTATTAACCTCAAAAAGCACTTCTTGGGAGACACTTCGTAAAGAAGTTTCTCCCAATTTTCTTTTTGCATAGAAATAGACACTTTCTACAGATAAGTGTCATAGTGGGTTACATACTTTGAATTATACCCATCTCAAAGATAAATATAATGAGTGATATTTTTGTTGACAAAATCTTAAAATATGTTATAATATTTCTAGGAGTTAATGGTGCACTTATTCTCAAATGGATAGGTGCATTTTTTATTAAACGGAGGTAGAAAAATGGCTAAAACAAATATAGTTGATTGGAAAACGATTACCGATTTCGTGATTGATGCGTTTGTTGGTTACGGAATCCCCAGAGCAGATGCAGAAATTTGCGCTGACGTGTTGCTTGAGTCTGATAAAAGAGGTATTGAATCTCACGGTGTAAACCGCTTTAAACCCGTTTATCTTGACAGAATTAAGGCAGGCATTCAGAATGCAGTTACCGAAATTGAAATTATAAAAGAAACTCCAACCACCGCAGTAATTGACGGTCATCACGGTATGGGACAGGTTATCGGCCATAAGGCAATGAGTATGGCTATTGCAAAAGCCAAAGAATACGGTATGGGTATGGTAGTTGTACGTAATTCTTGTCACTACGGTATTGCAGGTTATTATTCTTCAATGGCAACAAAGGCAGGCTGTATCGGTATGACCGGTACTAATGCGCGTCCTTCCGTAGCCCCAACACACGGTGTTGAAGGTATGTTTGGTACAAACCCGTTTACTATCGGTGTTCCTACCGACGAAGCATTTGACTTTAACTTTGACTGCGCAACCTCTATTACACAAAACGGTAAGGTTGAATACTATGAGCGTATTGGCGAAGACGTTCATCCCGGTACTATTATTGCCGACGACGGCTCTGCTGTTGAAGGTGATGCAGGCGTTGCTCTTAAGAAGATAAGAAACGGTACTGCTGCTCTTACTACCTTAGGTGGTATCGGTGAAGACCTCGGCGGTTATAAGGGATACGGCTTTGCTTTAGCTGTTGAATTTTTCTCTTCAATTCTTCAGGACGGCGCTTACGGTAAGGCTCTTGACGGTAAGGACGAAAACGGTAATATACGTCCTTATCAACTTGGTCATTGGTTTATCGCTATTGATACCGATCACTTTATGGGTGAGGATATTGCTCGTAAAAAGGCAGGCGAGATCACCCGTAGTATGAGAGCTTCCAAAAAAGCACCCGGCGCTGAAAGAATCTATACTGCAGGTGAAAAGGAATATGAAATTCGCCTTGCACGTAAAGACGGTGTGCCGATTAATGAATCCGTTCAAAAAGAAATCATTGCTGTTCGTGATGAATTAGGTCTTACACAGTACAAATTCCCTTGGGAAGAATAATCGCTTAAAAGAGATGGTACGCACTGGAGGAGAAATAAAATGAAAAGGATATTTGCTTTTTTACTTGTTCTTATTTTCGCTTTTTCTCTTGGTTCTTGCAAAATGCGTCCGTTAAATAATGAAATAAAGGTTGATTTTAATGCGCAGTATATCAGAACAGGTGCCTACGCAGAAATAGACTATTATCCTATTTTGGCGGTTTTGCGGTCAAAATCAGAACTAGAAGACTATTATAGTGCTAATAAAAATAGTTTTAATCTTGAACGCAGAACTATAAAAGAAAATTACGTAAATCAAACGATTGGCTTTCTTGATGCTGTAGATAAATATGATGAGGAATTTTTTAAGGAAAATACTCTTTTGCTCGTTGTGTTCGAGGAAACAAGCGGTTCTATTACGCATAGGGTGGATAACTTTAAAATTAACGCTGACGGTAAATTTTGTGTAGAAATCATCTCAGACGTACCTTTTATGTGCGATGATGCTATAGAGAATTGGCACCTTATAATTGAAGTTTCAAAAGAATCTGCACCTAAAGATTATGAAGATATATTAATTTATAAGGATAACAAACTAATTAATGATGAAAGCAACCATAACCATTAACCTATTAGAGGCGCACTCCGTAAGGAAGTGTGCCTCAGTTTTATTCGCGGGTGGCGAGTTATTTCGCTTCGCAGTAATATTACGCCTTGCTAATATTACTGTGATATGATAAAATAATTAAAACGCTTTTGGAGTAATAAAATGAATTTGGTTATTAAAAATTTTGATGAGCTTGACCGTTTGGAATTATATGAGATTTTACGCGCACGTTCTCAGGTATTTATAGTGGAAGAAAAAATGAACTGTCAGGATATGGACTACATTGATTTTTACAGTAGACATTATTTTCTTGAGGATAACGGCAAAGTGTACTCATATATGCGAGTTTATTTCGAAAATGATAACAAAGATTACGTAAAAATCGGACGAGTACTAAGCGTTGAACGCAACAAAGGTCTTGGCAGAAAACTGTTTGAGAGCAGTGTTCCTGATATTAAAGAATTTTTTGGTGTAGATAAAATTATTTTACATTCGCAAAAACATGCTTTGGGTTTTTATGAAAAATTGGGCTTTAAAGCAGTGTCAGACGAGTATTTGGAAGAGGGCGTAGCTCACGTCACAATGGAACTTTTATTATAGGAGTACAATATGGATGAACGTTTAAAAAAGCAGCTTGAATTTTCTTTGGAAATAGACAAAGAAAAAAACATATTCAGACAAACTCATATAACGGGTCTTGTGCGAAAAGAAAATGACGCTGAACATGCGTGGCATATGGCTTTAATGGCGTATCTTTTAAGAGAATACAGCAACAGTGATATAGATATTTTAAAGGTTATTTTAATGTGTCTTATTCACGATATCGTTGAAATTGATGCAGGGGATACCTACGCTTACGATAATGTTAATCTCGAAACGCAAAAGCAACGTGAAGAAATGGCAAAAGAACGCATTTTTTCACTTCTTCCTGCGGAACAAAAGGCTGAAATGATAGCGCTTTTTGATGAGTTTGAAGATAACGTTACTCCTGAAGCAAATTTTGCTCACGCTATGGATAATTTGCAGCCTCTTATTCTAAATGACAGCAATAACGGCGCTGATTGGCGAGAACACGGAATTTTTGCCGATCAGGTTTATAAAAGGCAAATAAATACCAAAAAAGGTTCTGAATCGCTTTATGAAATAACTGAGCAAATTATTAAGGAAAACATTAAAAAAGGAAATCTTAAATAAATAAAAAACACATATATTGTGTGATTATATGTAAAATAACACCTTGTTTTTGATTTATATAAAAAACGGGGTGTATTTTTATTTAATTTGTGTTATACTCAGCATATAAAATAAAAGGATAAGGTGATTTATATGTTAAATTGTTTTAATTCTTCAACTATTTATATTTCAAAAGAAGGCGACGACCGCTATACAGGTTATGCACCGGTTTTTAAAGAGGGTAATATCGGTCCCATAAAATCTATTACCAAACTTAAAATGATGCTTAACAGATTACGCATCGGTCAAAATTATACACCTATAACCGTTAGATTTATGGGTGATTTTGAAATGGATAGCATTATTGAACTTGGCGCGGTATTTGCCAATTCGATGGAAGGAAAAGAATTCGAGACTGCTAATATTACCTTTGAGTCCTATGGTGAAAAAAGAGCCCGTTTAATAGGTGGCAAAAAACTAAAAGGTTTTAAACAGGATAATTATAACGGTGTAGACTGTATTTCTTTATATATTCCTGAAGTCAAAAACAAAACATGGCATTTTACCGATTTGTTTGTTAACGGCAGACCTGCTAAACTTTGTCGTTATCCAAGCGAGGGCACTTTAAAAGCGGTAGTAACCGAAAATAACCACAAAAGCGGTTTGGCTGACGGTTCTAAATGGTTTATTGCGCACAAAGAAGATTTAGAGGGAATTGAGGGTGTAGAAGACGCTATTATTTCCTATAATCACTACTGGGTAGATGAACACTCTCCTATTGAGTCTTACGATAGAGAATCCGGCAAGGTTGTTATGTCTTATCCTTCGCGTTTTTTATTAAGATCTAATTATGATGCGGCGTGGAAAACTGCAAATATGCATTATTATTTAGAAAATATCGGCGCTGCTTTTTCCTCTCCGGGCGAATGGTTTTTGGATGTTAAAAACGGAATGCTTTATTACATTCCGCTAGAAAACGAGAACGTTGATGATATTGAAATAATTGCTCCAACCGTTAAGCATTTTATTGATATCCACGGTGATGATGAACATATAGTTAAGGGTATTCGTTTCAGAAATCTTGACTTTATAGCAACAAAAGGCGACTATGCCAGTGTAACAAACGCTAATAACAAAACTTATCCGGAAAGTTGTTATGCAAGTGACGCGCAGGCGTGGTGCGATGCTTACGGCTCAATTCGTTTTGAAAATGCTGAAGATTGCCGTATAGAAAATTGTAACATTTTGTGCCCCGGTATACACGGCGTTGAAATAAACAAAGGTTGTAACAATATTGTTGTTGAAAATTGTAACATTGAAAATTGCGGTGGCGGCGGTGTAAAAATTTGGGGTACTAAAGCCATTGAAACCGAAGATATTCGTCCTACCGGCAATTGCGCTGTTAAAAATTCTAAAATTAATAATTGCGGTCATAGATATGCTGCAGGTTGCGGTGTTCTTGTTTGCCACGCTGCTCATAATGAAATATCCGGTTGCGAAATATCTAATCTTGAATATTCCGGTGTTTCGGTAGGTTGGGTATGGGGATATCAGCCGTCTACCTGTTACGGAAATATTATTAAAAATAACCATATTCACCATATCGGTCAAGGCAGACTTTCTGATATGGGTGGTATTTATCTTTTAGGCAGACAACACGGAACAGTTGTTTCGGGAAATATCGTTCACGACGTAACTAGTGCTATGTACGGCGGTATGGGTATTTATACCGATGAAGGTTCTTCCTATATTACTATCGAAAATAATATTGTATATCGTTGTAAAGAGGCTTGTTATCAGCATCACTTCGGCAAAAACAATATTTTAAGAAATAACATATTTGCCTATGCCGGAAAGGGTCTTATAGATATTTCAAAACGTGAAAATCTTAATGCTTTTATTGCTGAAGAAAATATTCTTATAACCGATAATGAGCCGGTATTCTCAATAGGAGACGGCGGATGCGATGTAGGCGGAAGCGTTTGGAGTAACAACAAATTTTGGAATAAAAACGGCGAAGAACCTCTTATGATAAACAATGTTATCGGCGGAAAAATCGGTTTTAATGATTGGATGAGAATTTATTCTAACAATGCAGATAATGTGATTGAAAAGCCAAGCGACGACGTACTTAAAATGTTTGAACAATAATTTTTTAAAAAAGCCTCATTTGAGGCTTTTTTTGTTGCCAAAATTACTTTAAAAGGTTGACAAAAAGGGGTAGAATTTGGTACAATAAAATGAATAAATTGGCGAAGTGCGTCAATATGGAGAGTGATATTTATGGCTAACAGTATGACAGGCTACGGAAGGGCTCAAATGCTGATTGATAATATGGATATTACCGTTGAAATAAAAGCGGTAAATCATAGATATTTTGAACTGTCTGTTAAGGTTCCGCGTTCTTACGGTTTTCTTGAAGATAAAATATCTGCAGCGTTAAAACAGCGTCTTGCCAGAGGTAAAATAGAAGTTTACGTATCTATGGTAAATATGGGCGAAAGCGATACCCTTATTGAACTAAATAAAGAATATGCCGATGCCTATATTTCAGCGCTAAATGCTTTGGGTGACGAATACGGTATTGAAAAAGATATTACCGTTATGCGCGTTGCTCACAATAGTGAAGTTTTCAAGGTTACTAAAAAGCAGATTGATGAAGAACTAATTACAAGTCAGGTTTTAACCGTTCTTGAAAAGGCAACCGATAACTTTATTGCTATGCGTAGCGTTGAAGGTAAACGTCTTTGCGAAGATGTTCTTTCAAGAATTAACCTTATTAGACAACAGGTTGCTTTTATTGAAGAAAAATCTCCTGAAACAGTACGTCTTTATCGTGAAAAACTTGAACAAAAGATTAAAGAACTTATTGGTGACGTTCAAATTGATGAACAACGAATTTTGACCGAAACTGCTATATATGCCGACAAGGTTGCCGTTGCTGAAGAAACGGTTCGACTCAGAAGCCATCTTATTCAGGTTGAAGAACTTTTAACTAAAGACGAGCCTATTGGAAGAAAACTTGACTTTATAGTTCAGGAAATGAACAGGGAAGCCAATACGACAGGTTCTAAATCTCAGGATATTAATATCACTAATGCCGTAGTTGATATAAAGGCGGAAATTGAAAAAATACGTGAACAAATTCAGAATTTGGAGTAATAGGTATGAAGTTAGTTAATATTGGATTTGGTAATATGATTTCGGCAAACCGAATGGTTGCTATTGTTAGTCCCGAATCTGCGCCGATTAAACGTATGATAAGCGATGCCAAAGAAAAGGGCAATCTTATTGATGCAACACACGGCAGAAGAACGAGAGCGGTAATAATTACTGACAGCGACCATATTATTCTTACCTATCTTCAGTCCGAAACGGTAGCAAACAGAATGACTGACGATACCATTGATGCTGAAGAAACGGGGGATGAAAATGAGTAAAGGACAACTTATAATTTTTTCAGGTCCGTCAGGTTCGGGAAAAGATACTTTACTGGCGAAACTTTTTGAACGACATCCCGAAATTAAACTTTCGATTTCTTCAATTACAAGACCTATGCGAGTAGGTGAAGTAGAGGGTGAAAAATATCATTTTATTACCCGTGAAGAATTTGAACAACGTCTTTCAAATGATGAGTTTTTGGAACATAACGTTTACGTTAACAATTATTACGGTACTCCAAAACAACCCGTTATTGATGCAATTGAAAACGGAGAAGATATTATTCTTGAAATTGACGTTAACGGCGCAAAGGTAGTTAGAGAAAAAATGAAGGATTCAATAAGTATATTTATTATGCCTCCTTCTTATGAAGAACTTAAACGCAGACTTACCGGAAGAGGTACAGACAGTATCGAGGTAATTAATCAGAGAATGAATGCTGCGTTAAGTGAAATTGAGCGTGCTAATGAGTACGATTATATTGTTACGAATGATATCGTTGACAATGCAGTTGATGATATTCTTCATATAATACTTGCCAACCGTCTGACTTTAGACAGGCAAAAAGAATTTATTAATGAGGTGCTTAAAAAATGTTAAATCCCGCTATTGGTAAACTTATTCAAAATTGTGACAACCGTTACAGCCTTGTGCTTAATATTGCAAAAGAGGCTAGAGAAATTGCTGACGAAGCAGTTTTAAAGGAAGAAATTATTCTTGAAAAACCCGTTTCTCTTGCTATTAACAAAATTGCTAACGAGCGCGGTCTTTTGTAATCGGTAAAAAGTATTAAAATGATAGGGAGGTGTCTGTATTGAAGATTGCAAAGGTCGTAATAGACGGTGCTACGTCTCAATTTGACAGACAGTATTCCTATCTATTGCCTGAAAATTTATCTGATAAATGTCAGGCGGGTATGAGGGTTTTAGTGCCATTTGGTCGTTCTAATCTGAAAAAACAAGGTTTTGTTATCGAAACTGAAGAGGTGTTAAATGCTGACGGTTTAAAATCGGTTATTAGCATTTTTGATACTACGCCTATTCTTAACGATGAAATGATAAAACTTTGTAAATGGATGAGAAATCAAACCTTTTGTACCTATTTTGATGCAATCCATTCGATTATTCCTGCCGGAGTAGGAATGAAGTTTGTGGAAACCTTGTCTGTTAATAAGGAGTTTTCGGTTGACAACCTTTCGCAAATAGAAAAAGGTGTATATTCGTACGTAAACTCAAAAGGCAAGGTGAAATCAGACGTTTTATTAAAATACCTTTGTTTAACTGATGATAGTCTTATAAACTCTATGGTTAGTAAAGGTGTTCTTATACGAGAGAACGATGCTGTTCAAAAAATAGGTGATGCCACAACCAAAATGGCTCATCTCGAAATTTCTTCCGATGAATTAAGTGGTTCATTAATTACTGCTAAACAAAGCCTTGTAACCGAATATTTATCCGGTGCCGGAGATACTTCGGTAAAAGAAATTATGTATTATACGGGTGTGAGTTCATCGGTTATTGAAACTTTATGTAAAAATAAAGTTATTTCTCTTTATGAAAAAGAAGTATTTCGTTTACCGCACAGTTTTAGTGAAAACGGTGTAAGAAGCGAAATTTCACTTACAAAATCGCAACAAAAGGTTTTTGATGAACTAAAAGAAAATCTTAATAAAGACGGGGGCGCCTGTTCGCTATTGTACGGCGTTACCGGAAGCGGTAAAACTCAAGTGTTTTTAAAACTTGTGGATGCTGTTATAGATGCAGGTAAGGGCGTAATTATAATGGTGCCCGAAATTTCTCTTACTCCTCAAACCCTTTCGCTTTTCGGAAGTAGATATGGCAACAAGGTTGCTGTTTTTCATAGTGCTATGTCACAGGGACAGAGAATGGACGAATGGAAAAGAGTTAAAAGCGGTCAGGCTGTAGTGGCTATAGGTACACGTTCCGCTGTATTTGCTCCAATTGAAAATATTGGACTTATCGTTATGGATGAAGAACAGGAACATACCTATAAATCGGAAAGTTCACCGCGTTTTCATGCCAGAAATATTGCTAAATTTAGGGTGAATTTTCATAATTCCTTACTTCTTTTGGCATCTGCCACTCCTTCTATGGAGTCATATTATAACGCATTAAACGGTAAATACTCTCTTCATAAGTTAACCGAACGATTTGGCAATGCGCAACTTCCCGACGTTTCTACCGTTGATATGAAATCTGAAATATTTTCGGGAAACAGCGGATGTATCAGTCGAAGACTGGCAGACGAAATTGATTTTACTTTAAAGAATAATAAACAGGCGATATTACTTCTTAACAGAAGAGGGTATAATACTTATATTTCATGCCCGGTGTGTGGTTATGTTGCTACCTGTCCGAATTGCAGTATTTCACTTACCTATCATAATGCTAATAAGCGTATGATGTGCCATTATTGCGGATACTCAGAACCCGTATCTAAAAAATGTCCCGAATGTTCAAGCGAACATCTTAGATTTTACGGAATGGGAACTCAAAAGGTTGAAGATGAACTAAATCTGCTATTCCCTAATGCTAAAGTCTTGCGTTTAGATGCGGACAGTACTATGACAAGAGACTCTTTTAGTATCTATTTAAGCAAATTTGCAAAGGGCGATTACGATATTATGCTCGGCACTCAAATGGTAGCAAAAGGTCTTAATTTCCCAAACGTTACGCTGGTTGGTGTTATTGGCGCTGATCAGGCTATGTTCAGCGAAGATTATAGAAGTTTTGAAAGAACTTTTTCACTGCTTACTCAGGTGGTGGGACGCGCAGGCAGAGGCGATTACGAGGGTAAAGCAATTATACAAACAGTTTCCCCCGACAGTAACGTTATTCATCTTGCCGTGCGTCAAGATTACGATGCTTTTTATAATGACGAGATATTAACCAGAAAAATGATGGTTTATCCGCCATTTTGTGATATTGCGGTTCTATCGGTTTCTTCTACAGTAAGAGAGAATGCTCTTGATACTATAAATAAAATATTTGAAAACGTAAAAGAACTGCTTGAAAATGAATTTTTAGACGTAAAACTTCATATTCTCGGCCCGTCAGCCGCATCTGTTCCAAAAATCAATTTAAGATATCGTTTCAGAATGATAATTAAATGCAAATTTAACTCGCGTTTTCGCGAAATGATAAAAAAGGCTATGGATATTAAGAGAAAAGGTGACGTGTCGGTAAATATCGACGTTAATCCCGAAACAGTTATTTAGGAGGATTTATGGCTATTCGTGAAATAACTAAATACGGCAAAGATGAAATTCTTCGCAAGGTTTGCCGTACCCAACTTAATTTTGATGATCGCCTTGCTCAAATTCTTGACGATATGGCGGATACTATGTATGAAGCCGACGGTGTTGGTCTTGCCGCTCCTCAGATTGGTATTCTTCGCCGTTTTTGTGTTATTGATATAGGCGACGGCATTGTTGAATTAATTAATCCCGTTATTATTGAAACAAAAGGGGAACAATGCGGTCAGGAAGGTTGTCTTTCGGTTCCCGGAAGATACGAGGACGTTACCCGTCCTATGTACGTTAAGGTTCGCGCTCAAAACCGAAATGGTGAAAATATAATAGTTGAGGGTGAAGGTCTTATGGCACGTGCTCTCTGCCACGAAATTGACCACCTTGACGGTGTACTTTTTGTAGATAAAGTTAAATGAGGTATATATGAAGATAGTTTATATGGGAACACCCGATTATGCGGTGCCCACACTTGAGAGTCTTATAAATGACGGTCATAGTATTGAAGCGGTATTTTGTCAGCCCGATAAACCTGTTGGCAGAAAAAAGATTATGACACCGCCCGCAGTTAAAGTTTTTGCATTAAGCAAAGGGTTAACGGTATATCAGCCTGAAACTTTAAAAAGCGACGAAGTATACGAACTTTTAAAAGAAATTTCTCCCGACGCAATTGTTGTTGTTGCTTACGGTAAAATTCTTCCCGAAAGAATTCTTAAGTTACCGCCACTGGGCTGTATAAACGGGCACGGTTCTATTTTGCCCAGTTACCGTGGTGCCGCGCCTATACAGTGGGCTGTTATAAACGGAGAATCCGAAACAGGCGTTACCGCTATGTTTATGGATAAGGGCATTGATACCGGTGATATATTAAAAATAAGTAAGACTAAAATCGGCGAATATGAAACAGCTGAAGAACTTTTCGGCAGATTATCGGTTTTAACTGCTGAACTTTTAACAGAAGTTCTTAAAGATGTTGAACAGGGGAAAATTAACCCAATAAAACAAAATGAAGAACAAGCCACATACGCTCCTATTATTAATAAGGAAATGGCTTTAATTGATTTTTCAAAGTCGGCTATCGAAATTTTTAATGCAGTAAAAGGTTTTAATTCTTGGCCGGTTGCTTACTGTATGTATGAAGGAAAAAGGCTAAAGGTTTTCTCTTGTGTGGTAAATGGGACTTCCGATTTACCTTGCGGAACTGTTGTTAACGCTGAAAAACTTTCTGTTGTTTGCGGTGACGGTAAATGTATAGAACTTAAAGAAATTCAACTTGAAGGCAGTAAAAGAATGTCTGCAGAAGAATTTTTAATGGGCAAAAAAATTCCTGTTGGCACGGTTTTAATCGGCGGTGAACAATGTGGGTGATGCAAGAAAAATAGCGGCGTTAGGACTTTTAAGGGTTGAAAAAGATAATGCTTATTCAAATATTTTGCTTTCTTCTTTGTTTGATGAATTTAAAGTGTCAAATGAAGATAAATCACTTGCTTCCGCAATTTTTTACGGTGTTCTTGATAGACAAATAACCCTGGATTATTATATAAATAAATATAGTAAAATACCTGCCAAAAAACTTGATATATATACTAAACAGGTTTTGCGCAGCGCATTTTATCAAATATATTTTTTGGATAAAATTCCTGTAAGTGCAGCAGTTAACGAGGCTGTAAATCTTATTAAAAATTCTGACGAAAGCAAAAATGCAGGTTATGTGAATGCTGTTTTGCGTAATGCATCAACAAAAAAAGTTGAACTTCCGTCAGGTAAAGATTTATATTCACTTTCTGTAAGATATTCTTGTCCGCAATGGATTTTGACCAATTTGGTTAATGATTACGGTGTTGATGAAGCAGAGCAGATACTTAAAACTTTTCTTAGTCCTGCTAAGGTGTTTTTAAGAACAAATACTTTAAAAATTAATTCGCAGCAGTTGCTTTCTTTGTTAAACGATAATGATATATCTGCTAAATTATTGGGTGAAAACTCTTTAGAACTGGAGTCAGGTCTTGATTTTTCGAAAAATAAACTGTTTATGGACGGATTTTTTCACGTTCAAGACATTTCATCGCAAAAATGTGCCGAGGCTATTTTGGCGCAAAAAGGCGAAAGAATACTAGACGTTTGTTCTGCACCCGGTGGAAAATCTTTTACCATTGCCGAAATAATGGGTGATAGCGGAGAAATAATTTCTTGTGATTTATATGAAAATAGAGTTTCGTTAATTAATAAAGGCGCAGAACGATTAGGAATTAAATCCATAAAGGCTATTACTAATGATGCGACCGTTTATAACGGTAAGTTAGGTGGGTTTGATGCGGTTCTTTGCGATGTTCCGTGTTCCGGTTTTGGAGTTATACGCAGAAAACCTGAAATTAAATATAAACCTATAACTGATTTTGTGTCGCTTCAGGAAATTCAGTTAAATATTTTAAAAACTTCGTCAAAATATGTAAAAAGTAATGGAAGACTTCTTTATTCTACCTGTACTTTAAGAAAAGCGGAAAACGAAAATATTGTAGAGCAGTTTTTAAAGGATAATACCGATTTTTACTGCGAAAATATGCATACGTTTATTCCTGCAGATAATAACGACGGATTTTTTCACGCACTACTTAAACGTAGATGAAAGGCGGTGAGTTTTTGGGAAAAATAGATATTAAGTCAATGACCGAAGAAGAAATAAGGGATTATTTAAAAGGTATCGGTCAGCCTTCATTTAGGGCAGGACAGATATTCAAGTGGCTTCACACGGGTATATCTTCCTTTGACGAAATGACAAATATTTCCAAAGAACTCAGAAATTATCTTGACGAAAAGTTTTATATTGCAAATGTTCAGATTATAAAACGTTTAGAATCTCAAATTGACGGTACCGTTAAATATCTATATCGTTTATTCGATGGCGAAACTATTGAATCGGTACTTATGAAATATAATCACGGTTATACGGTTTGTATATCGACTCAGGTTGGTTGCAGAATGGGTTGTAAGTTCTGCGCATCGGGAATAGGCGGTCTTGTAAGAAATCTTACCGCTTCTGAAATGCTTTCACAGTTAACTATGGCTCAAATTGATAATAATATCCGTGTATCAAACGTAGTTATGATGGGAATGGGAGAACCGCTGGATAATTTTGAAAACAGCGTACGTTTTTTAAAACTGGTTTCTTGCCCTAATGGTATGAATATAGGACTCAGACATATTTCGCTTTCGACTTCTGGGGTTGTTGAAGGTATTTATAAATTGGCAAACGAAAATTTGCCCATTACTTTATCAATATCTTTACACGCCCCAAGTGATGAAATTAGAAGCAAAACCATGCCTGTAAATAATAAATGGAATATAGAAACGCTTCTTAAAGCCTGTAAGGACTATCAAAAGGTTACTACACGACGCATATCTTTTGAATATGCTATGATAAAAGACGTTAATGATACGAAAGAACATGCCAAACTTTTGGCAAAACGTCTTAAAGGTATAATGTGTCACGTAAATCTTATTCCTGCAAATCCCGTTGTTGAAACTGATTTTATTAAATCGGATAATTCAAGGGTTGAAAGCTTTAAAAATACCCTTGAAGAATTAGGTGTAACGGCAACAGTTAGGCGCACTTTAGGCGCAGATATAAACGCTTCTTGTGGTCAGTTAAGACGCGCAGAACAAAGAAAGGAGGATGTATAGTATGCAAATTGTTGGAAAAACCGACGTAGGACTTGTCAGAGATGATAACCAAGATGCATTTTATTATGACAATTTATCCGATAACTCTTATTTTGCTATAGTTTGTGACGGAATGGGCGGCGCCAATGCCGGAAACGTAGCAAGTGAATGTGCTGTTCGTACAATTTCAGATTATCTTAAAAGATCTTATCGCGATGGAATGACGTCAAATCAAATTGAAAACATTCTTCGTAGCGCAGTTGTAACTGCAAATTCAACCGTATATGATATGTCAAGAAAAGATGAAAATCTTTTTGGTATGGGAACAACAGTTATTCTTTTGTTGGTTGTGGGAAATACCGGATACGTACTTCATATAGGTGACAGTCGATTGTATATTTATACTTCCGAAACTTTTAAACAAATAACAGTCGACCACTCAATTGTTCAAAATATGATTGATAGTGGCAAAATAACTCCTGATGAAGCCAAAAATCATCCAAGTAAAAATATTATTACAAGAGCGCTTGGTGTTAATGAAGAAGTTAATGCAGATATGGATTTTATATCACTTAGCGAAAATGATATTGTTCTGTTATGCAGTGACGGCTTGACGAATTTTGTAAGTGATGAAGATATTAAAGAAATTCTTGCAGAATTTAATGGTAGTGTAGCATCAAGACTCGTTGATAAAGCAAATCTCGGTGGCGGCGGCGATAATATTACCGCTGTGGCAGTTAAAATATAAAGGGTGAAAGGACACATACTGATGGAAAATTATGTAGGTAAAAAACTTGACGGACGTTATGAACTGCTTGAAGTCATTGGTATCGGCGGTATGGCAGTAGTTTATAAAGGCCATGATATAATTGAAGATAAAATCGTTGCAGTAAAAATACTTAAAGACGAATATGTCACCAATGAAGAATTTATCCGCAGATTTAAGAATGAATCACGCGCCATTGCAGTTCTTTCTCATTCTAATATCGTTAAAGTGTTTGACGTTAGTTTTGGTGAAACAATGCAGTATATCGTTATGGAATACATTGACGGTATTACCTTAAAACAACTTATTGAACAGCAGGGAAGTTTAAGATGGAAAGACGCGCTTCATTACGTTGTTCAAATTTTACGCGGACTTCAACACGCACACGATCACGGAATTGTTCATAGAGACGTTAAACCGCAAAACATTATGGTTCTTGAGGACGGAACAATCAAGGTTACCGACTTTGGTATTGCGCGTTTTGCCAGAAGCGAACAGCAAACAATTACCGACAAGGCTATTGGTTCGGTTCATTATATAAGTCCTGAACAGGCAAGAGGAGATAATACTGACGAAAAGTCAGATATATACTCTCTTGGTGTAATACTTTATGAAATGCTTACGGGCAAACTTCCTTTTGAAGCAGATAGCGCGGTATCGGTTGCTATTATGCAACTTCAACGCGATCCTAAGGCTCCAACTGAAATTAATCCTTCTATACCTCTTGGCCTTGAACAAATTACAATGCACGCAATGCAAAAAACTCAAGAACGTCGTTATCAATCTGCTTCTGAATTACTTTGTGATTTGGAACAGTTCAAAAAAGATCCTGATTCAAAATTCGACTATTCATATTTTGTTGACGATGCTCCTACAAAGTTTGTTGACTCTATTATTTCATCAACACCTGCATCTAAAACTGTTGTTGAAGAAGCAGAAGATAATGAAGATGAAGTTAAAGAAAAAAGTAAT
>JAZRNY010000043.1:0-66004 GCA_045648445.1 Acutalibacteraceae bacterium
GATTATCTCTTGATTAGCCGCATTTCTACAAACAATGTCGTCAATTATTGCGCAACCAACCATATTAACACCCATATCTGTAGGACTTTTATAAACAGAAGTACCGAGGATTTTACCCATCATGGCATTTAGCACAGGAAAAATTTCAATATCACGGTTGTAGTTGATAGCTGTTTCTCCATATGCTTCAAGATGGAACGGGTCAATCATATTAACATCGTTTAAATCGGCAGTAGCAGCCTCATAGGCAACGTTAACTGGATGTTTTAAAGGAATATTCCAAATAGGAAATGTTTCAAATTTAGCATAACCGGCTTTTATTCCGCGTTTATGCTCATGATAAAGTTGGGAAAGACAGGTAGCCATTTTACCGCTGCAAGGACCGGGACCTGTAACAACCACCAACTTACGTTCGGTTTCAATATAATCATTTTTACCAAAACCATCATCGCTTACAATAAGCGGAATATTAGATGGATAGTCGGGGATGGGATAATGTCTATATACTTTTATACCTAAATTTTTAAGTCTTTTTTCGAAAGCCAAAGCCAAAGGTTGTCCCATAAAAAAAGTAATTACAACACTGCCTACAAAAAGTCCTATATCGCGAAATGCATCAATAAGGCGCAAAGTATCAAGGTCATAAGTTATGCCGAGATCACCTCTGCGTTTGTTTTTTTCTATAGCATCGGCGTTAATAGCGATAACTATTTCCGCATCATCTTTCAAATTTAAAAGCATTTTAACTTTTGAATCCGGTTCAAAACCGGGTAATACTCTGGATGCGTGAAAATCGTCAAATAGTTTACCGCCGAATTCCATATAAAGTTTATCACCGAACATTTTAATACGATCGCGAATATTCTGCGATTGTAACCTTATATATTCAGCATTGTCAAACCCCTTTTTAGCCATTGTTCCACCTAATTTCCTTGAAATTTAAACTAATGAATATTATACCAAATCATACTTTTGGTTTCAAGTATAATTATGAAAATAATTATATTTTAATTAACTTTTGATTGTACTCCGAATAAGAATCAAGCATTGGTTCAAACGCCATTGCATATAGTCCTGTAGTGTATTCCTCAAGTTCAAATGTTTTTTTGGCAAAACCTTCGAGTTTTAGAGCATCTTTAGCGGTAATTACCAGAGGTAAATTAGTTTTTTTGGCAATTTCTTTGATTAAATCTTCGCCTTTTGATGAGCATCCTAAAATATGAATATATGGCGGCTCTTTTTTTAAATATTCATTATTAATATTAAAGGCTGCGCACATAAGAATTCTTCTAATTCGTGCCATTGTATAACGCTTGGTTTTAATACTTTCGCATAGTTGTGAAAAACTGTGGCATTTTTTAGCACTTTCAAAAATCCTGTTTTCAAGTCCTTCACTAATATCGGGTATATTTTTGAGTTCATCTTTAGTCATACTTCTTATCTTAAAAAGTAACGCCTTATCCAATAATTTTAGATCTGAAAAAGCGCCAGAACAAATATCATTAAAAATATTTTTGGGAACATATTTTTCGATATTTTTTAAATCGGCAGATTTAATTAGATCACGTATAGCACTGCCGCTCATAAATTCGTTTACGACTAAATCTGAATCATGATCGGCGCCGATTCTATTAACAGCAACGAAAGCAGGGGAAAAGCCAAGTTTTTTTGAAGCCAAAATATATTCAATAGCAAGGGTATTGTTCGGTTTTGACAAAATTTCAGAAAGAAAAGGGGAATGTTTTTCAACTGCTTTTTGACGTGCAGCAGCATAAGAAATTCCACTTTTCATACTTACCTTAACTATTTCGTTAAAATCTTCGCTTAAAATAATGTCAGTTGTATCGGTCAAAAGGTTAATATCGTTACATTCGCAGCCGAAAACTATTTTTTTCACAATACCCAAATTCTTAATTAGCGAAACACCGCCAAACGCAAAGTTTTCAGCATTTGACATTGACCATCCAACAGGAAGATTTATTACTAAATCTGCGCCATTTTTAAGGGCAAATTCAGTTCTTTTTTGTTTTCGAAAAATAGAAATGTCGCCACGTTGTACAAAATTACCGCTCATAACGCAAATAACGGCATCACTTTCGGATTTAGCACAACCAAGCAGATGGGCGTGACCGTTATGAAACGGATTAAATTCGGCAATTACTGCGCTTATCACTAATAATAACCCCCTTTTTTAAAAAATAACTTGAAAAAACAAACAAAATCAATTATTATATAATAGTTAAATTATGTTGTTGGTTTACGGTTTATTTTATCATATATTTATCCGTTTATCAACTCAAAAAAATCGCTATTAGCGGATAGGAGTTTTTTAAATGAAAATTTTCGTAGTTAACGCAGGCAGTTCTTCTCTTAAATATCAGTTAATTGATATGGAAACTGAGAGTGTTCTTGCAAAAGGTATATGTGAACGTATTGGCGTATCCGGTGCAATCACACATAAAGCTGCTGACGGTAGAGAGTACAAGGCAGATACTGCTATGCCAACACATACAGAAGCATTTGAAGCAGTTGTATATGCTATGACTAAAAGTGAAGCAAAAGTTATTGATTCTTTTGATGAAATTTCTGCTATCGGTCACAGAATAGTACAAGGTGGTAGCATCTTCTCTAAATCTTGTCTTATCAATCCTACTGTGCTTGATCAAATCGATGAATTGGGCGCACTCGCACCATTACACAATCCCGCTCACGTTCTTGCCATTAAGGCTTGTATCAAAACATTCGGTGAAAAAATCCCTCAGGTAGCAGTATTTGATACATCATTCCATCAAACAATGGAACCTATGGTTTATATGTTTGCGCTTCCTTATGAATATTATGAAAAGTACGGCGTAAGAAAATACGGTGCGCACGGTACTTCTCATCACTTTGTAAGTGATAGAGTTGCTGTTCTTGAAGGTAAGGATAAGAAAGATCTTAAAATTATTGTTTGCCATATCGGTAACGGTGCTTCTATTACTGCAGTTAAAGATGGCGTTTGTTGTGACACCTCAATGGGCTTCACTCCCCTTGACGGTTTTATGATGGGAACCCGTACAGGTACACTCGATCCTTCCGCTTTAACCTTTATTGCGGAAAAAGAAAATCTTACTGCAGCACAAATTAACGACATTTGTAACAAAAAGTCCGGTATGCTTGGTGTTTCCGGAATTTCTAACGATAACCGTGATGTTTGCGCCGCTGCAGATGCAGGTAATGAACGCGCAAAACTCGCAGTAGACATGCAAAGATACCAAATTCTTAAATTTGTTGGTTCTTATGTTGCTGCTATGAATGGTGTTGATGCAATTGCATTTACTGCAGGTATCGGCGAAAACGATCCCGATCTTCGCCAGTATGTATGCGACAACCTCGGTTACTTAGGTGTTAAGATTGATGACGAAAAGAACCATGTGCGCGGTCAAGAAATCAAAATTTCTACTGAAGACAGCAAGGTAGACGTTTTTGTAATCCCTACAAACGAAGAACTTGCTATTGCACGTGATACCTTAGCGCTCATATCTTAATTGAAAGGTTGATTAATTTGAAAATTGCAGACGTTAAAAAAGCAATTGTAGAAGGCGAATACGATAAAACCTTTGCTTATATTTATCCTGACTGTATAAAAAACGTTCGTCAGCGTTACTTAAAGGCTTGCGATAACTTTTTAAACCTATTCGGTGAACGCGAAAATATCCGTATTTTTTCTGCTCCCGGAAGAACCGAAGTTGGCGGTAACCATACCGATCATCAGCACGGAAGAGTATTAGCTGGTAGCGTAAATCTTGATGTTATTGCCATTGTTAGCGAAAATAACAGCAATATTATCAGAATTGAGTCAGAAGGTTATAAAGTTGATCCCGTTGATCTTAATGATCTTGACGCTAAAGAAAGCGAATATGGTAAAACAAGTGCTTTAATTAGAGGATGTGCCGCTACCTTTGAAAAAGAAGGATATAAAATCGGTGGATTTGATGCATTCACAACTTCCGACGTTTTAGGCGGTTCGGGACTTTCTTCATCTGCTGCTTATGAAGTAATGCTTTGTAACGTATTAAGCGGTTTATTTAACGATTCAAAAGTCAGCAGAGTTGATATTGCAAAATTCTCTCAGCGCGCTGAACGCGAATTCTTTGGAAAGCCTTGCGGACTTCTTGACCAAATGGCAAGTTCTCAGGGTGGTTTTACAGCAATAGATTTTAACGATCCTGCTTCTCCTATCATTGAAAAAATCGATTTCGATATTGCCTCTCACGGTTATACACTTTGCGTAATTGATACTCACGGTGACCACGCCGACCTTACGGGTGATTATGCAGACATTACCGTTGAATGTAGAGAAATCAGCCGTTTCTTTGGAAAAGATTTCTTAAGAGACGTTGACGTAAATGAGTTTTATGCTTCAATTGCTGATTTAAGAGCAAAATTCGGTGACAGAGCTGTTCTCAGAGCAATTCACTTCTTCGCTGATGATAATAGAGCGGAAGAACAGAAAAAGGCTTTGAAACAAGATAATTTTGAACATTTTCTTGACCTTGTTAACGAATCGGGAGATTCTTCCTATAAGTATTTACAAAACGTCTATTCCACTTCTAACGTAAAGGCGCAGGGACTTTCTCTTGCTCTTGCAATTACCGAACGCTTTTTAAACGGTGACGGCGCTTGTCGTGTTCACGGCGGTGGTTTTGCAGGAACAATTCAGTGTTATATACCAACTGATAGAATTGAAGAATACAGCAAAACAATTAATGCTGTATTTGGAGAAGGAAGCTGTTGCATATTGAATATCCGTCCTATAGGCGGTTGCGAAATTAAAGTTGATTAAATGTAAAAAAATAAAGCCTCTTAACGAGGCTTTATTTTTTTAGTGCAATTTAACATCAATCCATAAATCTTCATAGTAAAAACGAATGTCTTTGTTTAAATCGTGATAGTATTCAGTTTTTGGCATTTTTTCTTCTGGTGGATATAAAATTTCATTTCCATAATAATAGTATTCAGGATTGTTAAACACTGTTTTATTAGGCGAAGCATACCCAATATATTCAGCGTTAGCAAGCGCAATATCGGGTTCCAGCAAGAAATTAATATAAAGCATAGCCGCCTCGATATTTTGACAACAAGAGGGAATGCAAGCAGCATCTACAAAAATATTAGTACCTTCCTTAGGATAAAAGAAAGCCAAATCTTCATTAACTTCATACATAGTTAAATAATCGCCTGCGTAATACGGAGCAATAGCGGCTTCGCCGGTTTCCATTTTACCATAAACTTCATCCATTACGTAAGATTGTAGATATTGTTTTTGATCTTTTAAAAGTTGTACTGCTTTATCCCAATCGGCGATATTGTCGCTGTTTACGCTCATACCACCATAAAATTGTGCGGTCATAAATGCGTCGCGAGGATTACTGAACATCAAAGTTTGATTTTTGTATTTCTCATCCCAAAAAACGCTCCAACTTTCCTCAACATCTTGCACCATAGAGGTGTTATATATAACACCAACCATACCTACGTTATATGGAACAGTATATTTGTTTTCAGGATCAAAATACAAATTTTTGTACTTATCGTCAATATTTTCGTAATTAGTAATTTTTGAATAATCAATCGGGAGCAACATTTCTTCTTTAATCATACGATCAATCATATAATCCGAAGGAATAATTATATCATAAGAAACACCCGCTGTACGCAGTTGAGAATACATAGTCTCGTTACTTTCGAAGGTCGAATAGTTAACCTTTATACCCGTAATTCTTTCAAATTCTTTATTAACGTCAATACTTTCATCAGAACCATCAGAAATGTATTCACCCCAATTATACACGTTTAAAACTGTACCTTGAAGGTTATTAGTGTAATCCGCATTAAGATTTAACTCAAAATACTCATATCCGCAACCTGAAAAAGAAAATAATGATAAGCAAATAACAAAAATAAGAATTAAATTAAAAACTTTTTTCATTATATTACACCTCGTTTCTTCTCAGAACGTGTAAGTGTAATGTTATAAAGAAGCATTAATGCAAACACGGTTATAAAAATAATTGTAGAAAGGGCATAGGTATCAGGAGTTACCGTACGCTTAGTCATATTATAAATAACAATAGGTAACGTTTGATAATGACCGCATGTAAAATAACTAATTACAAAATCGTCCAATGAAAGGGTAAATGCCATTATAAATCCTGTAAATATACCGCTTGAAATCGAAGGAAGAACAACCTTAAAGAACGCTTTTAAAGGGGTGCATCCCAAATCCATTGCAGCATGTTCAAGCGCAGGGTCTGTCTGACGCAACTTAGGCAAAACCGAAAGTATAACATATGGCAAATTAAATGTAATATGTGCTATCAAAACAGTAAAAAATCCCAAAGATTCCGTAAGACCAAAAAGTCTACCGAAAAATATAAATAAAAGCATTAACGAAACACCTGTTACAATATCGGCATTCATCATAGGGATATTAGTAATGGACATAATAGCTGACTTTGCAAGTTTGCTTTTCAATGTTGTTATACCTACCGTCGCAGCAGTGCCTAAAACTGTAGAAATAGTCGCCGATAGCACAGCAATTATAAGGGTATGTTTTAGAGCATCGAGCATTTCACTGTTGAAAACCAGTTCAGCATACCAACCAAGCGAAAAGCCTTCAAATACCCATACACTAGAACCACTATTAAACGAAAAAACTATCATAACGGCAATAGGCGCATACAAAAAAAGGATTATAAGTGCCATATATATTTTCGAAAGTATCTTCATATAAGTACACCACCGTCTTCGCCGTCGGAAACTCTGTTCATAATAAACAAAGAAACCAAAATAATCATCATAAGAACAAGAGAGATCGAAGAAGCAACGTTGTAATAATCAGGACCTAAATTAAACAAATATTCTATTACGTCACCAATTAACATAGTTTTGTTGCCACCAAGTTTTTGGGAGATATAAAATGTGCTTACACTAGGTACGAATACCATAGTTATTCCCGAAACAACGCCCGGAAGACTTAAAGGGAAAATAACCTTTCTAATTACATTTAAACGGTTTGAACCTAAATCTTCAGCAGCACCAATCAGCGAATTGTCTATTTTTGACATTACGTTAAAAATCGGTAAAATCATATATGGTAAAAAGTCGTAAACCATACCTAAAATAACGGTACCGGGTCTGTTAATAAGATGTAACGGACCTATACCAAACTTTTGTAAAAATGTATTAATAATACCGGTATTAGACAAAATTGTTATCCACGAATAAGTACGAATCAAAAAGTTAGTCCACATCGGCAACATTGTAAGAATCATCATAAAACGTTGAGTAGATGGCTTACACTTAGTCATAAAATAGGCGAGGGGATAAGCAATAATTAGGGTTATAATAGTGGAGATAAATGCGTAAAGCAAAGAGATAAAGAAAGCGTTTTTGTATCTTCCAAGGTTAGCGAAATTAGCAAAAGAAAATACGCCGTTAGCGTCGGTAAGCGCATAATAACCCATTATAAACAAAGGTACTATTATAAACAACGCAGACCATACTACGTATGGTGCGCGCAAAAAAAGTTGCCCTAAAGATGATTTTTTCACTCTTCATCCTCCTCTAAATCAGAAAGATGGTCGATTTCATCACTATACGAACTATAATCGCCGTATTTACCGGAATATTCGGATTTTTTCATAATATGAATAGCATCAGGCTCAATATAAAGTCCTACTCGTTCATTTTCCTTATGTTCATCAGTGGTTTGTATCATCCATTTAAAGCCACCGATATCTACAATTATTTCGTAATGAACGCCTAAAAATGTCACCGAAGTAACCGTACCGGTAAGCATACCTTTTTCGATCGGAACAATATCAACGTCTTCAGGTCGAACGACAACGTCAACTTTTTCGTTTTCTTCGAAGCCTGCATCAAGGCAGGGGAATATCTGACCCGAAAATTCAGCCAAATAATCTTTTTTCATAACACCGTCAAGTATATTTGATTCACCTATAAAGTCGGCTACAAACGCATTATTAGGTTCATTATAAATATCTTTCGGAGTGCCTATTTGTTGGATTTTACCATTATCCATTACAACAACACGATCAGACATAGAGAGCGCTTCTTCTTGGTCGTGAGTTACGAAAACAAAAGTAATCCCCAGTTGCTGCTGAATTTTTTTAAGTTCGTTTTGCATATCCTTACGAAGTTTAAGGTCAAGAGCAGCAAGAGGTTCATCTAATAACAAAACTCTGGGGTTATTGGCAATAGCACGTGCAATAGCAACACGTTGTTGCTGACCGCCCGAAAGATTATGAATTTTTCTTTTTTCCATACCGCTCAAATTTACAAGTTTAAGCATTTCTTCAACTTTTTCTTTGATTTCTTTTTCGGGTAATTTTTTTATCCTTAAACCAAAAGCAACATTTTCAAAAACGTTTAAATGTGGAAAAAGTGCATAACGCTGAAAAATAGTGTTAACTTGACGTTTGTACGCAGGAACTTCATTAATTTTATCGCCGGCAAAAATAATGTCACCCTCATCAGGGGTCAAAAAACCGGCAATTATACGCAATGTAGTGGTTTTTCCGCAACCGGAAGGACCCAAAAGCGTAATAAATTCCTTATCGCGAATGCTTAAATTAATAGCATCGAGCACCTTGTCGTTCTCAAATGACATCGTTATATTTTTTAGTTCAATAATATTTTCCATTTTTGCCATCCTCTCTTGAGGTTACTAAAATACACTAAAAAAATACCGCCGATTTCGAAGCAAAATCAATGCAGAAATAACGGTAAAAGCCTTAATATGAATAGAATATTCATTTTAAATAAATATATGTCAAAAACTCTTTAATGTCAAGTGTTTTTTTGACATTTTTCGCCACTATACTATGTAGAAATCTATGGAAAAATTATATACTCCTTATTTCTTCTGTTTTCTTTCATTTTCTTCGTTTTACTCGCTTTTTGCATTTAAATATTTACCCAAAAAAATAGGAAAAAAATTTACCGATAAGTATTGCTCATTTATATATGTTGTGATATAATATATTAAATATGTAAAAGGGGAGTGTGTGGCTTTTGATAATTTTGGGTATTGACCCCGGTTACGCTTTGATAGGCTACGGTGTTATTTCTTATGACGCCGGACATTTTAAAACCATCAACTTTGGCGCCGTAACCACTTCTCCAAGTCTTTCATTTCCTCAACGGCTTGAAGTCATCTATAGAGATATCAACCAGTTAATCAATGAGTTTAATCCCGATGCTTTGTCTATAGAAAAATTATTTTTCAATACTAATACAACCACCGCAATTGATGTGGCGCAGGCAAGGGGAACTATATTGTTAGCCGCGCAAATGAATAAAGTTCCTATATATGAATACACACCGCTTCAAGTAAAGTCAGCGGTTGTAGGCTTCGGTCGTGCCGAAAAAAATCAAGTTATGGAAATGACCAGATCATTACTCGGTTTATCCAAAGTTCCTAAACCCGACGATACTGCTGATGCACTTGCATTAGCAATTTGCCATGCAAACTCAGGAACCGGTAAATTTACTCAAATTATGAAAGGGGAAAAATAAGTGATTTCTTCTCTTAAAGGACAACTCATCTACCTAGAACCAACCTTTTGCATTATCGAATGTTCAGGCGTTGGTTTTAGATGTTTTATTTCATCAAAAACATTGGGCGCTTTGCCGAAAATCGGTGAAGAAGTACAATTATTCACTTTTATGTCTGTTAAAGAAGACGCTATTGATTTATACGGTTTTACCGATATGAATGATTTGTCTTGTTTTAAACTTATAACCTCAGTCAGTGGCGTAGGTCCTAAAATCGGAATCGCTTTACTTTCTACATTTAACGCTGACCAAATATCAACATTTATAGCAAGTAACGATCCCAAATCATTAACCTCTGCTTCGGGAGTGGGTTTAAAACTCGCTCAACGCATTATCTTAGAACTAAAGGATAAGGTTGCTTCAATTCCGGGTGCAAATATTGAAACAGTTTCCGCAATTAAAACCGTTTCTTCCAATTCTAATTCTCAAGAAGCCGTTTCTGCCTTAGTTGCTCTCGGATATTCTCAAAGCGAAGCATCACTTGCTGTTGGTAAATGTCCGCAAGACCTACCGGTTGAACAGTTGATTAAAGAGGCTCTTAAACTTCTTGTTAGGATGGTGTAATTTATGATTGAAACTACCGATTTTAACATTGATGATTTTGAAGGACGAATAGTTTCGCCCGAATACAGTAATATCGATGTCGATAACGAAATAACTTTACGCCCAAAGTCTCTTGATGAATACGTAGGACAAGAAAAAGCGAAAGATAATTTAAGAATTTATATTAAAGCGGCCCTTGCACGTAAAGAATCACTTGACCACGTATTACTATACGGACCTCCGGGACTCGGAAAAACAACACTATCAACCATTATTGCAAAAGAAATGGGTGTTAACTTACGTATAACATCAGGTCCTGCTATTGAAAAACAAGGCGATTTAGTTGCATTACTTACAAATCTAAACGAAGGCGATGTTTTGTTTATTGATGAAATTCATAGACTTTCACGCAACGTAGAAGAAATTTTATATCCTGCTATGGAAGATTTTTCTGTAGATATAATTATCGGAAAAGGTCCTTCAGCGCGTTCTATACGACTAGACGTTCCACATTTTACTTTAGTAGGTGCAACTACAAGAAGTGGACAGTTAACTGCTCCGTTAAGAGATCGTTTCGGTGTACTGTTAAGACTTGAATTGTACACTCCTGACGAACTTGCAAGAATTGTCACTCGTTCTGCTACAATTCTTGGTATAGATATCGATTACGAAGGCGCATTAGAAATAGCCTCTCGTTCACGAGGAACCCCAAGAATTGCCAACAGACTTCTTAAGCGTGTAAGAGATATTGCTCAAATCGAGTTTGATGGAGCAATCACCGTAGACGTCGCGCGTTCTGCGCTATCAAGATTCGAAATAGACGAACTCGGCCTTGATGATTTTGACCGCAGAATGTTAACTACTATTATTCAAAATTATAACGGAGGTCCTGTTGGACTCGATACATTATCCGCTGCCGTAGGTGAAGAGGCTATTACCATTGAAGACGTTTACGAGCCATATCTTATGCAAATAGGTTTTTTGACCAGAACCGCAAGAGGAAGATGTGTTACTAAGCTTGCTTATGATCACTTAGAAATCCCTTGCAACGTAAATAACAGTACTTCTGCACAACAACCACTAACTATTTAATTGAAAAGAGATATTAATGAGATACGCAAATGATTTTTACGATTATGAACTAATCGATGCCGAGGGCGGAGAACGTCTTGAACGTTGGAAAGATATAATTCTGATACGACCCGACCCACAGGTAATATGGAATGGCGAAAGAACCGATAAAAGATGGCATGACGCACATGCAATCTACCATAGAAGCAATTCGGGCGGCGGTTATTGGGAGCCGTTAAAAAAGGTTCCGGATGTTTGGTCGGTCGACTATCAAAACCTTACTTTCAGATTAAAACCAATGGGATTTAAACATACCGGTCTTTTTCCCGAACAAGCAATTAACTGGTCTTTTGCTTCTGAAAAAATCAAAAAAGTGGGAAGAAAGATATCGGTATTAAACCTTTTTGCATATACAGGCGGTGCTACTATCGCTTGTCTGCAAGCAGGTGCCAGTGTAACGCATGTTGATGCGTCCAAAGGCATGGTACAATGGGCTAAAGAAAACGCACAAGTTTCAGGACTCGGCGATGCATCGGTAAGATGGCTCGTTGACGACTGTTTAAAATTCGTAAAGCGCGAAATCAGACGCGGCAATAAATACGATGCTATTATTATGGACCCTCCTTCGTACGGCAGAGGTCCGGGCGGCGAAGTATGGAAACTGGAACAGCAACTTGACGAACTTTTAAGTGAAACAGGAAAACTTTTAAGCGATAATCCGCTTTTCTTTATTCTTAATTCATACACAGGCGGTCTTTCTCCGACAATTTTAAATTATATGGTAAAAAATTTAATTGCCAAAAATCAAAACGGCAAGATTTTTACTGAAGAAATAGGACTTAAAGTTACAGCGAGGGATATAGTTATGCCTTGCGGTAACTCGACAATTTGGACTAATGATGAAGACTAATAATATAATCGAATTAAAAAACATTTTTTACGAATATGCCGAAGACGAAGATTTTCCGGTTTTAAATGATTTTAATTTATCTATTGAGAGAGGATCATTTACCGTAATTTTAGGACATAACGGTTCAGGAAAATCAACTCTGGCAAAACTTATGAACGGTTTATTTAAACCAAGTAAAGGCACCGTAGAAGTTGATGGTATGCTTACCACCGATGAAAAATACGAAATCGAAATCAAAAGACGCGTGGGACTCGTTTTTCAAAATCCCGACAACCAGATCATTTCTTCGATAGTAGAAGAAGACGTTGCATTCGGGCCTGAAAATCTCGGATTTTCACCTAACGAAATTCGAACCCGTGTTGATTCTGCTTTAAAAGCAGTAAATATGTACGAATTTCGCAAAAGTGCCCCTCACAATCTTTCGGGTGGACAAAAACAAAGGGTAGCAATAGCAGGAATTCTTTCTATGACACCCGAATGTATAGTTTTAGACGAACCTACAGCAATGCTTGATCCACAAGGTAGAAAAGAAGTGCTTAACGCACTAATAAGTTTAAATAAAGAAAAAAACATCACCATTGTTTTGATAACGCATTTTATGGAAGAAGCACAATTCGCTGATAGAGTGCTTGTAATGTCAAATGGTAAAATTACAGGCGATGCAAAGCCGGGTGAAATATTTTCACAAGTTAATTTATTAAAAGATGCAGGGCTTTCAGTACCGCAAACGACCGAATTACTTGAAATATTAAAACAAAACGGTTTAAGTGTTAAAAGCGGCATTATATCCATTGAAGAATGCGCTAACGAAATTTCAAAACTATTTTAAAAATAACGAAAGGAGATATTATTATGTATATTTTAAAGACCGAAAATCTAACCTATACCTATGCGCCAGGAACACCGTTTAAACATACTGCAGTAAATAATATCTCTTTTTCCGTAAAAAAAGGAGATATTACCGGCATAATAGGTCACACCGGTTCGGGTAAATCTACTCTTTTACAACTTTTAAACGGACTTTTAAAACCAAGTGCCGGAAAAGTATATTTTAACGGCAATGATATTTGGGAAGATCCAAAAAAAATCGGACAATTCCGCTATAAAATAGGACTTGTTTTTCAGTATCCTGAATATCAACTTTTCGAAGAAACTGTCAAAGACGATATTGCCTACGGACCAAAAAACATGAAACTGGATGACTCCGAAATCGAGAAAAGAGTTAAAGATTCTGTTGAAATTGTAGGCCTTAAAGAACATCTATTGGACAAATCCCCATTCGATTTATCGGGTGGAGAAAAACGCAGAGCAGCAATAGCCGGAATTATGGCAATGAAACCTGAAATTATTGTTTTTGACGAGCCAACTGCAGGTCTTGATCCTATTGGTAGAAAAACGGTTTTTGATGCCATAAAAAAATATCGCGAAGATAATGATGCAACAATAATTATTGTATCACACTGTATGGAAGATATGGCATCAATTTGTGACAACATTATAGTTTTAAACGATGGCAACGTTGTTATGCACGATACTGTATCAAATGTATTTAAAAACTCTGACAAATTAAAAGAAATCGGTCTTAACGTTCCGATAGTTACCGACGTCCTTCTTACACTTAAAAAAATGGGTATTAATGTATCAGCCGAACATTTTACTGTTGACAGCGCAGCACAATATTTAGTATCAAAAATCAGGGGAGGTGCAAACCTTGATTAGTGATATTACCTTCGGTCAATATTTTCCCGCAAATTCAGTTATTCATAAACTTGACCCAAGGATTAAATTTTTACTTCTGATTTTTATAATAATATTTATTTTTATAGGAAATATGTATGGAATAGGCTTATCACTTATTTTTTCCATAATAATTATGTTACTAACTAAAATACCATTAAAAGTATATTTTAAAAACCTAAAAGTAATTCTCCCGATAATTATATTTACCGGCATAATTAACATGCTATATGTTAAAACAGGAACAGTATTACTTGATTGGTGGAAAATTACAATAACTGTTGACGGTATTTATAAGGCTGTTTTCATGGCAGTCCGCATCGCATTACTAATAATAATGAGTTCAACATTAACCTACACTACAACACCTAACGACCTTACCGATGCAATAGAACGTCTATGTGCACCTTTAAAATTTATAGGACTTGGTACTGTGGTCCATATGTTGACTATGATGATGACCATTGCTTTGCGTTTTATTCCAACTTTAATTGAGGAAACTCAAAAAATTATGAACGCTCAAAAAGCGCGTGGTGCAGATATTGAAAGTGGCGGATTACTCAGCAGGGTAAAAGCACTTATACCGATTTTAATCCCTCTAATCATTTTATCGGTGAGAAGGGCTTATGATTTAGCCGAAGCAATGGAATGCCGATGTTATAACGGCGGAGTAGGGAAGCAGAGAATGAAACAACTACGCTTAAAATTCTCTGATTTTTTAGTTATATTTGTTTCGCTGCTTTGGGGTGCTCTTATTATATTAATCAAAATATTTATGGGGTAAATTATGCAAAAATATTTGATTAAGATTTCTTTTGACGGAACTGACTATCACGGATGGCAGGTTCAGCCTAACAACATTACCATACAGGAAAGTTTGCAAAATGCTATGATGAAACTGTATGGTGTCACACCCGATGTAACAGGTTGTAGCCGTACAGATGCCGGCGTTCATGCAGAAGAATTTTATTGTCATTTTTCTTTAGATAACGATATACCTGATAACGGAATAGTAATGGGTCTTAACTCAGTGCTAAAAGAAGATATCCGGGTTATTAATTGCGAACATATCGATGACGATTTTCATTGTAGGTATGCTGCTAAGCGCAAAACTTATGTATACAAAATTGATAACAGAAAAACCACCGATCCTTTTATGTCCCGTTACAGTTATCATTACAAAGGTTTGCTGGACTTAAGCAAAATGAATAAATTTTGTGAATCTATTATCGGTGTTCATGATTTTGAAGGTTTTTCATCATCAAACCGCAGCGTTAAAGATACTGTTCGTGAAATTTTTGAGTGTAAAATAATGGAAAAGGAAGGAATATTAACCTTTAGCGTTACGGGAAATGGTTTTCTATACAATATGGTTCGTATATTGGTTGGTACTGCTATTGAAGTTGGAAACGGACGACTAAGCGTCGACGTAGCAAATCAAATTTTTAATACTAAAAATCGCGCTCTTGGAGGATTTACTGCTCCTGCTAAAGGTTTATTTTTAAAACACGTAGAATTTTGAGGTGAAACGATGCCCAAATATTTAAAAAATAAAAGAAGACGCCGTCATAAATTTATAAAACAAAACTATGAAAACAATATAGCAATGCACTCAGATGATGAAGCCCCAAAAGAAAAAAAGAATAAAAAGTCATCATTTCGAGTTCTAAACGGAAAAAAACAAGCAAAAAAATTACGTCGTTTTGTTTTTGTTGCCTTCGTGTTAACAATTACCATAACTTTATTTACAGTTTCGTTGCTTTCACCAACAGGTTTAAAGGAATTATTTGGTAATTTTTTGGCAACGTTTTCATTAAAAAACGAATTTCCTATTGAACTGTCGGGTACTGAAACATATTCCGCTATTAATGATAAGCACTACTTTTATTTACTTTCAGATACTGATTTTTCGGTAATTTCAAACAATGGAAAGTTATCATTTAAAGATAATCACGGATTTTCTAATCCAGTTATTTCAAAAAGTGAAACACGGTGTCTTTTATACGACCAAAATGGTAAAGGCGCAAAGGTTTATAACGCTAAAGAGTGTGTAATTTCATTATCCACCAATTTTTCGATTTTTTCAGGTGATATCGCCCGAAACGGGACCTTTGCTATTGCCACCAAGTCCGATAAATTCACTTCAATGGTAACCGTCTACAACAAAAAAGGTGAGTTGATTTACGAGTGGTTTTGCCCCGAAGAGACTATAACAGGGGTAGCGGTTGCACCAAATGGAAAATCTGTTGCAGTTGGAACCGTTAAGGTTGACGCCGGAGAATTTTCAAGTTCACTTTACGTATTAAAATACGATTCAGCCGATGCAGTATATTCCAAAAAATACGACGGTCAGTTCATACTGGGAATTAATTCCACGACAAGAAGAACTTTTACAGTAATTTTTGAAAATAAATGTGATATCATATCTTGGAACGACCATTCAATTTTGCAATACGAGACCGAATACGATGTTAATTATGTAAAATCAAATAAACGTTTTTCCGTAATTGCTTCAAGCCGCGAAAACGACGACGGCAATTATAAATTCAGCGTTTATAATAACTTCAAAAAATTGAAATCAGAATTCAATTTCAGCGGTCAAGTGGATGATTTTTGTATAAAATCAAACAAAATATTCATTTTAAGCGGAAACAGTGTATATCTTATTAATAGTGATGGAGAAATCGCCAAAAAAGGTAATTGCGGTTTTGGAACTGTTAAACTTATTCCTGTTTCATCTGACAGTTGTCTTGCTATTGGGCATAACTCCATCACTAAAATCGCTTTACAGTAGGTGTAGATATGTCATATATATTTTTAGACATAATTTTTTCATTAATTTTAATTGTTGGTTTTATAATCGGTATCAAAAAAGGTGCAATTAAAATATTTTTGTCATTATTATCTACCGTATGCGCTGCATTTTTAACATATTGTTTTAGTAATACGATTACTTCGTATATTTACAATAAGTTAGTTAAGCCATCTATTGTAAACAAAGTTTATTCTTCTTTTGAAAACAATAATGCATCTGATGATATTTTACCGAATTTTATTACCAAACAAGCCGAAAATTTCGGTATAGAACTCAAACAATTAAAATTTAGTAATTCAATAACCAAAGATAGTATTTCAAACCTTGTAGAAAATACTTTGCATAAATCAATATTTGCTATTGTTAATATTATTGTATCAATTGTTTTGTTTTTATTACTCTTAGTGTTTTTAAAATTAATACTAAATACATTTAATAAACTCGTAAAACACAGTTATATAAACGGTATTAACAATGTTTTAGGCGGCGTTATAGGAACGATTAATGGTTTGGTAATTATCGTTATAATTTGTTTCATGTTAACTTTGTGTTACAAAAACTCTATTACGTTACCGTCTTTTATTTCTGAAGAAAGCGTTAATAAATCATTGTTTTTCCGCTTATTTTCATATATTTTTTAGTTACTGAAAGGAATTTAAAATGAAACTTTGCTATAAATGCCAAAAGCGGCCGGCTGTAGTGTTTATTTCAGATACTATGGACCCAAACGCTTCCCCTAAAGGACTTTGTCTTGTATGCGCAAAATCTTCGGGCATTAAACCTATAGATGACATGCTTAAGAAAATGAATATTTCTGATGAAGATATTGAGCAAATGAGCGATCAGTTTATGGAAATAATGACAATGAACGGTGAAGGGGAAGGGGACGAATTTGATTTAGGTACTACTCCTGCTTTTCCGTTTTTAAATAACATGTTTACCGATACTCCAACTCAAAAAGATGATGACGAAAAATCCAAAGATAATTCTAAAGATGGCAAAAAAGAACGCAAAAAGCGTCGTTTTTTAGAGCAATACTGTACCAATCTTACCGAACGTGCCAAAAACGGACAACTTGATGAGATTTTCGGACGTGACGAAGAATTGTACAGAACTATACAAATTTTATCGCGTCGTACAAAAAACAACCCCTGTCTTATAGGAGAACCGGGTGTTGGTAAAACTGCAATTGCTGAAGGACTAGCCATTAAATTCGCCCGTGGTAATGCTCCTGCACGTCTTCTAGACAAAGAAATACATCTACTTGATTTAACCGGACTTGTAGCAGGCACTCAGTTCAGAGGTCAGTTTGAAAGCAGGGTAAAAGGTCTTGTTGAAGAGGTAAAAACTGCAGGCAATATTATTTTATTTATCGACGAAATTCATAACTTAGTTGGCGCAGGAGATTCAGCAGAAGGATCGATGAATGCAGCCAACATATTAAAACCTGCACTATCACGCGGTGAAATTCAAGTAATAGGCGCGACTACTTTTAAAGAGTATAGAAAATATATTGAAAAAGATGCTGCCTTAGAACGAAGATTTCAACCTGTAACAATAGAAGAACCTTCGTTATTAGAAGCAGAAAAAGTTTTACTTGGCATCAAAAAGTATTATGAGGGTTACCATAATGTGACTATTCCGGATGCGCTTATATCAACCATTGTTCGCTTATCTGAAAGATATGTAAACGATAGATTTTTACCTGACAAAGCCATCGATTTAATGGACGAAGCCTGTGCTTGTGCCAGTCTTGCAAATACAGCTGTTGATAATTTATATATCGCTAACAAAAAAATTGCCGAGACTCAAATCGAACTCGATAGTTTGGAAGCAGATGTTGATAATATCAATTACGAAAAAATCGCAATGGTTAAGGCAGAACTCGAAAAATATAAAAAACAAGCAAATGATCTTTATGTTCCTGCTTCAGATAACACGGTTACCGATTTAGACGTAGCAAAAGTTATAGAACTTTGGACAGGAATTCCGGCTGCTAAAGTTCAAGAAAACGACCTTAAAAAACTTTCAAATTTGGAAAACGCTATTTTAGAAAGAATTATAGGTCAAGAAAAAGCGGTTGAACTAGTTGTATCATCAGTTAAACGCTCAAGAGTTCAAATGAGCACAAAACGCCGACCCGCGTCGTTTATTTTCGTGGGTCCTACAGGTGTAGGTAAAACAGAATTAGTAAAAGTTCTTTCGGAACAGTTATTCGATACTCCCGAAACAATGATTAGACTTGATATGTCCGAATTTATGGAAAAACACTCAGTTTCAAGATTAATAGGAGCGCCTCCGGGATATGTCGGTTATGACGAAGCGGGACAACTTACCGAAAAGGTTAGAAGAAAACCTTATTCTGTAGTTTTATTTGATGAAATTGAAAAGGCACATCCCGATATTTTAAATATACTTTTGCAAATTCTTGACGACGGTAGAATTACCGATGCGCAGGGAAGAACTGTTAATTTTGAAAACACCATTATTGTAATGACCTCTAATGCAGGTAGTGACAAAAACTCTGCTTTACTTGGTTTTGAAAAAACAGCAACACAGGCTAACGAAGAAAAAGCGCGTAAAGCATTAAGTGAATTTTTGCGTCCTGAATTCATGGCCAGAGTTGATGAAATCATTGTATTCAATCCTTTGGATGTTAAATCACTTTCAAAAATAAGCGCTTTAATGCTTGACGAAATTAAAGTGGCAATGAGTTATAAAGGAATAACACTTTCTTACACAAACGAAGTTTGTAAATTAATTGCCCAAAACTGCGAAGGTGGTAAATCAGGCGCCAGAGAACTCAGAAACTATATTCGCCGTCACATTGAAGATAAAATTGTTTCAATGTTAATAGATGAAAGCGCCATCGGTTTAAAAGAACTTAAAATATCCGTTAAAAACAATGAAATTATTTTAGGTTAATAAGTAAAGTCGTGTGCCGTTCATATTTTTGAGCGGCACACAAAAATATTTCAAAAAACACTTGACTATAGAGTTAATATGTGTTAATATACTAAGGTCGCAGATGCGGGTGTAGTTCAATGGCTAGAATTCCAGCCTTCCAAGCTGGCCGTGTGGGTTCGATTCCCATCACCCGCTCCAAACCGTCAATTTGTTGACGGTTTTATTTTAAGTAAGCTTCAATAGCTCAGCTGGATAGAGCAACCGCCTTCTAAGCGGTAGGTCAGGGGTTCGAGTCCCTTTTGGAGCGCCAAAAAACTCTCGTTCTTCGGAGCGAGAGTTTTTTTATCCATTGCGAAAGCAATGGCATATCATCACGCTTTAGCGTGTATATCATCAAAGGCGGCGTGCCGCCTTTGTATCTCATCACACCTGTAGGTGTGTATTAAAAACACTTTCGCAATGATGATATACAAAACTTTGTTTTGATGATATGCAATTCCTTACGGAATTGATGATATACAATGCTCCGCATTGATTTCCCGCCGCTTTTATGCTATGCTTGCGCTACAATAGGGACAAAAATTTTATTATAAATGAACCTTTTGGTGTGCTTTTACGACTATATAAGTGAAACCGGTTTTAAAGAACTTATAGGAGGTGAGGCGATGTCTAATTTTGAGGATTTGCTTCTCTGTAATCAATTGTCTGTTGAACGATTTGTGAAATTCAGGATTCCAAATGTTTCGGATGCTGAAGATATTCTGCAAGAGGTGTTTTTAACTGCATTTAAGAGCTTTGGGCAACTTAAAACAGAAGCATCTTTCAAAGCGTGGATATTAGGTATTGCACGACATAAGTGTAATGATTATTTTAGGGAAAAATCCAAAGATTTAGAAATATCTATCGAAGAATTAAACGAATTCGGGCTTTCGCAAACACGATTTGGATATGTTGAGAATAATACAGTCAGCGATGTATTGGAGGGACTTGGTGATAAAGATAAACAAATTCTTTATCTATCATATTGGAAAGAGTTGCCTCAAACTGAAATTGCCGCAAGGTTGGGCATTCCTATCGGAACTGTCAAAAGTCGCTTATATACTGCTAAACAAAATTTCAAAAGGATATATCCAACAAACACTTATATTAGAAAGGTTGATGATGTTATGAATAAACTACCAGATAGATTACCTGATTATAAAATTACACCGTTATCTAAAACACCCTTTACTGTAAAATGTGAGGAACTTCAAGGTTTGAGTATTATACCAAAACTCGGAGAAAAAACAACTTGGGGATTGTATGATTTTGAAACTAAAAAATGTGATGAGTATTCTGAGGTTAGCGTAATAGGCAAAGCGGAGGTTCACGGTATTGAAGGTGTTGAAATAACGAGCATTCAGCACGATATAAAAAAAAATCGAAAAAACGAAAGAGTATTTGTTGCTCAATTGACAGATACACACTGTCGATATTTATCGGAAACTCATCAAGAAAACGATGTTAAAAAAACCATTACATTTCTTGATGGTGAGGTTTTTATGAACAACTGGGGTTTTGGTGAAGATAATTGCGGAAACGAAACTGAATTAAAATCTAAAGGCATCATAAACCGCATTGGAAATAACATTACCAAAACAGGCGATAATGAAATAATAGACATTGTAGGGTGTTTCAAAGTTGAAATAGGTAAAAAGAGTTTTGATACAGTATGTGTAATGGATTTGGGACATTTTAACAATGCGATTGCAATAGAACAGTATATTGATGAAAACGGAAGAACAATTCTTTGGCGTAGATTCAACCGTGATGATTGGGCAATAAAACGTTATAAAAAGAAATGGAGTGAACAACTCCCCAACAACGAACAACTTATTATTAACGGAGAAACTTATGTTCATTGGTATGATTGCATAACGGACTATATATTTTAATTTCAAAAAATATAGTAACGTACAGGGCAAGGAGGAATAACCGTCATACTTTTGATGGCTTTGCAATTTAAAAACAAAGATTTTAACAGCATTTTCTTTAGTATGATTTTGGGTGTATTGGTATGATTTTTGTCATATCATCAAAAAAAGAGTTATCTCGTAATTTCGGGATAACTCTTTTTACATATATAACTTGAAAATGTCCATTAAAAATGTTATAATAAATTAAAGAAAAAGCTTGTTGTTATCTCTCCCTCAGTCTTTTGCTACGCAAAATCCAGCTCCCTCGTCAGAGGGAGCCACAGGCTAATTTGTCCCCCAATTTGACACAAGCATATAACGTATTCAAGAGGTGAATTATATGAAATTATTTAATTCTTTTAAGGAAAACAAACATCTTATTAACCAAACAGAATTTGTAAATGTTTATTCTGTAAAGTGCGACGATAAAGAATATACAATTATTATCCCTCGGGAAAGAGCTAACAAGAAAACTATAATTCATTTTGTTGATAATACTATTTTTTGGGAACAAATTCCTCGTTTTCCTAAACTTGCAGGCAAACAATATGGAGATAGAATACCGATTTACAAATTTGATGCAAAAGTTTTGAATACTCTTTTTGTTCTCAAGGGAAATCCTCTTGGTGATGAGGGGTTGGATAATGGTATTTTTAGAAGTTTTAAAAAATATGATGAAAATTGTGTAAATTGTATAACTTACAATAAATTTAAACAAATGTAAGAAAATTCTCGGTTTTCAGGAACTTTTTTTATTCGTGTCATTAAGTTCGAACTACCAAAAAACTCTCGCTCCGAAGAACGAGAGTTTTTTATATATTCATATAAGATTAAAGCAATAAAATTATTGCTCCATTATTTGTTATGTGTTATAATAATAAAAAATATAAAAGGAATGAGTTGTATGAAAATTTTAATTGCTTCTGATATTCACGGTTCAATAAAATACTGTAAACAGTTATTTGAAGCCGTAAAAAGGGAAGAAGCAGACAAAATTTTGCTTTTGGGCGATCTTTTATATCATGGTCCCAGAAATGATTTGCCCGAAGAATACGCGCCCAAAGAGGTGATTTCACTGCTTAATGAACACAAAAGCATGATTTTTGCCGTACGAGGCAATTGCGACACCGAAGTTGACCAAATGGTTTTGGATTTTCCGATTTTAGCAGATTATTGCATAATTCCGATTGGCAAAAAAATCATATACGCCACTCACGGACATCACTACAATACTCAAAACCCTCCAAAACTCAACAAAGGAGATATATTGCTTAACGGTCATACTCACGTTACAGCATTTGATAGCGGGGAAGAGTTTTACTATTTTAATCCGGGTTCCGTTTCTATCCCAAAAGAAAATACTCAACGCGGATACATATTATTCGAAAATAATAAATTTATTTGGAAAAATCTTAACGGAATTGCATACAAAGAAATTATATTAAATACCTATTGACTTTATTAGCGCTATTTGCTAAAATTTTAATGTAGAATTTAAAGAAAGGTGATTTATATGTTTACTATCACAACCGAAGATGAAGCACTATTCCTTGAGTTTGCGGAAAATAATTATGTTTACAAAAGTGCGCAGTATGCATTTACTTTTGATGAACGTTTTTTAGTTTATTATTATAAGCAATGTGAGAAATATGTTTATATTGCAATTGATACTAAAACTGGTTTGGGCTCTCAATTTATTACTACCGATATTAAATATAAAAAGAGTGAATTCGAGACTTTGATTCCTAATATTTTAAATTCTCTTAAATATCTTGGCGAATTAAAATATCTTGTAAACCCGGTAGAAATCACAAAACAACAATAAAATTTGCCTCCGTCATATTAGGGCGGAGGTTGTTTTATTACATATCTAATTATACAAAATCAATGTTTTGTATAATTTAGGGAAGAGGAAATACATTATTAAGGCAATTATTATAATACACCGCTATTTCCGGACTCATTACAATTATTAATCCTTTTTGAATGCTTTAATACATCATTTATTCTACTTGAACTTTAATTAGTTTTAGTTGAACGTATCTTTCTATTAAATTTAAATTTCTATTTAAGCAACTTTTAAGCGTTTTTTAGACAACTGTACCTAATTATACTGTTTAATTAATTCAACAACCTTAATCAGTTTATTTTTATCGATACTTATATCATTTCAACAATTTCTATTTAAGTTGTGTTTTTGTTTCTATAATCAAAAACACTGAATTTTACAAAAACAGTCAATTGAACATTTAATATATACGATTTAATAGTTTTAAATTGATTTGTTGATTATTCTTAAAATTTGCCAATAAATTTACACCCTACCAACAATTTTTAAATATAACTATTGACAGTCGCTGTAAAGTTTTGTATAATTCGTTTAAGAGGTGACTTATTTTGAAATACGAAGTTTTGTATAATTCGCCAACGGTTTTACGAGATTTTTTAACCTATAGCGAATCTATTCGTGGTAAATCTTCAAAATCTATAGATGAATATTATCATGATTTGACTACATTTTTCAAATATTTAAAAATAATCAGAGGTCTTACGAAAGAATCAGATTTTACTCAAATAACTATTGATGATATTGACATTCCCCTGCTCAAATCCGTTACTTTACAGGATTTTCATGCTTTTTTGGTATATTGCAAGAACGAACGTTCGAACGGAACCGCCGCAAGAGCACGAAAAGCATCAACTTTGCGTATTTTTTTTAAATATTTGCACTCACATTTAGGGGCAATTCCGTCTAATCCTGCCACATTGCTAGAAACCCCTGCCCTAAAAAAGTCACTTCCCCGTTATCTTACTTTAGAAGAATCTATCGAACTTTTAAAATCCGTAGACGGTCCAAACAAAGAACGCGATTATTGTATTTTAACCTTTTTCCTTAACTGTGGTATGCGTCTATCAGAACTGTGCGGTATAAATCTTACCGATATAGGTGGAGACGGTGCTTTAAGACTACTTGGTAAAGGTAACAAAGAACGAATCGTGTATCTTAACAAAGCGTGTATTGACGCGCTAAACGCTTACTTAGTGGTTCGTCCGCGCGAAGGTATACCGCCAAGTCAAGCAAATGCTTTATTTATAAGCAGAAACAAAAAAAGATTGAGCAATAAAACGGTACAACATCTTGTTAACGTTTATCTTGAAAAAGCCGGTCTTGAAGGACGTGGTTTTTCAACACATAAACTAAGACATACCGCAGCAACGCTTATGTATCAAGAAGGCGGAGTTGACGTTAGAGTACTCAAAGATATACTTGGCCACGCTAACCTTGGCACTACGCAAATTTACACACACGTTGCAAGTAAACAAATTGAAAACGCTATTAATTCAAATCCATTAGCCAATATATCACAAGAAGAAAAACCCACTGAATAGTGGGTTTTTCTTTATAATATAATACATATCAATCCGCTGCAACCTTCATTAATAACCCTTTCAAGAGTCTCTTGCAGACGCTGTCTGGCATCAATAGGCATTCTCGAAAGTTTTGTATGTAATCCTTCATTTACTAAATCATTTAAAGACTTACCGAAAATATTAGAATCCCAAATTTTAATTGGATCTTCCTCGAATTCGCTAAGCAAACACATCACTAAATCTTCACTTTGTTTTTCGGTGCCTACAATAGGACTGATTTCTGTGGTAATTTCCGCTTTCATCATATGGATTGATGGCGCCGATGCGCGAAGTCTTACCCCATATCTGCCACCTTGTTTCATAATTTCAGGTTCTTCAAGTCTTAATTCTTCTCGATCAGGCATTACTATACCATAACCGGTTGCCTCTACCTCATCTAAAGCGTTTTTAATTTTTCGATACTCTTTTTGTATTTTAGAAAGTTCTATAACACTGTCCATTAACTGACAGTCATCTTCAATTGGAAGACCTGATATTTCTTTAATAATCTTATAAAACATTTCCCTATCTACTTTTAATTCAATTAAAAGTTTTCCTGTGCCAAAATCAATATTTAAAACTTGCGTGCTTTCAACATATGCGCTTGTTTCAGCAAGTTTTCTTAAATCATTTACATCTTTTATAAGTAAAAGATTTTCGCAAAACGTTTTAATAGAATTTGTAATATCAGCCCTTAACCAATGGTCCACCTGTAATGAGTTGATCCAACATGGATATTTAATTGCGACCTCTTTAATCGGAAATTCATAAAGTATTTCCGAAATTATTGCTTCTACTTCGCTTTCACTTAGTTCTAAACAGTTAGTAGCAATAACCGGAACTCCGTATTTTTCTTTCAATTTATTAGAAAGATTTACACTATCTTCAGAATTTGGATACATACAATTCAATACAACAGCAAAAGGTTTTTTAATTTCTTTTAGTTCAGATATAACTCTTTCTTCTGCTTCTTCATATTCTTCTCGCGGAATATCACTAATACTGCCATCGGTTGTAACAACAAGACCTATTGTTGAATGTTCGGTAATAACTTTTCTGGTACCGATTTCAGCAGCCATATTAAACGGTATGGGTTCCTCGTACCAAGGTGTCATAACCATTCTTGGTTGATCGTTCTCAAAATATCCTAAAGAACTGGGTACTATGTATCCTACACAATCAATTAAACGCACATTAAATCCAGAATTATCATTTAACGAAATTTTAACTGCATTTTCGGGTATAAATTTTGGTTCTGTGGTCATTATAGTTCTTCCCGAAGAAGATTGCGGCAATTCATCGTTAGCACGTTCACGGGAAAATTCTTCAGTAATATTAGGTATTACAAGACTATTCATAAATTGTTTTATAAAAGTTGACTTACCTGTTCTTACAGGACCAACAATTCCAATGTAAATATCACCGCCAGTGCGGGTCGCTATATCTTTGTAAATATTATGATTCATACTCTTTTCCTCCGCTCAAAATGCTCTTTGTACAAGAATATGAATCATCCTTTTAATTTATGCAATAAAAAATACCGCTTTGAGCGGTATTTAAAAATTTCATCCTCGTTTGGCCATAGGGTGATATTTTTTATAAGCAAGCGCATATTTGTTTTTTACAATTTGCGCATATACGTTAGTAGTAGAAATATCACTATGACCAAGCATTTTTTGTATATCGTTAAGTTGTGCACCGTTCTCTAAAAGATGAGCGGCAAATGAATGTCTAAATGTGTGAGGTGTAATATCTTTTGAAATATCTGCTTGAACAGCATAACCCTTAACAAGTTTCCAAAGTCCTTGACGCGATAAAGGGAATCCTGACATATTAGTAAACAGCCTATCTTCATTAACGTCGAACACAACACAAGGTCTAACATTATTTATGTAATGCGTTAATACGGAAATTGCTTCAGGATAAATAGGAATAATACGCTCATGCTTATCATCGTGTAAATGTAAAATTCCAATAGTTAAATTTAAATCACTTATCCTTAAATCAACAAGTTCCGTTACTTTAATGCCGGTTGCATACATAAGTTCAAGAATAGCCTTATCTCTGCAAGATTTATAGTCACTTCCACTTGGTTGAGAAAGCAATTTTAAAACTTCTTTATCGGTAAGTATTTCAGGCATTTTTTTCTGAGCAACAATTGATTTAACTGTAGTCATTGGGTTTTGCCTTATAATGCCCGAACGAAGCAAAAAACCAAAATAACATCTCAGTGTTGCCATAACACGCATTTCGGTTGATTTAGACTTACCCAAAATAGATAAATGCTGAATATAAGAAGATATATGATCGCCACTCACTTTAGAAACATCTTTAATTTTATTGTCATTACAATATGAAGAAAATTGTGTAAAATCACGCATATAAGACTGAAAAGTGTTTTCAGAGCATTTTTTAGTTTGTTTTAAAAATAATTTAAAATCAACACAATAATCTTTCATAATATTTCACCAATTAAATAAAATTTCTAAATGCTGTAGACATAAACGCTTCAAGCAATGCTGAAAAAATCGTAACAAAAATATAAATCACAAAACTCAGCAAATAACGTTTTATATCAACATTAGTAAGTGCCTGACCATCACCTATTGATAATTTACCTAAAAAATACGATAATTTGATACTGTTAGCAGAAGCGCTAAATAAACACAAAACGCAAATAATAGAAGACGGTAAAAGAATTATAACGTTTACTACCAATGCATTTAATGTGCCATATGAATATAAATCGCAAAGGGCAAAACCATAAAGCGCACCACGCAGCATAATAATCATCGGCACAAAAGCACAACCGGTTAATGAAGTGCCAAACAATTCTATACTAAATAAAAAAATAAAAGAAAATAAAAAGGATATTGAAAACACCCTTAAAAACGAACTGTCAAGTTTTAAAGAAATGAGCAAATTAGATATATGTTTTGAAAAATTTAATAAATTACCTGTTCTATTAATTAAACATGCACATAAAAAACCAAAGGCAAAAATTAGCGCAAAAAACACAACGATTGCGTTATTGCGAATTTCGGTAATGAATTTAGATCCACCTAAATGTATAACTTTTGTGTTTTTCATAATAAATCCTCCATTCTTTAAAACATAATATGCTAGCAAAGGACAAGATATTACAAAAAACAAAATATATATTATGTAACCTTAAGTGGATAGTTTACATATAAATAATTACAAGTAGCCGACAGCAATAGTGATTATACAACAGTTTTTATTTTATGTCAACCACATATTTTGCACATCAAAATATTATGTTCACTTATTATGTAAACCTAACAAAATGTGCTACTATAGTTTTATGTTAACCACTACTTGTAGTGTGACTATAAAAAACTCTTTAAAAATTTATGAAATATGTTATAATAAATTTATAAATAATTTATGGAAGTGTTTATATGAGTAAAACAGTTTTAATTACAGGAGCTTCGGGAGGTATTGGGTCAGCCACTGCCATTCTATTCGCTGAAAAAGGATGGAACGTTGTTATGAACTATTATCGTTCTGCAGAGTCCGCTAAATTATTAGCCTCTTCCCTTGCCTCACGAGGATATTCAGTATTACCTATATACGCAGACGTCTCAGATCGTTCTCAGGTAGATAGAATGATTTATGAGGCGGAAAGAAGATATGGTAAAATTGACGCATTAGTCAACAACGCCGGCATTTCACAGCAAAAACTGTTTACTGATATAACCGATTCAGATTTTGAAAAAATGATTAATATCAACTTAAAAGGACCTTTTATTTGCAGTCAATGTGTACTTCCGGGGATGATCCACCAAAAGAGTGGTAAAATCGTAAACGTATCTTCTGTATGGGGTGTTACAGGTGGTTCGTGTGAAGTTCACTACTCGGCAAGTAAAGCAGGGTTAATTGGGCTTACTAAAGCATTGGCTAAAGAAGTGGCTCCAAGCGGAATACAAGTAAATTGCATCGCTCCAGGCATTATCGAAACTCCTATGAACAACCATTTAACACCGGACGAACTCAGCGACTTTGTTGATGAGATACCGCTCGGCAGAATGGGTGAAGCAAGTGAAGTTGCCGAACTTATATATTTTTTATGCAGTGAAAGTTCTGACTACATAACCGGACAGGTTATTTCTCAAGATGGCGGAATTGCAATATAAAAAATAGGATAGTCAAACTATCCTATTTTATTTTTTTATCGTAGCTATTGTAACACCATTTTCGCCTTCACCAAATGTACCAACCCTAAATGTTTCAATATTAGGATGCTTTCTGAAGTGTGAATGAACCGCATCTCTAAGTACGCCGGTACCTTTTCCGTGAATAACGGTGACAACATCTATGCCGGATAATATTGCTTCATCGATATAACGATCAACAACCATTATACCTTCCATTTTATCCATACCGCGAATATCAATTTCACCGGTAGTTGTACGTTCAACCCTTGATTTCAATCCGGAAACATTGCGCGTTTTTTTACTTTCTACAGTTTTTTTGTCGTTAGCGGAAAGTTTTATATCACTATAATCAACCCACACGCTAATATTCCCTGTGTGAACATATACTTTTTTGTTCTTTTCATCAACCTTTGAAACGTTACCTTTTTTGCTAAGAGATGTTACTATAACAACGTCTCCGATAATAGGTGTTCTTGGCAACACATACTCATTGTCAGAATTTTCATCAACAGGATCTACAAGGTTTTCGATATCAATAACACCTTTTTTTGCCAATTGTTTGGCCTGTGCAATTCGTTCGGCAGCATTATTGATATTTAACTCTTTTTTAAGTTCTTCTAACGCATTAAGCAACTGATTAGATTGAAAACGAGCGTTTTCTAAAATCCTTGAAGCATCTTCCCTGCTTTTAGAAATTATAAGTTCCTTTTTCCTTTCAATTTCAGCAAGATGAGAACTCACTCGTTCCCTTTCTTTGGCAAGTTCTAGTCTTATTTTAGCCGCTTCTTGCTTTTCAAACTCTATTTCTTTCTTGGTTTCTTCAAGCATAGAAGCAACCTTTTCAAAACGTCTGCTATCTTCATTAATACCGTTTTTTGCATCGTTAATTATATCCATCGACATTCCAAGTGCACCCGCTATTGCAAAAGCGTTGGACTTTCCCGGAATACCAAACATAAGTTTGTAGGTTGGTTTTAAACTATCTACGTCAAACTCAAAACACGCATTTTGAACACCCGGTGTATCAAGCGCATACGCCTTTAACTCTGAATAATGAGTAGTAGCGACAATTTTTGCGCCCAATACGTGCAAGCGATAAAGAATTGCTCTGGCAAGTGCCGCGCCTTCTATAGGGTCGGTACCGCCACCAAGTTCATCCAAAAGCACAAGTGAATTATCATTTGCGTTATTCAAGATATTAATGATATTAACCATATGGGACGAAAAGGTTGAAAGTGAAAGTTCAATGCTTTGTTCATCTCCAATATCTACAAGAATTCTATCAAAAATCGCAATATCACTATTACTGTCAACCGGAATTAACAATCCGCACATAGTCATTAAAGATAATAAACCTACAGTTTTCAGAGTTACCGTTTTACCACCGGTGTTCGGTCCAGTAATTATTAACGAATTATATTCATCACCAATTTGAACGGTAATAGGAACGATTTTATTTTTATCTATAAGAGGATGACGAGCATTTTTTAGGTAAACTTTACCGCAATTGTTTATATTCGGCAAAGTTGCTTTCATTTTATAAGCCAAAGAAGCCTTCGCAAATATTAAATTAAGATTAATAAGCATTTCATAAGAAGAACGAATTGCTTGAGCAAATTGTGAAGTTTCAGTGGATAAATCGCTTAATATTTGATCAATCTCAGCCCTTTCCTTGGACTGTAAAACCCTTAGTTCGTTATTAAGTTCAACAATAATCATAGGTTCAACAAATAATGTTGCTCCCGAAGAAGACGTATCGTGGACTATTCCGGGTACGAGGTTTTTATATTCTGATTTAACGGGAATAACGTATCTTCCATCACGCTGAGTAACAATTGCTTCTTGAAGATATTTAGATTTGGCGCCATCTTTAATTATTTTATCAAATCTATTTCGAACATTAGCGGAAGTAGATTTAATTTTTCTTCTGATTTCTGCAAGTGCCGATGATGCATTATCACTCATTTCATCTTCGCTTTTTATACAATATAAAATTTTATCTTCAAAATATCTATTAGGATATAGTCCGTTAAAAAATTCATCTAAAGCAGATTCATTTTCGCCATTGCAATTTTCACGCCAATTTTTTACTGAACGAATTATACGTAAAGTTTCGCTAACTTTAAGCAATTCTTTCATGGTCAAAACTCCACCTGCTTCGCTTCTTGCAAGTAACGAATTTATACCATTGATATTACCAAAAGACGGTGCCGAAAATCTAGACATAAGCACGTATGCATCATCAGTTTGTTTTAACAGTTTTTTAACAGTACCAATATCGTTGGATGCAGTCAAAGAAACAGCCATAGATTTAGCATCATCCATAGTTGCTTCATTAGACAGTAAAATTAAAATTTTATCAAGTTCAAGAGTTTTCGAATATTTTAATAAATCGTACACCGTATTACATCCTTATTTGAGATAAAAAATCAAGAGTTTTATATTTATGTTCCGTTTGAGAACAAATATATTTTTCAGTCACTTTAGAAAGATACGCTGCTTTTTCCGAAGGTATATCAAAATTATAAATATTTTTAAATTCAGAAAAAACAATGTGCCGCATCGCGCTGAGCACGGTGCGGTCTATTGGAATAAATGAAGGTGAAATATCTTTACAATTTTCGCAATAAAGTTTACCATCCATAACGTTAAAATACATAACGTCTGCTTCAAAAAAAGAACAACCTGCGCAAGCAATTAAATCAGGCATATAACCCGAAATCACAGCCAAGCGGAGTTCAGTAATTGCTTTAATAAGTTCAGGGTCACGTTTTTCATTCACTAAAAAATGCAACGAATTTAAAAATAAACGCAGATATTTATCCCCTTCATCTTCACTCGGCATAGAAAACGCAGCAAGTTCACAAAAATATTGAGCAATACCTAATAAATAAACGTCGCTACCAACGTCAAAAAAACTTTTAATAGGTTGCGCTTCGTAAATTTTGTATGTATCTCCCGACTTAACAAAAGAATAATTAGCATAACACAGCAAACCGGAAGCGGAAAATTTTTTATTGGTTATTTTTTTAGATCCAGATGAAAAGGCCTTTATAACACCAAAGTCGCGCGTAAGAATAGTAAGGAGTTTGTCATTCTCCCCTACGTTCATTTCTTTCACTACCAAACCGTCCGATGCAAGTCGTTCCTTTGTTGTTATCACTGATTTTTCCATCCTTTGCAGCGCAATACGAAAGATAATCGCAAACTTTACCAGATGCACTAAACTTTTGCCATAAAGCATCTTGTTTATCCATAAATATCACTCCACTAAAAGTGTTACCCTTTTATAATGGAGATATTAACGGAAAGTTAATCCAATCCAAACGAATGAATTATACCTTGACGATTTCGCCAATCTTCTTTAACCTTTACCCACAGTTTAAGAGAGGCTCTTATTCCATAAAATTTTTCAATATCAATACGCGCTTGTGTACCTATTTTTTTAAGCATAGCACCGGATTTACCAATTATAATTCCCTTATGTGTATCTTTTTCACAATAAATTGTGGCTTCGACGTTAAGTATCGGCTCACCCTCAGAATTATCTTTCTCAAATAATCTTTCAATACATACAGCAACCCCGTGAGGTATTTCTTTTTGTAAGCATCTAAGCATTTTTTCACGAATAAGTTCGCAAATCATAACTTCATCAGCCTGATCTGTAACGTCGCCATCTGCAAAATAATGCGGCGATTCGATAACATTTTTCAAACAGTCATCTATCAAAATATCTACACCGTCGCCTGTTACAGCAGATAAAGGTATAACCGACTGAAAATCATAAGCATCCTTGTACTTGCATATTACATCAAGGACTTCCTCTTTATTTTCAAGCAAATCTATTTTGTTTATTACTAAAATAGTTTTTAATTTTCTTTTTTTAAGTTCATCAATTAATGCAATTTCTGCAGGAGGTAATGAATTTGTTTCATTTTTAAACTTTGGAGAAGCATCAACAACCAAAACCGCAGCCTCTACGTCAGACATACCGGTACCAACTGCTTTAATCATTTGCTCGCCAAGAAGATTATGCGGTTTATGAAAACCCGGAGTATCAACAAAAACGAGTTGTTTTTCATCTTTTGTAAAAACGCCCATAATTCGTGTGCGGGTTGTTTGAGGCTTGTCCGAAACTATTGCGATTTTTTGGCCTACGATTTTATTTATAAGCGAAGACTTACCAACGTTAGGTCTGCCTAAAATGGCTATAAAAGCAGATTTTTGAGAATTATTCATATGTACTCCTTAATTAATAAATGCAAGACCTAATTCTTTCAGTATATCATCTTGTTTTTCGCGCATTTGCATTTCTTCAATACCCCCGTTAACGTGGTCGTATCCAAGTAAATGTAACATTGAATGAATAGTTAAAAACGCAATTTCGCGCCTTAAAGAATGACCGTATAAATCAGCCTGAGCATAAGCATGTTCAGTAGAAATAATTATATCACCAAGTAAACACGCATCAGTTGCAGGATTTTTATCGTACACGCCGTTTTCACCTAACGGAAAGGATAATACGTCGGTTGATTTATCAATATTTCTATGAGCCAAATTCAATTCTTTTATCTGCTCGTCATCAACAAAAGTTACATCAACCTCCGCATTTTCAGCAAAGTTTTCATATGTTAAAGTTGCTTTACAAGCCTGACGTACTAATAGACGAATGCCTGTAGGCAATTTGTGGACTTTTTGTTTGTCGAAAATATTTACTTTAACGCTTTTCATTTTTTTGCCTCATTTCCTCGAATTTTTCATAAGCATTAATAATTTTTTGTACAAGTCTATGTCTTACAATATCTTTATCGCTAAGTTTTATTATAGCGATATCTTCGATATTTTTTAAAATTTTAATTACTTCTTTTAATCCCGAATTTTTACCATCTGGAAGGTCGGTTTGGGTTATATCACCTGTTACAATAATTTTAGAATTAAACCCAAGACGAGTCAAAAACATTTTCATTTGTTCTCGCGTAGTGTTTTGCGCTTCATCTAAAATTATAAAACTGTTATCTAAAGTTCTGCCACGCATATAAGCAAGAGGGACTACTTCAATATCACCGCGTTCTTGACAGCGTTGAAAACTTTCGGCACCCATCATATCAAACAAGCCATCGTACAAAGGTCTTAAATATGGATCAACCTTTTGCTGTAAGTCGCCCGGCAAAAATCCAAGTTTTTCACCCGCTTCAACTGCAGGTCTGGTTAAAATGATTTTATTAACCTCGTTATTTCTAAAAGCCTTTACCGCCATAGCAACAGCAAGGTAGGTTTTTCCTGTTCCTGCAGGACCTATTCCTAACGTGATAGTGTTATTTTTAATTGCATCAAGGTATTTTGACTGTCCGACCGTTTTGGCTTTAACGGGTTTTCCCGAAGAAGTAATACATATACAGTCCGAATCGGTAACGGTAGTAATACTACGCTCAGCATTATCATTGACTAAAGATATGGCATAACTTAAACTTTGTTCCGAAATTTCTTCGCCCTTTTTAATCATGTGTAAAAGCGTATTAATAAGACGTTCTGCTTTTTGAACATTTTCAGGATCACCGTTTAATGTAAGAGTTCCCCCGTGTTGAGTTATTCTAACAGAAAATTCTTTACTGATTTTTTTAATATTTCCATCAAAATCGCCGAAGATATTAACAATATCTTCGACTCTTTCTATATTCATAGTTTTAGTAAACAAATTATTATTCTCCTGATTTTTTAGGTTATTATAACATATTTATTAGCCAATTTCTACATTTTTTGCTTAAATTTAGAAAAATTCTATTATTTTTTTCGCGCCTATTTCTTTAATACAACTAGTGAAATATTCGAAAATATATTCATCGTCTTTTTCTTCTATATTATTCAGTGCAATACTGACGTTTTTAGCGTTGATTTTTTCAAAATCAGTTATTAAAGAGTTTTTCGCAATGTTTTCTGCTGTTGCTTTATTCAATATAAAATCAGTAGTGTTAATAAATACACATTTTTCATTATGAATTTTAATAGGAATTTCCCCGCCAAACATCTTTATTTTTTTAAAAGTATAGATCAATTCGTGATTTTGTGTTACTTTGCTAAAATATAACGGAATTTTCAACCCCATTATCTCAATTGAATATCTATTTTTTGTTTTACCGATATAGTTTTTTCGGTTTTGAATTTTACTGATATTTACTGTCTTGATTTCTTTAACTTCTGCTAAAATTTTTCCATTAGGCTGAACAAAATTATTTCCGTATCCATAATTTACGACCCCGGATACAAGTATTTGATTTTCAAAAACAGTATCACCTATTTTAACATTAACACTACCTTTGCTAACATCCAAATGTTTAATAACACCATCACAAGAAGCAACTATATTGTATGGGGATTCTATTTCTCGTTTACTTTCAAATTCAGTTATATTAACCTCTAATACACTTCCCTGTTTATTAAGCGAAGCCCATGCAACGTTTTTGAAATTCAAAACAATCTTTTGTTTTAAAACATCTGTATCTATTTGTTTAACTGCTACGCCCAATCCTACGTTATTTTTATTTAAAAAATCAACTATTTCCGCTTCACTTACTATTTCATTTCCGTTAACTTTAATAAGCCAAACTCTACTTTCCAAAAAATTTAAAACAAAAAAGAATGCAACAATACCGACTATCAGACCATATCTATACTTATACTTATTTACTATAAGCGGAAACCCTTTGCGTTTTTTAATTTTAATTTTGATACCGGTGTTTCTTCTCAGAATACGTATTTTTTTAATGTCACGTCGCAATACTGTTATATAAAACTCGCCTTTTTTAACGTTCAAATTCCAAAATGATATAGAATTTGCCGCCAGTATATTCAAAAATCTTTCACAATACTCTCCACTTAACTTAAGACTTAAAGTGCCAAGAAAATAAGAAATAATTTTGCTAAACAAATTCATATTTTACCGCCCTCAAATTCTATTGATGAAATGTTGCCTTCTAACGTTATTGCTTTATCTCTCATCAAAGATAAAAAAAGTTCACTGCCAAATACCGTCAATGTACCTTTCGGAAGGTTTATTTTTATAAATTCGTTTGCATATTCTTGTATACCGTAGCAACCTTCAACAACAATTTTTTTATTATCTATAATTTCTATTCGAGTGCTACCAATTTGATTAGTTTCTAACAGTTTTGAAATTTTTTGAATTTTATCCATAAAACATACCGCCTTTATTATTTAATATGAAAAAAAATCAAAAGCAATACATAATATATATCGGTGAATAAAATTGAAAAAAACACTTAAATTTATATTTTTATTAATTTTTACTCTACTAATAGTATCTGCTGTTTATTTTTGTCAAAATCTTAAAACTGCAGTATACAATTCGTTAATATATTGCGGTTCGAGTTTAATACCATCACTTATACCAATGATGTTTATAACTTTTACATTAATTAATTCAGGCGCTTTATTTTGGTTACCTAAACCGCTTGTGTGGTTATTCGTATTTTTTATAAACAGCATATCCGGTTATCCTTCAAGCGGTAAAATATACAATAGTTTGGCTAGTACCGGCTTTTTAAAAAAAGATATTGCAGAAAGATTGGTTCCTACTACAGTTTGCGCAGGTCCTGCATTTATTATAAATTTTATTGGATACGGTATTTTTAATTCAAAATTATTAGGTGTTTTACTGTATGCATCATTAGTTTTATCAAACTTTATTATTTTTATTATTCGCGGTGGATATAAATTAAAACTAAGCAAAACATCTGGTGTTTGTACCAATAAACTTATTGTTATTTCTGCTAAAGAAAGTATTGAAGCAATAACCGGTATATGCTCATACGTAATCATTTTTTCGGCAATTTCCGAAATCATTTATTCTTGTTTTGGAGAAATTGCCAAAACAATATTTATATACATAACTGAAATTACCGGAGCAGTAACAAGTTGCGATAACATATATAAAATATGCGCACTTTTATCATTTGGTGGTATTTGCGTATTAATGCAAATATTATCGTTAACCCCCGATTTAAAATTAAAGGTAATGGATTACTTTAAAATACGATTATTAAGTTGTGTATTTTCTTTAATCATTTTAAAAATTTTATTAACATTAATACCAATAAAAATACCTTCGTTCACAAATCTTGAAGGCGCCACAGTTATATCGCATAATAGCGGAAAAACTTATTTTATAACATTAATCTTAACTCTAATTACGCTTTTAATCTCATTTAATAAAAATTCAAGTGGAAAATTCTTAAAGGATATAGACGTTTTCGATTGACTTAATGAGATATTTGTGCTAAAATTAATAAAAAATTTTAAGAGGAAGCGTTATGATTTTTAACAAAAAAATAACACCGGCCTGTAAATATTGTCAACATTCGGTGAAACTCGATTTTAACAACGAAATACTTTGTAAAAAACGCGGTTTTAACTCTCCTGACGGCTCATGTAGGCATTATAAATACGACGCCCTTAAAAGAGAACCTATGAGAACCACCATTAATTCCGACTATAATAAAGAAGATTTCGAAATTTAAAAAAATATTATTGACAAATATATATTTGTTTGTTATAATACTGCTTGTGTCTGGTGGATATGGCGCAGTTGGTTAGCGCGCCAGATTGTGGCTCTGGAGGCCGTGGGTTCGAATCCCATTATCCACCCCACTTCGCCCCTTTTGACAACAAAAGGGGTATTTTTAAACTTAATACATTGGGGTGTCGTCAAGCGGTAAGACACAGCACTTTGACTGCTGCATTCGTAGGTTCGAATCCTGCCACCCCAGCCAACAATAAAAGGACTGTTATTACAGTCCTTTTATTGCTTTATATATTAATTGTTCCGTTATCTAAATCATAAATTACCTTAGCGATTGCATTTTTATCATTAGAAATGGTTATGTAATCAGCGATTTGCTTCAATTCATCAATAGCGTTTTCAACCGCTACCCCAACTTTTGCGGTTCTAATCATACCCAAATCGTTGTTATAGTCACCAATTGCTATAGTTTTGCTCATATCAACACCTAACAATTCGGCAATTTTGGGTAACACTATACCTTTATCAACGCCTTTAGGCAAAATTTCATATAGCCAACTGTCAGAACGTATAAAATCAAATTCATCGGCTCTGCTATGATTTTTAAGCATTACAGATAATTTATCAATGTTTTTAGGATTTAAGTCCGCAAAAATTATTTTAGCAATATTTTCTTTAACATCATAATAATGTTTTTCAAGATTTTTCAAACCTGTTTGACGTCTAAACTCTTCCATAGCGCTAGTATTTTTACTAAAATACACATTTTTATATGTACTTATTTGAATGCCGATGTCAGGCATATTTTTATCAATAAATTCTACAAGTTCAAGCACTGAATTATCAATTGGATTAATATATAAATATTCACCTTTTTTATAATCGTAAATGCCACCACCATTTATACAACCAAACGGAGCATTTGGCTTAACAACATTATATATGTTTGAAACATAAGATGGCATTCGTCCTGTAACAAAAGTAAAATAACCGCCATTATTCATAAAATATTCTATTGCTTTAATATTTTCGTTCGAGACTTCGTGATTAGAATTGAGTAAAGTTCCATCCAAATCACTACACAATAAAATTCCTTGAAACTTTTTCATAAATTACTCCGTTTTTTAATAAAAACTCCCTTGAATTGCATTTACAATTCAAGGGAGTTTACTTGGTCCGAGTGACAGGAGTTGAACCTGCGGCCTCTTGAACCCCATTCAAGCGCGCTACCAAAACTGCGCCACACCCGGATGTTACTAAGGGATTATAACACACTCTTAAAAATAATGCAAGTGTTTTTTTAAAAAAAGCCGATGAAAATTTCATCGGCTTTTTTCGAACCGGAATTATTCAATAAAACCAGACTCAACAAGAGAAATAAGTGCATCAAGAGCATCTTTTTCATCGGTACCGTCAGCAATAATTTTAATAGTAGTTCCGCCTACTATACCAAGAGAAAGAACACCAAGAAGACTTTTAGCATTAACGCGACGCTCGTCCTTTTCTACCCAAATAGAAGATCTGAATTCATTAGCCTTCTGAATAAAGAAAGTAGCGGGACGGGCATGAAGACCTACCTGATTTTGAATAACAACGTCTTTAACGCACATAGTTATATCTCCTTAATTTTAATAAATTGTTTTAGTTATTATAACACATTTTATTCAATAGTCAATAAATGTTTCTTAACTTCCATTTTTTGAACAAACCAAGAAAAAAATAAGTATAGTTATTTATGCAATTTTACTCTAATCGGTTTGCTGTTCTTTAGACTTTATATAATTATCTAAAAATTTTTTCTCTTTTTTATCAAAAACAGCATTTTTAAGCATATCGGGACGTCTATCATATGTGATTTCGATTGCGCGTTCCTTTCTCCATTTAGAAATTTCAGCGTGGTTTCCCGAAAGTAAAACTGCTGGCACTTGGCTATCATTCCATACTGCAGGACGTGTATATTGAGGATATTCCAACAAACCTGAAAAATGACTTTCTTCAGTAAAGCAGATTTCGTCAGATAAAACGCCAGGAAGCATTCTGCATATTGCATCGGCACAAACAAGCGCCGGCATTTCGCCGCCTGTAAGAACATAATCTCCTATCGAAATTTCTTCGTCTACTATTTCATCAATAACACGTTGGTCAATACCTTCGTAATGTCCACATAAAAATACTATATGTTCTTTTTGAGATAATTCTATTGCTTTATTTTGATTAAAGGTAGCGCCTTTTGGAGACATATATATTAGATACGGCTTAACTTCATCAATATAAAGAGATTTAAAGCAGTTATATATTGGATCTGCAGCCATCACCATACCCATACCGCCACCAAAAGGTGCATCATCTACTTTTTTGTGTTTATTGTTAGCAAAATCTCTAATATTTACACAAGAAAGTTCAACTTTCCCCGCTTTTCTTGCTCGACCGATAATACTTGTATCAAGAACCGTTTCACACATTTCCGGAAACAGAGTCATAATATCAATCTTCATCGTTAAAAATCCCCTTTGGAGGCAAAATGTATATTATTTCTTTTTCTATATCAACAGACTTAACAAAATGAGGAACCGATGGAAATAAAAATTCTTTGTCTTCGTTTTTTATTTGCCAAATATCATTAGCGCCCGTGTTATAAACGTCACTGAGTTCACCATAATATTTGTTTGTTTCCCCATCATATATTTTACAGCCTATAATTTCTTCAATAAAATACTGATCATCGCGTAGTTTTGCATCATCTCTATAAATATACAATAAATTACCACGCATGGTTTCAGCCTGTTCGATGGTATCTATACCCTTAAACTTCACAAGAGCAATATTTTTATGTGGCGAAGCCTTATTTACTTTTAAAACGTTGTTAACGTTATCAGCAGTAAATAATCTTTTAAATTGACATAAAAATTCAGGAGAATTGCACCAGCATTCAACCCTTACCATACCTTTAATTCCATGGCTACCAACAATTTTTCCAATATTTAAAAAAGTTTTTTTCATACATAACTCCGAAATTAAAAGAATACCCCCATATTTTATGGGGGTTTTTCTATTAGTCGATTTCAACCATAATTTTTTGGTTATCGCGATTGGCAGCAGCACGCATAACGGTGCGAATTGCCTTAGCAATTCTTCCCTGTTTGCCGATTACTCTACCCATATCGCCTTCAGCAACGTGAAGATGATATACGATAACGCCATCTTCGTTGATTTCATCAACTTCAACGGTAATTTCTTCAGGTTTTTCTACAAGACCAGAAGTAATTGCGATGAGAAGTTCTTTCATAAGTATATACTCCTATGATAATTAAAGTACACCGTTCTTCTTAAGAAGAGCCTTAACAGTATCGGTAGGCTGTGCGCCGTTAGCAATCCACTGTTTTGCTTTTTCGCCATCGATATTAACAACTGCGGGTTCCTTAGTAGGATCAAAGTAACCGATTTCTTCGATAAAACGACCATTTCTGGAGAAACGAGAATCAGCAACAACTACACGATAAAAAGGAGCCTTTTTTGCACCTAAACGACGAAGTCTGATTTTTACTGCCATAATTACACCTCCGAATAATATTTTATATTTAAAAAGCATAAACTTTTTAAAACATTACATACCTGGAAAACCGCCTGGTGGCATTCCGGGGAAACCACCTCTTGCAAATTTTCTCTTACCACCTTTAGAGTTCATCTGTTTAAACATCTTTTTCATTTGAGTATATTGTGCCATAAGTCTATTTACATCTTCAACCTTGACACCTGCGCCAGCCGCAATTCTTTTTCTACGAGAGCCGTTTATAATATCAGGTTTAGCGCGTTCCTTTTTAGTCATAGAAGTAATTATCGCTTCTATTCTAAGCATTGCTCGGTCATCAATATCAACATCTTTAAGTTGCCTGTCCATACCCGGGAGCATAGAAAGAATACTTTTTACAGATCCCATTTTTTTAATTTGTTGAAACTGGGCAAGAAGGTCATTCATATCAAATTTGTTTTCTTCTAAACGACGTGCAGTTTCCTCTGCCTGTTTAACGTCAATTTCATTTTCAACCTTTTCGATAAGCGATAAAACGTCGCCCATACCAAGAATACGCGAAGCCATTCTATCAGGGTGAAATTCTTCAAGAGCATCAAGTTTTTCGCCTACACCAGCAAATAGGATAGGTTTACCCGTAACCGCCTTTACAGATAATGCGGCACCACCACGAGTATCACCATCAAGTTTAGTAAGAATAACGCCTGTAATTTCAAGAATATCATTAAATGATTTAGCAACGTTAACAGCATCTTGACCTACCATAGAGTCAATAACGAGAAGCACATTATGAACATCAATCGCTTTTGTTATTCGTTTGAGTTCATCCATAAGTTCGGTATCAATGTGCAAACGACCGGCAGTATCAAGAATAACGTAATCATTACCATAATCTCTGGCATGACGAACAGCCTCTTCAGCCGTTTTTTCAGGTTTTTGAGTTCCTTTTTCAAACACAGGAACGTTAACTGCGGCGCCTACCACTTTTAACTGTTCAATAGCAGCAGGACGATAAATATCGCAACCAACAAGAAGTGGGCGGTGTCCTTGAGATTTTAAAAATGCTGCCAGTTTAGCGCAATGGGTAGTTTTACCTGCACCTTGCAAACCACACATCATAATAACGGTAGGAATTTTCGAAGATGTATTAAGGCGTTTTTGTTCGCTGCCCATAAGTTCAGTTAATTGGTCACGAACAATTTTGACAACCATTTGCGGAGCGGTAAGAGATTCCATTACATTTTCGCCAATGCATTTCTCGGCAACATTATTAGTAAAATCTTTTGCAACCTTATAGTTAACATCTGCTTCGAGCAAAGCGAGACGAACATCACGCATAGCCTGTTTAACGTCACTCTCGTTAAGTTTGCCTTTAGAACGAAGATTTTTAAAAACCTTAGCCAACTTATCTCCAAGACTGTCAAAAGCCATTATCTCACCACCATCATAAGTTTTCTATTATTTCGTATATTTTATCAACGTCTTTTTTACCAGCCGCTTCTTTTAAGTCATACACAGTTTTAGAGTAATGAAGTTTTTCTTCATAAAATAAAAGTAACTGTTCAGTACGTTTAATTATTTCATGAGCGCCTTGTCGAGAAATATCGTCATTTTCTGAAATTTCAGACAAAGACAAGTCATCATAAAAGTAATCACGCGCTATTCGTTGCTGTCTATCGGTCAATAAATCGCCGTAAACATCCAAAAGCAACGCAATGGATAAATCCTTCATTTTACACCTCTAACTGTAAAGCATTTTACTTTACAGCAGTGATTATAACACACAAATGCAGATGTGTCAAGTGTTTTTCTTTACATTAAAATTATTGTTGAAATAAGTAATATTATGTATTATAATATACATCGTAAAAAATATATTTAAGGTGAAAAAAATGCGTTTAACAAAAAAGTTGCTTTCTCTTTCTATAATACTTGCTTTAACGTTATCATTGCTTTCGGGTTGCGATTCAAAAAACGACAACGCTGTTATATATTTTGAAGCACCTATAACCGCCTCCACTCTTGATCCTCAACTAGCATCTAACGATACCGAACTTTTAATTATTAGAAATATGTTTGAAGGTCTTATGAGAATTAACCAAAACGGTGAAATCGTACCTGCAGTTGCTTCAGAATATACCGTATCAGATAACGTTTATACATTTTATATATCCGATACTGCAATGTGGAGCGACGGTCAACCGGTAACGGCAGACGACTTTGTCTTCGCTTTCAGAAGAGCCGTTGATCCCGCCACACGTTCACCTTATGCCGGAAAATTACGTTCAGTTTTAAATGCAGAACAAATAATGGCAGGTCAGGTTACTACCGACCGTTTGGGTATATACGCAAAAAGCCCTTCTATTTTAGTAATTACTTTAGGTGAAAACGATAGCGATTTTTTATATAAATTAACTACTGCCGTTTGTATGCCCTGCCGCGAAGATTTTTTTGAAAGTTGCAAAGGTCAATACGGTCTTTCTAAAAATCACATACTATCCAACGGTTCTTATAGACTAACCAAGTGGAACATTGATGATTTTGCAGTTCGTCTTCATAGAAATGATAAATATTACGGAAACTTTTCAGCAGAAAATTCAGCAGTATTTATTTCTTACAACAACGAAAAAGATAATTTGGAAAAACTTTCTAAATCCTCGGTAGACATTGCATTTATCGATGCACCAAATATGAACGATATAAACGCAGCGGGATTAAAAACTGCACAGTATCAAAACGTACTTTGGGTAATGGAAATAGGTGAAGTTTACTCCTACGATTTACGCCGTTCTTTATATCTTGCTTTTGATCGTAGTAATTATGCCGGTGACTTAGGCATCGGTTATAACGTTGCCTACTCTTTCTTCCCAGACTCAATGTTAAGCGAAAAACTTGACTATGTTGGTATGGAAGAATATGATTTAACCGAAGCAAAAAAAATTTACAATACTGCGTTAACTAACTATACGGGTCAACGTTTGCCATCCACAAAACTTTATTATTACAACGACTCCAATATGTCCAGACCTATAAATGATATTGTTGGACATTGGCAAAAAGAACTAGGCGCTTATATTAATACAAAACCATGTGACACTATTGATGAAATTAAGTTAGCGCTAAGTAACGGTGAATGTGCTATTGCAGTATATCCTATCACCATTACCGATAAAGACCCCAGTGTTTTAGCATATCAACTAGGCTATGACTTTGCCAAAACATCTGTAAAACTTTTACCCGAAGTTCAGCGAAATATACTGGGAAGCAAAAAATTAATGCCATTAGCATTTGAAAATTCCGTTGCAGCATATTCTAGTGATATTATTGATTTTAACTTCACAATAGGTAACGGATTAATAGATTTCGCCTACGTAACAAAAAAATAATAAAATAATAAAATAAAAAAAGATTGAGGCAACTCAATCTTTTTTATTATAATAACGATTTCTCTATTTGTTTTTTTAATTTAGCGATTATCTTTTTTTCTAGGCGCGAAATATATGACTGAGAAATTCCTAGTACGTCAGCAACTTCTTTTTGAGTAAGTTCATCGTATCCGCACATACCAAATCTCATTTTCATTATTTCTTGTTCTCTGTTTGACAAATTATTTATAAGTTTTAATAGAAGAGTTTTTTCATCTTCCCTTTCAACCTCTTTTCCTACTTCTTCACCGTCACTCCCCAAAATATCCGATAATAATAATTCATTGCCATCCCAATCAACGTTTAACGGTTCATCTAAGGATATTTCACATTTTTGTGAAGATGTTTTTCTAAGATACATTAAAATTTCATTTTCTATGCACCTTGATGCATAGGTCGCTAACTTGATATTTTTATCAGGTTGAAAAGTATTTACCGCTTTAATAAGACCGATTGTGCCAATCGAAATTAAATCCTCGTTGTTAGCACTGGTTGTTTCAAATTTTTTAGATATATAGACTACCAACCTTAAATTATGTATTATAAGTTGTTCTTTAACATACTCTTTGTTTTCTTCATATTTAAGTAATAATTCTTGTTCTTCCGAATTACTTAAAGGCGGAGGCAATGTTTCAGTTCCATTGATATAATAAACACTGTTAACCAGACCTAGTTTAACAAGAATTTTTCTAATAAAAGCATATAATTTTTTCATGTTATTCAACCTCACTTAATATTTGCGGACTAACGATTGCTTTATAATCTGTGTTTTCAATAGTTTTTTCTGCAACAGCTATTAAAGATACTCCTATTTCACGATTGTTAACTTTTGTTTTTTTGCAGTAATATGCTGATAATAATTTTTGATTATCAACAGTTGAATATGGTAATAAAACCGGTAATAAATCTGAAGTGTCACCAAATAATTCATTGGCAGTATTATAATCAACAATTATCACTTGTTTACCTGTGTAAACATCTTTTAAAGAATTTCCCGTATCAACCAACGCAGTTAACTCTATGGTTTTACCAAGATTTTCTAAAGTGACTTTGCATCTTGCAGCCGTTGGCGAAGAACGTCTAATAATAAATAATACCAATCTAATAATTACGTAAGATGCAACCGTCCATCCTATCATTTCTATTGCCGAAATATTTAAGTACAATACCGAATTTCTGATCAACATACCATTTGGTTTGAATATATTCCAAAACAGTATTATTAATCCATTAAACGCCATGCTGACCGAAAGTAGCGCAAAATAAAATTTTAAAAATATTATTTTGTTTTTAAAACCAACGGTAACAACTGCCACAATGAGCACAAATATAAGCGTTAACAGCATTTCGATTGCATATGATAATTTAGGCACAAATATCAAAAAAGAGAACGTAGATGAAAATAATGCAGCAATAATAATTCTTTTTGTTTTTATTTTTCTACCAATTATAAATGTTGCTAAATTTAGCAAGAAAAAATCTATAACTGAGTTCAAAAACAAAAGTATGTCCAGATATACAGTCATTTAATCACCATACAAATTATACAACATTAAAACTGCAAAATTTGTCAAAGTGTGTAGCCTAAATAAAAAAATTTCCCACAGAATTTTCTGTGGGAAATTTTTTACTGAATTAGTGATTTAACATAACTTGAAGATCCGGTATCAGGGAGTAATTTTCCTTGAACCGTTTTGTAAGAACCGGTAGCGGTAAATACAGTAAAAGTCAACATATCACCCGGCTTTGATCCTTCGATTTGATCTAAAATAACACTATCAGAGGTTATGTTAATGCCATTGACCTGAGTAATTATATCACCAGCGCTTATTTTTCCAAACAAATCGCTATCATTGTTAACCGAAACTATTAAAATACCGGTGCTGGGATATTTTTTAACTTCCATTACAACTTTATTAATAACTTGATACGAAACACCAAGGCGCGCTCTATCTGCAACGTATCCGTTTTTAATCAAAGACTCAACTATAAGTTTAGTAACACTTGAAGGAATTGCAAATCCAATACCTTCGTACTCTTCACCTGCAATTTTTGACGAAGTTATACCTACCACCTGTCCATACATATTTACAAGTGCGCCGCCGGAATTTCCGGGATTAATGGGTGTGCTTGTTTGTATCATTTTCATTGAATAACTGGATGTTGTAGAAACGCGACGATTGGTTAATGAAATAATGCCTTCGGTAATACTATTTTCTTCTATATTATTTGGTCTGCCGACGGCCACAACGTTTTCACCAATAACCAATTCTTTATCATTACCAAGCACGGCAGGAGTAAATCCTTTAGCGTCTATTTTAAGAACAGCAACATCACTTCTAACATCACCTGCTACGAACTCAGCGCTATATTCTTTGTCATCATATGTTTTTACAATGAATTTAGCACCAACTATACTTTCATAAATATGATCGTTTGTAATTATATAACCGTCTTCTGAAAAAATCACACCCGATGCAGATGATTGGGTTCCATCATCACCGTAAACAGTAATTCCGACAACAGATTTATTTACAATTTCATAAACTTGCGCAGCAGTAAATTCATCTGTCTGAGCAGGTTTTGAAGCAAGATTTAATGAAACGGTATAATCTTTATTATTTGTTTTTGAATATCTATGCAAACCTATTAAATATCCGCCCACACAAGACCCGCTAATCAAAACAATTGCTGACATGATTAAGGTAAATACTTTAATTCCGCGTGAAATTGGTTTTCCTTTCTCAGTAGGAGAATAATCTACAGGCACATAGTTCTCAATATCAGTAATATTGAGTTGTTCGTAAGGATTATCGCAATAACGATAACCATCAGTAATTTCATTGTTATTAACATCGTCAATATTATCAATATTCTCTTCTGATTTTTCAGAAAAATTTTGATTTATATTGTTATCTTCCATAATAAATCCTCCGTGGATCAAGAATTAATAGCCAAACGAATTCCAAACTGAGTAAACTCGTTTTCACTACTTTTAACAAAGGCAGTCCCGCCATGAATTCTCACTATAGTTTTAACTAAGTATAAACCAAGTCCCGTACTGTCTTTATTAGTAGAACGTGCTTTATCTCCTTTATAAAAACGATCAAAAATATGAGGTAAGTCTTCTTTTGGAATGCCTATACCCGTGTTTTTGATTTTAAACTCAAAATGGGTGCTATCTGCAGATAAATCAAACTCTATAGTGCCAAAATCGTCAGTAAATTTAATAGCATTGTCACATAAATTATATACAACTTGATGAAGTAGGTCTTTATCAGCGCGTACAATACACTTTTCAAAACTGTCCAATCCGACTATTTCTATTTTTTTGTTTTCAATACGCTGCTCTTGGCTTAAAACAACATCGATTACAAGTTGTTTAAAATCAAACTCAGAAGGTCTAATCTTTATTTCTCCTGCTTCAAGTTTTGAAAGATTTAACATACCTTCAACCAAACGAGTCATACGTTTTACTTCATTTGAAACGGTTTGTAAATAATGTTCTGTTTTTTCTTTTTCGATTGTTCCGTCTATTATTCCATCAATAAACCCTCCGATAGTTGTCATAGGAGTCCTTAGTTCATGAGAGACGTTAGCGATAAAATCGCGACGCATCTTTTCAAGTTCGACAAGCGAATTTGTCATTTGGTTAAAAGAACTTGAAAGTTGCCCTATTTCATCGTTACTCATCACCGGAATTCGTTTCGAAAAATCACCATTAGCCATTGCTTTCGATGCTTCAGACATAAGCTTTAACGGTTTAGACCATTTATATGTTATGAAATACAAAATCACAAATAATATTATTATAGGTATTGTGGCCGCCAATGCGTATATGCCGAACAAATCTTTATAAAAACTCGTCAAAGTAGATGCTGGAGCGGTCGCAAAAACATACCCTAACTGTTTTCCGTATTGGTCAACAATTTTTTCGCCTTTAATATAGTATGGTTCCGAAAACATATAACTAAAGCGACCGATTTCCTCAAAATCACTTACTGCAACCTTGTTTAAAATTTTATCGCTGATATTAACGATAGAATGTTCACAAACCATATCCGTAGCAAAATCACTACATGAACAAGCAATAACAGTACCGTCATTGTCGGTAACAAATATCATATTATCGCTAACTCTGGACATTACCTGTGTCATACGAAGAACGGTCGTTGAATAATAAGGATTTTTATAATCTGTTTCAACAAAAGATGACATAGTTTCACAGGATACCGACAATGAATCGAATTTTTCTTTTGATAAGTAATTATTAGTAAGAAAAGTAACAATTAAAACAATACCTGTTATGCAAAATAAAAATGTAAGCGAAACTGCTACAAAATATTTTTTAAAAGTGCTTAATTTCGACAATTACTTTACCTCAAATTTATATCCAACGCCCCAAACGGTTTTTAAATTCCATTTATCTGAAACGCCTTCAAGTTTTTCACGTAAACGTTTAACGTGTACGTCAACTGTTCTTGAATCACCGTAATAATCAAATCCCCAAACTTCATCAAGGAGCTGATCTCTGGTAAAAACTCTATTAGGATAACTGGCAAGATAATATAATAGTTCCAATTCTTTTGGTGGTGTATCAACCTGTACACCGTTAAGTTTTAATTCATAATTAGTTAGATTGACCGAAATATTTTCATAACTTACCAATTCTACATTTGTGTCATCGTTACTTGCTGACCTACGAAGTACAGCCTTAATACGTGCTATTAATTCTTTAGCATCAAATGGCTTTGGTACGTAATCATCGGCGCCTAATTCAAGACCGAGAATTCGATCAAATGTATCACCTTTTGCAGTTAACATAATAATAGGTACCGTAGAAAACTTTCTAATTTCTCGACATACCTGCCATCCATCAAGCTTTGGCAACATTATATCAAGCAAAACAAGCGAAGGAAAATATAAATGAGTACATTCAACTGCTTTTTCGCCATCGTTGGCTACTATAGGTTCAAAACCTTCTTTAGTAAGATAAAGACGCAAAAGTTCGCAAATGTTATCATCATCATCAACAATAAGAATCTTTTTATTATCCATTAGATACCCTCCTATTGAATTCGTATATGGTTATAATACAACAATAGTATTACGAAAATATGAATAATTCTTCAAATCTTATAAATAAATTCAAGACGGAAGAAAGCCGCCCAACTCAATGTGGGCGGCAATATATATTTAATATATATTATTCAGCAGAATTTTCTCTCATTTTTGCGAAACATTCACTGCAATAAACAGGGCGATCCTCACGTGGTTGGAAAGGAACCTTCGCGGGGTTACCACAAGCACTGCAGGTAGTTTCGAACATCTCGCGCGGAGCTCTGCCAGCATTTTTACGCTTATCACGGCAGGGTTTACAACGCTGCGGCTCATTCGCAAATCCTTTGGACTCATAGAATTCCTGTTCTCTTGCAGTGAATACGAATTCTTCTCCGCAGTCCTTGCAAACTAAAGTCTTGTCTTCGAACATGTTTTGTACCTCACTTGTTTTTGTTTAGCCCCGGTCGGAATTTCACCGACATCTTTGAGAAACAACGCTCTGTACATTGAGCTACATGGGCATATATAATCAACGGACTAACCGATTGATTTTTTTATTTTCTTTCTTGCTCGTTGAAGAGCATTATTAACGTCCTTTGGACTGATGGATAATAAACCGGCAACTGCCGAATAACTTCCAAGCGTAAGATAAGCCGTCAAAACATCATATTCAAGATTAGATAACGCATCTTTAATTTTTTTATTAAGACACTCAGCACTTTCCTTATCGATAAAAGATGTTTCGGGATTTGCTGTTTCGAATAAATCATACTCATCAATATTAACAAAAACCGATTGTGGAATTTGTTTTTTGGCAGAAATTCTTCTTAACTCGGATAGTAAGGCACGTTTTACGCATACTCCTACAAAGGTTGAAAATGTTGAAGACGTGAAATCATAATGATCTACGCATCCAGAAAGCGCAAGTAAACCTACCTGTAAAAAGTCTTCCCTATCAGTTTCAGAACAGTTAAGTGCAGAAATATAACAATTTATAAGTGGCATATAAGCGGTACAAATGTACGAAAACAAATCTTTTTGACCTGAACGTATTTTTAAAATAAGTTCGTTTTCACTTATAACTTCATCATACAACGTATAAGTCTTCACATCCACTGCTCCAATGTACATATATTAAAGTACAGAGTAATAATAACTCATTTGTAACGTAATGTCAAGTATATTTCTTATAATTTATACAATTTTTATCAAAATTTTGCATAATTTTTCTACAAAATTGCAAAATTTGTCATTATTCTATGCTTTTAATCGCTTCAATCACTTCTTTGTACATATATAAGGACCCCAGAGCAACTATCGGCAAGGAAGTTTCAATTGAATAATCTATTGCATTTAACAAAGCCGTTTTAACGTCATCAAATGCAAAGGCTTTAATGTTAATATTTGAAAAAACATCACTATATTCATTAGCCGAAAGTGCGCGTGGATTATTAGGAGTTATAGAGTAAACTCTATCACTCACCTGGGCTATTTTATTTGCAATGTAGTTATAATCCTTATCCTTCATAACACCTGTTAAAATTATAACTTTACAGTCAAAATAGGTTTTTATGCTATTAACAGCAGCTTCTACACCCTCCGGATTATGACCACCATCTGCTATTATAAGAGGTTTTTTATTAACAACTTCAAATCTTGCGTGCCATACAGTATCATATAGACCGCTATATATAGCATCGGATGATATTTTAAACCCACTTTCATTAAGTAACTCGACCGCGCTAATTACGTTACAAGCATTAAAGGGTTGAAAAGCGCCTAATAGTTGTATTTTTATGTTGTTATATCCTTTATAATCAAAAACTGTACCATTTAAATCCATCGACCTTATAATTAATGAACTTTTATCGGCAATAAAAAATTGAGCATTTTTCTTCACGGCTTCATCATATATTACATCTTGTGCGCAACGATCGTCACCACACCATAAACACTTTCCGTTCACTTTTATTATGCCTGCTTTTTCACCGGCAATTTGCTTTATTGTATTACCAAGAAAAGATGTATGATCAATTGAAATACCTGTTATAACGGATAATACGGAACTATTAATAATATTTGTGGCATCGTAGCGTCCGCCCAATCCACATTCTAAAACAACAATATCGCATTCTTGTTTTTTAAAATACTCAAAAGCAATAGCAGTAATAAGTTCGAACTCAGTCGGCTTGTCATCCATTAAATCAGCAACTTTTTTAACTTTATCTGTAATCAAGCATAAATCATCGTTTGAAATTGATTTACCGTTAATAGATATACGTTCGTTGAATTCAAGAATATACGGCGAAGTATATAATCCAACTTTATATCCGCAAGCGCATAAAACATTTGATAACATAGCGCAAAACGATCCTTTACCGTTTGTTCCGGCAACGTGTACAAATTTTAGCGAGTTTTGAGGATTGCCAATCCTTTCACACAGTTCAGCAATTCTTTCCAAACCCGGTTTACAAAAATAGTTACTTACTGAATGTATATATTTTAGTGTATCATTATAGTTCATCTTATTACCTCTTTATCCTATCTATCTGCATTTTAAAGCCTTTATTTTTAATCAATAAAATTAAAACAAAAGTCTCGGCAGCAAACACTATTGAATAATTTATTAATCTAAGTAAAACTGTCTCCATTAACGGTGTATTATAATATAGCGCAAGACCAATTGATTTAATAACAACCGATCCGATTAAATGAGATACAAAACAAGAAACAGTCAGTTTTAAACCCAATGAAGTTTTATTAAATAAATTATACGTTACACCTGAAATAAAACCAATAAAAGCAGCGCCTATGGTTAATATAGGAATTATATTATAACCACGCAAAATACAGCCAATGATATCCGCGCAAATACCGGTAATCATTCCGGCAAATGGGCCAAACACAACACCCGCAAGTATGATGGTAAGATTTTCAAAACTTATTCTTAAAACTTCACCAATAGACAAAGCAAGAAATTTTCCCGATACAATACTTATTGCCACAAACAGTGCTAAACAACACAACACTTTTACATTTTTTAGTTGTTTAATTCCAAAAAAATCATAACTATTTTTAGGCATAAAAAAATCCTCCTTCCCCACATCAGCAAAGAAAGAAGACAAACATTCAATCTGTTGAAGCGGGATGCAAAAAACAGACCGCAACCAATGGTTTTCGTCTAACCGGCAACTCCCCGTCCCGTCAGCACTTCACGCCTGAATTTTTACTCTTCAAAATTAATTTACGAAAATAATTATAATTACTTTATTATATTTTGTCAAGAAATATTGTTTTTGTGGCAGAAATTGCAAATTGGTCATAGTATATATTGAGTTTTAGGAAATCTAAGACTAATATTTTAAGGAGGATTTTAATGGCAGACTACAATTTTAAAGATGCAGTTTGTATTGATGCCGGCAGAGTTTATGACTCGTGTTGCGACAGAGATTGTATCGAAGATTTAAGATGTTATTTTTCAAAAGAAAATCAAAACCTTATAGATGACGCAATAAGCGTAAAATTAAAAAATGCTGAAGTACTTAACGTATACGTAGACGTAGAACCTGTTAATTTTAACCGCGGTTTTTACTCATGTGATTTAACTTTTTTCTTTCTTTTACAGTTAGAAATTTTCACATCACCCCACTCGTTGCCAACTGATATCCGCGGAATAGCAACATTTAACAAAAAAGTAATTTTATTTGGCAGCGAAGGCACCGCAAAAATCTTTTCGAATTTAACAACGGTAGAAAATGCTCCTGACACACAGTTGCCCGAAACAAGAAATTCACCACGCTGTGTTGTTCAAACAGTTGATCCTATTCCTCTATCTGCTAAAATTTGTGAAGAAAAACGTCATAGCGAAAACTGTTGTTGTATTCCAAAATGCATCTGCGATGCTGTTGGCGGAATAAACGTTGAAGCCGAATGCAAGAAAAACGTTTACGTAACTATCGGTTTATTTACAGTAGTACAACTTATTCGAAACGTTCAAATGTTGGTACCCATTTACGATTTTTGTATTCCCGAAAAACAATGTTGTGATAATTGCGCTGCTGACGAACCATGTGACGTATTCAGACGCATCGAATTCCCAACCGAAGATTTCTTCCCACCTTCAATCAACAAAGAATGTGAATAAAATAAACGCCCCGAATGGGGCGTGTATAATTAAAACTCCTATTAATTTTTTTTGGAGGAAACTATGCGCATAAAACTAAAATACAACATCAACTGTTATATAGCCAAAAATTTAAATGAAATATCAAAAATTTTAGATATGCTAAGGTATAAAAATGCGCATTGCAGTAAACTTTTTTATAAATCAAATACCTATTACATTTTAAGCGATAAATCAATCAACACTGCTTATAAAATTAATTCGAATTTTATAGGAGGTCTTATAGAAGAACACGCAACGCTGATTAGCGATAATGCGATAAATGAAGTGCTTAATTTATTATAACTTCTTAATTCCTTCTACGCGAGCAGTCATATCTTCGGCAGAAAAAATATAATTTCCTGCGACTAAAACGTCAGCACCTGCTTCTACTGCAAGCGGTGCTGTTTCAACATTTATACCACCGTCAACCTCTAGCAAAACATCAAGATTTCGCTTTTTAATTTCTCTTTTTAAAGTCTTTAATTTATCAAGTGCCTCAGGCATAAATTTTTGACCGCCGAAACCAGGCTCAACCGACATAACGAGAACCATATCACAATAAGGAAGAAACTCAAAAATTTCTTCGGGAGAAGTACAAGGTTTTATTGTAAGACAAGATTTTACTCCCATACCCTTAATTTCCATAAGAGTTTCTTTAATAGGAGAACCAGCCTCATAATGAAAACCAAGATAATCGGAAACCTTGGCAAAATCCTTTATATATCTATGTGGTTGGTCAATCATCAAATGAACGTCACATAAAAGTTTAGTATGCTTTTTTATAGAAGAGATAACAGGAATGCCAAAAGATATATTTGGAACGAAATTGCCATCCATTACGTCTAGGTGAATCATATCCACCCCTGCATTTTCAAGTTTTTTTAAATCATCAGATAATGTCAAAAAATCGGCAGTTAAAACCGATGGTGAAATTTTTGTCATAAAAGCACCTCCATTCACAAATATTTTACATTAAAAAGCCAAATATGTCAATTTAAAATAACAATTATTTGCAACAGCATAACCGCTATTATAACTATTTCGACAATATATTTAAGTACAAAGCAAAAGGCATTTTTTATAAAATTTATTGATATTTCTTTTTCCAAAAAACTTTCAATAACACTTTTGCCGTCAAGCATGCCAAAATTCACTGAAGTCAAAAACGCAGTTAAAGGAATAATCAATCCTTCTCCTATTAAAGAAATTATTTTATATAACGATGCAAAATCTTCTATGGTAATATAAATTGCCGGCAACAATATAACCGACAAACATATCAACAAAGATTTTTTGCGTTTTATAGTGGATAATTTATTTAAAGCAGATACCGGAACTTCGATATATGAAACTGCCGACGTCAACGCCGCAAAAATTATCGCTAAATAAAAAAGTATTCCCAACAAATTACCAACTTTACCGTTTGCATCAAAAACTTTTTGCATAGTTATAAAAACAAGATTTGGTCCGCTTGAATTAATTGAATAAGTTAAAGATGCTTTTATAACCACTACCGATACAGTAATCGCAAATAAAGTATCTGCCACGCAAACCAGGCAAGCGCTTTTAAAAGTATTTTGATTATCGGGCATCATAGAACCGTATGTAATCATACTACCAACAGCAATCGATAGTGAAAAAAACATTTGGTCGGCTGAAATGGCAACAATTTTTAAATTTTCTTTAAAGCAAAAATCACTTTTTATTAAAAACATTTCTTTTAAAATTTGATGTGTGTTATCTTTTACCAACAAAACTACTGCCCATATAATAACAACAATCATTAATATAGGCACAGTAATTTTATTAAAACGTTCTATACCTTCGTTTACACCTCTTAACACAATTTTGTATATTAAAATTACAAAAATAAAAGTTAAAACAAAAGTAAAGTCATCTAAAAACGGTACTTTTATAGATAAAAAATCAAAAACATTTTTAATCAAATAAGTTAAACACATCCCACCCGCTGCGGAGTAGTACATAAGAATTATCAATGGCGAAATAACGGTTAAAAAACCAGTAAATTTAAATTTGGGGCTATTAATTCTATAAATGCTAATCAAATTCCCCTTAAAATATTTTCCTAAAATAAACTCAAGAGTTAAAAGAGTTACTCCTACAGTAAAAGCAAGAAAAAAATATGAATATAAAAAAGTACCTCCATAATTTTTAAGTTTAGACGGAAACATCCAAATATTTCCTAAACCAACGGCGCCACCTATTGCTGATAATAAAAAACCTTCTTTAGATGCAAATTTGTTTTCGTTCATTCAATAATCACCTAAAAATATATTTATATATAATAATAAAATACTTTTAGTTGATTTATTCACAATTTTCATATATAATATTGTAGACTTTAAACTAACGGAGGTTAGATAATGCAAATTCCCCACTTAATCCGTAATTTAAAATTACCAGTTGTAGCACTTAGAGGAATTGTTGCCTTCCCTGCTTTACCCATACATTTTGAAGCCGGTAGAAAATCAACTATAACCGCACTAAATTCCGCCATGGATAAAGACCAACTTGTATTTTTAGTTACTCAAAAAGATATACGTGATGAAGAACCAAACGGCGATCAACTTTATACAATTGGTTGCGTTGCTCGAATTCGCCAGTTTTTAAAGGTTAACGATAAAAGCATAAAAGTTCTTGCAGAAGGTTTATATAGGGCTAAACTTATTAATTACTCAAACACGGGAAAGGTTAATTACGCCGAAATTGAACGTGTTGATGAAGTTTATCCAAAACACAGTACCGCTTATCTTGAAGCCATAATGAGAAAAGTCAAAGACGAATTTGAACGCTATTCTATGATATTACCGGGCGGTATATCAAACGACATTTTACTTCAGGCTGCTGCCAATGATGAAATTGCCGGTCTTACCGATTATATCGCTTTTAATATTCCTGCACCCTTTGATGACAGACAGTTTATCCTTGAACAACTTAATCCGTATACACGCGCGAAAATGTTATTAAAACTGTTGTCTAAAGAAATATCGTTACAAAAAATCGACAATAAAATAAGCGAAGCAGTAAAGGTTCAAATCGATGAAAACCAGCGCGAGTATTATTTAAAAGAACAAATTAAAGCATTAAATGAAGAACTTTATGGCGAAGTCGCTGAAGAAAGCGATGGGTACTTCGAAAAAATTCACAAACTTGACGCTAACGATACAGTTAAAGAAAAATTAATTACCGAAGCAGTCAAACTACAAAAAATGCCACAAGGTTCACAAGAAGCAGTGGTTGTACGAAACTATCTTGACGAATGTCTTTCTTTACCTTGGAATATAGTAACCCAAACACAAAATGATATTACGCGTTCTTCAAAAATTCTCGATAGAGATTTTTACGGTATGCCAAAAGTTAAAGAAAGAATACTTGAAATGCTTTCGGTATACTCTCTTGTTGATGATATAAACGGACAAATTATTTGTTTATACGGCCCTCCCGGTGTCGGAAAAACCTCAATTGGAAAAACAATTGCTGAATGTATGGGCAGAAACTTTGCGCGTATATCGCTCGGCGGTATTAGTGACGAAGCAGAAATACGCGGTCATAGAAAAACATACTTAGGTTCTATGCCGGGTAAAATCATTTCAACAGTAAAACAAGCCAAAAGCAAAAATGCTCTAATTTTATTGGATGAAATTGATAAATTAGGTTCTAATTACAAGGGCGACCCCTCCTCTGCTTTGCTCGAAGTTCTTGACGGAGAACAAAACAACGCTTTTGTAGACCATTATATTGATTTGCCTTTCGATTTAAGCAAAACAGTATTTATAACTACCGCTAACTCCTTGGATACAATTCCAACTCCTTTAAGGGACAGACTTGAAATTATAGAGTTATCCAGTTATACTCGTGAAGAAAAGTTTAATATTGCTAAAAAGCATTTGATTAAAAAGCAACTTAAACGTCACGGACTTACCAACTCAGCATGTAAAATCACCGATAAAGCAATATATGATTTGATTGATTTTTACACAAGAGAAGCAGGTGTTAGAAATCTTGAAAGAAATATAGCTTCACTTTGCAGAAAAACAGCAAAAGAAATTGTAGAAAACAAATCCACCAGTATAAAAATCACTTCTGAAAAAGTTATTGAAATGCTTGGAAGACACAAATATAAACCTGAAAATATTCTTGATAACGATGAAATCGGTGTAATTAACGGTCTTGCTTGGACTTCAGTAGGTGGTGAAATTATGCAGATTGAAGTTTCAGCAGTTCCGGGCAGCGGTAAACTTGAACTTACCGGTTCCCTTGGTGACGTAATGAAAGAATCTGCTCACGCTGCATTAACCTATGTTCGTTCACGTGCCGATAAGCTTGGCATTGACCCCGGTTTTTATAAAAATCAAGATATTCACATTCACGCCACTGAATCCGCAATACCTAAAGACGGACCTTCAGCCGGCGTTACAATGACAACCGCTCTAATTTCTGCACTTACCGAAAGACCCGTTCGCAGAGATATTGCCATGACAGGCGAAATTTCAATACGAGGACGAGTATTGCCAATTGGTGGATTACGCGAAAAATCAATTGCAGCATATAGAAGTGGCGTAAAAACTGTATTTATTCCTAAAGATAATCTTCCCGATCTTGAAGACGTAGATCAAATCGTCAAAGACAATCTTGAATTCATCCCTGTTTGTTATGAAGACGAAATAATTGATAAGGCTTTGATATAATATGAATTATAATATTGCAGAATACGAAAAATCATTCGGCACTGCCGAACAACTCTTACAGTCAACAGTGCCCGAATATTGTTTTTCAGGTAGGTCTAACGTTGGTAAATCATCCTTAATTAATAAAATTGTTAATAGAAAATCTCTTGCAAGAGTAAGTTCCAGCCCCGGAAAGACTGTTACTATTAACCTATATAAAATAGATACCATACGACTGGTTGACCTACCCGGATACGGATACGCAAAGGTGCCTTTTGGAGAAAGAACCCGTTGGTCAGATCTAATGGAAAATTATTTTAAAACGGGTAGAAATATTAAAATCGTTTTTCAGTTAATAGATATGCGTCACCCGCCTACCGATTTTGATATTTCTATGCTTGATTTCCTTTATCAAATGAAAATCCCATATTGCGTAGTTCTTACTAAATCAGATAAACTCAATAAAACTGAATTTAACGATAGAATGAACAAAATCGTCGGCGAACTTGGCGTATATGGCAAAAATATTAGAATAATTCCCGCCTCAGCAACCAACGGTCAAGGCATAGACCAAATCAAAGCAATCCTTGAAAGCGAATAAGCAAAAAATCTCGGTGTTTTTCACCGAGATTTTTTTATAACTAAAATACCTATTTATAATTTGCTACTATTATGTAGCACTTATATCGTTATTTTGGTTTAATCCAAAACTAACAGATAATGCCATATCCACTTCGCCCATGCTTCTCAAATCTAGCGTTCCCATTTTTTCTTTCAATCGCCTTTTATCAATCGTTCTAACTTGTTCAAGCAATACTATTGAATCTTTAGCGAGTCCGGATGCAACCGCGTTAACCTTTATATGAGTTGGTAGTTCCGTTTTATCGTGTTGACTGGTAATTGCAGCGGCTATTACCGTAGGACTATATCTATTTCCAACATCATTTTGAACAATCAAAACAGGTCTAATTCCGCCTTGTTCAGAACCAATAACAGGGCTTAAATCGGCATAATAAATATCTCCTCGTTTTATGGTCATTTATGTTTCACACTCCATTAGTTTGTAATTTTATTGTTTCCCTTTTTAAAATTTTTAATCACTAACTAATACAATATATGTAAAATTTTTCAAACTGACCTAAAAATAAACCTGCAACTAAGTGCAGGTTTATTTTATTATAAAACTTTAGATAAAAACTCTTTAAGACGGGCTGATTTAGGATTATCGAAAAATTCTTCAGGATTACCTTCTTCAGTAATTATACCTTCATCTATAAAAATAACCCTGTCAGCAACTTCACGTGCAAATCCCATTTCATGAGTTACAACTACCATCGTCATACCTTCGGCAGCAAGTTGTTTCATAACATCCAATACTTCACCAACCATTTCGGGGTCGAGTGCGCTTGTAGGCTCATCAAACAACATAACTTCGGGTTGCATACATAATGCTCTTACAATAGCAACACGCTGTTTTTGACCGCCAGACAATTGTGACGGATAAGAATTTGCTCTATCAGCAAGACCTACACGTTCAAGTAGTTTCATTGCTCTTTCTTCCGCTTCTTCCTTAGAAACTCCCAAAACCTTTGTAGGAGCAATAATCATATTTTTAAGAACAGTCATATGTGGGAAAAGATTAAACTGTTGGAAAACCATACCCATTTTTTGACGGTGTAAATTAATATCTATCTTTGGATCGGTAATATCGACATTATCAAAAATAATGTTACCTTCAGTAGGTTCTTCCAAAAGATTAAGACAACGTAAAAAAGTAGATTTACCACTACCTGAAGCACCAATAATACAGACTACTTCGCCGCATTTGATTTCAGTATCAATACCCTTTAATACTTCATTCGAACCAAATGATTTTTTTAACTGTTCTACCTTAATTAAAACGCCATTAGTGGTCACTTTTTCTCAACCTCTTTTCAAACATATTTAAGAAAAATGTAAATATTAATACTACAACCAAATAAACAGCCGCCAAGGTCAAGTACGGTACGAAAGCATTATAATAATCTGCTACTATTGAACGCGCAGCACGAGTTAAATCAAATACTGTAATAAAACCGGCAACAGACGTTTCCTTTACCATAACGATAAATTCGTTACCTAAAGCAGGTAAAATATTTTTAATTGCCTGAGGTAAAATAATTTTCATCATTGTTTGAGAGTAAGTAAAACCAAGAGAACGACCTGCTTCCATCTGACCTTTGTCAATTGATAAAATACCGGAACGAATAATTTCTGCAACATAAGCAGCACTATTTAAGCCAAATACTAATATAGCAATTAAAAGTGCTTTATTTGCATAACCACGCATAGCGTGTGAAAAAATACCAAAATAAAAAAGTAAAAGTTGCACCATTACAGGTGTACCGCGGAATATACCAATATAAACATTTGCTATCCCATTAAAAATTTTAGCAATAATATTTTTTTGAGGTATAACCTTGCATACGGCTAATAAAGCACCGAGCAAAATACCTAATAAAACAGAAAAAATGGCGATAATAAGGGTATAGCCTAAACCGCTTAGCATAAGTTTGTATGCTTTATTTACAACAAAAATGTCATAAAATATTCCAAAAAAATTATCGAACAAGTTTTACACAACCTTTATTTAATTCAGCAAAATAAAGCACCGTCTTTACCGACGGTGCTTTGTCAGTTTAATTATTTTAAACCATATTTTTCAAGAAGTTTGTCAACAGTGCCGTCTGCAACGAGTTCTGCAAGAGCAGCGTCAACCTTAGTTTTGAGTTCGGGATTGTTCTTATCGATAGCAATACCATATTCTTCAACAGTAAGCGGAACATCGATTACTTTTGCAACGTCTGCATTAGCAGATGCTGCTTCTTTAGCAACGGAATCGTCCATAATAATTGCATTAATGTTACCTGCTTTAAGGTCAGCAATTGCAAGACTGATATTTTCGTAAATCTTTACGTTAGCGTTTTCTATCTTCTTAAAGTTCCAATCTTCAGAACCTTCTGCATAGAACTGACCGGTATAACCGGAACATACGCCGATATTCTGACCTTTAAGTTGATCGTCAAGAGTTGCCTTATCGGTACCGGTATAATAGGTATCGTTTTTAGCAACAATAAGAATCTGAGCAGCACCATCATAATAAGGATTAGAGAAGTTAACAGACTTAGCACGTTTAGCGTTAATGGTAAGACCGGAAATTGCAAGGTCGGTTGTTCCGTTAGCAACAGCAGCAACTACGCCGTCAAATTCCATATTTTCGTACTGAACTTCATAACCCATCTTCTGAGCAATAGCATTCATAAGGTCGATATCAAAACCTACGAACTCACCATCAGCAGTAAGACTTTCAAAGGGTTCGAATTCTGCATTGGTAGCAACCAATAACTTTTTGCTTTCCTTGCTTCCGCAACCAGCACAACACAAAACTATAAGTGCAAGAGCAAGAACGATTGATAATAATTTTTTCATAATTGTTTCCTCCAAATCAATGTTGTACCAATAATATAACACCTATTTTAAATTTTTTCAAGACTTTTTTTGCATTTTTTCGCATATTTTTAATAAAAATGCATTAGAATAGCCGTTTTTTATGCAAATATGCATTTTTATTGTGCATATTTTGAATTTTATGTCAAACTTTTCAACTTGACCATCATTTAAAAATATGGTATACTCTCATAGAAATAATTAGAAGGGAGCATTATAGTGGCTGAAAACACAAAAACAATAACAACCAACAAAAAAGCTTTTCACGAATATTTTGTCTTAGAAAGTTTCGAAGCCGGAATTGCTCTTTTCGGAACTGAGATTAAGTCCATCAGAAACGGCAACGTTAATTTAAAGGATGCTTGGTGCAGTATTGACGACGGCGAACTTTTTATTAAACAAATGCATATAAGTCCTTATGAATTTGGCAACATATTTAATAAGGATCCAATAAGACCCAGAAAACTTTTAATGCATCGCCGTGAAATAATGCGACTTTTAGGTCAAGTCAAACAGCAAGGTCTAACGTTAGTTCCCCTTTCACTTTACTTCAAAGGTTCTATTGTAAAAGTTCAAGTGGGCCTTTGTAAAGGTAAAAAGCTCTACGATAAACGCGCTGATGCCGCTAAAAAAGATGCAATGCGCAACATTGACCGAAGCTTGAAAGAGCAAAATAGATAGATATGGGGGCGTAAAGGTTTCGACAGGGACCGTGAAGTACGGGAAGCGAGCGGTGGCGTGGGACCACCTTAAAACTCACAATTTTAAAATTAAACGACAACAATAAAGTTGCTCTTGCTGCCTAATTAGGCAGCCGTCCGAACTGAGAGTACCGCGGCTCAGCCAGGGCGTCGATTAGCGGTGAACATGAACGGAAGGTCGCTCATCCTTCCGTCACGACTTTGAGCTACCAATGATATTAGAGTGACATTTCTCGAATAACTGCGGGAAATCAAACAAATGTCTGCGCTCGGAGATGCCTGTATGAATCGATCTTTGGACAGGGGTTCGACTCCCCTCGCCTCCACCAAAAAGAAGTAACTTTTGTCTACCAAAAGTTACTTTTTTTATCCAAGCCGCAGGATTGGCATATCATCACCGTGCGAAGCTCGGTGCATATCATCAGCCCCTTTGGGGCTGTATATAATCACGCGGCAGCGTGTATCATCCTGCGACTTAATGATATACCGCAACAAGTTGCGGATGATATGCAAAACTTCGTTTTGATGATATACAACGGCAAGCCGTTGATTTGTTTTCGAAAATGTAGTATAATGCGTTTGAAAGGAGTGTTTATATGGCAAAAAATTACTTGTTGACCTATGCAGAACAACTTGCAACTGATGTCGAATTGCTTTGTCAAAACATAAAAGCACCGTCCAACACTCTTTTCCAAATTCGCAAAAGTTCCAGTAGCGTTTATGCCAATATTCGTGAAGCCAATTACGGACAAAGTAAAGTTGTAAAACACTAAAGGAGAATGCAAAATGAAGAACAAGCCAATTGTTATCGGGATTATAGCTGTTGCTTCTCCAATACCACTGGTGATTTTTACCGCAATATGGAGTTGGATATGGTTTTTCGGCATAGGTATGGGATTACTAAACTACGATACTGTTCCTCAATGGATACTTGTTGTTTCGTTGCTACCTTTATTTATTAGTCCAATTTTTGGTTTGATGGGCATAATTCATAGTATGGTAAATATCAAAACAAAAAAAGCCTGGTTTGCATTCTTTTTGTCCGTAATAGGATTGCTTGAAAATTTCATCTTGATTTACGGAATGTATTATCTCGGAAGTAGATTTTAAGTCGCACACTACTTTTGGTCGTTTTTACCCCTACTTACGCTACTTTTAGTCGCTCTTCCACCAACATAAAGTCCCTTTTTGTCTTTGAAAAAAGGGACTTTTTTGAGTGATGCATTCCTTCGGAACGTGATGCGCACTTTGTACGTAATGTTGACCTTTGTCCGTGATGCAAACCTGCGGCGCGTGGTAAGTACGCTTTTCGGCCTTTGCTTCTTCCGAAGAAGGAATGGAAATGGAGTGGTATTCCTTTTCTCCTACTTAACTTTTAATGGGCTTGGTGGTAAAATTATCATAGTAGGTTTTCTGTTGGAGAACCTTTGAGTTTCTTCTCGAAGAGTTCACGTCCGCGGGACCTACTTTTTTTGTTTTACCGTCAAGTGCGTACATGATATATCTACCATCTTGTGTCTCTGCTATATCAATACTTATTTTTTAGAATTGCGCTTACGGTGGCAAATTCAAGAAGTGCATCAAAGCTTTCTTTGTCAAAATCGCCTTTCTTTCGAATACCGCCAAGCTGACGTTCTACAAAAATTAGATATTTGTGGCGGATTATTCAAATTATAGACTCTGCAAACCCATTGACTGGTTTAATCATATATGTTATAATTCGTCAGAAAGGTTGATTTTATGTTCAAAAATTTATGTAGTAACACAAAAAAATTTTTACCGTTTATTTGTTTATCTATTATAACGGGAATAATATCTGCAATAATAATCACCGCATTTAAGATTGCGGCTGAATATGTTATACATTTTTCAAATTCTTTATATAGTTATGTACGTGAAAACCCTATTTACATACCAATTTCAATAATTTTAGCCGCAATTCTAGGTTTTGTTTCAAGTTTAATTCTTACATTATGTGATAGTTGCCGCGGCGGTGGTATACCAACATCTGTTGCCGCCATTCGTGGAATTATAAGTTTTCGCTGGTTTGTTAGCATAGTCGTTTTACCTATTTCCGCTCTTGTAACATTCTTAAGCGGTGTTCCTCTTGGCACTGAAGGTCCTTGTGTTCAAATGGGGACTGCCATTGGCGACGGTGTAGCAAAATGTATAGGTAGAAAAAAGAATTCAAGTTGGCGTCAATATATCATGTCCGGTGGTGCTACTGCAGGTTTTTCTATTGCGACTTCATCACCTATTACCGCAATAATTTTCTCATTAGAAGAACTTCACAAAAAATTATCTCCTATATTATTTATAGGTTCTTCCATTTCAGTTGCCGCTGCTCAAATTACAATTAAATTATTATCCCCGCTAGGTATTAATACAGGCAGTCTATTTAACATACAAGATATACAATCTTTAACGACAAGAAGTTTTTATGCACCGTTATTAATAGGTATAGTTTGTGGCATTTGTTCGATACTTTTCACTCGCTTTTATCATTCTATTGATAATTTTATACATTTTATAAGCAAAAAGATTTCCATCAAAATTTTATTCCCAATAATTTTTGCATCGGCATCAATTATCGGTTTATTATTATCCGACACTCTTGGCACAGGACATGCTCTTGTAGAACAAGTGCTAAACAGACATATCTTATGGTATATGATAATATTAATATTTATCATACGAACTGTTTATATGATGCTTGCTAATACTTCAGGTATAACGGGCGGCATTTTCTTACCTACGCTTGCTTTTGGCGCTATGATCGGTTCATTATGTGCCGACTTAATGATAAGTCTTAATTTGTTAAATCAAGAGCACTACATACTAATGGTCGTACTTGGAATATCTGCTTTTCTTGGTTCTACGTCAAGAATACCAATTACTGCATGTGTATTTTCTTTAGAGGCATTAGGCGGCGTGAACAACATTTTGCCAATTATAACAGCAACTTCAATAGCATTTTTAATTGTTGAACTTTCAGGTCTTGAAGATTTTACCGATACAGTAATAAATGCAAAAATGCGTTCAATTAACAAAAACAAAGAACCACAAGCCATTACCGATGAGCAAGAAATACTTGTAGGCAAACAATAATTAAAGCACCTCTTACTGAACAAGTCCAGTAAAAACGGACAATAGTAAAAAAGCACCTCCTATGGTAGAATTAAAGAACTACCATAGGAGGTTTTGTTATGGCTGGAAAAAAGGGAATGAAAAAATATCCTGAAAGCATAAGAAATGAGATACGACA
>JAZRNY010000044.1:0-6956 GCA_045648445.1 Acutalibacteraceae bacterium
ACAAAAAAAGAGAGCACATAAAATGTGCCCTCTTTAAAACTTCAATGATTGTATATTAGCCCAAGCTAATAGCTTCAGACGGACATGCATCTGCACAAGTTCCACATTCTGTACAAGCATCTGGATCAATAGAATACTTATCACCTTCAGAGATTGCGCCAACTGGACATTCATCGATACAAGTACCGCAAGCGATACAATCGTCACTAATTACGTAAGCCATTTTCTTAATTATTTAATTATTAGTACTAATTGTTTGGAACAAAGATATACTTTTTTCTGCTTAATCGGCAATACCCCTATCATTATTTTATCTAATTTGTATTTAATCTAAATACGTTCACTTCTTCAGGGCTTGATACATAAGTTGTTGGATACGCGGACGTATTTTCAAAGTCATCAAGCCCTTGTGGTCGAACGGACGGGGATAAATACGATTGCTGATGAAAACGAACACCAAACCATTCTTCGGGTCTGCCCAAGCACACGTACCGGTAAAGCCTGTATGTCCTACCACCTCTTTCGGAGCCTCATCTGCACAAGGTCCTTTATCCGGTTGCGGATCCGGACGGTCGAATCCCAATGCTCTGCGACTGATACGCGATTTCTTGTTCATAAACAACTGACAAGTTTCCAAACGTAAGAAGTACTTTGAAGAACTTATCGACAAAATGAAAGAAGAAAAAGGCGTTACTCAGGACGTTGAACTTACCGCTGAGGACTTAAAGGAACTCGCAAGTCAGTTCAAAGCAGAGTACAAAGCTAAAATCGGTAAAGATTTCCCCACTGATCCTAAGGAACAGTTAATGGGCGCTGTTGAAGCAGTATTCCGTTCTTGGGACAACCCCCGTGCAAACGTTTACCGTCGTGACAACGATATTCCTTATTCTTGGGGTACCGCTGTTAACGTACAAATGATGGCTTTCGGTAACATGGGTGATAACTGTGGTACCGGTGTTGCATTTACTCGTGACCCTGCTACCGGCGAAAAGGGACTTATGGGTGAGTTCCTTACTAACGCTCAGGGTGAAGACGTTGTTGCTGGTGTTCGTACTCCTATGCCTATTGCTGAAATGGCAGAAAAGTTCCCCGCAGCATTTGAAGAATTCAACAAAGTTTGTGCTATTCTTGAAGATCACTACAGAGATATGCAGGATATGGAATTTACCGTAGAAGACGGCAAACTCTTTATGCTCCAGACCAGAAATGGTAAGAGAACTGCTAAGGCTGCTCTTAAGATCGCTTGTGACCTCGTTGACGAAGGCATGATCGATGAAAAGCAGGCTGTTGCTATGATCGACCCCAGAAACCTTGACACTCTTCTCCATCCTCAGTTCGACGTAAAGGCTCTTAAGGCTGCTACTCCTGCAGGTAAGGGTCTTGGCGCATCTCCCGGTGCTGCTTGCGGTAAGGTTGTATTTACTGCTGAAGATGCAGAGGCTTGGAATGCTCGCGGCGAAAAGGTTGTTCTCGTTCGTCTCGAAACTTCTCCTGAACATATTACCGGTATGAAGGCTTCTCAGGGTATTCTTACCGTTCGTGGCGGTATGACTTCTCACGCTGCCGTTGTTGCTCGTGGTATGGGTACCTGCTGTGTATCCGGTTGCGGCGACATCATTATGGATGAAGAAAACAAACAGTTCACTCTTGCAGGAAAAACCTACAATGAAGGCGACTATATTTCTATCGATGGTTCTACCGGTAACATTTATGACGGTATTATCCCCACTGTTGACGCTGAAATCGCTGGCGAATTCGGCAGAATTATGGCTTGGGCTGACAAGTACAGAACTCTTAAGGTTCGTACCAATGCTGATACTCCTGCTGACGCTAAGAAGGCAAGAGAACTCGGTGCTGAAGGTATCGGTCTCTGCCGTACTGAGCATATGTTCTTTGAAGCAGAAAGAATTGCTGCTTTCCGTGAAATGATTTGCGCTGACACTGTTGAAGAAAGAGAAGCAGCACTTGCTAAGATCCTTCCTTATCAGCAAGGCGACTTTGAAAAACTTTACGAAGCACTCGAAGGCAATCCTGTATGTATCCGTTTCCTTGATCCTCCTCTCCATGAGTTTGTACCCACTGAAGAAGCAGACATCAAGGCTCTCGCAGATGCACAGGGCAAATCTGTTCAAGACATCAAGAATATCATTTCTTCTCTCCATGAATTCAACCCCATGATGGGTCATCGTGGATGCCGTCTTGCAGTTACCTATCCTGAAATTGCTAAGATGCAGACCGCTGCTGTTATCCGTGCAGCAATCGCCGTTTCTAAGGCTCATCCTGATTGGAACCTCGTTCCCGAAATCATGATTCCTCTTACCGGCGAAGTTAAAGAACTTAAGTACGTTAAGGACGTTGTAGTTGCTACTGCTGATGCAGAAATCGCTGCTGCAGGCGTTGAACTCAAGTACGAAGTTGGTACTATGATGGAAATTCCCAGAGCATGTCTTACTGCTGATGAAATCGCTAAAGAAGCTGAATTCTTCTGCTTCGGTACTAACGACCTTACTCAGATGACCTTCGGCTTCAGCCGTGACGATGCCGGTAAGTTCCTTACTGCTTACTATGATACCAAGATCTACGAAAACGATCCGTTTGCTAAACTCGACCAGACCGGTGTTGGTAAACTTATGGATATGGCTGTTACCCTTGGTAAGAAGGCTCGTCCTGAAATCCACTGCGGTATCTGCGGTGAGCACGGCGGAGACCCCGTATCCGTAGAGTTCTGCCATAAGATTGGCCTTGACTACGTATCTTGCTCTCCCTTCCGCGTTCCGATCGCACGCCTCGCTGCTGCTCAGGCTGCTATAAAGTCTGGCAAGTAATTCCAAACCACTTTAACTTCGCAGAATTTACGCTCACCGAAAAGGATGCTAAGGAGTATAAATACTCCAAATCAACCAAACAACGTGTGCATAAATGGAAAGATATTAAAGTAAGACTATATATCTAAAACAACTCCCCGATTACAGAAATGTAGTCGGGGAGTTGTTTCATGTTGTTCTTAATTAGAAGTTTAGCGGTTAAAAATATTTTTTGTCGGAATAAGGGGGATTGTAGTTTTACTTCAATTGTAGTATAATTAAAATATCAATTTAGTAGTTTGAAAGGCGGATTCAAGTAATGGCTGCAAAAACAGAAGACAAAAAAGAGGTATATAACAACTTTGAACAAAACAGTAAACAAGAACGACAAAAATTACAGGCTCAACTAGAATCTTTAGCACAAAGACGAAAAAGTAAACTTTTGTTGTTTTTTTGTTTATTAATTTCTGCGTTTCTTTCCTTAATGGTTGTATTTTCTTATTATCAATCTTATGAAACTTTTGATGTAGCAACTATTGTTTTCTCAATAGGATTTTCTTTTGCTATTGGCTTTTTCATGATTTTCTATATAAAATTCATGTTTGAAATGAAGGAAAACAGTATTCGCCGAAAAATTTCCGAAATAGATGCAGTGTATACCCAAAAAGATGTTGAAGAAGATGTTTTTGAAAACTCAATAAAAATGAGTTATAAATATCTTGATCAATACTATTTACAAACAAAAGAACAAGCGCAGAGAGGATTTGTTGTTACAGTCGGAGTTGCAATTTTTGGCGCTATACTTATAGGCGGAGGTATTATTGCAATGTTTTTTGGAGCAACAAATCCATCATATATAACTTGTGCATCGGGTGTTATTACAGAATTTATAGCAGCAGTATTCTTTTACTTGTATAATAAAACAATTTCTAGTATGAGTAAATATCATAATAAGTTAGTTCTCTCTCAAAGCATCTCAATTGCGCTAAAGGTTTCGGAATCTCTTTCCGAAGGTGACAAGGTTGAAACAAAAAAGTTAATTGTTTCTGAACTAATGAAGGATATAAATAGCCACCTTGTAAGAAACGATAGTACAACATAAAAAATAATTCAATTTAAAAATAGAGGTTATAAAATTATATGAGCACTTTTGAAGATATAAAGAAAGAATATAACAGCATCAGAGAAGACGAAAGAAAAAAACTTCGAGATTATTTGTTTTCAAAAGATCTCGAAAATATTTCAAAAGGTGGAAACGCTGGAAAAGGTAAAAAGAAATATACGTCAGGTAAACGTTTAACAGTGCCTTATGATTTATCTAATTGGAAATTCATTGAAGCAAGTAAAGATGGTGTTAATTTTTTTATTTCTTTGCAAGCTCCTGATGTCGATCCAAATTCAAACAATAAACACACCTTGACGGATAGAATAGGTGTTTCATACTACATAGGCAAATACAATACTCATATTGTATGTTCAAATATGAAAATAACTGACATTGAATTACCCTTAGATAACGAAAAGATGGAGCGCGTTTATCAAATGATAAGTGATATTGCTCCATTGGCAAAAAAGTGGGACGAGATTTGCATTAAGTATAATTTAGTATGAATTGCGGCACTTTGTTGATAAAGCATAATAAGGATATCGTTATTTCTACCATTTTCAATTCCGCACATTCGTAAAAATAAACCTCCTTTGCTACAATAAAGGCAAAGGAGGTAATTTTATGATAAAATTTATTGGAAAAGTTTTTCCATATTTATTCTGCATATTTTTCAATGTCTAATATTGATACATTATCCCAATCTAATTGTGATAATGTTTTCGCAGAGTATGTTTTTCGTGAATATGCTGTTGACACATTTCCCCTTTCCTTATAAAAGACAAATTTAACAGTCATATTATATTCATCTTTCATTCGGTATAAAATAGCATATTGTATAAGATTTACATTTTCTGCATTTGGTTCGGTAAGCAAAAACTTAACTGTTGTGGCATCCGCTGCTACATTCTCAACATTATCTTCTCCAAGTTCATCCACTGCTAATTGATAAAGTTTATCTTCTACCCATATTGGTTCTTCAGGATCGCTTTTACTTGAAATATTTGTTGATGGATTTTCAATAAGTATACTGTTACTTTCATCTGCAATAATTTCATTTTTTTCTTGTTTGCTGTTATTATTTTGATTATCGCTACCTTGACGCGAACAACAAAAAACAATACTAATTATTACAAGCAATATTATCGAAAGACTTTTGCACCATTTATTCATATCAAAACCCCTAGTAAGCCCGAATGTTATTATTTATTATTTATATTATATTATACCCTTATTGAAAAATCAACACAATACCCTACACACCATTTAAAAATCTAAACTGGAGGTAACTTTATGGAACAATATATCTACGACGAAAGCAACGGTTTGTGGTACGAACGCGACGGCGACAACTATATCCCTTGCCTAAAACTCCCCGAAATAAATATAGGTATATGGGGCGAACGCTATCTCACCTACATCCGCGAGCACAAGAAACTCCTACATACAAAACTAATGATAAACGGCAGGAAGTCAATGACGGACTCATGACCGTCCGTGCCAAATTCGCAGAGTGTATGAAAGAAGGACATACTGCTAACTCAGCCGAAGCAAAAGCGTTGGTTAATGAACTGCAAGATAATATAACCGAAAATTACTACACCTGCACAAATCAAATTCTTGCCGGTCTTGGTCAGATGTACGTCGCCGACAAGCGTTTTAAAAACAACATCGACAAAAATGGTGACGGCACGGCTGAATTTATTTCAAAAGCAATAGAAATATACTGTAAATAGCACAAAAAGATCCCCACCGAACTTTCGGGAGTTGTTCTTAGGGACAAATAGGTTTTTCAGATAAATTTGTACGCTTTCTTGTTTTGAAAACTTGTAAGTGATGCATACCACGGCTTTTTAACACATTAGAACGCAAAAATTTGCTTTTTTAGGCATTTTATCCCTAAGAACAACTCCCGTTCGGCGGGGATTTATATTTTTTGCATGTCGTAATTAAATATAGGCAAGGTGTGGGGAGTTAAAATGCCCCAGTCGACGTCGAGTTGTTACCTTGCCACATCTTGAAGGGGGAAGATGAGTGTTTTGTTACGGTTAACCACAGTATGACCAAAGAACATTTTATTTCGTTTATTGTCTACGTAACTTCTGATAGGGTGCAGTTTATGAAATTTTACCCTGAAGGCAATTTCGAAACACGATTAAATATTTGCGGAAGTGGTAGGCTGTATATTTATTGCAACAAACATGGTTTAATGTCGATTTATCTTTAATAAATGTATTGATTTTTGCTATTTATATGGTATAATAAAGAAAATATTTTTGGAGGTATATATTATGAACACAGCACCATTTTTTGCAGTATTAGGTATTCTTACCGCTATTGCAGCAACCGTTTTGGCATTCATTTTCATTTTGCCCGAAGAGAAACGTGCAAAGTTGCCTAAGGTTTTAAAGATAGTTAGCGACATATTAAACATGAAGCAACTTTTCCTTGAAATCTTCTTCCGCGCTCTTTACATCTTCTCTACTTTTGCATGCGTATTTGTAGGCGTATTTATGATTTTCGGTTTCGAAACATACGGCAGATATTCTCAGTGGTATGGCGGTTACGGTCTTTTAATTGCTATTTTAGGACCTATTGTAATCCGTATCGTTTTCGAAGGATTTATGATGTTCGTTCTTCTTGTTAAGAATACCATTGAAATCAACAAAAAACTCAAAAATCAAAACGACGTTGTAGAACACAAAATTGGCGAATAATTTTAAACACTTTTTAAGGCACACTTCAATTGAACTGCCCCAATTTATGCAGACAGCATAAAAAGGCACACTATGGTAGTGCGTATTGAATTTTAAGCGACATACTGACTTCGTTTTTCAAGCGGAGTCAGTTTTGTTTTTATCTGTATTCTTTCATGATTGTAGAAATGAATGTATTCTCCTATGAGTAGGCGAGCCTCCTCATAGGTTTTGAGTTTTGTGCGATAAATGCACTCCGTCTTAAGAATTGAGAAAAAGTTTTCAGCCATCGCATTGTCATAAGGATTTCCTTTGCTTGACATTGAAGGCGTTATGCCGTATGATTGTGTT
>JAZRNY010000045.1:0-18198 GCA_045648445.1 Acutalibacteraceae bacterium
AAGGCTCTTACCAGACTTCACGTTTACAGCGGTACTGAGTATGCTCAAGTGGCTCAGAAGCCCGAATTACTCGAATTTTAAGAAGGGAGAGAGACACTATGTTTGAAGCTAAGCCTTATTTATACGGAACAGGCAGAAGAAAGAGTTCTGTTGCCCGTGTTCGTTTATACAACGGTACCGGAAAAATCACTATTAACGACAGAGAAATGGACGATTATTTTGGTCTTGAAACATTAAAGCTTATCGTTCGTCAGCCTTTAACTATCACCGAAACTCTCGACAAGTTTGATATCGTTTGTCGTGTTGCAGGCGGTGGTGTTACCGGTCAGGCAGGTGCTATCCGTCACGGTATTGCACGTGCACTTTTACAGCATGATGAAGCTTTAAGACCCGCTCTTAAGAAAGCAGGACTTCTCACTCGTGACCCTCGTATGAAGGAAAGAAAGAAGTACGGACTCAAAGGCGCTCGTCGTGCACCTCAGTTCTCCAAGCGTTAATCGTTTGCGAAAAGATGCTTACAAAATCCCACAACTTTGGTTGTGGGATTTTTTTGTAATCATATAGACAAATTTGGTGTGGTATGGTACAATGATACCAATATGTTTTAGGAGTTGAAATTATGGCAAGAGAAAACTTTAAAACAAAGCTTGGCTTTTTGCTTGTAAGCGCAGGCTGTGCTATAGGTATCGGTAACGTATGGCGTTTTCCTTACGTTGCAGGCCTTAACGGCGGCGGTATTTTTGTGCTTTTCTATCTTCTTTTCCTTGTTATTATGGGTATTCCCGTTTTAACTATGGAACTGGCTGTTGGCAGAGCTGGCAGAAAAAGTGCACTTGGCGCCTTTAAAGCCCTTGAAAAACCCGGTTCAAAATGGCATATTCACGGTTGGGTATGTATGATAGGCTGTTATTTACTTATGATGTACTACACCACCGTTTCGGGTTGGATGGCAAATTATTTTGTTAAATTTGCTAACGGCACGTTTAAGTCGGGCATGGACAGCGAAACGGTAAAAACGGTATTTGCCGATATGACCGCAAATCCTACCGAAATGGTTTTATGGATGGCGGTTGTAATCATCTCAGGCTTTATTGTTTGCAGCTTTGGACTTCAAAAGGGACTTGAAAGAATCAGCAAATGGATGATGATAGCCCTTCTTATTTTAATGGTTGTTTTGGCTGTAAACAGCGTAATGCTCCCCGGTGGTATGGCAGGTATTAAAAAACTTTTTGTACCAAGTGTTGCTTCCCTTAAGGAAAATAATCTTAACCTTTTTGACGTTATGGTTGCCGCTATGAATCAGGCGTTCTTTACCCTTAGCCTTGGTATTGGTTCAATGCAGATTTTCGGTAGTTATATGAAAAAGGATACGACCTTAACAGGCGAATCTATAAAGATTTGCGCGCTTGACACCTTTGTTGCAATTATGGCGGCTGTAATAATATTCCCCGCTTGTTTTGCATATAATGGCGGTAAGACCGATGCAGGCCCTCCGCTTATTTTCGAAACCCTTCCCAATATTTTCGTAAATATGCCTCTTGGCAGAGTATGGGGAACCTTGTTCTTCGTATTTATGGTATTTGCAAGTTTTTCAACCGTAATTGCGGTGTTTGAAAATCTGCAGGCTAATCTTATGGATAATCTCGGTTGGAGCCGTAAAAAAGCTTCAATTATCAACTGTATTGCGATGCTTGTTTTAAGTACGCCTTGCGCGTTAGGCTTTAACCTGCTGAGCGGCGCTAATATCGGCGGCAAAAATATACTCGATATGGAAGACTTTGTGGTTAGTCAGGTGCTTTTACCGTTAGGCTCACTTGTGTTCCTGCTTTTCTGCGTCACCAAATGGGGTTGGGGCTTTGATAAGTACCTTAAAGAAACCAATACAGGTAACGGCGTAAAAATGGCAAAATGCTTCAGACATTATTTCCGTTTTGTAGTTCCTGTTCTTATCGTAGTTATTTTCGTGGTTGGAATAATCGGATTTTTTAAAGGATAGTGTTTAGTATGTTTAGAGATATTTGCATAAGAGACTTTAAAGAAAACGTAATAGAACTTATTTCTAAGGAGTATATGCTTATTACTGCCGGTAATAAAGACGGCTATAATATGATGACTGCTTCTTGGGGATTTATGGGCGAAATGTGGGGCGAAGACAGCGTTGCCGTTGTGGTACGCCCCGAGCGCTACACAATGGACTTTATTGAAAGTAGCGATTATTTCACCCTGACCTTTTTTGGCGACAATAAGGATATACATAAGGTGTGCGGCAGCAAAAGTGGCAGAAACGTGGATAAAACGGCTCTCACGGGGCTTTCTCCCGTTGCTAGTGATAACTACGTATATTTTAAAGAAGCCCGTCTGGTGCTGATTATTAAGAAAAAATACGTACAGCCTATGGATAAACAGTTTTTAATCGATAAATCTATTGATGAAAAATGGTACCAAAACGGTGGTTGGCATAATCTTATAATCGGTAGTATTGAACGTATATACGTAAAAGAATACGATTAAGAAAATAAAAAAACGGCTACGTTAAGTAGCCGTTAATTTTTTTTTTATAAGAAGTAAATTATTACGTCGCGTCTGCCGAACTTTCTGCAAGCAGATTCGGTATGCATAAACAGGTCAACGTTGGTAGGACGCTTTTTAATAAATCCGCCTGTATCGGCTGCAATAGCGTAACCGTAAACGTATTTGCCGTCAGCAGAAACGATATACATCTTGGTGCCGTAAGGAATAACCTTGGGGTCAACTGCAATGTAACCGGGCTTGGGCCATACACCTGTAGAACATTTATTGCCGGTATGGGTGTAGGCGGTAGCCTGAACGCGTTTGCTGCTCTTATAATTTACGGGTATGCCGTTCTCGTCTAAAGTAATGGGAGAAGAAGGTTTGAGTTCGGAAATAGGATTTTTGGTGGTTCCGGGATAGGTAACGTTACCTAATGAGCCTGTAACGGCAGAAGCGCCGGAAGAACCACTAGAAGAACCACTAGAAGAACTGCTAGAAGAACTGCTAGAAGAACTGTTGGAAGAATTAGTGGGTTTAGAAGTGGAAGGTTTTTTACTGCTTGTGTTAGAGGTTTTTTTATCGTCTTTAACCTCAAGTTTGGAAGCGGTAACAACTGTTTTTTCTTCTACCTCAGGAATAATATCAATATAACTTTCTTTATCGATTACTTTTTTTACGTCGGGAGATATTAAATCGCCTTCGGCAAGGGTAATGCCTGCGTCTTTTATAATTTCCTCAACGGTTGATTTAGCGGTAATGTGGGTAAAGGTTTTATCTCCGTAAGTAATGTATACGGGGAAGGTAGCCTGAATTTGAATATTTATTCTATTACCGTCTCGGTCATCAGAAACAACGTTATAAGATTCGTTATAACCTGCTTCTACCAAAATACCGCGTACGTCACTTTTTAAGGTGTAGTGCTTGTTTACGGTGGTGCCGTCGGATATAGATACTACGTTAATTGTTAAAAATCCATAAACCGAAGTGGCAACAAGAAGTGCACATATAAAAACTATGCTTAAAGTACGCATTAATTTTTTTTGTTTGGGATTTAAATTAATTTGAATTTTATTTTCTGATTTTTTAAACATAAAGAACTCCTTTTACTTGTAACCTAAACTACAAATTAGGTGGTTTTTTAGATAAAAACATACGTCCAAAATAACGCGAAGTATAGTATACACGGCAAAACGCAAAATGTCAAACAAACACAACGACGGTTTTTTGTGGACTTTGCACAAATTACAAAAGAATTTCAAATGGTTACAACCTTGTAACCATCAAAAAACAAGGATTTTTAGCAGTTTTTTACTTTATTAGTTGTGAAAATACACAATTTTTTCAACAAAAAGTGCATAAAGTGGGGGAAAGGAGCGACTTTTTGTATGTTTTTTTTAAAAAAACACTATATGTACAAGCGATGTGAATGTTTTTTACACTATATAGGGTATTTTTTTAAAACAAAAAAATTGGGACAAATTGGATATAGTTAATATTATGCTATAAAAACTACCAAGTATGCTTGTAAATATAAATATATTATGATAATATGTTATTAATATTATACGTTAGGGGAAAAAATAGTGCTTAATGTAAATAACAAAATTGAAAATGTAAAGAAAATTCGCGTTGCCGTAATTGGAACAGGCGGAATTTCCACCTCTCATATTAGGGCTTATTTAAATCAGCCTGATGTTGAAATAGTTGCAGGATGCGACCTTATTGAAGGTAAAGCAGAGGAAAAGTTCAATCAGTTGGGTGTAATAGGCGCTAAGTACTTTACCGATTATAAAGAGATGATTGATACCGTAGAAATTGATGCCGTTTCGGTATGTACATATAACTGTACCCATGCCGAGTGCACTATTTATGCGTTGCAACACGGTATTAACGTCCTTCTTGAAAAACCTTTTACCGTTACCCTTGAGGAAGCGGTTGAGGTTATGAAGGTTGAAAAAGAAAGCGGAAAAATCGTTTCGGTAGGTTTTCAACCTCGTTTTGACGCCAATATGCAAATGATTAAAAAAATAGTTCAGTCGGGACAACTGGGCAAAATATATTACGTTCAAACGGGTGGCGGACGCCGTCACGGTATACCTGTTATTAAAACCGAAACCTTTATTGAAAAGGATAAGGCAGGTTACGGCGCAGTAGGAGATATAGGTTGTTACTCTATTGACCTTGTTATGAATGCTTTAGGTCACCCTAAGCCTCTTACCGTTACGGGCACAACAACCGATTATTTTGGCAAAACGCCTGAGGCTTACATACAGGCGGGAAAGCCCCATTGCGCTCAAAAGTTTAGTGTTGATGATTTTGCATCGGCATATATACGCCTTGAAGGCGGTATTATTCTTGACTTCCGCATTGCGTGGTATATGCATCTTGATACTTCGGGCGATACCATTATTATGGGAACTAAAGGTTCGCTTCGCGTACCGTCTACCGATTGTTGGGGAGGTTCTTTTTCTAAACCTATGACCATTTATCACGACGTTGACGGTGAACCCACTTCGACTACCGTTCCTCTTTTGCCTGAAACTACTGACCTTTGGGATCAAAAAATCCGTTCTTTCCTTGACGCCTGTATAAACGGGACAAAGGCGCCTGTTCCTACCAGTGAAATAATATATAATCAAGCTATACTTGACGGTATTAGCCGTTCCAGCAAACTTGGCAGGGAAGTAGAAATTGATATACCCGAAATATAAAGCAAAAAAGACCCAAACCACAAGGTTTAGGTCTTTTTCTTAAAAACTTACGGTCCCACTCTGCCGTAATGGGCGATTAATAACCTGCGATTTAGCAGGTGGGTGCCAGCCGTACGGTTTTGTGCTTCCAACGTCCGATAAAATCGGGAGGCCTGCATACCCGCCGTCCGAGCAACGGCCCCTTTTAATAAGGTTGTAGGGTTATAATAGCCACGGTCCGCGAACAGAGCAGGACGGAAAATTATTTGTCTTCTATTTCGTAAAAATCAGAAAGGCGGTCGGAAAAAGCGTCGGCAACGGTTTCGTACTCGTCGTCATCTTCGATTTCGCTGTAATAGAACTCGCCGTCTTCCTCTTCTTCCTTAACGATGATAAGTTCGCCTGAATCGTCAAGCAAATCCTTGGGATCTTCATAAACGGGAATAAGGGCAAGATAAGAACCGCTGTCTATATCAAGTCTGTCAAGAACCTCAAAATTATATTCGTTACCGGCTTCGTCGGTAAGATTAATAAGGTCTGGGGAATAATCTTCATTTTTAATATTTTCGCTCACTTAAAACACTCCTTACTAGATTTCTATAAATATTTTACCCTTAAATTGCTTTTTAGTCAATAGTATTTCTTGAAATAATCGTTAATTAGTGGTATATTATATTTTGATAAATGGGGAAGGTAATTTTAAAAATGATTAGAGCAGTTTTATTTGATTTGGACGGCACCTTAGTTAATACTATGGGGGATTTAAATACAGCCGTAAATTTCGTTTTGCAAAAGCACGGTTATAAAACCGTTGACCAAAAAGATTTTATAAAAATGATAGGCAGAGGCAACGAAAATATGATTAGATGCGCCTTGCCCGATGAAAAGAAAAACGATAGAGAATATGTGTTAAGTTTACGCGATGAGTTTTTTGAATATTACAAAAAGCACTGTGCAGACAAATCTTGCCTCTATGACGGAATAAAGGAACTTATTACTAACCTTAAAAAAGAAGATATTTTACTTGCAGTAGTAACTAACAAAGCGCAAATTATGACCGACGAACTTGTTCCGCAACTGTTCAGCAAAAATACCTTTGAGGCTGTTATAGGTCAGCGTGACGGAGTACCGACTAAACCTGAACCGCATATGCCTTTTCTTGCTATGAGTGAAATGGACGTTAACCCTGACGAATGTCTTTTTGTTGGGGATTCCGGTGTTGATATTGAAACGGGTAAAAATTGCGGTAATACTCCGGTAGGTGTTACCTGGGGTTATAGAGACAGACAAGAACTTATAAATAAAGGCGCAAGATTTATTGTTGATAAACCTGAGGAAATTTTAGATATAATAAGGAAAATTAATCAATGCTAAGTTATACTCATACAAAAGTAGCGTGTTACATAGGCTACATTGTGCAGGCTATAGCCTGTTGCTTTTTACCGCTTTTATTTGTGGTTTTTCAAGAAAGTTATAATATAAGTTATGAAAAACTTGGCAGACTTATGTTTGTTTGCTTTGTTATACAAATTTTTGTTGATTTAATTTCGGTAAAACTGGTTAAAAAACTTGGGTATAGAATACTTGCCGTAATCTCACAGGTTTTTGCAGTTTCGGGATTTTTATCTTTGGCAATTCTTCCAAAAATTATGCCTGCTTATTTAGGTATAACCTGCGCGGTAGTTATTTATTCAATCGGCAGCGGATTTATTGAAGTAATAGTTTCGCCAATTATGGAATATCTTCCAACCGAAAATAAATCGGGAAATATGGCGTTGCTTCATTCCTTTTTTTGTTGGGGCGAAGTTTTCGTAGTTATTGCCACTACATTGCTTATTAAATTTTTGGGCAAAAACAATTGGTTTTATATTGCAGGTATGTGGGCGGTAATTCCTCTTATAGTTTTATTAATGTTTTGTTTTGTGCCTATTGTTGAACCAACAGAACATAATTCAAATAATTTTAAATCACTTTTGCGTTCTCCGTCATTTATTATAATGTTTTTTATTATGTTTTTGGCAGGCGCAAGTGAAATATCCGTAGGCAACTGGATGTCTGCTTTTGCCGAACAGTCTCTTAAACTTCCTAAGTTGGTTGGAGACTTGGTAGGTCCGTGCCTTTTTGCCGTATGTATGGGTATAGGCAGAGTTATATTTTCACTTTTTGGCGACAAGGTAAAAATGGAACGTGTGCTACTTTATTTTTCAATTTTTACAACCATTGCGTATCTTCTTTTATCCCTTAGCAAAAATCCCTTTGTAAGCCTTACGGCAGGGGTTCTTGTAGGTTTCGGAGTTTCGGTAATGTGGCCCGGTTCACTAAGTTTTGGCGCTAAAAAATTCCCGAGTGGCGCTACTGCAATGTTTGCGTTACTTGCACTTTTTGGCGATTTGGGATGTTCATTCGGGCCTTGGGCAACCGGAATGGTGGCAGATAAAAGCGGACTAAACGACGCATTTTTATTCGGAACTGTGTTTCCGTTATCTATGGTAATAATACTTATATTTTTAAATAGAAAGAAGGCAGAAAAATGAAAAGAGAAAACTATATAAACTGGGACGAGTATTTTATGGGGATAGCAATACTGTCGGCTCAGCGAAGTAAAGACCCTTCTACTCAGGTAGGCGCCTGTATCGTAAGCAGTGAAAACAAAATCCTTTCCGTAGGCTATAACGGAATGCCTCGTAACTGTGACGATGATATTTATCCTTGGGACAGAGAGGGCGACGAACTAAATACTAAATATATGTTTGTATGCCACGCAGAACTTAATGCTATTCTTAATTATTCCGGTTCTAACCTAAAGGGTAGTAAGGTTTACGTAACCCTTTTCCCTTGTAATGAGTGCGCAAAGGCGCTTATTCAAAGTGGGGTAAGCGAAGTTATTTACTATAGCGATAAATACAGTGATTCTTTTTCAACCCTTGCCGCCAAGCGTATGTTTGAAAGCGCAGGAATAAAAATGACCGCTTATAAAGAAAGCGGAAAAGAAATAAATGTTAAATTATAAAAGAAAGCAGATAGTTAAAAAACTATCTGCTTTTTCTATATTATTTTTGCGCCGAGGTTATCTACCGGAAGATTTAAAACCTGCCAATTAAGATTTTTTTCTTTAAAGGCTTGTTTAATGTTTTCGGCAAAACTGTCGTTATCGGTTATGCAAAGGCAGGTGGGACCTGCACCGCTAAGACAAAACGATATCGCGCCGAGTTCTAAAGAGATTTTTTCTGCTTCATCGTAACCATTTATAAGTTTTCTTCTGTAAGGCTGATGAAGTTTATCATTTAGTGAAAGGGAAATAAGTTCTTTATTTCCTGTTTCAAGCGCTTTTAAAAGTACGGCTAAATGAGAAGAATTAAATACTGCATCCTTAAAAGGAATTTCGCTTGGCAAAACACTTCTTGCAACGCTTGTAAGAAGTTCAAAGTCCGGAACAAGCGCAACAAATTTTAAAGACGGATGAATGTTATAGGATATAGAGTATGGAACGCCGTCTTGTGTAAAGGAAGCGGTAAGACCGCCGTAAATAGCGGGAGAAAGATTATCGGGATGTCCCTCGATTTTGTTGCAGATTTTTAGTAATTCTTCCTTAGATAAGGGATTGTTTAAAAAATAATTTGCTGCAACTGCGCCGGCTACTATTAAGGCGGCGCTGCTTCCGAGTCCGCGCGAAACGGGAACGGATATACTGTCGAATGAGATATTAACGCAGTCAATATCCTTTTTTAAATATGTATAAACGCCTTTAAAACCAATAAAAGCAAGGTTATCCTCATTTGCATATTTTTCGTTGCAATTGCTAAAGGAAAGTCCTTCGCCGCAAAGCGTAAAGGTTAAGGTGTTGTATAGAGTAAAAGCGCAACCAACCGAATCAAAACCCGGTCCTAAATTAGCGGTAGTAGCAGGAACTCTGACAGTACACTTTACCATTTTTCTTCCGCCACCTTTTTTAATACGTAATCGGTAAGTTCATTTTTCTCGATAACGTCGCTATGTAATACCTTTTTGCTTTCAAGTCCCGAAAGGTTTTTTGGAATAGCAACTTTGGTTAAATCGTTAATTTGTTCCATTACTCTAAATTCGTTATTATCGGGAGTAACGCCAAGAGCAGAAAGTACTGCTACCGGGAATTTATAAGGAGAAGCAGTAGAGAGCACAACGGTTTTATTGTTGTAATTTCCGTCAAGGGCTGCGCGGAAAGCAACTGCGGTGTGGGTATCGCATAAATAACCGTCGGCAGTATAAACTTCTTTAATTGTTTTTAAGGTAACTTCGTCATCACAGTAAGCGGCAACAAATGTTTCTTTAAGTTTTGTTAAAATGCTGTCGCTGACCTTGTAAAAACCTTTTGTATTAAGGTCGTTCATATATCCTGCAACTTCGGTTGCATTGCCGTCTGATAATAGATATAAAAGACGTTCAAGGTTACTTGAAACAAGAATGTCCATAGAGGGAGAAACGGTTTTGTAAAATTCTCTGCGTTTATCGTATAAACCGGTGTTTATAAAATCGGTAAGTACGTTATTTGCGTTTGAAGCACAAATAAGTTTATCAACGGGAAGACCCATACATTTTGCAAAGTAACCTGCAAGAATATCACCGAAGTTTCCGGTTGGAACAACAAAGTTGATTTTGTCACCTATACTAATTTCACCCATACGAACAAGAGAAGCGTATGCGGTAAAGTAGTAAACGACCTGTGGGGCAAGTCTGCCTATGTTAATGGAGTTAGCACTTGAAAAATCAACGGCGTCATATCCCATTTTCTTAAAGTCGGCAAATGCGTTTTTAACACCTGTTTGCGCGTCGTCAAAATTACCCTTTACAGCGCAAACCTTTACGTTGTTACCTTCTTGAGTAACCATTTGAGCCTTTTGTACGGCGCTTACACCGCCATCGGGATAGAAAACAATGATTCTAATGCCGTCAACGTCGTGAAAACCTTCAAGCGCTGCTTTTCCGGTATCACCGCTTGTAGCGGTAAGAATAACGGTATCTTTTTCTACGCCGAGTTTTTCTCTTGCTTTAGTCATAAGACGGGGAAGCATTGAAAGAGCAACGTCTTTAAAAGCGCTTGTAGGACCTCTGAAAAGTTCAAGAACGAAATTGTTGCCAACCTTAACTACAGGGGTGAGTTCATCGGTTTCAAATCTTCCTCTGTACGCCTTTTCTACCATTTCGTGCATTTCTTCTTCGGTAAAATCGTTAAGAAGCGCACCGAGGATTTTTTCGGCGGTTTCCATAGAGGTTAAGTTTAATACACTCTTATAATCAAAATTAATTTTACCAAAATCGCTTAGCATAAAAAGACCGCCGTCATCGGCAATGCCTTTTACAATGGCTTTTTGGCTGTTAACCTTTTCGTTGTTGTTCCTAGTGCTTTGATAAATCATTTTTTATTCTCCAATATAGTTGATATAATAATTATATATCTTAAAACGAATTTTTTCAAGTGTTTCTCATATGTGCGGTAGCTTTCTTCATAGTTTTGCTTAAGAATATACTGCTCATAGTCAGTGACATAACTTCGGCAATGGGGAATGCAAACCATACTAGAGTAACGTTTTTTGTAAGGGAAAGTAAAAATGCTGTAGGTATAAGTACTACAAGTTGTCGGCAAATCGAAACGATAAGTGAATAAAAAGGATTGCCGATAGCCTGACATACGCTTCCTGCAATAATACAAAAACCTGCAAAAGCAAAGTGCAAGGCAATAATTCTGAAGGCAGGGACACCGATTTCTAAAGTTTGCGGGTCCGCTTCAAAGAACGAAAGTAAAAGTTTTGGAAAACTTTCAAAACATAAAAGACCTAAAAGCATAATGGAAACTGCCGTAATAACGGTAAGACGAATAGTCTTTTTAACGCGTTGCTCGTTTTTAGCGCCATAGTTATAGGCAATAATGGGAACCATACCGTTATTAAGTCCGAATATAGGCATAAATATGAAACTTTGCAGTTTAAAGTAAATGCCGAATACGGTGGTGGCAACAATGGTAATACTTCCTAGAATAAGGTTTAAAAGGAAGGTCATTACCGAACCGATAGACTGCATTACAATAGAAGGGAAGCCGACTTTGTAAATTATTTTTATAGCGTTTACGTCGGGTTTTAAAATTTCTTTTATGCGTAGGGTGATTTCTTTGTTGCTTGTTATATTAAGGATAATAGCGGCAACAGCGGCAACTATTTGTCCTAAAACTGTAGCGATAGCAGCACCACTTACACCAAGTCTTGGGAAAGGTCCGTAACCGAAAATAAGTAGTGGGTCGAAAATAAGGTTTACTATAGCGCCAATAAGTTGTGTTACCATAGCAAGTCCCGTTTTGCCGGTTGACTGTAGCAGTCTTTCAAAGCAAAACTGCATAAATATACCAATGGATGCGCCAAGACAAATGTTAACGTACTGAACACCGTATTCTTTAACAAGTGCCACGTCGTACTGTCCTGCAGTATTTGAAAAGTCCTGAACGTTAAAAAATGGTTTTGCTAAAGTAAGGCCTATAATTGCAAAAATAATAAAACTTAAAAAAGATAGAAAAATACCAGTATTGGCTGCGGCGTTTGCGCCTTTGAAATTCTTTTCGCCAAGAGACCTTGAAAGTAGAGCGTTAATACCTACGGCAGTACCTGCGCCCATGGCAATCATAAGACTTTGAAGGGGGAAAGCAAGAGAAACGGCTGTTAACCCTTCGATGCTGTACTTTGCTACGAATATGCTGTCCACAATATTGTAGAGGGCTTGTACCAGCATTGAAATCATCATAGGTATTGACATACTGTAAAGGAGTTTGCCTACCGGCATAACGCCCATTTTGTTTTCATTTTTTACTTCCATTTTTTTCACCATTTAAATACAATATATACTAGAACATTTTATATTATATTATATACTTATGTCAAGTTTTATTATTGACAAAACATCATTTTGGGGTAAAATGAAAGTAGTAAATGAAAGGAATTTAAAATGAAAAAGTTTTTAAGCGTATTTTTTACTGTATTTTTTGTTTTTTTAAACCTTTGCGGATGCGCTACTAATAAGTCGCAAAATAAAATTACAATAGTTGCTACGGTATTTCCTCCGTTTGATTTTGCAAGAAGTATAGTGGGGGATAGGGCAGATATAATAAAACTTGTTGCAGACTCAAGCGAAAGCCATTCTTTTGAACCGACTCCAAGTCAAATTAAAACGGTTGAAGACAGCGATTTGTTTTTATGTATTGGCGGAGAAAGCGAAAATTGGGCAGAGCGTATAGCGCAAAACAAAAAGACGGGCAAAACATTATATCTTATAAAAACGGTAACGTTGCTTGAAAGTCATAGTGGCGAGGAACATAATCACGAACATGAAGACCACCATCACGAACATGACGAGCATATATGGACTTCTCCTAAAAACGCCTTAATAATGAGTGAGGCTATACTAAATGCACTTTGTGAAATTGATAATAAAAACGAGGACTATTATAAAAACAATTTTGAAAAATTAAAGGCGCAACTTAATGAACTTGATGAAGAATTTTCGAATATTAAGTTAGATAAGCCGTTGTTTTTTGGTGATAGATTTCCGTTTCTTTATTTGGCAAAAGAATACGGATTTGAGTATTTCGCTGCATTCCCGGGGTGCGCTGAACAAACCGAACCCGATATAAAAACTCTTGCGCACCTTATTGAACACGCAAAAGAAAATGAAGTAAATGCTATTTATTATACCGAATTTTCAAATAAAAAAATTGCCCTTATGCTATGTGAAGAAACAGGTGCAAAACCTGTGTTGCTTCATTCTTGTCACAACGTAACAAAGGCAGAAATGAAAAACGGGGCAACTTACGTTTCGTTAATGAAACAAAACTGCAAAAATATAAAATTATCCTATAATAATTATTAAGGGATTTGTTGTATTTTGACTTGTAAAATATTCATTTTATGCTAAAATATAGTAAAGCGAATTCACAGTTTTAGGGTTAATAAAAATGAAAAAGAAATTGGCTGTTATAGGTTATGGCGGACAGGGCGCTTGTCACTGTAAACAGGCATTACTAAGTGACGTCGTTAACCTTGTAGGTGTTTATGATATCAGCGAAGCAAGACGAATTGCTGCAAAAAATGACGGTATTTTCGTATATGACAGTAATGAAGCCTTAATAAATGACCAAAATGTTGATATTGTAGTTATAGCCATTCCAAATGATAAACATTTAAAATGGACTTTAAATGCGCTAAAGGTAAATAAAAACGTTATTTGTGAAAAGCCTGTTGAAATGAGCGTGGCTGCTCTTGATAAAATGCTTGATGCCGCAAATAAATCGGGAAAACTTTTCAGCGTTCATCAAAACAGACGTTGGGACGTGGATTTTCTGGCAATAAAACAAATTGCCGAAAGCGGTGAAATAGGAAAGGTTATAAATATAGAATCCCGTGTCCACGGCTCCCGTGGTATTCCTTCTGACTGGAGATGTCAAAAAGAACACGGCGGAGGTATGATTTTAGATTGGGGCGTTCATTTAATTGACCAGTTGCTTCAAATCTTTAAATGTAAAGAAATTGATACCGTTTATTGTGAAACTACCCACGTAACCAATAATGAGGTTGACGATGGATTTAAACTTACCTTGAATTTTAAAACGGGTGAACGCGCTTACGTTGAAGTAGGTACATATAACTTTATTGCTTTGCCAAGGTTTTATATGCAGTGCGAAAAAGGAACTGCGCTTATTACCGATTGGCGCGAAAAAGCACAGGTTGCTAAATTAAAAGCATGGAACGAAAAAGACGTTCTTCCTGTGCAAACTGCCGCAGGTATAACCAAAACTATGGCTCCACGTGATGAAATCACAATAGATTTATACGAAATAGAACGTCCTGTAAGCGACGTTCACGACTATTATAGAAATTACGTTGCCGCTATTGACGGTAAAGAAGAATCTCTTATTAAACATAGTGAGGTTCGCCGTGTAATGAAGGTTATGGAAGCAGCATTTGAATCTGATAAAACAGGCAATCCGGTAAAATTTAATGAAACTATCTGATTTTTAGATTAAAATCCAATATACGTAAAACGCCATCGGAATATTCGATGGCGTTTTTGTATTCTCCAAATCCTATTCTGCGCATTTGTTTGTAACTTTCACCAATTCCTGCGATTATTATATAAAGGCATATAACTATTAAAAAACTGATTATAAAACTACGCCAAAAAATTTTAGTATTCCTTTTCATTTTTTCTCCTAAACTAATGTATTAAGATATGATATAAGAGCGTCAGCGGCAAGACTTCCGCCGTATTTTGCTTCCTCAAGAGAATTTGATTCGGTGCCTACTTCAAGCAGTATACTGCCTGTGGTAAGGTGCTGATTATAACGGCTTGAAACAAGGGCTAACTGTCGAGCAAGGCCGGGATATAACACTTCCATAGTTTGCTGATACTTTACTGCGAAGGTAAAGTTTTTCTCCCAGTTTTTATGGTTGGCAACCGTTTCACCGCAACCCATAACAAGCATAACCTGAGCCGCTTTTTTGCCGTTTATTTCTACTATGGGTTTTACTCGGTCGGTGCCGTTTCCTGCAATAGAATCGCGGTGCAGGTCAATTACTATTTTTATGGACGGATATTTTTCTAAATTCTTTTTTACCGTTTCTCCGCTTCGGTTATAACTGCCGTTATATTCAGGGTAGTCGTGTTCGGTTTTGTCGTGTACCGTTTTAAAACCTGCGTTGTTTAATTTTTCACTAATAATATCCCCAACGGCAGTAATGTTTTCCGACTGTGTTCGTGTGCGCGTTACGTCTTTATCGGTGTAGTAATCTCTGTCTTCGGGTAAAAAACATTCGGTGGTGTGGGTATGCATAATAAGTATTTGAACGTCGCCGTATTTTGTTAATTTAATGGGATTTGGCGCTTCAAGATACTTTTTTATATTAAGGTTAATTTCTGCTCGGTTTTTAACGTAAACGCGGTTGTAGGAGGTTTTGCTTTTGTAGGGCGATATAAATTGTTCCAATACATTTCCCTTAGGTGTAGCCGAAACGTTTGTTGCTGTACTGCTTTCGCTGCTTTGCGTTTTGTTAGAACTTATGTGATATTCGGCGATTTGCTGTTTGTTGGGTTCTTTTTTTAAGTTATCGTCTCCTGATACGTAAACACCGCTTATTATAATAATTATTACACATAAAAACGCCGTAATCGAAAGGGTAAAAATACCGCCCAAATCCTTCAAAACATTCACCGAACCTTTCATTTATATATATGAATAAAAGTTGCAAGTTATACGATTGAAAGTAAAAGACTTCTGTCGGTTGCGGGTTGTAAAAAACAGTTTAACGATACCGAAAGGGTAGCGGCGGCGCGGTCTATAAGCAAATCAATTTCACGCGGTGTTACTATCATCGGCGTTGAGCGTTTTTCGTTACTTCCCAAAAGTGCAGCATCAAGACAGGTGGGCACACCTACTGCAATAACCGGTATACCAACCGTTTGTTTGCTGATTTCTTTGCGGTCGTTGCCCACACCCGAACCGGGAGAAATTCCACTGTCACAAAGTTGTATGGTTGTTCCGAGTCTCTGGGGTTCTGCCGCTGCAAATGCGTCTATAACTATAAGCCCGTCGGCTTTGCAAGATGATATAACACCCTTTAAAATTTCTAAGGTTTCTACACCCGTTTGACCTAAAACTCCAGGTTGAATTACGCCTATATCTTTAAGCCCTGTCAGTCCCGTTTGCCGTCTTAAATAGGGACTTAAATGACGGGTAGCAAGTATTTTGTCAGCCACTTCGGGCCCTAAGGCGTCCGGAGTAATGTTGCGGTTGCCTAGCCCTGCAACTAAAATATTGTTTTTTGGAAATGAAAAATTAGACAATTCTTTGATTATGATTTTTTCGAGTTCTTCATAATCACCGCCGTGGTATAAAAGGTCGGGAATATCAATATTAATGTAATTTCCTTTAGGTTTGCCCAAAGATTTTTCGCCCTGCTCGTTAATAACTTTAATTCTTGTCACCGTTATTATAGAATTTTTTTCGGTTTCGCAAATAATTCCGTTTGTATCGGTTATCCTGCTGTTAAGTTCGACTGCAAGGTCACTTCGTGCGTCCATAATAATCACCTCGTTACTTATTGTTTGATATAAATATTTATTTATTAAAAAAAAGTTGTTGATTTTTTTTATAATTAGTGATATTATATCTTTGTTAATGCTTAAAAAGGAGGTGCAATAAGTGCCTAACATTAAATCTGCTAAAAAACGCGTGCTTACCAGTACTGCTGCTTACGAGCGTAACAAGGCTTACCGTTCTGCTTTAAGAACTGCTGTTAAAAAGGCTGATGCTGCTATCGCAGAAAACTCTGCTGATGCTAAAGAGGCTGTAAAGGTTGCAGTTAAGAAGATCGATCAGGCTACCGCTAAGGGTATTCTTCATAAGAACACCGCAGCAAGAAAGAAGTCCAATCTCGTTTGCCGTCTTAACAAAATCGGCTAATTGGAATTCTTTTCTGAAATCAGCTTAATATAAAACGGGACTTAATTTAAAGTCCCGTTTGGCTGATATCAAATATATTCCGTCGCCTTTAGGGCGGCTTATTTTTTTGCTTTTTTATCCTGTTTTTTATGGGTTTTATTTTTCTGCTTTTAAAGATTGCGCAATTTTCAAAAGTTCTTCTTTATCCAAATCTCCAAAAGAAACTATTTCATAAGAATAGTTTTTATCAGAAAAATATATTGCATTTCGATTTATACTTTCTTTTCGTATAAATAAATATTTATCAATTTCTTCTATAATGCAATTGTGAGTATCTATATATGATTGTTGGTAGCTAAGACAAATTTGAGTATAATGAATTTCAGATCCATTCTTATTTTTATATAAAATATAATTATCAATTTCTCCTTTTTCAACTCGGGATATTTCATATCCTTTTGGAATATAGGAGGGTGAGTAATATTCTTTAATTTGTTCGATAGTATTTAAATTATCGTTATACACAACTATCGAAAATTTTTCAAAGGTTTCAATAACAAAGTTTTTGATTTTTTCGCGTAATGCATCAACGCTTAATACTGTACTTGTCAGAGCAATTATTATAACCGCTATAATTATAGCAACACGCTTCGCAACGGTATTTATCAGTTTAAAGTACGGCTTTTTCTGACGTTTTATAAGACGTTGCATACTTTTTTCAAAATCAGGCGAAAAGTCTATATTAAGATTTTGCGTAAATTTATATTGCTCTGCCGTTTCTTCAACGTACAAATCAAGCGCTTTCTTTAATAATTCTTTTTCTTTTAATGTAAAGGTCATAGTTTTACCTCTTTAATTATTTTTTTTGCTCGTTCCAGACGTTTTCTGACAGAATTATCTGAAATTTTATAAATGGTTGCTATTTTTCGGGTCGGCATATCAAAACAATATTTCAATATTAAAATGTCCCTATAACTTTCGGGAAGTTCTCTTATTATATCCAGCATATTATAAACATCTTCTGTATAATCTGGTTGATCATTGTGATATTTTTTCGTATTTTCTATATACGTTTTTTCACTTCTCAGCAAATCTAAACATACGCTTTTTGCAACAATTGTTATGAATGAAACAGTTTTTTGAGAATCAACGTTTTCAATGGTATCTATGTATTTTGTAAGTTTTAAAAATGTTTCCTGTGTTGCATCTTCAGCTAAATTTTTTTCGGACATATATTTATATGCTATATAATATACAAGTTTTTTATAATTAATATATATCTGTTCAAATTTATCCTTTTCTTCTTGCGTATCAAGCGCCGAAAGATATAAAATTAACATTCCCATTATTCCCTTTCAAAAAACGGACAGCCAAAGTGCTTAATTAAAAGCACCTTGGCTTAAGTGAGGTTATCTTAAACAGTAAAACTGTTCAATTTTAATTACACACAAAAGAACTGCCGCCTTGTGTTATGTCTTATTTAATTCTGTTAAACTCCAGTTCTTCATATTTTCCGTTAAATAACTCATCATATTCTTTTAC